>CAIONQ010000059.1 GCA_903859705.1 uncultured Chthonomonas sp.
ATTGCCTGAACTCCATCTCACAGAAGATTATCGGACAATTCGACGTTGGCAACCAAAATGACTCTATTAAATTCGAAACCAGACCGATATATCAACTACAGGTTCGACAGCCTACGCGCCAATAAGATGCGATAGCCCTGGGAATGCCGGGTTGCGTGATTGACATGGGCACCGGGTTATGTTAGAGTATTCGCCATCTGTCGCCGGGGCCGCATTTGCATGTGTTCCGGTTTGGCCGGGCCTGTTTACGCCCGATATCACCCCTCAACCAGAGTTCAATGGAGAAACACGCACTGCAATGACTGCAAATACAGAAATGGGCGCAGAGCCACAGCGGCTTAGTGACCTCACTGTGGAACAGAAGCGCTGCGGCATGGCCGCATGGCTCGGATGGCTATTTGATGGCTTGGATAGCTACCTGTATGTCCTTGTTGCCGCCCCATTTGTGGCAGAGCTGCTTCACACAAAAGATAAGCAATCCATCGGTAATCATGCCGCCTTCATTCAGGCTGCCTTTCTGATAGGGTGGGCCCTTGGCGGTGCCGCCTTCGGCTGGGTTGGAGATAGGTTTGGCCGCAGCCGAACCATGGCGATTACTATTCTTACGTATGCGTTGTTCACAGGTTTCTCCGCATTCGCGTGGGATTGGAAATCTCTACTCGTTTTCCGGTTTATTTCCGCGCTTGGTATTGGAGGCGAGTGGGCTGCGGGCTCTTCGCTGGTGGCCGAAACCTGGCCAAAGAAGTGGAGAACCTGGGCAAGTGCTGGCCTGCAATCCGCGTATCAACTCGGAATTATTGCGGCAACATTCTCCTATTTTTTAATGGCAGATACTAACCCCAGGTGGGTGTTTCTTATTGGTGCGGCCCCGGCTCTCTTAACTTTTTGGATTCGCAAACAGATTCCTGAGCCTGATGAATGGCATGAAGCACGTAAGAAGGTGGAGCACAAAGATGCTGGCATGAGCGCACTTTTCCGCGGGAAGGTGCTAATAACCACCATCCAAACGGTAGCTGTGTGCTCGGTTGCGCTTACTACAACATGGGGATATCTGTTCTGGTTCCCACAGCACCTGCGCAAGCTGCCGGATGTGGCACTTATGGCAGCAAAAGAACAGGCGCATTACGTTGCGCTGGCTTCGGCGCTGGTTATGGCGGTGGCCATATTCGGTAACTTTTTTGCAGCTGGCCTTGCCCGCAAATTCGGTTATAAAATAGCCACAGCCTGCATGTTTCTGGGTGGATTCATCACCCTGTATCTTACTTACGGGCCGAATGGCCCCAAAGATCATATCACCATTCTGTACTATATCCCCTGGGCACACTTTTTTGTTCAGGGCGTGTTCGGCCTTTTTCCGCTGTACATTCCGCCGCTGTTCCCAACTATGCTGCGCACCAAGGGGGCCGGGTTCAGCTACAACTTCGGCAGGGTGGTTGCAGCGGCTGGCACGGTTATATTCGGCCTCAAATCACCACTTAAAGACCTGGCCGGCCTCAGCCATGCCATGGTGCTTGTAGGCATGGTGTATATTCCTGGCATCCTGATTGCCTTTATGATCCCGGAGCCTGCGAAAGAGTAAGCAGATACTGGGTACTGCCTGAACGCAAAAAAATATCCGGCAAGAGCTGCTGCTCTTGCCGGATATTTCTGTTGTAGTAGCTTGAAATGTTACTCGGCGTATGGATCGAAATCATCTTCATCCGGCGTGGCCGGGGCTTTATTGATGGTTACGCGCACGGAGTTCTCTACAAAGGTAGTGATTGCTGCTTCCTGACGCAGAGCGTCTAACTGTATGCTCATTTCAGCCAGGCGTGCCTCCAGGCGTATGCGCTCATGCGCATTTGTGCTGCGTTCTGCATCTCGGAGTATGGCTCTACGCTTGCTCTCAAGAGCTTGAATAAGCAATAGAAGCTCATCGGATCGCGGATTTTCGCCAAGTACAGATTCTATAGCGCGATCTTCATTCGGGAGATCCGTATCTGGATCCTCTTCTTCAAAATTGGAATCTTGAGGCATAAAAGCATCCTCCAATGCGGTTGGCCGGGCGGAATACCCGGGCAAAAAAACAGTGGCCGTGCAGGAGAATATACCCCGGCACGGCCCGAACTGTTTAAAGATGAAAGTAATCGCTATCTAAGCGGTGAGTTAACCAGTAGTTCGCTGAGATTTGCGAGGCCCAGCGGAACGGTAGACACCTTGCGTTTGATGCGTGCAAGGGCGTTATCCACTGATTTGGTCTTACAGTGTAGTTCTGAAGCGATCTCTCGATAGGACTTGCCAATCTGATAACCCGCAAGCACGTTCCACTCAAAATCAGAAAGCACCTGTTGCAGCATTTCATGCAGAACTTTGGTGTCTTCACCCTGAATAACCAGGTCTTCGGGATCCTGTGTTTCGGTAGCCGGGATGATATCGGAAAGGTTCCAATCCGGACCGGAGTCTTCAGAGGGGCTTTCGAGCGAAAGGGAGGTGTTTAACGGCATCTGCTTCTGACGGGTAGCCGTCTTGATAGCAGTAATGATATGCCGCTGAATACAAACCTTGGCAAAGGCGGGGAAAGAGATGGCTTTGTCGCACCGGAAGTCAACGATTGCCTGCCAGAGACCGATCATTCCAACCTGCAACAGGTCTTCTTTCTCGGCTCCTACCAGAAAATACGATTTCACCTTGGTGCGAACAAGGTTACGATATTTGTAGAGAAGGTACTCCGAAGCAGACTCATCGCCTCTCTGAGCCCTCTCAACTATCTCCCGATCAGCCAAGTCGGCGAACTTTACGTGACTCGGGGGGAGATGGTGCTGCAGTTCACTTATCACCCTGGTTCCTCGATCCGTAGGTATTTTTTGGCATGTTGCCCGGCGGCAAATTCACCACAATTTGCCACTCTGTCTCGGAGGAGTGTTGCAGCGTTTTTAGGAAGCCACATCGCACAACAATGTGAGATGGTACCGAAGCGCTTCGTGACGTATTATACATAAATCCTATGTTAGATTCAACCCTCACAAACCTTTTTCGCGAAAAGTATCCAGAAGGTGTGCACAGACTAATACACAATACAGCATCTGTAACACTAAATAACGCTCTGGATTGCAATTGAGCTCAGGATTTGCATGTTATGGCTGTCCGTCAAATCCGCACTGCTTCCATGGCGCAATCAGTGCTTTGCCGGGCTTCCGAAACCCGCTGGCAGATGCAATACGTAGTTCAATCAGGCCGTTCATAAATTCTTCGCCTGCCTGCAGGCACGGAACAGCGCCCGGCAATTTATACGCAATGGATCCAAAATGGTACCTACCCAAAACCCAACAGCCGCCCTCATAACGGTAAACGGCCTGCGCAAGAACTTCGATTCCCTGACTGCGGTGGATGGTGTATCCTTCGAAATTCGCCAGGGCGAAGTATTTGGGCTGCTTGGCCCAAATGGCGCAGGCAAAACAACCACAATCAGCATGCTCTCTGGCACTCTTCAGCCCACTGCGGGCACTGTTAACATGGCAGGTGTGCCAGAAGGCCCGGAGCGCCGGAGGGCTCTGGGGATTGTGCCTCAAGATCTGGCGATCTATCTAAAACTAACAGCTCGTGAAAATCTGGAGTTTTTTGGCGGGCTGTACGGCCTGCATGGCGAGGCTCTGAAGCGGCGAGCCATAGAACTCTTAGAAATGGTGGGCCTCAGTGAACGGGCGGATAGCCGCTCTGTAGATTTCTCGGGTGGAATGAAGCGCCGCCTAAATCTGGCAATAGGCCTTATGCACAGCCCACGGTTGCTTCTGCTGGATGAGCCAACTGTTGGCGTAGACCCACAATCCCGCAATCACATTTTTGAGGGGGTTAAACGCCTCAACAGTGAAGGCCTCACGGTTCTTTACACCAGCCACTACATGGAGGAGGTGGAGGCACTTTGCCACCGTGTAGGCATTATGGATCGCGGCCGCCTTATAGCATGTGATTCGGTTAAGAACCTCATAGCAACTCTGGGTGGTTCGGTTGTTCACGCAGAGATAGGGCCCCTCTCACCGGATAACGCCATGCAAGAAGAAGTAGCGCTTGCTGCCCTCCAGGCGCGGCTCTCTGCCATTGAGCACTGCTCCGAAGCTGAGATTCTGCCGGCGGAGCCCAGGCAAGATATTGCCGGTTCCGAAGAAAACCCACACATCGTTAAAGTGCGTACAGATGCCCCGGGCCGGGTGCTGCCCACACTGGTTTCGGCAATATCGGCTGCAGGTGCTCCGCTATACAGCCTGAGCCTGCGAGAACCGAACCTGGAAGATGTGTTTCTTGAGCTAACCGGCAAGTCGCTGAGAGATTGATTTTGCAACGGACCCAACTTATATGAATAAAAGAGTTTTACTACAAATATGGAGCATCGCCGCAAGGGATGTTCGCATTCTACGCCGCGACCGTTCGGCCCTGATCTTTACCTTCGGCATGCCCATTATCCTCACCTTTGTGTTTGGCAGCATGAATGGAAACCACGATGCCGGGCGGCCAACAGGCGGGTTTAAAGTTGCAGTAGCGAGGGAAGATGCCGGCCAGAGGGCAGAACAGGCTCTGGCTCAACTCCGCACTGCGGGTATAGATCCGATTCCGGTAACGGGCGGTGCAGATGCGCTTGAAAAGCTGATTGCAGCAGGCAAATACTCTGCCGGGCTGGTGATACCCACGGACTTCTCAACGAGGTTTGATGCTGCGATAAGCGGCAAGAGCGGCAATGGGTCGATTGAAATGCCCTTTGTGGCCGACCCTGGCGATACCCGCGTTGCCTCTATGATAAAAGGCATTGCAGCAGGGGCAAATGAGCGGCTGGTGGCTTCAGAAGTGATTCGGCAGTATCCAGATGCGGCCATTGCCATGCTTAACCGCCCCAAAATTGCCATGCCAGACACGGAAATTAAGGGCCAGGGGCTTACACCCGGAGATATATTTCTGCCGGGCTTCATGGTTTACTTCGTGTTTTCGCTTGCCAATGGCGTAGCGGCCACATTGCTGGGTGAAAGGCAAGAGGGCACGCTGCGGCGGATGCTGAATGCCCCCATCTCTCGGGCGCAAATACTGGCTGGCAAGCTACTTGCAAGAGGCATATTGGGTGCCGTGCAAACCCTGCTGCTTATTGGCATTGGCATACAGTGGCTGCACCTCAGCGTTGCACAGGCACCGGTTGGCATTGCCATCACCGCCATTGCCACCATCTTCTCTGCATGCGGAATGGGGCTACTGATGGCAACATTCGGCAAAACCATGGAGCAGATACAGGGCATGACCACCATGTTTCTACTGCTACTTGGCTTTATCTCCGGCACGCTTATCCCACGTTCCCTGCTGCCAGAGTGGATGGTGAAAGTGAGCATGATTACGCCGCATGCATGGGCCCTAAACGCTTACTCAGATCTCATTCAGAGGCACCACACCCTGCTTTCCACGCTGCCAAATATTGGCGTGCTGCTGTTATTTGGCTGCGTGTTCTTTGGGCTGGCGCTGGCACGGTTTCGGTTTGAGTAACTTAACTTAAAGGTGTGCCGCTATAAACTTCCAGGCGGGCTCGTCGAAAAAGTCGTGCCCGCCTTCTATCACCAGGTGTTCAAAGTTCTGCGGAACGCCAAGTTTCTTATAATATTCGGCCGATGCGGGGGCAAGCAATACGCCTGGCTCTCGGTGATCGTAGTCATCCTTTGTGCCCGCCTGTATCTGCAGGGCACGTGGGCAAATCAGTGCCACAGCCTCGGAGTCTTTGAACAGGGTAAATCGGTCTGGAAACTGGAAATCGGATGGTACCGAAAGCTCATCTCGGCCGTATCGTCCTTCCTGCACTCCAAAATAGCAGCTGGAAACGGAAACCTTTATGCGTGGCTCTACTGCCACCGTAACCAGAGCATAGTACCCTCCATAGGATAACCCAACCATCCCCACACGTCTGGGGTCTACCTCCGGTCGTTTCAACAGCACATCCAGGCTGCGCGTAATTTTAAGTATCTCAACGGCAGTGAGGCTGGTGCCCACGAGCCGCATGCGGGAATCTATGCGATTGCGAATATCTCCAGGGTACCCCTGCGCGCTAAACAGGTGCTGCGGGGCAAACACCGCATATCCGCGCTTAACCGCGCCTCGCACCATATCATGGTAGTTACCACCCCCGTGAAATAGTGCAACTTCGGGCGAACCGCCGCCGCCGTGCATAGAAATAATCAGTGGCACGCGGCCCTTTGCCGCTTTTGGAACAATGTAAATCCCCTCGGCATGCACAGCTGGCAGCACGCTTATCTTTGCGCGGTAGTACACGCCTATGCTGTCTTCACCGATCTTAACAAAAGAGGGAGCCTCTTTATCTGGCTGGCCGGGGGGTGGATACCCCATAGACTGGCAAAAGGCCTGGCGTAGCTTACGCGTAGAAGCGGTGTAGGCCGCTGGTGAACTATAATCCGGCCGAAATACAGAGTTTAAGCGAGAAACATCCGCCTTCTGCTGCAAGATGTAGGCATCCAGCTCCTTCGCCTGTTCCGTACGCAGCGGATTAGATGCAGATATTTCCTCTTCGTAGTACCCCCCAGCAGGCGGCTGTGCCAATGCTGGGCTAGTTACGAAGGCAGAAACAGAGCACAAAAGCGCAGCGGCGCAAGCAAGCACACCGGTTCCGGAATATCTCATAGTGCATGGGCTCCAGTTTAATATATGCAGTGGCCGGCTCAGCGGCCCGATGTGTGGCGTAATTTCGCGTGAGGGCTGCGATCTCCTGCATGGCGGCAAAACCTGTGCAGGGTACACTGAGAACGGCGCACAGCGCGCTAACCACAATTCCCGGGGGATTTAGCGCACCATGACCCGCAGACGCGTAATTTTATTCAGCATTGATGGCATGCGGCCAGATGGAATGCTTGCCGCAGACACCCCCACCATGCATAGCATGCTGCAAACGGGAGCCTTCACCACAGCTGCTCAAACTGTAATGCCTTCGGTAACGCTGCCGTGCCATACCTCCATGCTGCGCGGTGTGGATGTATCTCGGCATGGCATTACCTCCAACGATTTTCAGCCTCTGGCACGCCCTGTGCCCAGCGTGCTTGATCTTGCGCGGCAGAGCGGCCTGAGCACCGGCTTTTTCTATAACTGGGGCCAGCTTCGCGATTTGTGCGCGCCAGGCAGCCTGAGCATTTCATATTTGTATGGCGATGCCTACTCACCGGAAAGTGATTGGAAGATCGCTCGCGGTGCGGCGTGGCATATTGAGCAGATGGATTTCGATTTTCTGTTTGTTTATCTGGGATACACCGATGAGTGTGGGCATGAACACGGGTGGATGTCTCCTGAATATCTTGCCGCAATCGCAAATGCCGATCGCTGCGTTGCCCACGTGCTGGAAGCCAGCAGCAAAACCGGCCGACCGCACACCTCATTGCTCCTGAGCGATCACGGCGGCCACGGCCGAAGCCATGGCACCACCTGCCCGGAAGATATGAATATTCCCTGGATATTGAATGGTGATGGCGTAAAACCGGGCCAACTTGAGCGAACGGTAAATATCTACGACACATGCCCAACGATCGCTCATCTTCTGGGCCTTAAACCCGCCAGGGAGTGGGATGGCCGTATAGTGCACGAAGCCCTGGCTGAGTAACCATTCCTGAACCGCAGGCTGGTCAAAACCCAGGTTCAATCGTCAAGATTACAAATAATCAGGCATCTTTCGCTCATGCGAAAGATGCCTGTTTCTGTAAATATTCAGCCGACACATCGGCCCATTGGTATTGCCTGGGCTCCACATTCCGCTGATTGGCGGATGAAGCACGCCTCTTTGCGGTTCACAATGGCAAAGCCGGGCAATGCGTACCGGCGCCCTCGCCAGCACAGGAGCCCTGTATGTTCTTTTCGATTCTCGCAGCTGCTGCAGCAATCTATATGCCGGGCAGCATCCCGGCAAAACCTGCCTCCAACACAGCACGCCTTAAACACTGGCAACAGGCCCGGTTTGGCATGTTTGTTCACTGGGGGCCGGTTAGCCTCAAGGGCACAGAAATAGGGTGGTCTCGCGGGGCGCAGGTTCCCATCGAAGAGTACGATTCGCTATACAAATCCTTCAACCCAACAAAATTTGATGCGGATGCATTGGCTGCTCTTGCTGAGGAGGCAGGCATGAAGTACCTGGTGTTTACCACCAAACACCATGATGGGTTCTGTATGTTCGATACCGCCTTCTCAGAGCATAGCATTATGCACTCGCCGTATGCCCGAGATGTAACCGCAGATATCGCGGCGGCCTGCCGCCGGCATGGTGTTGCATTTGGGGCGTACCATTCTGTATGTGATTGGTACCACCCGGATTTCCCGCTTGGCAGCCCGGGCGGATCTACCAAAAAACCAAATCCAGATCTCAATCGCTACGAAACCCATCTGCGCTCCCAGATCAAAGAGCTGGTGCAGAAGTACGGCCCGCTGGAAACCCTGTGGTTTGATGTTGCGCAGGAGTTTGATGCTGAGCGCGGAGCCAGAGTAGTAAATTATGTTCGTTCTCTGCAGCCGGATATTGTGTTAAATAACCGCTGTTCGAATGCGGCCGACTATGATACGCCTGAGCAGGTTATTGGCAGATTTCAGAACAATCGCCCGTGGGAAAGCTGCATCACCATCGCCAATCAATGGTCGTGGAAACCCAACGACCCGGTAAAGAGCCTCAAGCAGTGCCTACAAACCCTTGTCCGCTGTGCGGGCGGCGATGGTAACCTGTTGTTTAATATTGGCCCCATGCCGGATGGGAGCATTGAGCCACTGCAGGTGCAGCGTTTGAAAGAGATGGGGGCATGGCTTAAAACAAATGGCCGCAGCATTTATGAAACGCGAGGCGGACCGTATAAACCTGGCCCATGGGGATGTGCAACCTGTGAGAGCCCCGGCAAATCGGTGTTTCTGCATATTTTGCAGTGGCCTGATGCTGGCCCATTAAAGCACGGGAATCGCATCTTAATTTTTCAGGAGTAGCTCGCGGTATTGCGTCTCCCTGGCTGCCCTCTTGCGCTTCCGTCGGACGCTCACGTTCTTGCTTTCGTCACGCTTCAATATGTTCAATGTCAAGTGGCGGATAATGG
>CAIONQ010000060.1 GCA_903859705.1 uncultured Chthonomonas sp.
AAACTGCGAAGTAGAGTTTATGGAGGGCACCGATTGCTCCGTAATGCGCTGCCTTGCTCAGATACCCGCTGGCGGCGGCATGGCCGGGCCCGTAACCGGCGCAAATGGGCAAACATGGTACGCAGAAAGCAGAATGCACTCAACCCTCGAAACCAGGAGTGAGGCATCCCTCCTTGGTGTTGTTTGCACCGATGCCGGGATAATGACGGCAGCGCCATATACGGTTATCAACAGCCAGCACCCTGTATTTCACGCAACGGGCCTTAGTAATGGCGATACGTTTGGAGAATCGAGTTTGCACGAGCGTGTGCCCGGCGGCGCCTCTGGCCATGAAACCGATAAACGGAGCCAGCAATCCCCGGTTGGTACTGTGCTGCTGGCAAAAGGCAACAATCCAGAGGCGGGCGGCGCAGAGATGGTGATGGTAGATTTGCCGGGCGGAGGCAGGGTATTTTCTGTGGGTTCGATTACCTACCCCGCAGCCTTGCTTGTGGATGATACGCTCTCTAAAATTACACGCAATGCACTTCAACTCTTGCTGCATAGGACGATCAATACCCCGTGCCCAGAATAGCCAGAATAGAAACCATAAAGGTGCTTGTACCAATCCGCCCGTTGCTGGTTATCCATAGCAGCCAGGGGCCACACAGCGCTTCGCCCTTTCTGCTGGTAATCGTACACACAGAAGAGGGCGAAACGGGCATTGGTGAGGCCTCCTGCACGCCATTGTGGAGCGGGGAAGACCATCACAACGCCGCACTCTGTATCGAGCACAACATCGCCCCCGAACTAATTGGCAGGGATATTAACGATCTGCCTCAGCTCATCAATTGCATCGAGCGCTCCACACAGGGTATGCCGTTCACAAAATCTGCGGTGCAGATGGCACTCTGGGATCTCTTATCCAAACTCCGCAACGAACCTCTGTGGCGTACCCTTGGGGGATCGATATCTGCTGAACCTAAAATCCCGATAAAGTTCTCTATATCCGGCACATCTCCATCTCGAGCGGCCGAAATAGCGGCGTTTGCACTTGGCCACGGTTTTACCACCATGAAGGTGAAGGTTGGCATACGATCGGGCGAGAGCGGAAAGATCTGGAAGGACGATGTGGACAGGGTGTTGGCTGTACGAGGCGCAGTCGGCCCTGCCGTGATTCTGGGTGTGGATGCCAATGGTGGTTGGAGCGCAGGCGAGGCTGTAGAGGCTATAAATGAGCTAAAGGATGCCGCAGACATTGGCTTTGTAGAGCAGCCAGTACCCGCACAGGATCATGCCGGAATGCGTGCCGTTCGCACGCAAACTGGCCTGCCGGTAATTGCGGACGAAAGCCTGTTTGAGCCACAACATGCCTCTGACCTAATAGATGCCAGGGCTGCAGATATCTTTTCTGTTTACGTTGGTAAAGGCGGCGGGATACAGGGCGCATTGCAGATGTCTGCCACTGGCCAGGCAGCCGGAATTCGGACGCTGCTGGGCAGCAATCTGGAACTGGGAGTTGGTGCGGCTGCCATGCTCCACACCGCCATCGCGGCTCGGTGCCACGGTGCAACACTGTTCGAATCCGATATTATTGGGCCGCTGTACTATGAAACAGAGCTTCTCGAAACGCCAATTAGTATTGCAAAGGGCTTTGCCACACTTCCAGATACAGGGCTTTCGGGGATGGGTATTCGCCTCAACAACGATGCCGTCAACACCTTTCGGGTTTCCTGAGCAACTCCTCCAATTACATCGTCAACCAAAAGGAACCGCCATGTCTGAAATCATTCCTACAATTGCACGAAACCTGATAATGCTTGGCATTGCCGCCAGCGTATCCGTTGCCAGCACACGCTCAGAAGCGCAGGCCAGCGCAAAATCAAAAGTGCACGATGCACTATCTCCATTTGTGGAGCGCGGCGCAATTGCTGGTGCTGTGGCGCTGGTTGCAAACGGTGAAAAAGTGCTGGATGTAACCTCTGTGGGATATGCCGACGTTGCCGCGAAACTGCCAATGAAAGCTAACCACCTGTTCTGGATTGCATCCCAATCCAAGCCCATAACCTCGGCTGCGCTGATGATACTGGTGGATGAGGGCAAAGTTCACCTGGACGACCCGGTGGAGAAGTATCTTCCAGAGTTCAGAGGACAGTGGCTACTGGCAGAAAATGCTGGCGATCATCAAACCCTCAAGCGCCCATCGCATGCCATCACAGTTCGTGAAATCCTCTCCCACACAAGTGGCCTTCCCTTCTCCAGCTCCATCGAAAACCCAACGCTGGATCAGCGCCCGCTGCGAG
>CAIONQ010000061.1 GCA_903859705.1 uncultured Chthonomonas sp.
AATCCAGGGTGGCTATTTTACCCATGGCCGATATGGCCGCATCAGATACGCCGCCCGGCGTTTTGAGATAGTATTTGAGGATACCAGGTGAGCGCTGATCCAGCCTGCGGCCCAGTGTGTTGATGATGCCTATTTGAATGGGGCCTGTGGTTTGTTGGGCTGCAAGGCGTAGGGCGCGCCCCGCCTCTGGCTCCGCGCATCCTTCCAACACTCCCCGCGCTAAGTCTGATGCTCTTGGCTCGAGAAGCAGTTTTGAAAGCACTGGCACACTGCGTGCCGTGCAGATAAGGCGCAGCAGGCGGCTGCACTCTTGCATGCCGAAGGCTGTGGTGCCAGGATCGGCCAGTACGGCATCTAATTCGTCTTCAATCTTCTCCAGCTTCTGCACATCTGTGCCAGAACGCCGAATGGCTTCGGAAACCGCGTTGGAGGCGTATCTATCCTGATAATCCAGGTTTTTAAGGCGTGTAAACAGCGGTTCTGCTGGCAGCTGAGCATTGGCAGGAGCCACGGCTGATAAGCAAACGGATGCAAGGATGCCACCGATTACAAGCGTGTATACGGTGCTGTTATTTTTGTTTTTGCTCCGAATCGAGGAGCCTGTTTGTTTGCAATACATCAGATCACCAATGGCAGCGCCGATAGCCTGCCCTGCCATAAGGTTAGATGCGCCACGGGGAGCGCATGGGGGTTGAAAGCATAGAGGACGCCGAGGCATCTTCGAGGATATCTTCTGTTTGCGGGTTGAACCGAATTTTGCGGCCCAGCAGCATGGCTATCTGCCCGAGATGCCCGATAGATGCTGCACGGTGCGCGGTTTCGGCCGGACAGAGCGTTAAGTGGCGGCTTCTAACACAATCCAGAAACTCGCGCTGGTGCCCAGGGCTACGGTAGAACTGAACCTCATCTGGGCCAACTGCCTGGCTTAAGAGGCTTTTGGTGCTGGCATCGATTCCGCCGCGATCTACCCAGATCCAACTGCCACTCTGGCCGATCCAGCGTGTTCCACCACGCAGGCTACCTGTGGCGTTGCCAACTACCATCTCCACCCCGCCGTCATATTTTGCAGTAAAGCGGTACTCTGTGGCGGCATTCCAAATCCCCTGCTCCGGGTAGCGTCCCCGGCCCTGTATCTCTACAGGCCCGGTGCTATCCCACCCCATGCCCCAGTTTGCGATATCGGCATGGTGGCCAATCCAATCCATTAGTTGGCCGCCGCCAAAATCCAGCTGCCACCGCCAGTTCCAGTGCGTTCTCAAATCGCAGTAGGGGGCATAGCGAGAGGGGCCGAGCCAGAACTCATAATCCAGTTCCGGAGGTGGATCCTTAAACTGCACGGGCCCACTGGGGCTGCCGGTTGGCAGGCCAACCTCAACGCGCACCACTTTACCTATTCGGCCATTGCGTACCAACTCACACGCCTGCCGAAAGTGTGCCTGAGAGCGCTGCCAGCTGCCGGTTTGCCACACGCGTGCATACCGCTTCTGCGTTTCTACGATTGAGCGTCCCTCTGCCAGACAGTGAGAAAGTGGCTTTTCGCCATATACATCCTTGCCAGATTTTAGCGCTGTAATAGCAGTAACAGCATGCCAGTGATCGGGAGTGGCCATCGAAACCGCATCAATATCTTTGCGGGCGCACAGCTCCCTGAAATCTGTGTAGGCGGAGCAGGTACCACTGTAGTGTTTCTCCACATCTGCCTTTGCGGTGGCAAGGTGGCTTTTATCCACATCACATACGGCAACTATCTGTGTATCTGGCTGACCCAGAAAGGCACGCATGTTGCTGGAGCCCTGACCACCCATGCCTATGCAACCCAACACTATGCGGTTACTGGGCGCAACGTGGCCACCCCGGCCAAGCGCGGAGGCCGGGATAGCGTGAAAGAGTGAAAAGGCCGTTCCGGTTTGAACTGCAGAACGAAGAAACGCACGGCGGGTTTGTAGCGGTTTGTTGAACATCGGAAACAGAGCTCAGTGGCGCAGAGCGCGCCCTACGAACAGATATGAGTGAATAGTGTTAAATTAGGTTCGAGTGCCCTGGCTTTAAATCCTACAGCAGGATAGATGGTGCCGTTCCCCGAATGCTGAATCAAAGTTTTGATTGGGCCTGGGGGTTACTATTGTGGGCGCTACTATTGGCAGAATTATTATAGCGGTGCTGGATGGCGTTGGCGCGGGAGAACTGCCAGATGCCGCTGAGTATGGAGATTGTGGCTCCAACACACTATCCAACACGGCCGCTGCGGTAGGCGGCCTTAGCCTGCCAGACATGGGTTCACTTGGGCTGGGCTGCATAACGGAGATCGCTGGCGTTCCGCCAACAACAAACCCACTGGGGTGTTATGGCAAAATGCGCGAGGCCTCGGCAGGTAAAGATACCATTACTGGCCACTGGGAAATTGCTGGCATTGTGCTCCCAAAGGCGTTCCCCACATACCCACAGGGTTTCCCACCCTTCATTATGGCCGAATTTGAGCGCCTTGCGGGCTGTGAGGCTCTTGGAAATAAGGCAGCATCTGGAACTGTTATTATTGATGAGCTTGGCAGAGAGCATGTGCTTAGCGGAAAACCGATTGTTTATACCTCTGCCGATAGTGTTTTTCAGATCGCCATGCACGAAACGGTGTGGCCTATTGAAAAGCAGTATGCGCTGTGCCAGGCCGCGAGGGAGATGCTTGTTGGCGAACATCAAGTAGGGCGCGTTATCTGCCGCCCATTTACCGGTGATGGGGGCGATGCCGAGGTTCGAGCCCGCCTGGATACGCTGGGTTACAGCGGTCCATCCGCGCCATTCAAACGCACCGAGCGCCGTAAAGACTACCCGGTTAACCCGCCCAGGAATATGATTGATGATATCGCGGCTGCCGGGCTGCGCACCCATGCCATTGGTAAAATAAATGAGATTTATGATGGTAGGGGCATTCAGAGCTTTGCCCATACCACCAACAACGCCGCTCATACAGGTGCTCTGCTAAAGGCCATAAAGGCTGAGGATGGGTGTGCTGAGCTTATATTTGCTAATCTAGAAGACTTTGATATGCTTTACGGGCACCGCAACGATGCACCGGGAATGGCGGCTGCACTGGAAACCTGGGACAGAGCACTTCCAGAAATCCGGGCTGCAATGCGGCCAGACGATATGCTGATTATTACTGCCGACCATGGCAATGATCCCACCACACCCTCCACAGATCACTCCAGAGAACACCCCTTCTTGCTGGTTTGGGGACCGAATATTCAGGCTGGCGTGAGCCTTGGAGCGCGGGCCACCTATGCGGATATCGCGGCCACGGTTCGTGAGGCATTTGGGTTGCCGGCAGGAGATGCCGGTGAGAGCTTTTTATCGCTGATCACCGGCTGATATCAGGCATCGGCCCGTGCGAACTGAACCAGGTTGGTGTGGAAGGTTGAGCCTCCGCCCATATCGGTTAATCTATCCGGCGTGAGCACGTTGATGCTCTTTTCCTGTGGGCTATCTCGGTGCCACCAGATAGAGGGAGACCATGCCACACCGGCCCGCACATTCTCGCCAACTACGGCGCGCAGCAGTGTTTCTCCCCTATCGTTCCAAACCCTCAGCATATCTCCATCTGTTATGCCCCGTTTCGCTGCATCGGCAGTGTTCACCCAGATGCGTGGCTCGCGTTCGCTTTTCATTAGCGATTCCACGTTAGAGAATGTGCTGTTCAGAAAGTGATGGGCAGCGGGCGAAAGTAAATTAACCGGGTACCTAAAGGCCAGTTCCGGATCGGCCTCAGCGCTTTCTGCCGGAGGGTAGTAATCTGGCAAAGGATCGTAACCATCGCGTTGGGCGCGCTGAGAGTAAAGCTCTATTTTGCCCGAACCGGTTCGGAACCCAAGTGATTTGCCGTGCTCTCCGTTTGCGGCCTCTGTGGGTGTTTGCACCGGTTCGGCATAGGGAATGTATGGGTTTGAAGTGGTTTTAAGCTTGGCGTACCCATGCTCTTGAAGGTACTCATAGGTAATGCCCGCCATCAATGGGGAATCTGTATCCAGGGCCCCACGTATCACATCCTCGGCGGTTTCATCAAAAACCGGATCGGTGTAGCCCATGGCCTTCGCCAGGCTATTGAGAACATCGATGTTGGCTCTGGATTCGCCGAGTGGCGCGATGGCAGGGGTGCAGAGGTTGATGTAGAGCTGCCCGTAGGAGGTCATAAGATCCAGGCACTCCATCTGAGATGTGGCAGGCAGAATGATATCCGCGAGGCGTGCGGTATCCGTCATCATCTGCTCGTGCACAACGGTGAACAGATCCTCTCTGCGTAGCCCTTCCATAACCAACGAAGAGTTAGGTGCCACCGCTGCCGGGTTGGAGTTGTATACATACAGTGCGCGGATAGGCGGATCGTTTAATGCAGTAAGGGCGATGCCAATCTGGTTCATGTTAACCGCACGTGGCCGCTTGCGCCCCCATTTTACGGGGCTTTCATCATCCGGGCTGCGCATTAAATCCGGGCGTTTTACGCGCTGCCGGTTGATAGGGAAGTGTGCGCTTGCCGATAGCAGCAGGCCACTGCCAGGTTTTCCCCAGGCACCGATAACGGCAGGCAATGTAACAATGGCGCGAACCATGCCACCACCGTGGCTGGTGCGAGACATACCGTAGCCCAGGCGAATTGCGGAGGCACCGGAAGTTGCGTAGGCTCTGGCAAGTTCTGTAATTGTATCTTCAGATAAGCCCGTTATCTGTGCGGTGCGCGCCAGCGGATATTCTAAGCAGCGATCACGAAAGGCGCGCCAGCCAATGGTGTGCTGCTCCAGAAACGCTTCATTGTGCAGGCCTTGTTGGAATATATAGGCTGCCATTCCCAGGGCGAGGGCAGCATCGGTGCCGGGGTTGGGCTGTATAAACCAATCGGCGGCCTGTGCCGTGCGCGTTCGGTAGGGATCGATGACTACAAAGCGAGCGCCTTTTGCCTGCGCTTCTCGGATTATGGGCATCAGGTGCACATTGGTGCTGCTGAGGTTGGTGCCCCAGGCGATTATGAATTTGCTGTTAGCAAACCCTTCCGGATCCATGCCACCGCTCCAGCCATTTACATAGCCGTACCCAGCCTCGGCTGCGGCAGAGCAGATGGTGCGCAGAAGCTGGGACGCCCCCATCCGGCCCCAGAGCCTGCCATCGCAGGCACTCATGTTCACAATTCCCATGGTTCCGGCATAGGAGTATGGCAGGATGGCCTCTGGACCGCTCTCTTGAATTATCTGCCGCCATCGATCGGTTATTTCTGCTATCGCCTCATCCCATGAGATCTGCTTGAACTCGCTGGAGCCTTTTGGACCAGTACGGCGGAGTGGATGCAAAATACGATCTTTACTGTAAACCCGCTCCTCGTAGTGAGCCACCTTACGGCACAGGTTACCACGTGTAAAGGGGTTTTCAGGATTACCGGCAACGCGCGTAAGTGTGCCATCTCGAACGAAAGCAACCATGGAACAGGTATCCGGGCAATCGTGCGGGCATGCGGTTTTAATCTGGATCTCTTCGGTAATTGGTGTCATAGTTTCATGCTCGTAGGGCCGCCGGAATGCGGGTAAATTGCATTATTGAACTGAGTGCGAGTGTACCCTAATCCTGGCATGGGGCATCTGCTTGAAATCGTAAGTCTGAATTCACGAGAGATCTGTGCCGATACCTGAACACTCGCGGGGTGCATCCAGCATGTGCCTTAAAAACAGCATTAAAACGGCTGAGCGAACCGAATCCAGATTGGAGCGCCACATCCAAAACCGAACATTCGGTAGTGACAAGTAATCGCTGAGCATGTGTTATCCGATGGAGGGAGATGTACTGGTTTAACGTTGAACCCATGGTTTTTCAGAACAGTTCCATAGCGTAGTTGGGATGCAGGCCAACGCTTTCTGCAATTGATTTTACGGTGATAGCGGAAGTGTAGTTGCCGGCGATATAGCGAGTAATCTCTTCTACGTTACGGGAAGTAGTTGAGTTGATCACTGCTTGCTCAGATTCATGGCTACGAGGAAGTGAAACTTCTGCTGTTTGAAAAGCGAGCCTATGAAGGCGCGCCTCAATTTCCGTTAGGGCAAGAGCACGGATCACATCTGTGCCATCAGTAAAGTCGATCAGCCACTGTTGTATCAGGGCACTATCCAACACACTACGATCTGTTGAAGGTTCTGCCACCATATTGCCATTTAATAGTGTATGCAATAGATCTTCCGGTGGGCGAGAGGCCAGGAACCAGGCGAGGGGGAGCGTTAAAACGTGGTAGGGAACGTCGCTGGTGAACGCAATAATTTGATGCGGGATACTCGCCCAAAACACGCAGAGCCTGCCGCAAGGCACTTCGGCCAGTTTACCGCCTAACAGATAGGTAAGACTGCCCTGCGTAACAAAGTTGACTTCGATTTCATTGTGCCTGTCCGGGCGCCTCATGTATGCCGGATTCCACAGCTCACAGGTGAAGCCATAGGGCGCAAACTCAGCTCTCCCCGGGTCAAATGCGTTCATAACCTTATTATACGATATGAAAGTAATGATATACAGGTGGAAATACCCAATATACATGCTGTAGTATTTGGCAAATATGCTGTGGGGAGTAATTGCACGCGCAGTTCAGGAGGCCTATGTTAACACGAAGACAAACCTTAGCGGGGATTTGTAGCCTGGCTGGCACCTGTAGAGTGGGGCGGGGAGATAAGAGAACGATGCGTATTTGTGTTAGTGACAACCGCAGATTTTTGCAGTATGAAAACGGTAAGCCTTACTTCTACCTTGCCGATACCGCTTGGGAGCTATTTCACAGGCTTAACCGTGAAGAGGCCGAATTCTACCTGAGCACAAGAGCAGCACAGGGCTTTACTGTAGTACAGGCCGCAGCACTTGCAGAATTGGATGGCCTGCATACACCTAACCCGTATGGCGACTTGCCTTTGAAAGGCAATGACCCTAAAAAGCCCAATGATGCCTACTTCGCCCATATAGATTACATAGTAAACCGTGCTGAACAGCACGGTATTACCATAGCTATGCTGCCCACATGGGGCGATAAGTGGAATAAAAAGTGGGGTGTTGGGCCAGAGGTATTTACGCCAGAGAACGCCTTAAGCTATGGGGAATGGATTGGACGTCGGTATCAAGCCAACTCTATCATCTGGGTACTTGGTGGAGACCGAGCTCCAGAAACGCCCGGGCACTACGCCGTTACGCGTGCCCTTGCTCAGGGTATTCGGTTGTCTGTTGGCAGTTCACAGCTTATCTCATACCACTCCTGGGGCGGCACGAGTTCTGGAGATTACTTCCATTCAGAAGCCTGGCTCGATTTTAACATGTGCCAAACCGGGCACAAACGCAACCGAGAAAACTGGCGTAGCATAGCAGCAGATTATAGCCGAACGCCCGTTAAGCCTTGCATGGATGCAGAACCCGGCTATGAAAATATCCCTGACGATTTTAAGGGTGTGGATTTGCGGCTTCAGGCACACCATTGCCGTAAATCGCTGTACTGGGCGCTGTTGAGCGGTGCGCATGGCCACACCTATGGCTGTAATGATATATGGCAGATGTGGACCCCGGAACGGAAGTCTACAATCTATGCCGATACTCCATGGCAAAAGGCTGTTCACTTCCCTGGTGCAGGGCAGATGCAATATGCGAAAAAGCTGCTGTTAACCAAGAACTATTTCTCAAGGGTACCGGACCAATCGATACTCATATCGCCAGCTTACACCGAAGGAAATTACATATCTGCTGCCCGTTTTACCGATGGCACAGGAGCGATAGTATACTCGGCTGCCGGCCGGGCCTTTACCGTGGAACTAAGCAAATTATCTGGCCCCATACATGCACAATGGTACAACCCACGCACAGGGTCCTTATCTTCAGCAGGTAACTATTCTGCGTCTGGCAGTACAGAATTTGTTCCGCCAACATCCGGAGACACCGAGGATTGGGCGTTAAGGTTGAGTGCAAGGTGAGATTAGTTGCCATGCGAGATCTGTACTATTCGGGTTGGAAACGCGCAGTTTGCATATTAGTATTCTCCGTAGGGGTATTGATATGCGCACACGTTGCCGGGAACACACAGAGAGCTGCAAAAAACAGCGGATCAGATCGGCGAATTCGGGTTGTTGTGATGACCGACTTCCCACCGCTGGATGCAGTACCGGGTGGGGCCGGATACGGAGCACCAGAAAAAAGAAGTGATACCGATGACCTGCAAAGTATGGTTCGGTTCCTGATGTACACAAACGATTTTGATGTTGAGGGACTGGTAGCAACAAGCGGTACATTTGCCAATATTGCCCGCAAAACCAACATAATGAGCATATTAGATGCCTATTCTGATGTGTATGGCAACCTGCACCAACATGATGCACATTACCCTTCTCCTGCAGTCTTGAAATCAATAACATGGGAAGGCGCATCTGGCACTTATGGTAAGCCTGCTCGTGAGATAATGGGTGAAGGCAGGGACAGCGAAGCCTCCAACCAGATTGTTAGGCTACTGGCAAAGCCAGATACACGCCCAATATGGTTCTGCGTCTGGGGCGGTACCGCCGACCTAGCGCAAGCGATATGGAGAATACAATCAAGGTGCACAGCTAAAGCGGCATCTGAGATGCTATCCAAAATTCGAATTTATAGCATTGGGCTTCAAGACGGCACTGGTCAATGGCTTCTTGATACGTTCCCTGAGATGTTTATCATCGCTTCTACGGGCAACTACATGGGTATGTTTAATAGTGCAGTAGGCTCAGACCATAGTGTTTGTGACCTGGACTGGGTTAACAAATATATCCGAACCAATCATGGCAAATTAGGACAGTGTTACCCTCGCAGTGGCTTTTACCCGGAAACGCCTGGTGTGTGGGAAGGTGACACCCCTTCAGTGCTATACCTGATAAGCGCAAATCTGGGCTTAAACGATCCGGAGATGCCCAACGAGCCATCCTGGGGCGGGCGCTTTCAACGTGTATCGCAGAACACTAACCACTGGATAGATGCGCCAGGTGGGGCAAAAAACATTTGGATGTGGCGGGAAGCATTTCAGAATGACTTTGCGGCCCGGATGGAGTGTTGTGTGACCGGGGCACAAAATACCTCACGCCCCCCGCAGATTGCGTTAAGGTGTAAGAGACAACGTGAAGTTACAGTTGGAGACGTGATTGAACTCAGGGCCAGTGTAATTGGGGGCCGCCGAGATAATATTGTTAGCCGCTGGCGCATTGCAGACGAGTGCCTTCCATTGAGTTCTCCAGCGATCATAGACCATGCGGATTCTTGCGACCGTGCTGTGCTCCATGTGCCTAACTTGCCTGGCACCAATATCAGGATATTACTGGAGGCAACCGCAACCCGCCTTGGCCAACCGACACTCACACGTTATGAGTACGTGAAGCTGACGATTAAGGGCATTAAATAAGTGGATAGTTTGGTTTTTGATAGACACTGGGAAGGTAATTATGTAAAACATCCCTAAATTCTTCGGCGTAGCGTTCCAAAAGCGTGCCTTTTTCTTGCCAATGGAGGTTGCCGAGGTGGTACTTTCCAACCGAACTATGCGCTCGTTATTCTCAGCATTTCTTGCTTGCACCGGCCTTGTTGTGCTAGTGTGGTTTCTTGCCCACGAATTTCCACGGATGGAAGCCATAAAAGGCCCGAATGGGCGTACAACACAGGGCACAGTGGAGAGTGCTGTTGATCGGGTACAGCAGAATAAGCATATTCTTGAAGCGACAATTGTATTTACGGACGAGCATGGACAGGCGCATCAATTTACAGATAGCTTTGCACCTGAAGTTTGGGCGAACCTATCTGCGGGGCAGGCAGTTGGCGTGCGGTATTTGATAACTGACCCTGAATTTGCGTACTGCACAACTTCCTATAAGGCAACTCGTAACCCACTGACTGTAGTGATAATGGGACTGCTACTGATGACAGTGGGCACCATTGCATGGGTAATTAGCCGTAGGATGCGGTGATGTGGCCGAACTAACTTCAGCCCTCTATATCCCATAATTTTGGCTCGGCAAACTCTAGCAGATTGCCAGATGGATCTGGAAAGTAGAGTGACCGGGCACCGTTTTCCCAGGTTATTTCCTGCAGTATTTCAATATTTGCAGCCTGCAGGCGCTGCTTCCAACTTTCAATATCCCCGGGGCCAGCTGCAAAGGCCATATGCCCCTGCCCGGTGCAGCCATGTGGAGGTACACCTGCGTCTGGAATTATTGTTTTTGTGGCTCGAAACAAAATAAGCACGCTGCCGGTGAGGCGTAAGAAAAGGCTGCGTTCCGGGTTGAAAGAGATAGCTTCCAACCCGAGCAGTTCTACATAGAAATGATGGGCGGCGTGCAGATCTTCGGCATACAGCACCGTTTCCAGGATTTTCATGTGCCCTCCAGCTATGTATAGCTCTTAGATCAGGCCGCGCGAACTGAGTGCAACTTGCAGCAAAGGCTCTATAACCGCCTGAATTGAGCTGTTTGCATAGCCTGCCCATGCCACATCTGGAGCAACAGAGAGCTCTGCGGTAACGGGCCCGCCAGAAGGGTTGGTAACAATAACCCCGAGCTCCCTTGCAATCAGCTCAGTACACAGATCGTAAGGATGGCAGCATATGCCAAGAGCGGTGCCCCGGGCGGCAAGTAGCGGCTCCATGAAAGGGCGAATATCCGCAATAAACCGATCGTGGCCGCACATGATTTCATACAACTGACCACCAGTGCAGGCATACTGATCCTCAAAACAGGCCGCCTTACCACGCTGAACCGGGCCGAGAGCGCCACGCACAATCTCTTCATCAATTGCGGCCAGCTCTTCACGAGCACCAGGGAAGAAGCGGGATATGCACGAATAGCCATGCCCGATATTTGATGCGCCAGATGGCCGCACTACAAGCGGCTGACTTACACCGGTGATACGGTTGTACCGAACACCCTGCACGCCCTCGCCTTTTACTGCCCATACCGAATCGCTGAGATGCTGTTTTACGAGTGGTATCTCCGTTTGAATAGCGAGCACGATATCCTGAAGGCCAGTTCCTGGACCGAGATTTGGAGCAACCCCGGTTAGTATCCAACCGGAGCGCTTTTGATACATAAGGCCACGCGTTCCATCAATAGGATCAACAATAATGCGCCACTGCGCATCCTCCTCGCGAATCCCCCGAGGCAGGGCGATCTGCCCGCCATGCAGCCCCTCTGCAATTAAGATGAGGGGTGCCATTGGGGCAATTTCTGTTTCAAAAAGCTCCAGCAGCGTATCTTCACTTACTTTGTCCACCGCATAAATGGTGTCGCCATCCTCCTCTTCTTCCGCTATTTGCGAAAGATGATCGGAGTGAGACTGTGCGGCGGCTTCGCATGCGGCAACGACGGCAGAGCGAATGGAAGCGTGGACTCGTTGCAGTGGTTCGAGAAGAAACGTGGCATCTGGTAAAAGGGCAGACATGCTGGGCTCCTTAAATAGGAATGGCTTCAGGGGCCGCAGAGAGCGAGCGAGCCAGCCTGTAATGCACACAGGATTGGTTTCGCAACTCTGCCGCCTTATCCTCCGGCGCGGTATCAGAAAGAAAGCTTCCGCCACCAATCTCTGGACCAGCCAGATATTTCAGCAGATTTGGCTTGCGTAACGGCGGATGAAATTCGGCATGAAAGTGGAAGCCAGCGTGCTGCGCACCATCGGTTGGTGCCTGGTGCAATGCCATCACGTAGGGAAACGGCATTTGCCACAGGTTATCGTACTTCACAAGGACCGCCTGCATTGCTTCGCCGAAATCCTGAAGTTCCTGAGCACTAAGGCTTGCCAAACTGGGGTGTGTGGCCTTAGGAGCAACATACACTTCATAGGCGTAACGTGCAAAATAGGGCACAAATGCGATGGCACTGTTGTTTTCGAAGATAACACGCCGGCCATCCTGCTTTTCGGCCAGTATCACATCCTGAAAGAGCACCCGGCCCGTTTGACCAAGATGTTTTTGCCCGGCCTTAACCTCTGTTTCGATGTTCTTGAATACAAAGTTGGTTCCGTAGATTTGACAGTGTGGATGTGGATTAGAAACGCCTACCACTTCGCCCTTATTTTCAAACGTTAGCACATGGGTAACTTCTGGGCGTGCACCAATATCCAGGTACTGATCTCTCCAAACGTGCATCAGAGCCATCATCTCTACAGGAGTAAGCTCTGCAAGCGTGGTGTTATGGCAAGGGGAGTAGCAAACAACGCGGGCTATGCCGTTTGCGGGGCGCGCGCGAAGCACGCCAGCGGCGGAAGAATGATTGGGTGCCGCATCGCCGACGCATGGGTGGTCGTTATCAAACACATAGGCTGTGCGGTACGTGGGGTTAACGGCGCCACTTATGCGGGAGTTGCCCGGGCACAGGTAACAATCATCAACATAACCGGGAATCGGGGCTTCTCTGCCGGCGAGCGTTTCGCCGGTCCACGGCCGATTTTGCCTGTGGGCGGCAACAATAACCCACTCTTCACGCAGAGGATGCCACCGTTCTTCCCAGGTCATAATACTCCTCCGGGTGGGCCGCCGGCTGCCTGCAATCCTGGCAGCCCCGATCCGGCCTCCCGTGCCTCTTCAGGCACGATTCCATCTACGATATGCTCAACAATTACAGCCACTGCGCCCTGGCGTTTGCTGCCACGTGCCAGTACGATGTTACAATCTGCACTGGAAGGGCCGAGCGCTCGCTGACGAGCACGTGCCACAACGGCATCAAACAGCCCTGCATCCAGCTCAAACATCCGGCCATAAACGCATAGCAGGGCCGGGTTATACAGATTGATAACGGCAGCCAGCGCAACGGCGAGATACTCTTTAAGTGAGCGCAGTTCGGCATCGATCGTTAGCTCCCCGGCGCGAACCATTTCGACAATGTGCTCTATAGATACGGGCTGCTGCAGGCGCTTAGATATCTGGCGAGAAAGAGCGCTATCACAAGCAACTGTTTCCAGACAACCGTGGTTGCCGCATGCGCACACAGCGCCGGATAGCTCCACAGTTATGTGGCCGATTTCGCCCGCGAGGCCACTGTGCCCAAGTAGCGGTCGCCCGGCATTCATAACACCCAGCCCCACCCCCGTGCTTACATCCAGCATTGCAAAATCGCTCATACCCTTTGCGGAGCCGCAGAGCCTCTCGGCCAGACAGAGCGCATGCTCTTCCTGAGCCATCACGCAGGGGATATTTAGGCGCTCCTGCAGATCTGCTGCGGGGCTTTTTCCGTTGGTAATGGGCACGTTAGGTGACAGCACGCCGCGCATGTTGCGGTAATCTACCAGGCCAGGCACGCTGATGCCCACGCCCTCGGTTTTAATGCCTTCTCTCTCAATAAGAGTGTGGGCATTGGAAACTGCCAGATCTAAAAGCGTTTCGTAGCGCTCTGGAGTGGCGAACTCCCGCGTTAGCGCAGGGTTGATAGCGCCATCCAGTGCGGAGGATACAATCCGGCAGCGATCCTTATCAATTACAAAACCGAGCACCTGTGCATTCCTTGAGGTGAGGCTGAGACGCTTGGCCGGGCGACCGAAGCCAGCGGCAGGCTCATTCTCTTCCAACAATCCTGCCAAAAGCAGAGATTCAACCGCCTTGGATACGGTTGGCGCAGCCATGCCAGTTAAGCGTGTAAGGTCTGCACGAGAACAGGCACCGCTAAATAGCAGGCTACGCAGTACCTGTCGCTCGTTGATGCGCCCAAGGAGGTTTGGCTGAACGGGTGATTTCGGTTTCATGATCTCTCACAGGTGCTGTGGTATGAACCAGCAGCTTTCGATTGCAGTATACTTCGGCAGGCACACTTTGTCAATATCACTTATTAAGTAATATTTATAAAAAGACAATTGGTGCTACCCGGGTTTAAAGACGAGGTGAACAGAGGCAAATAACCTGGCCACTTTGATGCTGGCCAGGTTATGGTAACAATATGCTCCGGGTTTATTCAAATGGGAAGCGAACGCGAGTGCCAGTTTCTGCAGATTGGTAACAGGCGAGCACCAGTTCGATAGACACGCGCCCTTCTCTCGCTGTGCACATGGGTACACCGGCTTTCAGGGCATCAATAAATGGCCGTGCGACGCCATGGATGCGCTCTCCGTGCCCGGCAGGAATCGGCATGCCAAGATCCTGCCAGCCAAGTTCTGGCTTATCTGATTGAAATAGCTTGAGAGCAATCGCGCCGGGTGCCTTGATGCCACATGAGGGGGAATCGCCGTGATTCTGAATTATAACACCCTTATCTCCATAGATCTCCGTAGTATTTTCGGAGGCATGGGTAACGCTGGAGTTAAACACCTCGGCAAATAGCCCGTCGTCATAACGGAAAATGGCTATACCGGTATCATCAGGCGCAACATCCGTTAACACATTATCAATTTCTGCAATAACGGAAACGGGCTTTCGGCCAAGGGTCCATAGCAGCCAATCGATAGGATGCGTGGCATCGTCGAAGAACATTCCTTTGTTGGCTTCGGCGCTGATGTGCCACTTGCTTGGCCCTTCTACAAAAGCTTTGCTAAACAGAACCGGGATGCAGTGGCGGCGGCGGATGGCACCGATACGGCCAATGGCACCGGCCTCAATTAGTTCTTTCATTTTGATGTTCTGCGGATCACAGCGCATTTGAAAAGCCATACTAAACCACTGGCCGGTTCGATCAACGGCATCGATAATGCGATCACAATCTTCCAGAGTGATTGCCATTGGCTTTTGAAGCAGCACCGCTTTGCCCGCTTCCAGAGCTGCGATAACCAGATCGGCATGCCGATTGGTTTCTGAAGCCACCATGAAGCAATCGATGTCTGGCCTGGCAAGTATCTGGTTCAGCTCTGGAATGAAAGGAATACCGAAAGATTCGGCGTTTTTTTGTCCTCGTTCTGCATCGTGATCCCAGCATGCAATCAGTTCGGCATCTTCAAACGTTTTTATCTGATGCGCATAGGCGTTTACATGGCCATGAGCAAAGGATAGAATTCCGATTCGTTTAACATCTGACATGGGTATTACGCTCCGATAAGGCGATTTTGCAATGCCGCACCAGTGCAGCATCGTGCTTTAAGAGCTAATTCACTTGTGGCGAACGCAGTTCCTGCGCTGTGCCAACGAGCCTAATGGCAACTGAGAGCTAAATAACTGACACAGGTTGCCCTGTGGTATGTCAAAACGTATTATAATGAGGGATCAGCGTTGAAGAGTGGGCAGAGGCCCGGTTTCGCGGAGGAAGTGCAGCCATGTCTGAGTTTGACCATAGTTCAAAGTGGCAGGATCGATTTCTAACCCGTCGCGAGATACTTAAGCGCATGGGCAACGGCTTTGCCGGCATTAGCCTTGCTGGCCTGCTGGATATGGATGCGAGGGCAGATCAGGCATCGGGCGCAGCCAACCGATCTTTAAATCCGCTGGCGCCAAAAGAGGCACCGCTACCATGCAAAGCAAAGCGTGTAATATTCCTGTTTCAGAATGGTGGCCCTTCGCATGTGGATACCTTTGATCCAAAGCCGAAGTTAACCGAGTACCATGGTAAGCCGCTTCCCTACTCCAACCTTGCCACTGAGCGCAAAACAGGCACATGCTTCCGCTCTCCGTTCATGTTTAAAAAGCATGGGCAATCTGGGCTGGAAGTAAGCGAGATATTCCCGCATATCGCAGAGAGCATTGATGAGATTGCGGTTATTCGCTCGATGCATGCCGATGTGCCCAACCATGAACCTTCATTGCTGCTGATGAACTGCGGAGATGGGCGCCAGGTGCGCCCCGCTATGGGCTCGTGGCTTACATACGGCCTGGGAAGCGAAAACCAGAACCTGCCGGGCTTTATTGCCATGTGCCCGAACGGATACCCCATTCAGGATACGCAGAACTGGCAATCGGGCTTTTTGCCAGGAGTGTATCAGGGAACCTACATTAACCCGGCACAGAACGACATAAAGAAGATTATTGAGCACATCAAGAATGTGTATACCGATGAGCGAGAGCAGCGAGCACAATTAGACCTGCTGCAGCAACTGGATGCCCGCCATATGGCACAACATTCCAGAGATATGCAGTTGGAATCACGCATTCAGAGCTATGAACTGGCATATAGAATGCAAAAAGATGCCACCGATGCTTTCGATATTACGAAAGAACCGCAGAACATCCGCGAGATGTACGGTACGGGCCAATACGCAAACCAGGTGCTCATTGCGCGCAGGCTACTGGAGAAGGGTGTACGCTTCATTCAGCTGTACCACGGTGCTGGCCAACCCTGGGATAATCACGACGATATTGAGGAAGGTCACAGACGGCTGGCCAGAGAATCCGACCAACCGATTGGTGCCCTGCTAAAGGACCTTAAGCAGCGAGGCATGCTGGATTCTACGCTGGTTATATGGGGTGGAGAGTTCGGACGCACGCCAGTTGTTGAACTGCCAACTCCAGGATCCAACGCGGGTAAACAGAATGGCCGCGATCACAACCACCATGGCTTTACAGTTTGGATGGCTGGAGGCGGCGTGAAGGGTGGGCAGGCGTATGGGGCTACGGATGATTTCGGGTTCCATGCACAGGATAAGCCAGTGCATGTGCATGATCTGCATGCAACAATTATGCGCCTGATGGGCTTTGACCATACGAAGCTTACGTACCGCTACGCTGGTAGAGACTTCCGACTTACAGACCTTTACGGAAATGTTGTTCAGGATTTGATTGCCTGACCATTGCTGTGGCAGTAAGTAAAATATATCAGCGCCAGATCCCCCAACTTATAGTATGGATCTGGCGCTGTTTTAGTTTTCTCAATCGAGTAGGATTTTATCGGAAAGGAATGGCTGCGGTTGCATCTGCCGGGGACACAGTGAGTACACTGGCAACATCCTTGCGCAGGTTGCGATGATCGGCAGTTTCATCAGAGCCTCCGCGTTTTGCCTTATCCAGGTCTTTGCCGGTAAACACTCCACCCCCCGTATCGGCATCCAACCCGAAACGATAAAGGGCTGCAGCGGCGGCCATGCGTACCGGGAACACGAGCTTGCGAGTTTTACTGCGCTCACCCCCCTCGGCATACTGCAGATAAGCTTTGTCTTTTGCGAGCTTCTGGAGGGTAGGCAACCAATCTGCCTCACCGGTTAAACCCATTGCAAGTGCGGCTGCAGCGCGGAGGCGATACTTATCACTGTTTGCGGCCTCGCGAATCTCACGCTCTACAAACTTGCGCTCACCTGCAGATATACCAAACTCTCTTGGCTGCGAAAGAATGATTTTACTGGCCCAATCGGCAGGGTCTTTTGCCCGCGCCTGGTAGGCAACCATTCCCAGGCCGAGAATGGCACGTGAACGTAGATAGATATCGCTGGAATCTGCGAGCTGTAGCAAGAACGGAAATAGACGAGGGCTTGCGCGAAAAGCCATAAGATCGGCAGCGGCATAGTAGTAAGAAGGCAATCCACGCAGCTTCTCAGGAGCCTGCAAAACTCCAAGTAACACCCTATCTATATCTACCCCAATGCGCTCAAGGTAGGCAATCTGCTTCATATCTGGCTGGGGAGCTTCGGAATCCGGATCTAATAGCAGCGATAGAGAAAAGGCAACGGCCTCCTTTTGCAGGCCAGCCCTCAGTGCAGACTCCAGTGCGGCCTCTCTAAACTTTCGGTTGTTTTCGGAGCTACGGGGTTCTGCGGGTGCCCCTTCGAATGGCGCCGCGAATATGGGAAAAGCCTGTTCTGGCTGCCCCAGAGCAAGCAAGCTACCGCCTACAGTCTCTTTAAGCTTAACATTGCAGCCAATTTCATCCAGTGAGTAGTTGGCCATAGCAACATCTACTGCTTTGCGGTAATTCCGGCTATCATACAGGCTACGCACTTCATTTGCAGCCGTTAAATCCAGTGTGGGCCTGGGACCGCCTTTTTTTCCCAGTCCCGGGATTTTGCGCATTTCGCCCCATGCAAGTGAAAACATCGTTTCCTTGCCCCAGGCAGGCTCCCAGGAAGCACCGGTAAGGGCAACGGCATAAATGGTATCCTCTGTAAGGCGCTCTCCATGCCACTTCAGCTTGACGCTGGCCATCTTCATCTCTTCTGAGAAGAGGCGATCTACTTCGTGAGATGCCCGACGCTGTTCTGGCGATTGCGGCTGCTGGCGCTGGGCGCATACAGGCAGCGCGGTGGCGATGCTAAGCGCTGTAAGGGCAATAGCGATACTAATACGGAAACGCATACGGGCAACAGGCTCCATGCACATTATGTCAAATCCTTGGAACGCCAGGGTGTGTACCTGCACATTATGACGCATTTTGCCGCCTGGAGTGACAGCCGAACACGCAATTACAGGCGGCGTGGAGTAGGAAACAGCGCCCTATTACACGAACATAGGCGAGAGTGTTTTTTGATTGGGAGTAATGGAGTTGACTCAACAACGCATACTGGCCTTGATGCCTCATCCGGACGATATCGAAATATTGTGTGCCGGCACCCTTATTCGGCTAATACGAGCTGGCTGTGAAGTGCATGTTGCCACCATGACTGCAGGTGATAAAGGTTCCGACGTGCTGAGCCGCAAAGAGATAGCGGATATACGCAGGGAAGAGGCACGCCTTGGCGCTGAGGTGCTTGGTGCGGCATCCTACACCTGCCTTGAGTTTTCTGATCTTGAGATTGTGTTTGACAATGCTTCCCGGCGCCGGGTAACCGGGCTGATGCGCCGAATTGCCCCGGATGTTGTGTTTACGACGCCACCTGTGGACTATATGTTCGACCATGAGATTACGTCTAAACTCGTGCGCGATGCCTGCTTTAACGCGGGATGCAGGAATTATGACACGGAAGGGGCAGATGGCCTGGAGCCATTGACCAGTGTGCCCGCACTGTTTTACTCCGACCCTGTTAGCGGACACGATCTTTTTGGAGTGGCTACTCCCGTGCACTGTGTAGTGGATATACAGAGTACTTTAGAAAAGAAGATAGAGGCTCTGTGCTGCCACGATAGCCAGCGTGCATGGCTTAAGCGCCAGCACGGCATGGACGATTATGTGCATTCTGTACGCGATTGGTCGGCCAGACGAGGAGCCCTCATTGGATCTCCCGCGGCTGAAGCTTTCCGACAGCATCTTGGGCACCCGCACCCGGCTGCCAATATTCTCTGTGAGCTCCTGGGAGCCACCGTACTATCTGAATAGCGCGCACCAGGTTGCGTGCATTAGGAGCTGTTTGCATGGCAAGACCACTAAGTAAAATTGCCCCCGATTGGTGGGATTACACAACACTGGATCCGGAGTTGCTTAAAGAAGCTGCAGAGCTAACCCCTGAACGGCTTCTTTCGCTGAGCAGGCCGGGATTCCAGATACGCGTTTTTGATACTCTCGAAGAGTTTTATCTGGCTGAGGCTCTGGAGTATATAGATGCCTGGAAGCAATCTACCGATGATAACCCGGTTGGAATTTGTGGGCCTATTGGCCCAACGGAGCAGTTGCCACTGGTTGCTATTCTGGTAAATGCACTGGGCCTCAACCTGAAGTCGGCACACTTCTGGGGCATGGATGAGTGGTTTATGAATGGCGAAGCAGTAGCGGAAGATCACCCACTCTCGTTTGCCCGCGCAGACAAAGAGCTTTGCTTCAACCGTATTAACTCGGAATTAGCAATTCCAAATGCGAACCTTCACTTCCCGGGTACTGATGTGGCCGCTTATGAAAGCAGCTATAGCGGGGTTCGGTGCGCAGTGATGCAGGGCGGTCAAGGTGAGATAAAACACTGGGCGTTTAACGACCCGGTAAGGCGTACAGGCGCGTATAAAGACGCACCGCCAACGCCGGAAGAGTATCGCAAGCTGGGAACGCGCGCCGTTGAACTGCATCCGCTAACCCTGGTACAGAATGCCAGAACATCTGGCGCGGGGAACATTCCGCTGGTGCCAACACACGCACTCACCGTTGGCCCCGCGCAAACCTGGCAGGCAGAGAAAGTTTCTATATGGCACCCTGGGCATCACGACAACCCATTTGGAATGCGCCTTACTACACTGATGATTTCCAGAGGAATTGCGGATAGTTCGGTACCTATGTCGCTGATGGCAGATCACCCCAATGTTCAGTTCAGTTTCTATCGCGGCGGCATAGGCACGTGCGAAACTGAGATGCACTAAACAGATAATCAGTGCGTTTGCTGGCGGCAGCAGATGCTTCTACACTACGGGATAACTGAAGGAGGAACTAATGGGCGAGATTGGAATTGGCGTTTTCGGCACAGGCTGGGTGGCAGGAGAGCATATCAAATCCTTCCAGAAGGTAGAGGGCGTGCGTGTTCTGGGCCTTGGCAGCCGAACGGTTGAGGGCGCCAGAGCCAAAGCAGCAGAGGTGGGTGCCACCGATGCAAAGATATTCGCCACCTATGAGGAGATGCTGGCCGACCCGAGCATCCACGCCATTTCGCTCTGCTCTCCACCACACCTGCATCCAGAGCAGACTGTGCTGGCGGCCGAGGCTGGCAAACATATTTTGATTGAGAAGGCCGTTGCAAACGATGCCGCATCGCTTAGCAAAATGGTGAAAGCCGTTGAGAAAGCGGGCGTTAAGACAGTTGTAAGTTTTGTGCTGCGTTGGAACCCGGAGTTTCAGCTTATAAAGCAACTGCTGGCCGATGACACCGTTGGCAATATTTTTTATGCCGAGGTTGATTACTGGCACAATATTGGCCCACAGTATGGCCAGTACCGGTGGAATGTAAAGAAAGATATAGCAGGCTCTTCATGGTTAAGCGCTGGCTGCCATGCTGTTGATGCAATGCGCTGGTTTGTTGGATCGGAGATTGCTGAGGTTACAGCGTACTCCAACAAAATCAATCAGGAGTATGAGTATGATACCAATGCCATCGCTGCCGTTAAGTTTGAAAGCGGTGCCATCGGCAAGCTATCAGTATCTTTTGATGTAAAAGCGCCATATGCCTTTAATGTCGACCTATTGGGAGATAAGGGCACGATCCGAGACAACCATGTGTACTCCAAGGCGAAGTTCCCTGGCCAAACTGATTGGTCGACAATACCCACCATTCGGCCAGACAGTGGTGACGTTTCTCATCACCCATTTGACGGCCAGATAAGCCACTTCATAGATTGCATTCGAACAGGCGTAGAGTCACATGTTAACCTTGCAGATGCTGCCAAGACTCATGCGGTTTGTTACGCCCTGGAAACGAGCGCAACGGAAGGACGGCAGGTTAAGCTCTCGGAGATAGTTTACTAGAACGGGTATCTCGGCCGCTACAACTGCAGCAGAGCATCAATATCTGGAGCAGGAATAAGCGGCAGAGGAATTCTGATACCCTCTTTTGCAGATACAAAGGCGGCGTGTACCGCCTCCATGGCACCGCGGGCTGCCAGGAGGCGTTGCACGCCGTCCTCTTTATTTTTTAGCAATTGCAGCCCGGCGAGCAATGCTCTTTCGTTTCGGTACGAAGTGCTTTCAATATCCACTTCTGTGGAGTAGAGTGTTTTTGGCCGGGAACCTGTACGGTGAAGATATAACTCAGGGCCGTTAACTGTAGCACCCGTTTCTCCATGGCTTAACACCATCTCAAGGATGCCGCGCTCACCAGCAAATAAGTAACGCTCGTAGGGATGTACAGACCGAGATAGCTTGAGTAGGTGTGTGCTTTGCCCATTATCGTGACCAGCAATGATGTTGGCAATGGGGTCTGTTTGCCGCCGCCCCACCATATCAGCATGCTGAGGCAGATCGAAGTCTGCATTTACTGATCTTGGTCCACCTAACACCTCCATGGCGTAATCCATTGAGCGGAAGGCAACTATCTGCAGCATATCGTACCAATCTGCACCCGTTGGAATCAATCCACTTTCAAGGCATGCCGCAGGATTTAGCGGCATACTGATTTCAGACTTCAAACGGAGTGGGGTGCCAATCGCCCCGGCTTCTATGGAACTCAGCGCAACCTTATACACCTCTTCGCACCTGTGCAGTAGCAGAGGCACAAGTGCAGCGGAGTTGGCGCGGCCGAGCATTGCAGCAGAATCAAGAGCGTTTAGTGAAACGGCGTTAGGAAACTCGGTAAGAACCGAAACACCCTCTTCCAAAAAGGTTTCTGCAACAGAAATGCGCTGTGAAAAGGCTGCAGAAACCACAACTGCATCCAGCTGCGGTGCACCAAGCAGGAGCTGATCTGGCGTTGCAAATACCGGCGGTTTGCCCGGCAACTCGCGGGACCATGCCCTGCCGTTACGCGCATCCTCATCCACAATACCGGCGATTTGTACCTGCCCTCCGGATATTAGAGACAGAGCACGGCCAAACCGTAACCGCGCCGCAGTAGCGCCAAAAATCCCGATGTGCAATGGCCTATCTGGCAGTAATACTGAGCTGGAGATTGGCATGTGAAGAGGTGCCTGAAAGAAATAACAGACAACACAGGCCGAAGTCTGCGTAAGAAGTTCTGACGGCTTTTAGCGCTTCTGGATGATGAGCCGGACAAAGCGCGGCAACAGCATCACTTTTGTTATCTTCTTAGGGTTGCTAAGCACACGCCACAACCACTCCAGCGCAAGCTTTTGCATAATACGAGGTGCCCGACGTACTGTGCCGGAAAGGACATCCAAAGTGCCACCCACACCTATTAGCATGGAAGCATTCAGTTTGTCACGGTTAGCATCAATCCACTTTTCCTGACGTGGAATACCCATGGCAACTGCCACCACATCTGCCTGGCTGTCGCGGATCATTTGCACGATAGAATCGGCTTCTGCTTCGGTATAAAAACCGCTGCGCGTGCCAACGATCTGAGCGCCGGGATACTTATTGCGCATGCACTCAGCTGCCTGATCGGCCACACCTGGGGCGGCGCCAAAGAAGAATATGCGATATCCATTGGCGGCAGAAAGGCGGCACAGGTTATCCACAATATCTACACCAGAAACGCGCTCTTTAAGTGTAGTTCCTTTGCGGCCAGCTGCCCAGAGTATTCCAACACTATCCGGAGTAACCAGATCTGCCTTGCCTATAATTCTGCGCAGATCAGGATCATCCTGAGCCATTACCAGCATAGAGGCATCGGCGGTGACCACGTGGTGCGGTGTTTTCGCCTTTATATATCCATCAATGGTATTCAGAGCCGATTCCATTGTGACATCGTGGACGGGAACATCAAGAATTCGGACAGATGAGTTTGTGGTCGGCATAAGCGTGGCGTAAGTTGAAATATTGCGGGGATGGGCTACCGGTGAAATAGAGTGTCAACGAGCACATTTTTCGTGCCCCCCGCAAACCGAAGCCGAATCCCAATCTACGCAAGTATACCTCATTGGAGGTTCCGCTATAGGCAGTGAAAGGCAACCACATTATGTTGTTACTTACCGGGTTAAATTCGGTAATTCATGCTGGCAAACAATCATAATTCGAGTTCGGCAAGGCTATTCGCCGAAATTAGCTTAACTGCAATGGTTTCCGCACGTTCTGTTGACAGTGCCATCACCTTGTCCTGAATATCCGGTGGCAATACGGCAAACTTGGAATTGATGAGCGCCAGTACAAGGGAATGAAGAGCTTCCCTTCGGCCTTCTAGTTTGCCTTCCAGCTTGCCTTCCAGTTTGCCTTCCAGTTTGCCTTCTTCTCGCCCCTTTGCGATATAACGCTTCTGCATTGGAGATAGAGTATCCATGGTATGTTGCTCCTCGTACAAACTTATCCTGGATTCGAATAGCGTTTCAAAATCTGAGTTTTGCGGCATAAGCCAGTCGATAAATTGAATGAGCAGAGAAATACTTTCTGTCGAGTAACCCTTTGAATACAGCAGTTCAGCTATTCTCAACTTCCATTCGAGCCGTGTTTCAGGATTGCCATGCGTTTCGAGCGACTTCAGGTGCGCCATCACAACCACCGCGAAAGGGTTATCGCTCGACTCAAGCGTCGACCAGTGGTTCCCGTAATCTAAGAGCTTGGCTATTGGAAATTGCATGTGGGAGCTGTAGTTTCCAAAAGTATAGCTATAGGCTGCCGGTTTCCAATCGGGACTGCTATCCCCAAGGATTGCAAGTGTTGCCACTTGCTCTCGCAATATCGAGTAGATAGTCGTGTTGTAATTATACAACCGTTGAATGATATCTTGGTCCACTTGATGCTGGAACTCCATGTGGATTAGTACCCTGGTTAATGTGCCATCCAACGTGCGTACCCTGGCCAATTTGTCCACGGAATTCTTGCCGATTTTAGCCTTGCGCTTAACCTGCCTGAACTCCTGTTCCAGAAACACAGCCGGGTAAGTCCAATCGATGAGAGCATGTATCTCTGGAAATAGCATCTGCATAAACGGGCCAAAGAACTGCTGAATTGCTTCTTTCCACGCGCCATCCCAATCAACGCGGGGATCCTTTTCAGACTGTTTGCGCTGTGATCTTGAAGTCATCGGCCTGGATACCTTTGCATGCTGGGTGAAAATAGCTCGACGCAAATTGGAAAAGTATACTTAATAACACATAATAAAGTCTACATAATTGGAATAGTCTATTTGTTATGTGTTATAGGTCGGTGTATAGATAGAAAATACAAGCACCACTATAGCTCGTGAATACAGTATGTATATGCGAAATGCCTGGATGACATGAGTGTTTCAGAACGGTGGGTAACCGCGCAATCCTGCTGAATGTTTACCAACCGCTATGCCTACCGTAAAAAGCGGACGCGCAAGGGCTGGAAATAGCGCATACTATACAGAAGGCCGCTAAAGCGGCGACAATGCTTTATTTGCTTGAAGGAGTATGTAGTGATCAGTTCGAGGCGCCTTGCCCGTGAATGGGCCCTCAAAATCCTGTATCAGGTTGACGTAGGTAAGGTATCGCTGCAAGAGGCCAGAGATAGCGCTATGGAGCGCCTCCGGATGGAGTTTGTGCAGCGTGGATCTCGTACCGCTTCTGGTTCAACAGCAGAACTGCTGAGCATCAGCCTGGTAACTGGTGCCCTGGTTCCTCACCTTACCCAGATGCGCCCGGCAGTAGAGCGTGCGATATTGCTTTCGATAGACAGGGCCTTTGAGGCACTCCCCTATCTGCAAGAATCTTACTTCGAAACCTCCTACCGCAATAAGGTTAAGGGCTCACGCCTTCAACCTTCTCACCTGTTGCTGCCCCCATCAGAGCAGCCAGTTTATGGCAAGGATGAGGCGACTGCAGCGGGTCTTACCGGTACTGAGCGCGGCCTGTTACAGGAGTTTATGCGAACGGTATCCGAAGGGTTACCCCCAATGATGCAGCGCGAAATGCGGCGTGCTGCACGCAGCACTGCAGGTGCGGTTTATCAGGATCGGTCTGAAGGTGACTATTCAGAGGCAACCTTAATTAGCCGAAGGCGCACACTTGTTTCAGAATCTCAAGAGCGCTGGGAAAAAGTATCCCAGCAGGTTCAGAAACAGGTTGCTGAGTGGCTGCACGTAGGTAGTTTCACGGTGCGCATTATTAATGCCATGGAGCAGAATCAGACGCAGGTAGATGAAGTACTGGAAGCACTCTCTTCCGGATGGAAGCTGGAGCGCCAGGTTGCGGTAGACCGCAATATCATGCGGCTTGCCGCGATGGAAATGCTTTGCTTGCCTGAGATCCCTGCCAGTGTATCCATCAATGAAGCCGTAGAGTTAGCTAAGAAGTACAGTACCTCTGAATCTGGCCGATTTGTGAATGGCGTGCTTGGCGCGCTCGAAGCTAGAACCGGCAGCAAAGTCGGCTTGCCGGTGGCAGGTGCAGACTTACTGCCAGATTTGGATGAACTTACAGACGATTTGATTGAGCTATCCGATGGCATGGATGACTATCTGGAGGCTGAAGCAGCTGTTTCTATTGAAGAAGCGCTTGCCGCCGCACAATCAGATTCCGATCCAGATTTAGATTCCGACTAAGTTGGCTGCAGGTTGCCTACCCGGATGCCGTTTGGCGCTGTAACTGAGGAGGCGAAGTTGCCAATAATTGCGAGAGAGGCTACGGCCTCTCTGCGGACAGGAGACAACGAAATGGAGAACGTAGAAAAGGGTGGCGCCATGATTTTGGATGGTACTGCAACCGCCCGCGTTATCAGAACTGAGATTACAGAAGAGGTTGCCGCACTAAAATCGGCGGGTGGAATTACACCACATCTTGCCGCAGTGTTGATCGGCGCCGATCCCGCTTCGGAAACCTACGTTTCAATGAAGCAAAAGGCCTGTGGCTGGGTAGGCATGCGCTCTTCAGTTCACAGGTTGCCGGATACCGCCACGCAAGAAGAAGCAGAAGCACTGGTGCACAGCCTTAACGCCGATCCGCACATAACCGGCATTCTGGTGCAGCACCCCATTCCCAAGCACTTGCATGAGCCCAGTGTTCTGGATCAGGTTTCACGGGAAAAAGATGTGGATGGTATTAGCCGCATGAGCCTCGGAGGCCTGATAAACGGCGAGCCAGCGTTCCCATCCTGTACTCCTGCGGGAATTATTGAGTTGCTAGATAGATACAACATCCCAATATCCGGCAAAAAGGCCGTAGTGGTTGGCAGAAGCATTATTCTAGGCAAGCCCGTTGCTATGATGCTGCTTAACCGAAATGCTACAGTGACTATCTGCCACAGCAAAACCGAGAATCTGGCAGAAGTAACTTTACAGGCCGATATTGTGGTTGCAGCTGTTGGCCGCGCCGAATTGATCACTGGAGAAATGATCAAACCTGGAGCAGCAGTGTTGGATGCTGGCTACAACCGGGTTGTGGGAAAAGGCCATGATGTGGGTGATGTGGAGTACGACTCTGCATCAAAGGTTGCTGGCTGGATTACTCCTGTGCCGGGCGGCGTAGGCCCAATGACCATTGCCATGCTTCTGCGTAATACCCTTCTGGCTGCGCAAAACCGTTATTAATTAGCTGCCTTTTTTAATTGCATCTGCCAGGGCATCTGCAAACTGCTGAAGCAGCCCGCGGGCCCTGGCTCCTACAGTTGTGGGATGTAGTGGTATCCACGCATCGCATGTGTAAATAGGTTTACGGGTTGCAAGGGCTTTTAGTGCTAGCCCTGTTTTGTCTCTTGCCATCGGGTACGGATCGCCGCCTGGAGCCTGGCACCAGTGCACAACAATCACATCTCCCTCCACCCCCTGAACCAGGCTCAGGCTAAATGCCGGTTTGTCATCGTGCTTCAGGGTAACCATATTTAATGGGCTGATGCGGCCATCACTATCTGCAATGTATTTTTGAGGGGCGCGAAGGCCATTGATCGTTTGAATTTGAGCAAAATCCACATGAACAGGGTCTTGATTTCCATTGTGGTACTCAAACGAAATCTGGCGGGGGTAATCGCGCTGATTATCAGCCGGAGGCGGATCACCAGGCGAAACCTTCCAATCGCCGATCTGTGTTGGAGGGGCGATAAACGGCGTGCTTCGCGAAACTAATTTGCCGGATGCATACAGGCCGCCTTCCAATATAAGAAGCACGGCAAGAAGCAGCGCTATCTGGCGACCCAGCGGTGTAATTTGACGCATTTAAGTCCTCGTGCAATCAGGAAACAGCCAACAGAACCGATAATCGGCAGAAAGAACCGTGAAATCCCTTCCATGAATATGGCAAGATCTCGATCACTTGCCGCAACAGAGCACAGAAATACAAGGCGCAAGCCCGTTAGCACCACCAGCCACACCAGCGAGCCTGCCACAACAATCATCTTAGGTGCCGGATGCTTCATACGTACCAGCGATAGATAGCCAACCAGCAGCACCATACACAGCACAATTTCAGAGACACCCAGGCCGGCTTTTTCGGCAAACAGCCGGTACTCAACCCCTTTGGACGTGATTTTAAGGGGCTCACCTTCCAACGGGATCTCAGCCTGGACACCCTGATTCGTCATGGCATGCTGCGCAAAACTAAGCACAGAAGGTTGGATTTTATCTTGCAGGGCATCCTGTACTACGCCTGGCATTGGAATCATTACAAACAGCATTAACAGAGGGTAGATGGCTGCCTGAATTACATACCATCCATGTCTGTACGCGATAATACCGGGCACCGTAAGTGCAAAGCCAAGCCCCAGCAACGTTGCATCACGAAACCAGAATGCAGGGATATCCACCAGGATTGCCAGGATCAGCAGCATAGACGACCGTGGATCAAGAACAGGCTTTTCGGTAATCAAAAACTGGAGTACCGTTTTATCCCGCTCTCCCAGCTTCTTTTCCTTAACCCGTGTTCGGCGCTCGTACCGAAGGTACTTTCGGATTGGGGGAACTTCCGGCAGGATGAGCTTATACCGGGCAAACCAGCACCAAATGAGCGAAATGGGCAGAACAAACACAGCATATGCCTGCATAGACCCATTCAGCATCCAACGCCGATACCATATCTGGTAAGCAGGTGCAAATACCAGAACAAGCAGGCCAAGTACAATAATCCACTCAAGACGCAACTCTGGATTGTTGCTCAGGCGGTCGTAACGGATCTTGGCGAACTGCCACTCAGATACGAGTTGGTTCAGATCGACTTCGGCACGCGGCTTTTTGCGCCTCGAGGCCGTGTTAGAGGCGGGTGTGTTGGTCATAAAAACGGTATGTAATGCGGGGTATTAGCTTGAGATTTGTTCTGGCGATACCGATATTCGGTAGTGCCATCGACATTATTACAATACCTATATTGTACGTAATTAATCGCAATTCCGCCAGTGCACAGGCGGCAAGAGACATATTAATAATCGCCCGGCACCATAGTTACCGGGCGAATAACGTGCACAAACGTTGTGATAGCGGTATTAGAACAATATATCGGGAATATCTGCAAACACTGGCAGGTAGTTTCTCCAGATCTCATTCTTTCTACCGGTAACATACTTTGTTAGGCTAATGTATGGAACATAGCGTGGACGGCGTGGTTGCCTACTTAACTTCATCCCTGCCTGATGTACCAACTTATCGCTCTTTTTTGTGTTGCACCGTTTACAACAGCACACGAGGTTTTCCCAGGTTGCCTTGCCCCCAAGCCGCTTGGGTATTACGTGGTCAATCGTGAGATCCTTGGTTGAGGCCCCACAGTATTGACACATGTAACTATCCCGCGCAAACACAGTTCGGCGAGAGAGCTTTAGCTCTGGAAGCGGGCGTTTAACGTGGCCTCGCAGCTTCACTACAGAAGGCGCAGGCAGGCCGTCCCAAAGAGGCATTGTTTCTGCCGCTTCGTGCTCATGCAGAATGTCGGCTTTACCAAGATAGAGCAGTACGATGGCTCGGCGCATACTGCACACGTTTAGCGGCTCATAGTCGCTGTTCAGGACCAGCACTTCCTGATTCATACAGAACAACCTCCCCTTTCGCGTAGTTACTGCCGCTGCCAACTGCAATCGGCACTTTCCGTGTGTGTAAAGCTTACTTAAATAAAAACCGCCCTGTGCGTGTGTGCACAGAGCGGCGTTAATTCACTGTTCGAGAGCAGACAGTCCGAGAGCATCTATCCGCATGCAAGAATACGGAGCAGCGCAAATTGCGCCTCTGGCTACAGCGGCCACTGAGCGGCGTTGCGGTCATCGTTACTTCTCGCAGAAGCAACGGTCCGGCGCCAGATCCGTTTATCTGATAAGTGCAGCACATAAGTACCGACAGACTCCAGACGCTGCAAGTTGCAGCCGCTACCTTTTCTGCCCAAGCATTTGCACAGCGGAATCACCCTGCCTGCAATTGGCGCAATTATAGCAACAATTATTTAGTGTGTCAAGACACTTGTACCACTACATATAGTTGCATCGAAAAACGGTGAACTGATCGGATACCTCATTCGTCTGTATTTTTGCAGGAAGAGTAGTAAGATCCCTGCGGAAGATTTTAGCTCGCATAGCGGCGTGCTGCTGGAGCTGTGATGCTCTGGCAACTCATCCACTGTCAAGGAGACATCACAAATGAATTGTTCCACAATCGCACGAATTTCTCTGTGTGCTCTTGGGTTGGCCCTGCTTAGCAGCGGCAATGTTCTGGCTCAGGCAGCGGCAACCGGGCAGGCTCCGGCTACTCCGGGCCAGGGTCAGGGCCAGCGTGGTGGCGGCCGAGCTGGAGTAAGCCTGGCTACATTGCCCGTTGCTGTTCTCGATTCCCTGGTTACACTGGATGCCGATCAGAAGACCAAGATTACCGCGATTCAGGCCACTCTGAAGACAGACACTGCTGCAGCAACGGGCGACCAGCAGAAGATGCGCGAACTGCGGACCAAGGCCAACACCGATGTTAAGGCTCTGCTGAAGGAAGATCAAAACAAGAAGCTTACAGAAGTACTGCCAGCACTTGGCCTGCTCGTGCAATCTCGCGCGGTTCCTATTGTTGTGCTTGTAGATGTGAAGCTTACAGCGGTTCAGTGGACCAAGATCAAGGCTGCAGCCAAGGATGTAGCCGAAAAAACCGCAGCCCTGCCGCAGGAAGATCGACGCGCAAAGCGCCCGGAGCTCGTAGCTGCATTCAAGACCGCTGTTGAAGCGCTTCTAACCGATGATCAGAAGAAGGTTATTGAGAAGGCGCCGAAGCCGGCTGCCCGTGGTGCAGCCGCAGCTGCCCCGGCCCCGGCCGCTGGCAACAACTAAACGCTAACCTTTAGCGAAAAAGTATGGCGCGGGGCCCGGCAATTTGCTGTGCTTCGCGCCATTATGCGTTTGGCTGTAAATCTCGGCATAATAAGCATATGATAACCACAGAGTTTGAACGAATTCGCGATCTATACAAACAGAAGTACAATGCTCACCAGCGTGAGCTTGCATTGCTTAAGGGCAATCATAGAAGGTTTGGGACGGCAAAGCTTTTAGTTTTCGGGTTGTTTGTTACTTTACTGGTACTTACCAGCGGGCCACGTGGGCTTCCTAATTCGGCGCTGCTGGTGCCACCTGTACTGTTTATTGCTCTTGCCATACCTCATGAGCGCGTTATTAAACGCCTGCGCCGGGAGCAATCAGCATCCAAGCTCTACTACGATGCCGCCGATAGGATGGAAGGGCACTGGCACGGCAGAGGAGCGCAGGGAACTCAATTTCGATCTGCAAGCCACCTCTATTCTGAAGATTTGGATCTGTTTGGGGCAGGGTCCCTATTTGAGCGCCTATGTGCTGCCCGCACATCTGCCGGCGAGCAACGCCTGGCATCCTGGCTGCAGGAGCCTGCAACCACGGATGTGATTATAAACAGGCAGCAGGCAGCTCGTGAACTTGCAGAGAAGGTTGACCTTAGAGATAATATGGCTCTGCTCGGCGCGGATGCACCCGCAGCAGCAAACCTTACAAGCGTGGCGGCATGGGGTGCAGAAACGATGCCACAAATTGGTGCCTTGTACCCGGTAGTGCTGCGGTTAGTTACGGCTGCCACGGTAACAGCCGCCATATTCGGGGTTATCACCGGCAACTGGATTGGGTGCCAGGTGCTGGTTGTGGTAGGGCAATTGGCTGCCGCCACGCAGGCAGGCGCATGCAAACAGATTTGCAAGGATCTGGATGCTGCAGGCAAAGATCTTGAAGTGCTATCTGAGCTGCTTAAGGCCATAGAACAGGAGGCACAAAACCTGCAATCCCCGCTGCTTCAGGAGTTGAGCAAACGAATAACTGGCGATACCGTGAGTGCTTCAGCAGCAATCGGCAAACTTACTCAGATTATTGCCTGGCGAGATTCAATGCGCAGCAGCCTCTTCAGCCTTATTGGCCTTGCCCTGATGTGGCCAACCCATTGTGCCCTGGCTCTGCGACTGTGGAGGCAAAGCCACGGCACAAAAATTGCGGAATGGATAGATGCCGTTGCAGAGCTGGAGGCCCTTGCCAGCCTCGCACGCTGGGCCTATGAGCGCCCGGATGCCTGCTGGCCAGAGATTGCTACCGGGGATACACCTGTTCTTGAGCTAACCGAAGCGGCACACCCATTGTTGCCGCCTGGCAGCGCCATCCCCAACACCCTACTGTTGGACAACGAAACGCGGATGCTAGTAATCAGCGGATCCAATATGTCTGGCAAAAGCACGCTATTACGTACCGTAGGTACCAGTGTAGTGCTTGCCCTTGCTGGAGCACCGGTTACTGCCTCCGCAATGAAAACCAGCCACTTTCATACGGGAGCTTCGCTTTGCACCGGTGACTCGCTCAATGCAGGTGTTTCCCGGTTTTATGCTGAGATAACCCGCTTAAAACATATTGTAGAGCTGGCAAAATCTAACCCACCCGCACTTTTCCTTCTGGATGAAATTCTGCATGGCACCAACTCTCACGATAGGGCTATTGGGGCGGAAGCTGTGCTGCGGACACTTGTAAATATTAATGCACTTGGCCTGGTTACCACCCACGATCTGGCACTGGCCCGCCTAGCCGATGCTCCGGGTAACAGCCTACATGCAGTCAATTGCCATATGCAGGATGAGATGATTGACGGCCGGATGGTGTTTGACTATCGGCTGCGACCTGGCATTGTGCAGCACAGCAATGCAATACCACTTATGCGTGCCGTTGGGTTGGATGTTTAGGCCTGCAGGAACTGGCCGCTCAGGCAGAGAACTGGCACTTCAATAGCCGGGAGATACTGCCCCGGAGTTTGCCCGGTATGTGCAAGGAGTCACCGAAGATGCTCGCATTGACGCCCGAAGAACTTGCCTTTTACAACGAAAATGGCTACATCCTGATGAAGGGCCTGATAAACCCGGAGGAGACGGCGCATTACCGCGCGGAAGCGCACAGCCTGATAGAGAGGCTGAGTGCCCAAACCAATGTGGATGCTACATGGGGTTCTGCCCGTTCAGGCGTTGCCGGGGCAGAAAACACACGTATCATGCACTGCCATAACGTACAGTTTTTCTCAGCGTGTTATACAAAGTTGCTGGTTAACGATAGGCTCACTGCAGTAGCCTCAGATATCATTGGGTCGCCCAATGTGCAGTTACACCATACAAAGATGTTTATCAAGCCTCCAGAAAAGGGATCTCCCTTCCCCATGCACCAGGATGCCCCCTATTTCCCCCACGATAGGCATTCTATGATTGCTGCCATCTGCCACTTCGATGATGCCCCAGAAGAGAAAGGCTGCGTACGCGTGGTACCCGGCAGCCACAAGCTTGGCATACTGGAGCACAGCCGTGAAGGCGGCTGGCATTTGCCTTTCGATCAGTATCCGCTGTCATCGGCCGTTGCCTGCGAAGCAAAGGCTGGCGACGTGCTGTTCTTTAACTACCTTACGATCCATGGCTCTGGAATTAACGTAAGCAAGGAAGCGCGCACAACGCTGCTGATTCAGATGCGGGATCCAGAGGATCCACCCAGCATCAAAACCCACGAATCGCGCGGTCAGGGAATGATGCTGCGAGGTATTGACCCACTCTCAACTCCCAGAGGCGTGGAATAGGGCAAACCAGCGTTTACAAATTGCGCTCCCGGTTCGGTACCACAACAGTGGCTGCCGAACCGGGAGCGCTTTTTACTTAGAACGAGATTTGGAAGGTTATTGCGTGGCTGCAAGGCAAATGGCGGGGAGTTTGAATATGCAAACTATCGCCCTCTTGCTTCCACTTCAACTGTTCGGGGCTGCCAAGCATGGTAACCTTTTTAATGGGCTTATCCAGATTACCAGCAGACTTCCCGAGGGATTTGATGTGAACATCCCCGGTGGGAGTGGTAAGGCAGATGGCATAAATAGAATCTGCCTTTGCCGTAAAGCGGAAATCTTCTGCCGTAAACACCTGCTTGCGCTCTTCATTGGGATTTTTAGCCGCTGGCGTAGGCCCTTCGCCATGCACCTTCCAGGGTTGCGTGCCATAAATGGCATCGCCATTTATCTTAAGCCAGGCACCCATGTCTGAAAGCCGCTGTTCCATGATAACGGGTATGCGGCCATCCCCGGTTGGGCCAACATCCAGCAGCAGGTTGCTTCCGCGGGATACAAGGTTGGCAAGCAAGCACACCAGCCCATAAGAGGTCTGGTAGTCGGTTAGTGTTTCATGCCGGTTGTAACCAAAGCTAGATCCTATGCCCCTGTCCTCTTCGGCAGGGTGTGTGTTGGCAAGCTTTTCGCCTCCGCCCACCTCTCCATACTCGGTGGTGAAGTAACCTCCGTGATGGCTTCGAGTTTCCTTGCCCCACCTGTCGTTAATCACCACATCGTTCTTGCTTGGAGATTCGTTAAAAAGCCACGCCAGCAAGCTTTCAGATTTCCACTCGGCACTGCTGTGCTCCCATTCGCCATCTGCAAAGATAATAGATGGGTGATACCGGTTTACGAGATCCTTAAACTGGGGCTGGAAATGCTCTGCAACATAGCGCGGAAAATCGGCTTTATAAGTAGGGTTGTACCACTCGTAGAGCGAGTAGTAAAAGCCCATTTTCATCCCTTTGGCGCGCACTGCCGTGGTGAGATCGCCACAAAGATCTCGATGTGGCCCAACATCCACACTGTTCCAGTTCCAAGAATCAGCGCTTGGCCACAAACAAAAGCCTTCGTGGTGCTTGGAGGTTAGCACCACATACCGCGCCCCGGCCCGCGCAAAGATATCTGCCCATTCATTGGGGTCGAAAAGCTCTGCCTTAAATTTTGGAGCAAAATCCTGGTACTTAAAACTCTCGCCATAGGTTTGCGCATGAAACTTCCAGGTATCGCCACTTTTGTTCTGCATGGCGTTCCAGTACCACTCCGCATAGGTACCACGTGGCCCCCAGGATGGTACAGAGTACACACCCCAGTGAATAAATATCCCGAACTTAGCATCCTGAAACCATGCAGGGGTTGGGCGCGTATCCAGGGAGTCCCACTTCGGTTCGTATTGTTTCTGCGCAGCAAGTGGCTGGCCAGCACATGCCGCAACGCTTGCAGCAATGGCAAGTGGCAACAGGTTTCGTTTACGTTTCATATTGATAAACTCTCCTATAAGAAATGAGTATCCGGGGGCAAACTCTGGCATAAACAGGTAACGCCAATTGCCCCATTACAGGGATGCGTTTCTGCACAAGCCACTCAATTCCTGCTGATAAAGAAAAACAGGATGCAGATGCTCAGAGGAACGAAGCGGATAGGGAACGAACCTGCACAGCAACACATGTTTTGTAGAGAGACCAACCGTGAGCAAACCGAACATACTATTGATTACCAGCGATCAGCAGCACTGGACCACGCTTGGTGTTATTAACCCAAAGATCTCCACACCCAATTTGGATAGGCTATGCCGAGAAGGTACACGATTTTCCAGAGCCTACTGCAATAGCCCCGTATGCTCGCCATCGCGCTCAACGATAATAACCGGGATGTACCCTGCATGGCATGGCTGCTGGACCATTGGTGTAAAACTTGCCGAGGATGTTCCCACCGTTGGTACAGAGTTTAGCAAAGCGGGATACAGCACAGCCCTTATCGGCAAAGCTCACTTTCAACCACTTGCATCCGATCCAGAAGGAGGGCAAACATCTCTGGAGTGCCAGCCAACCCTGCGTGATCTGGATTTCTGGCGCGGATTTTGTGGCCCATGGTATGGCTTCGACCATATAGAGGTATGCAGAAACCATGCCGATGAGTACCATGCCGGCCAGCACTATGCCATCTGGCTTGAAGAGCACGGGCTATCCAACTGGAGAGACTATTACCAGGAGTGGCCGCCAAATCCGGCCGCCACGGCGAGGGAATACACCTGGGATTTGCCCCAGGAGCTGCATTACACCGCCTGGACCGCCGAGCGGAGCGTTGCGGCAATCGATAAGAGCGTGCAGGAAGGCAAGCCGTTCTTCCTTTGGTCGTCTTTTCATGATCCGCATCCGCCCTATCTTGTGCCAGAACCCTGGGCCTCTATGTACGATCCGGCAGATATGGAGCCCGGTACACTCACACCCGGTGAGCTGGACCTCATGCCTCCACACTTTGCACTTACTCAGGAGGTTTCTCCAGATTACTCTGCATGGAAAGAAACCCGATTTGCCAACCATGGTTTTCACACTCACCTGATTTCTGATGATAAGCTGCGCAAGAACATGGCCGTGTACTACGGCATGATTTCATTTATGGATGAACAGATCGGGCGTATTCTCAATCGCCTGGATGAACTGGGGATCGCAGAAAACACCCTGGTTGTGTTCTCAACCGATCATGGGCATTTTCTTGGGCAGCATGGCCTCAATGCGAAAGGTGCGTTTCATTACGAAGACCTTTTGAAGCTTCCCTTCATAGCCCGTTGGCCCGGGCAAATACCCGCAAATGTAGAAAACCAATCGCTACAGAGCCTCATAGATCTTGCCCCCACTTTCCTAACAGCGGCCGGCCTGGCAGTGCCAGGCGTAATGCAGGGCATAAGCCAGCTGAATGTGTGGAAGGGAGTGCAGCAGAGCGCACGGGATGTGGCAGTAACGGAGTTTCGGCACCAGCCCACCACGGTACATTTGCGCAGCTATATAGATAGCCGGTACAAGTTAACCGTTTATCGTGGGCATGATTATGGCGAGCTGTTTGATTTGCAAACAGACCCCGATGAGCGCCACAACCTGTGGAATAGCCCTGATCACGTCGCGTTAAAAGCACAATTACTACAGAACAGCCTGAATGCTGAGATGGTGCGAGAGCCCATGCGCTATTCAAGAATTGCTGGGGCATAAAGGCGTTATCTACGCTCGACATTGCCATTATCTATCAGGAGTTCTGAATTTTGGCGCTACCCCCAACGTATCCGCAGCGTTCGCATTCGCTAATGAAAGCTGTACCACCACTATTAATTGCTCTCCGGGTAATGCTTGGGCCAGTACTTTTGGAGGCCGCCACACACCCGGCTATGTACCTGTGGATTGTGCCGATACTTGTGCTTGCCACCTTATCCGACATATTTGATGGAGTAATTGCTCGCAAGATTGGCACAGCAACAGAGAGCCTACGTGTTGCTGATAGCCGTGCCGATTTCTGGTTTTACATGTGGGTGTGCGCGGTCGGCCAAAACCGGACGTGTGACGGCGGCGTTACCAGAGTGTGAATATTCTGTTACAGCCAGTCTTGCGGAAGGATTTGCGCGCTTAGTAAATTAAACAGGATGTTGAGTATGTGGAACAAACATAAGGGGGCATCTGGGGTTATTTTGTCTTGTATTCCGCCATCGTTGCGGAATTATATTGTTCTGCGAAGAAATCGCAACGCAGGAAGCAGCTGAGTATAATTGGGGCCAGAACTCTAGAGCTATTGCCTTATCAGGCATGTAAACCCCAGTTTAGGGCGGGCCTAAAGCCACGTGCTACTGATGCCATAATCAACCATCGGCTACTACATATGCCGATAGGAACAATACGATTTTTGTGGTGCGAATGAATGATGTGCATTGCACATGCCTGGAAACGCTGGCACGCAGATATTTGAACGTGCTGCACAGCGAGGCTCATCTCACCAATTGCCCACAGGCAAGCTTTACACTGTGGTTGGTTAGCACTGTCAATGTTCCCATCCAGATCAAGCGGTAAGTTGGCTTGTTCAATGAATTAGATGGACGCATGGCAGGTTGTTACAATGTGAGACGTGACCTGACTTGAATTATCACGTCTGCCAATACCGGTCCAGACAATCTGGAAGAATCCGGAATACCCAAAACAAGTGTATCCAGGCCGTGCGCATGCATTGCGCCAGGCATCGTGCCTGCCCCAAAAAGGCTGTTAACCGCAGCTGGTAAGGCAAAGCCACTTCAATCGTCTCGAAGCGTACACGGCAAAGTTAGTTATGCCAGGTTGCAATATCCCGAACCTGAGCACTGTCTCGAAGCACAGGGAATACAATGGAAACTCAGCGCCTTGCGGTAGCACAATTGCAGTTCAGGCTGTTTGGAGCCTTTGAGGCACGCCTCAATGGGAACTTAATTGACGGTCTGCACAAACGAAAGTGTGAGCAACTGCTCGCCTACCTTATACTTGCTGGCCCACGATGGGTAGAAAAAGAAGAGGTTGCACGCGCGTTCTGGGATGGCGATATAATCGACGATCCAGAAGCCAACTTGCGGCAGAGCCTAACCTATTTGCGCGGACTGCTCGGCGAGGCGGCCACCTGCATAGAGAGCAGGGTGGGCGGTATCAGGCTTGTGATTAATGAGTGGCAGGCAGATACCCGCGAGTTTGAAGCAGCCTGTTTGCGAGGGGACGCACGATCTCTAGAACTTGCCAGATCGCTGTATGAAGAGGCCCTACTTAGTGGCTGGAACGAAGGCTGGATAGGCACCTACCGTGAAAAGCTGGAACGCAGACTGCGCTGCGCAGAAGAACGACTCCAACAGGTTGAGATCTTTAAGCAGCCTGCGGCCAGGCAACGTTCTACGCCCCCATCCCCTATTAGTAGCGGCTCTACCGGAGGCGCGTTACACCTGGACTCAGAGCGCTACGTTGTGCGGGAAGCCGATGCTGCCCTTATTGCTGCCCTCCAGAGCAAAGACAGTATAGTGTTGTTAAAAGGTGCCAGGCAAACAGGCAAAACCTCCATGCTGGCGCGTGGTTTACATCATGCGAGAGAACAGAACTATTCTGTTTTCCACATTGATTGTTCCCAATTTTCAGAAGACGACCTGTCTACGCGCGATGGGCTTTACATCAACCTACTTGGCCAGATTGCAGACCAGGGTGAGATTGACTTCAGCATGGAAACAGATTGGAAACCACACCTCGGAGCCAATGGCAACGTAGAACGATTTGTACGTAGGCGCCTGCTGGATGGCACACGGAAGCCCATATTGCTTGCATTAGATGGTGTGGATCGCCTATTCCGCACCACTTTTTACAACGATTTTTTTGCTCTGTTACGCGGGTTTCATTCACGTAGAGCCACCGAACCCGGAGTGGGCTGGAGCCAGCTAACGGTTCTGATTGCTGCAGCCACAGAGGCACATCTTTATATATCAGACCTGAACCAGTCTCCGTTCAATGTTGGCACCCGCATTCCCCTGGGAGATTTCACACTCGCGCAGGCCACGGAACTCTGTGAACGCCACGGATTCGATACCTGGAACGGACCAGACAGGCAGGTGCTTACCGACCTGATGGGTGGGCACCCCTACCTGCTTAGTAGAGCACTCGTGGAAATACAGGCGAGAAGTGCCACTCCGCAGGAGTTCGCTTCCATTGCATCTGCTCCGGATGGTCCGTTTCATGATCACCTGCACTGCATTCTGAAGCATATCCTTGCAGACGATGGCCTGCGCATTGATCTGCTGGCCACCCTTTCCGGGCAGCCCTGTTCTGAGCATGGCTTCTTTCGCCTGCGCAGCGCCGGTGTAATTTCTGGGGACTCTCCCAATGAGCCGCGTATGCGGTGCGGGTTATACAGCGCGTATTTCAGCCGCAATCTTATTTAACTATAGGAGCCGCGTGATGATACTAAATGGGCCAGACAGTTACTATGTGGCAGGCGGCACCCTGGCAGATAATGACCCAAGCTACGTGTTTCGGGAGGCAGATGCACAGCTAAACGCCTCACTCGAGGCCGGGCAGTTTTGTTACATTCTGGATACCAGGCAGGTTGGCAAATCCTCTCTCATTGTGCGTGCCGCTTCCCACCTGCAGCAGTGCGGCCACCTTGCCAGCTTCATAGATTTAAGCACGTTGGGAGATGCCCCAACATCACAGCAGTGGTACAGCCGTCTTCTGCTCGATCTCGTGCGTGGCCTTGGTTTAGAGGACGAAATAGAGGCCTGCATCGAAGGAAACAGGCACATCAGCGCAGATCAGCTGTGGTTCACCGCATTACGAGATATCGTAATCCCCAGGCTTAGACAGCCTATGACAGTGTTTGTAGATGAGATTGATGCGGTACGCAAGCTCCCTTTCAAAACGGATAATTTTTTTGCATCCATCAGGGCATTACACAATTTAAGGGCAATAGACCGCGATGCAACCAAGCTTACCTTCTGCCTGGCTGGTGTGGCATCTCCTTCACACCTTATTCAAGATCTGCACACCACACCGTTTAACATCGGCAAACGAATAGAGCTAAGAGACTTTACTGCAGCTGAAATGGCCCAGCTTGCCCCGGGGCTACACGGCACAGAGGAGCAGCGGCTCGCTCAGATAGCGCGGATTCATTACTGGACAAGCGGGCACCCATTTCTTACACAACGGCTGTGTAAGGCAGTAGCAGCACGCGGAACCGAGTGCAGCAGGGCAGAGATTGATCAAATTTGTGAGCAAAGCTTCATTACCAGGCAGTCTCAAACCGAAGAGTACAATCTCCAGTTTGTAACGCGGCAGCTTGTGGACGTGCCAGAGCGAGATAGCATTCTTCAGCTGTTTCTAGGCATTGTCTGCGGTCGAAAAACAGTAGCAACAGCCGCAGATCCTCTCATCAGCCAACTCCTACTCTCCGGAGTGGCCTGCATAGACGCTGGTGCCGATCCGCCTATACTGCGCGTTCGCAATGCCATTTACGCAAGTGTTTTCACCCGCCGATGGGTAATTGAACACCTATCTGGTGCAGAAAAAACACGCCAACGGCGCGCTCTATGGATAGGGTACATGCGGGCCAGCGCAGTTTGGACAGTACTGGCCGCCTCCATGCTTATTGCCTACACACGCCAGCAAGAGGTAGTTCGGCAACGTGGCGCCCTGGATGTGATGCAGGTTCAGATTCAGCAAGGCAATCACCAACTGGATGTATACCACCACGAAATTGAGTCTGCCCACACGGACAAGAAAAAACTCAAGCACGACGAAGAAAAACTTCAGGCCAACATCGACAGGCAGAAGATTGAAACTGCGGAACTTACACAAACGTTGAAGCAACAGCTCAGTGCAAGTGCTTCGCTTTCTCGGCAGCAGGCAATCTCAAAGTATCAGTTGGAAGACAGAAATGCCCTGCTTAGCGAGGAGGCCCGTTCAGCCCTCCTGGATAGTCGGGCACAACAGATCGCAACCGGTGCAGATCACGTCCACCCTGCTATTGATGTTGTTAAGCAGGCGCTCGAAGTTGTTGATAGCGCAAAGAAGTGGAACCACCCTGCTCCATCGCTTGCGTTAACTGCCCTCAGCACTATTATTAACGGCACACCGGCAAAAGTGCAGTCGCTAAAGCATAATTGGCCATTGCGCGATGCTGAGTATTCACCAGACGATAAGATTGTTGTTACGGCCGGCGACAGCCCATTTGTGACACTCTGGGATAGAATTGCCGGGAAGGTAATTGTTCAGTTTCGTGCCATTCCTGAAGGCACCCCGGGGCCCGCCATTTTACAGGCGGTATTTACGCCAAAGTCCGACGAAATTATAACTCTTGGCTCAGATCAAGTAATACGGGTATGGAGCCTAAGGTTATTGTTAGAAAAAAAAGTCGCAGAGCAGTGGTCATACCAGTGCGGACAGCCTGGCCTGGTTACTCCTCGCCTAAGATGTTCACGTTCCGGCGATCTTGTCGCAGTTTCTGCATCGGATAATAATCGTCCATATATCTTCGTCATTAACACACTAACACAAAAGTGCAACCTCCGGATACCTACAGGTTCGGAAGTGAGAAGCCTGGACATCAGCTCATATCAATTTGCATACCATGACCCACACCAATTGCCGTCAGAGCGATTCATTGCGTTTTGCATAAAGTCAGATGCTAATGTACACGTATGGGACATGGCAATTAACCGCGAAATCGATAGATACCGTCCTCCGGGCAACTATCCAGAACAGGTTCTCTTCGGCGAGTACTCCGCTGGCATATGGACGTCCTCCGACGATGGCACAACATCGTCTGAATTCTTGATGCAAACAACGAAAGGCGGCGATTACCGGGTTAATACTGGCAGCATCAACACCTATCTGGACATGAATGGCAAACAGGGCTTAATTGCAGCTTCAGGGTCTGGCCAGTTCTTCGCACGAGCCAGTACCAAAGAACATATGATATTGGTGTGGCCCATAGCTTCACCTGCTATTGCATTGTTCCGCATTCCAGGCAACTCTAACTGGAGATCATTATCATTTGGACGTAATGATCGTCTTCTGTTAACTGCAACTGCTACCGGGGAAGCAGAAGGTTGGTTGCTGGCAGAGGATCGCATCTATTCATGTGGCAACCCTCTCACAGCCATTGACATATCACCGAGCGGCCAAGAAGTGCTTGCGAGCACAATAGACAAGGTATCCATGTGGTACGAAGATTGGAGTAGTGAGTCGCGTGCGCGAAATGGATTTGCAAGCTGGGAGGCCCAGGCACTCGGGCAGAGCGGCAATCACCCTTACAATGGCCTGGTAATGCATACGGCCTTCTCACCAAATGGCAAGATGTTGGCTACTGCTGGCCAATCGGGTGATTTACGTATTTGGTATGCACCCGATCCAAGGAATATACTGACAGAGGGAATTCGGCTTGTTGGACATTCAACCAATCGACCTGTAAACTGTTCTGTGTTCTCTCCAGACAGCACGCGGATAATATCCGCAAGCGAAGATGGCACCGCAAGGCTGTGGGATACAAAGACTGGCAACTGTATCTTTACGTATACAGTTCCCAGTCAACACTCAGGGTCAACAGCAGGAATTACATCGTGTTGCTTCACCCACAATGGCGAGCTTGTGGTGTTGGGGTGCAAGGATGGGGCAGTTAGGATATATCCCATTAACAACAAGGAGTGCGTTTTAACGCTTCAAGCACCAGGCAGGCGTAGTGGCGATTATGCTGTTCCATGGTCGTTGGATTGCTCACCGGACGGAAGATTCTTACTCTCAGCTGATGGTGATGGCAACTGCTACTTGTGGGATCTGCGAGCGGGAAAACTTACTGCATCGCTTAGCGCCTACCATGACATTGTATTCTGTGCCCGTTTTTCACCAGATGGAAAACGTATCTTGAGTGTAAATAAACAGGGCTTTGCAGACATCTGGCGCGTTGAATCGCCAGAGTACTATACACAGCACAGCTTTTTGAACCATCCCACCTACAGCATCCGCGTGTCTTTTAACCCGCTTTATGCAGGGCAGTTCAGCCCGGATGGCCACTTTATATATGTTGGTGGAAAGGATGGCATCGTGCGTAAGATAGCTGTATCTGAGGAGGCATTGTTGCAGCGCGCCCGCTGGCTGCTGAGCCGAGATGCACAGATTTCCAGCTATCGTCCACCATCTGGCCTCAAAGCATCATCCACGCTGCCGTTTCCGCGCTACTGAAGCACCTCATATACATCCACTCAATTAGATTTGCAAACGGAAGCCCGGCAGCGAGTAATGCTACCGGGCATCGCTATTTCTTGCAGAGATATAGGCAATCACAAGATGCAGACTACAGAGACATCGTTTGTGCTTTCTGCGTTTCATTCAAGAAAGGGGAGCTATGCACGGCAGAATCCAGGCTGGCTTTCAATATCTGCCCCTGTGCCGCAACCAGCGTACCGGCTATGTAGAACATAAGGCCCACAGAACCACCAATAACCAGGCCTGCAACCATACCCCACGGGTTTTCCTGTGAGGAATACCCACCACCTTAATTGCGAAAGGTAGAACTCAAAATTGTCATTGCCACCCCGCCAAGAATGAGTCCGAAGATGCCACCCACCCACTTGATGGTTGCTCCCAGCCCGGTGGTTACGCGGGCCACCAGGTAGGCATCGCTGTAGCGGCGAGAGGCAGATCGCGAAACAATGCTCATATCTGCCGTCGTTTTCGCGGATTGGGGCGAGGTCTCGGCCTTAGTTTGCGAAATTCCAAGCAGGTCATCGAGGTCCGTAGCCATCAGTTGTTGTCCTTTCCTGCCTGTCGCAGCCGCAGAGCTAAGAAAAACCCAAAGAGTGAGCCGATAAAAGCAAGATCTATCAGGGTGAACAGGTTAAGGTTAGACCGGACGCTGTATCTAACTGCGGGAAAGAAGATCCAGTACATCGATGTTACCGCCTTGAGGCCGGTGCATATTAATGCAATCTGGGTTGCCGTTTTGATATTCATTTTCCACCTTATAGAAGAGGAGAAGTACCAGTGGTGCTGTTCATGCTTCCAACCTCCGTACCTACTGCAGCTGCCACTCACCGCATGTGGGTTCTGCTCATTTTGCTGCAGCCGGACGCCATGTTTTCACCCGGACACCTTTCTTAACAGCCCCAATTTTCTTAGCTTCTGCGGCAGAAACAGGATAGCAATCTGCTGTTTTTGAATCCACAGCTATAACCTTGAAGATCACGCTCTCAAGAATTTCGGTGCGGATCACTTCTCCGGTTGTGGGATTTTTTATCTCGCGTGTTCTCAACACCACCTGCACCCTGTCTCCCACTTGAATGTCCGTATCTGCATCACGCACAATAACTATCCGCTTGTCGCTTACATCGGCAACAACGGGTCCGTTGCCAGCGGGTAGCGGTGCAGGCTTATCACCACCCTGTGGCAACCCGGTTCCTACGGTATTATCATCTCCCTCTTTGTTTGCAAAGCCACCATTCTCTGGCACTGGTTTTACAGTAGGCTCTGGCTCACTGCCATTTGGCAACAACGCATGGCCGGCAAGATTGTTGATACCGCGCAGAACACTATCGGTGGCGGCGGCACGCTTGAGCTCAGGCGGGCATTCATCCGTATTTGCCGGGGCGGGCAATGCATCTGGAGTTTCCCCCAGGCGCACGGTTACAGAGTCGCTCTTGTAGTTTTGTGCTCCAGAAGTGGCGGCACCGTTCGTTTCAAGCTCCCACACCACTTCGGCTGCATGGGTGGCATCGCCCAACTTAACAAGCTGCAGAATGCATCTGGCGCTGCCGGAAATTGTGCGTGTAATATTGCGGGAGTACTGCGCCGTCATGCGCTCCTGCTCTCGCTTTTCAAAGGCGGCTTTCTTACCTAGCCATACTCCATGCAGTATCTCCCACAGGGTGTGCTCGGTATTAATCCTGTTGCGTGTGGCCTGACTTTCGCCAATGATGTGCTCTGGCTCTGTGGGTTCCGGATCGCGCGGATGGGCATCTTCGTAAGTCTGAAACACATCCTCACGTATCACTTTATTTTCGGAGTTGTATATAGTGCCGCCTGTGTAATCCAGCATTCTTGCCAGCCATACGTAGTGCACCTTGTACCGCTGTTGCAGCCGCATAGAAACCCCACCATCCGCCTTCAGAGAGTCCAGAGTTACGTCGGATTGCAATCGGCCAAGCTCAACACTGTCTGCAATGCCAATAGAAGTCGCTTCCTTTACTTTTCGGGCAGTGTCTACCCGGATCGCCTCTCTATCCTCATCTGTAGGGCCTTCGCCAATCACAAACAGTGCGGTTTTTCCAATGTGGCGGAAGTCCTTGAGCTCTTCGGAGGTGACTCCAGACGGCAGTTTCTCCAGAGAAGCAAATTCTGTTGCCTGCCCGCCAAGCAAGTTGGCATTTGGAGCGCTAAACACCACTATTTGGGCATTGCGATCCGCATCAATTTTGTTAGCAAGAACGGTAGTGTCTTTCACTTTGAGGCCGTCATGCAGGTGTAAAGCCTGGGCAGCAGCAATATCTGCAGGGCGTGAGCGATCGATGAAATAGGCCTGATGCCAGCCCTTTAACTTTTCTGCTGGCAATTTTAGGCGCTCATCCAGGGTGTGCCACTCCTCTTTAGCCCAAATACCAATGTTGTTTACGGAGCCCCACTTTTCTGCAATGTCACGCCGGTCTTCATCCGAAAACCGCATTATTTGGTAACTAAGAAATGCCTCGGTAAGCCCGGAGGTCATGGCCGTGTAATCTGTATAAGTGCGGCCCGTTAACCTATCAGTAAGGCGCTGCAGCCGTTCCGAGTCAATGGCAGACAATGCAATTGAAAACGAGAGACTCCCAGCTTTGGGGTTGAGGCAATCCGCTTTCATACGTGAGGCAGTGTCTTTATCTTCCAGCTCCAACTTGATAGGGCAAAGCGATTGCAGAGAGGCCGGAAGTGGTGCAGATCCTTCAGACCTTGTTAGAAAGAATATCCGTGTGCCAGATGCAAACTTCGGATCGGAATCTGGCAGCGCAGAAGCCTCTACCGGGTTACACAGAATAATATCTTCAGGTTTGTGCTTATTATCTTTGTGCTTCAGCAACTGATCGCGGAAGCTTGAGGCAATCGCTGCGGCAGCAGGGCTATTAGAAACGAGGTAAACCCGGGGTTTATCTTTTGAAAGCTGCCGAACAAAACCGGTAGGCACCTGCGTTCGGTACTGGGCATAAGCGGATGGCAATGCCGTGTTAGCAACCACAAGCAAACAGAGGGTTCCGCACCATCGTAAATTCGCCGACATCCTGTTTTCCCCCGGGGCTGCAAACGTCTGCTGCCCTTGTCATCACCACTAACGCCCAGAGCAGATGTCTGGCCGAAAGCACCTATTTTCAGATGCTGAAGAATTTCTGGATTGGGCCGTTCGCCGTCGGCCCAATCCAGAACCACGCAACGGCACATGTCCGTTCCGGCCACAAATAACAAGAATGAGGATGCCGATTTGTGAACAGAGTGCTCCGTTGCGCTTTGCTGCGGATTATTGGCCGCAACATCAAGATTGTAGGCGCATCAATTGTTACAAGAGTGGTACCAGCACGTGAATTAAGCGTGAATTTACGTCATTAACAGTGTTTGGGGAGTTTGTTCAGCCGATCCCACAGGGCCTGCGGGATCGGTTGAAACGCCTGGAACTCAGAACTTACTGCCAGCAAGAAGCTAACCCTGACTGGGTGCCACTTCCAGGGCATATATGGCACTCCACAAGTTACGGCACCACCGCCTCAGCTATGCCTATGGCTGTGCCGCTTCATCAACCTTCTTTTTGGGTGCCTTTGCAGTAATGGGATAATCAATTAGAAAGGTGTTCAGCCCGTTGCCTATTGCGAGCATTGTGGCTGTTCTATGATAAGAGTGCCGCGGCTCATCCATACATTGAGTGTAGGCGCGGCACATCGGAACATCAGCCAATTGTCAGTAATGACCAGTAAAGTCCTTGTCGGCAACCGGTGAACCACTGAGGCTGATCACCATACGAATAGCATGATCAGTATTTGTGTGTATCGATCTGAAGCGAACAATATATCCGGCCAGTATCGTTTTCTCGATATTTAGTGCGCTAAGATCCACCGAGCCATTTGTAGGCAACAGCGCTGCGATACCTCCTGTAGCATTTGCGACGGTGTCTATATCAGGGTAACCGCCACTTGATGCCCGTGTAGAGAAGATTATCGGCTGTTTGCTCGAAGCACTTGCTGCACGAGTGCCCATTGTAGAAACACTATCCAGGACGAAATTACCTTTCTGCAGGGCAGTTATTACCTGAGCAATGCTGTATTTGGCAATGCCATCTCCATCGTTCAGGTAGTGCGTGGGTGCATCTGTGATGATTACCAGCACCTTGAGTGCGCCAGAGCGCCAGTGCAGGTTATTAACTGCAGTCATAATTGCGTCTACATCATTTTCCGGGATATCTCCACCACCGTATGACGATAGACCGCTAACCCATTTGACAAAGTCTGACCCCTTGTTGGTGAATTGGAACGTGTCTCTTATCTCGTCTCCGAATGACACGCCGCCAAGCTGTACATCGTAACCAGAAGCGGTCAGGTGATTTGCAAATGAAATAACACTGTCTCTAACTCCACCTATCTCTGGATCCATGCTTCCCGTGGTATCCATAATGAACGCGATGTCTGTTTTTGTTGCGGTTGTTGTGCTCCCTGAGGACTTTGCATCAATGATCGACCTGAATACGCCATCCTCATAAACAGTGAAATTGCTTGCTGTTAGGCCTGTTAGTGGCTTGCCATTTACTGGGTCCAGGAGTGCGTTCAAGCTAACATTGATCACAGAAGAGTCAATTGGATCAGGTGTTACAGCGCCGGACAGCTTGTAAATATCATTGCTGATCGGCGGGATAGTATCTGTAAGCGTAATCGCAATTGGGGTTGTAACCAAGGGAAGCAGCGTAATCGGTCCTACAGTTCCGCTGGATAGGGAAGTGCCCTCGGACAATTGTGCATTGGATGGAGAGTTGTTTATGCCAGTTCCGGGAGCATTTACTTTCTTAGCTTCGGCGGTTATCAGTCGATTTTCGCCCGGCCAAACCCCATCTATGGTGTACTCAACAGTTCCGCCTGTTGCTGGTTTTTCAATCAATACAGCTTTACTGTCCTGAGAATTTGGTGCAATGATCTGCACCACTATTCGGTTAGTATCTGCAGGTATTGAGCGGGAGACAGATTTTGGCCATGCGATTGAAATCTTGATAGTAGATTTCATCCCTGCGCTCTGCGTTTTAGGTGCAGAAGTTCCGCTGCCGCATCCGGCCAGTAATGTTCCTGCTGGACTTACCACTATTCCAACCAAAATGCAGGCAGTAAAGTATCTCGATTTACGGTTTAGCCCGTGTGCGATTTGTTTAATATTTGAGCTAAGAAACCACATGTTAGTTCTTTCCTTTCACACTCTTGATGGTAACATCAGCGCTGGAATTTACGTCCCGATGGTACGTCTTCGACCAGAACTTTACATCAGCAAGCGTATGGCTGTAATCGAGTTTTTCACCGAGAATCGTGGTATGAAATCCAACCGTTCCTTCCGCACCTAAGGAAGCCGAAATGTCCATTGAGGGAGGCAACAACACAGCAGTTAGATCGCCCTGGAAGTAAGGTCCAGCAGATATTTCCGGCCCAACTAATCCGTAGAGTTTTGCCTGATAAGTTATGAGTGGCAGGTCTACCCTGCTGCTACCATTGATCTGACCAAACTTAAAATTAAAGTCGAGACCGCTGGAACTAAGCTCCTGGATGACATAACCATTTCCGCCACTGTATCCAGCGCCGATTCTTCCGCTCACGGAAGTTGTTAGGTGTGGGTTTAGGTCAGCGTCTAATGTGAGCTCGTAATGCAGTGAAAACGAGACAGTTTGCGAAATGACGACTGGCAAAACGCCGACGTCAAAGATGATTGGCTCGAGCTCAACCGTACCGAGCGAAATATCACCCTTTTTCTCAACTTTAAGTATGTCGCCGAGATCTCCACCAAGATCTTTGCCACGCTGAAGGTTTACGTCAACCCCTGCATCCAGGTTTAAGCCCGCCTCCACTTTTTGCAAGGACGGCCCCAGCAAGCTCCAATCTGCATCCACATTGAAGAACCCAGAAGGGTTAATATCCACAGTAGCAACAAGATTAAGCTGATCATTCTTAGTAGATGAATTGCCGTCTCTGTCGTACAGCGTGTACAGTGGAACGTCAAAATGTAGAAGCGACTTTCCGGACGCTCGCCCCGCCGATTTGGTAATCCATGAGGCAGTTACTCCAGAACCAGTTGTTATCGATTTTGTATGGTCCTGAGAAATTGGTACGGTTAAGTGAGTATTCATCTTCTGCAGTGCATCGGCGAGATTTGCCGCCTGAACACCAACAGTAACACCCCCTGAAGTTGGCGCAACGGAAGTGGCTTTATACAAAGCACCTTCGCCCGCTGCCGATACGATGACGTCACCCACATTGATTGTAGGAACCCCTGTGCCAATGATTTTAAGGTGTGAACCGTCCAGCTTTGTAATTACAGCTGAACCGTCCCGCGGCAGAATCTTGGTTGTAGATCTAACTACCACGCTGTTTTGATAAACTGCTGGCGATCCATTTCCTCCGCCGCACCCGCTTGCCACTGTCAGCGCTAAAGCACCAAGGAGTGACTGATATTTCCGACGCATCGTAGCCTCCATTTCCTAATCTTGTTGCTAACGACAAGAGACATATCGGTGAAGTTAAGATTTTTCAATTATTGTTACGGCACCCACCGCCTCAGCTGTGCCTATGGCTGTGCCGCTTCATCAACCTTCTTTTTGGGTGCCTTTGCAGTAATGGGATAATCAATTAGAAAGGTGTTCAGCCCGTTGCCTATTGCGAGCATTGTGGCTGTGGTTTGCCGATCCATACCTTTATCAAGATAGGCCAGAAAACCGCTTGAGCTCTCCCCCTTTGCTTCTGATGCTACAAGCGACTCACCGGTTGCCGTTTTAAATAGCAAGACTCGTACGTGTGCGCGGCCATCTTGAGAACCGCCAACATACCCGGCAATTCCACTGTTGTTTACCGACGAATGTGAATCCAGAACTATTGCCAGTGCGATGATATCCGCATTCAGCTTCCTGGCAACTTGAATTATAGGTTCAACCTTCCAGGTCTCGCGTTCTTCAAAGCGGATTCCCAGATCTGCGGCAACCTTGCCACACTGATTGGTACCCAGTACTTTAAATCCCCGTATGCTAAACTGCTTTTCCAATGCTGCATTGGCTGCATCACGGTTCCTGGTGTTAAACTGCTGGCTAAGCTCACCAGACTTATTCACGACTGGCAATACCGCTACTACCGTTTTGCCCGGCTCCAGTTTCTGAGCAACGGCTCCCGTAGTGAAGCCGCACAATGCGATAGCAGCTGCGAATGTAGCTGTCCAAATCATCATGGCTTCACTCCTTATTTCTTGGTTTCAGGATATGGCTTCAAGAATGCTGAAAACGCGCGCTTAACCGCATCTTCCACAGCCGAGTTACGGCGTGATCCGGCGGAACGTACACCCCCTGTGGCGCGACCGCGGGCTGCAAGATCCCCAATCAATGCCTTTCCCGTAGCCGTATCTACCAGCCATACTTCTATCTCAGCTTCACCAACATACTGGGATGCAAGCGGGTTGGATACAACTTTCTGGCGGGTTTGCTTTATTAGCACAAAGGCTGCAAGGTTGGCACCTGCCTGCTTACCAACGCGTGCAAAGTTGGCTTTGGTCCAGCTCTCCTCTTTGTTGAGATCTATCGTATTTGCCTTAGTCGCTACATCTACAGCCTCTTCGGTTACCTGTGCAAAGCCTCGCTTTTCAAAGAGGGTGTACACCGACTTTCGCGCTACAATCGACTCCTTGCCCTTCTGTTCCACCCACTTATCATCGCTAAAATTGGGTGCGAAGAGCACCGCGATGCTTGTTTTTGCGGGATCAAACACTGCTGCCGCCGATGGCTCCTGAGCCTGAACGCGCAATGTACAAAGTGAGCCGACGAGCGAAAGAAGGGTGAATGCGATAGCCCCGGGTTTCATTAGCATCTCCTGAACAACTTAAACGCAGTACTGGCTGGAGCATTGCTATGCAGCTGTGCAAAGGCAATCACATAGCAATGCTCAATTTGTTTGAATTAGAACTTACCACCAAGCAGAAATACGAAGCCTGCGCTGGCTGCGCTGTCGCTGCCCAGATATCGTAGTTCGGTGTAGAATGCCTTTGATTCCCAACCCAGGGTTACACCGTATGCGAGGTTTGATCCAATTGGGTTACTCCCCGAGCTGTCTCCCGTACTGACAAGAACTTGATTGTAACCAAGGGCTGGCCCAGCATAAAAGCCACCAGAAAACCGGTATTGATACTCAAATAGAAACGGCACCAGAATAACAGATGCGCTTCCACCGGAAGCTTTGTCTGTAAAATCGAAGCCGGTCATGCCTATCGTGAGCACAATATCGGCATTCTTCTGGCGTTTGGCAATTGTTGAATACAGCAAGCTAACTCCGGTGCTCGACGAACTACCTGTTGGAGTAAACAGGCCAATGCCCATTCTGTGCTTCTTACCAATCGGCTCCACATCTGCCGACTTATCCGCACCGCAGTTGGCGGCCACACGCACCGGCACCAGGGCGATGCCCTTGCTATCTTTCTCTGGTGCGGAGGCAAGCTTCGCATCGTAGCGGCGAGCAGTACCCGTTTCAGCATCTGCATGTGCCGTTCCGGCAAAAGCCAACGTAAGCGCTGCAATTGCGGCAAGCGTAAATTTTCGTACCATGGTGTTCTCCCTGTTCCAGTGCATCCTGTGGTGCCTGGTTCTATAATCTGCCGATGATGGCTCCGGATAGTACAGCACCGGAGCCTCAAAATAATCATGGCAGGGCTATCCGCTACGGTTCTGGTACAGAAATGTGAATTTACTGTTAACGCAAAATGAGGTTGTGGCCGAAACTTGTTACTGTTCTGTAACCATGTTGCGGCGCGTGCTCAGGCAGGCAGAAATCGCATTACAACAGCGTTACACCACGGGAATCGCATCTAAATAGTTAGCAGCAAAGTTCGGTACGCTGGTTCGAATGCCGCCTTATTTCGCTTTCGCTTGATGCTTGCCGTTCCTGCATGTTCGCGCTTTAGCAGGTTCATAGCGAAGTGCCGGGTGATTACCATGTTTTCTGGTGAATTGTCTTTACGGATTTTGCTATGATCTTCCCTGAAGGTAGTGTCCAGTACCCAGTGGAGGCTGTTCTCGACGCCCCAGTGGGATCGTATGGCTTTGCCTATCAATTTTGCTCTGGGTGGTAGGCTGCTGATGTAGTAGCGCCTCTCAGTTACCGTCTTACCATCCTTCGTAACCTGGCTTTCTACTGCTGCGACACTTGCCAGACCGGGCCATTTGTCACTTATTCCTGCCCACTCGATAGCATCAGCATTGAGGGCTACATATCGTCTAATTTCTAATCGACCATGCTGGTTGTCAAGGACACTCACAGCGCTGTGCTCGGGAGACTCGTGAGGTGTGTCCAGCGCAATATCCATTACAGATTTGACCGCATCGTGCAGTTCAGGCTGGTTAGCCTTCACCGCCAGTACGTAGTCGCCACCGCCATCGTGGATAGCTTGAGCTATCTTGCGCTGAGTTCCCATTGAATCTATGGCAATGGTTGCGCCTCGCAGATCCTGTCATGAGAGCAGTTCAGGAATAGCTGTGATTTCATTGGACTTTTCGTTCACTTTGATCTGGCCAGAGCACAAGCCCAGCTTCTACTGCCGCCGCATTACAGTATAAATTGCGCTTTGACCTGTCTCGCGGTCTTGAGAGCCCCTCAAACACTTCACATCGATGGCAATCACCTTGCCGGTAAGTTTCACCTGTAGTAATTCGAGGCAATCCTGAAATGCTTTAGATAGCTCCACCGGGTTCAACAGACGAAAGACACGGGAGATTGTATCGTGCGAAGGAGCACCGTTACGCATATCCACGAACTGGCTCAGCCAATCGACCTGGCTCTCCATAAAATCGGCAGCCTCGACATAACTATCACAACCACACAGTACAGCAGTAAGGGTTCCAACAAGTATCGAACACATGTTATGAGCCTTCGTTCGATCCAATCGAGCATCTGTCACAGAACCAGGTATCTGAACAACATCTGGCTGAAAATTTGCCATTTGTGAGCTCCCACGTTAAAGTAGATGCTCGATATATTCACGAACGAATTACCAAATGACTCCTTACTGCAAACCAAACACCAGCCATACTATCTTCATTAAAAAGTGATAGCACTGTATTTTCAACAATTCAATATTGACAAATTCGGGTAGGATGTGTAAAGTTACAGAAGAGTGAGCCACCTGATTATTTGCATTCCAGTTCTGTCTTGCGTAAGTTTAGAGGAATAGAGCCTTGCAAAAACACTCAGATCCATTGCAGTCCCAATTAGCCGCTACAGATGAAGATAACAAGACCGCTGCCGTGACTCGTGAGAATGAACTCGCGCGGGGGGGGGGAAGCGCTCATTAGCTTCCATTCTTGCTCTCGTAGTACTTTTGCAAATCGCTTTACTCTTGTTTCTTATACGTAGAGATCCTTTATTCATGAATCGAATAGGGTCTGTTTTGCATCCGCCAAAAGTGCCTCAACATGTTGCCATTGATGCCAGAGAGTTTCGCAAAGACCCCAGGCCAGGTTATGTGATCCAGATTCTGGCGTCGGCCATACGCTTCGATTATCGGGTGGAAAGGCAGCAGCCTGCTTTTTGGTAGGGCCTATCGGCGATTGCGCTGGCTGTCTTGCAATAGACATCAAGGCATGGAATTCTGATGCGGTAAAGCGGGGAATTCCAATGATTCTGATTACCTCCGCCGACAAAGATAAGGCGCAGGAGTTCCGGACTCGCCTGAAATTACCAGTGCCAATTATCAGCGATATCAGTGGTAGTGTAATCACTCATCTTAACGTAGCATGGCCGGGACGAGCCTATGTATTCTCAAAGGATTGGCAGTTAATAGGATTGCAGCACGCGCAAGATCCTAACTACAATCCGTTTAAGGATCGCGAATTCTCTGCGATTTTGGGAGGGGCGCAATGATCAGATTACGTTCGGCTTTCACACTGGTTGAGGTATTGTTGGTTTTGGCGGTTCTTTTGCTTCTTGCAGCACTAATATTTGCCGCCTTAGGACCGTCACGCGAAAGCGCACGGCAGCGCGTTTGCGCTTCAAACCTTCATCAGCTTGGTGTGGCATTTAATATGTATCAACAGGATTACGATGGCAAGGAGGCCGTTGTAGGGCAGCCTGCACAATACTGGGAACTGGGGCTGCCAACTGCATCTATGGCTCCGGCTTTCCTGGCAGCATATGTTAAGGATAAGCAAGTTGTTAAATGCCCTGATTACCACGGAAGAGTGGCTGCAGACCGTATGTTGACCACCTACGCCTGGGGGCCGTCTGCCGACATACCTGGCCACGATTTTTATAGTTTTAGCAATGTGATAGCAAAACGAGGAGGTGAATTCCCTATACTCCAATGCGAGGAACATAATCCGCCACTTGATCCCGCAGTAGAACCGCGGTGGACTACGAAGACTGTAATCGTACTTCGGTTAAATCAGACCGTACAGACCAAAATCGTACCACTGCGATCCGTGTTTGATACCTGGTAGATTTTCACTGAACGCAATACAAAGGAGCAACAATGAAAACAAGATCATTCCGACGCCTCATTTTGGCTGGTAACCTGGCTGCACTATGCCTGATAGTATGGCAGACCGCTGCACTGGCGGATTGCTCTGCGGGCTACATTTGCCCGACTCCGGATGGCTGTACCCCCGTAATCGGAAGCGGTTACTATGCCTGCAGCACAGATGGGACTAACTGTTGCCAGTACCGCTTCCAACCCTGGACATACACCGGTTCAGGTTGTACGGCCTCACCATGCACTGACCACAACTATACAAAGTCAATCATGAATAGCACATGTCAGGGAACTGGCCTTTGTACCGGATACACGCCCTAATAAGGGATGCTGGCATCTGCTGAAGCGGCACATCATTTCATATAAGGAGCCTAACCCACTATAAGATGACGCTCCCGGTTGTGGAATGATGTGCTTATCTTGAATTGTGGCTGTACCTGGCATGTTGTTTAATCTACCGCAACCGACCGAGCCTTTTTGAAGGTCAAGATGCCAATCTTCAATGTGGCGCACGTTGCATTCTTTACTATTGTATCAGTTCTCATGAGCATGCGCTCTCATACAGATGGACAATACGGTGAGCATACTACAAAAACGCAGAATAAGAGTTGGGCTCGCATCATTAACCGTTCTTTTATCAAGCTCCGTAATAGTTTTTCTTGCATTTCGGCCACTTTCCCCAGAGAGAATTCGCGACCGCGCAATTACCGCTCTGGAGCAGCACGATACTGCTACGCTCATTCGCCTTGCTGACCCTGAAGAGGTGAAACGCTTAAATCTCACCGAAAAAACTGTGTCTGAGATCCTGTACAAGACACTGTGGCAAGAACCACCGCTGAAAAATGCGTCCACTGGTCCACTATTGCGCAACCCGGTTGATGAGGACGTATGGGCAATTACATGGGCTAGTGACCCGCGTGGTAACAAAAACACTCTGGCGATCAATGTTCTTGACAGCCAGACTATAGGCTGGAAACTGAACCTGAGCTACATATTGTGGGGTTGTTGCTGGCGGCACAGCCACGGCCCATCAGGAATGCGCGAGTATGTTACTCTTGCCCGAGAAGCTGGGATACCGGGTACCCGGCAGCAAGCAGGTAACTATGTTACTTTGGAAGCACTGGATAAAATGGCAACCTCTAACGGGTATTGAGCCATTTCGCTTACCGTTACCACACGCAGGTTGGTGAGCCCGAATTATTGCCGCCTTCCGGCGCATCGGTGGGTGTATATCTTCGATAGTTAGATGCTGCAATGCGGATATACCAGGATTGCCGCCAACGACCTATCATTTGTTGACAAAGCAAAGGGCACATGCGATAATATCGCGTCAGAACCTTTTCAGGCGATGAGGCATTTTTATGAGCGCACGCAACGCTAAATATCCTAGCCGAATATTCAGGGAGGCTTCGCCAGTGTCGGTTGATACCGCACAGGTGGCGTTTTGTTGCGTCCACCGGAACTCCTGACACCAGCCCTCATCGCTTCCGATCATCACGCAGCAATCGCCGGTTCCACAGTGTGGAATGCGGCGTTTTTGTTTTTACACCGGCGCACCGCAGCTGCCCGGGATGTGTTGTTTGGCCGGGCTTCCCGGCACTATTTTGAAGGAGTGAATCCGTGAGCGAAGTTGTGCACGATGAGCTTTACGATCTGCGCCACAGCACGGCCCACCTGATGGCTCAGGCCGTTGGTGAGCTGTTCCCAGGCGTGAAATATGCCATTGGCCCTCCCATTGAGGATGGCTTTTACTATGATTTTGATCTACCGCGCCCTATCCGCGAGGAAGATCTGGCCGCCATTGAGGAGCGCATGCTGGAAATCTCCGCGCGCGATCTCACCATTGTGCGCCAGGAGCTCCCACGGGAAGAGGCCGTTAAACTGGAAGCCGATCTGGATCAGCCTTACAAGGTGGAGCTGATTAACGACCTGCCAGAAGGCGAAGTGATTTCGTTCTATCGCCAGGGCGAATGGGTAGACCTCTGCCGCGGCCCACATGTGCCCAGCACCGGCAAGCTTAAGCACTTCAAATTGCTGCACACGGCCGGCGCATACTGGCGCGGCAGCGAAAAGAACAAGATGCTTACCCGCGTATATGGCACGGCATGGTTCTCCAAAGCGGACCTTGAAGACTACCTGAACCGCGTGGAGGAGGCAAAGAAGCGCGATCATCGTATTCTTGGGCGCGAATTGGGCCTGTTCATGTTCTCGGAGGAAGTTGGCAAGGGCCTGCCACTGTGGCTGCCAAAGGGTGCCACTCTGCGCGATACACTCATTGACTTCATGAAAGCCGAACAGCTGAAACGTGGCTACCAGGGGGTGGTTACGCCCAATATCGGCTCCTCCAAGCTCTATGAGAAGAGTGGGCACCTGGTTACGTACCGATCCAAACTCTATCCACTAATGGAAGATCCGGAATCTGGCGAAACCTATGTGCTTAAGCCGATGAACTGCCCGCACCACATCATGATCTATGCCAACGAACTGCACTCCTACCGGGAGCTGCCTATTCGGCTGGCAGAGTTCGGCACGGTCTATCGCTATGAGCAATCTGGCGAACTGACGGGCATGCTGCGCGTTCGAGGATTTACCCAGGACGATAGCCACCTGTTTGTTACCCCGGAACAGCTGGGCGAAGAGTTTAAGGGCGTTGTAGACCTGATGCTCTACACCCTTAAGCGCCTGGGCCTTACGGATTACCGCGTACGTATCGGCATTCGAGACCCGAAAGATTCCAAGTACATCGGCAGCGATGAGAACTGGGAAGCTGCTCAGAAAGCCATTATCGACGCTGTTGAAGAGCTCGGTATGGCTTACGAGATAGCAGAGGGCGATGCCGCATTCTACGGCCCCAAGCTGGATCTGCTTGTGCGGGATGCCCTGCGCCGAGAGTGGCAGATGGGTACCGTTCAGGTGGATTACAACCTGCCAGAGCGCTTTGAGCTGGAGTACATTGGCGAAGATGGCCAGCGCCACCGCCCAATCATGATCCATCGCGCGCCATTCGGTTCGTTGGATCGTATGATAGGGCTTCTGGTAGAGCACTATGCCGGTGCATTTCCGTTCTGGCTGGCTCCACAGCAGATTGCCATTATCCCTATTTCGGACAGGCACCACGCCTATGCCGAGCAGGTTAATGTGGCGCTGCGCGAAGCAGGCTTCCGATCTGCTTTGGATTCTCGTAATGAGAAAATGGGCAAACGTATTCGGGAAAACGAGATGCAGAAGGTGCCCGTGATGCTGGTGCTTGGCGACCGGGACGTGGAGAACAACACGGTTTCGGTTCGCCGCCGCGGCGAGGGAGATCTCGGCGCAAAAACTCTGGAAGAAGCAATTGCATACTTCAAAGAGTTAAGCGCCCAATAGGCAGTTATGTGTAACAATGCCGGGCAGCCCAATTGGGCTGCCCGGCATTGTTTGTGATTTGAATATCAAAAGAAGGTTGGAGGATACACCAGGTATCCGCTGAAGTTACATGTCTCATCCAGTGGAAGAGCCATAAACACCGAATCTGGAACCGGGATGTTGCAGCTTATCCCGAACCGGCTGGCAGGCACAAAGCCAAAGCGTGGGTAATACTCAGGGTGGCCAATTACGGCTATCAGCCGATGCCTCTGTACTGTGCAGATGCGTATGCCTTCTCGGATAAGCGCACTGCCAACCCCAAGCCGCTGCATCTCAGGTGTTACCGCAACAGGGGCGAGGGCAATTGCAATCCATCTCTCCCCGCCAATTTCTACTGGCACTGCGCTAAACATGGCATGGCCAACAACCATTCCACCCACTCTGGCGATTAACGATAGCCCTGGCAAGAATCCAGGGGATGCCCGGACACGATCCACAATATCCGCCTCGTCTGGCCGGCCAAAAGCGCGCTCGTTTACCTCTCGAATTGCATGTGCATCTGCGGGGCCTTCAGCGGTAACTTCTGTTTTCATCTGCATGACTGAGTTACGTTTCGTTAGCATATGCTGGCGGTTATTTGAGGATGGCGGCAGCCAGTTGTGAGGCATTCAAGCGCAGTACAGGGTAGCGGTTGAGCGCCTTATCTGCATACTGTGAATGCTCATACAGAAAATCCAGTTTGGCCCGCGCATTCCCGGCAAACTCCGGCTTCTTCATTTGCTTATCAAACTCCGCTTTAAGCTCAGCGTTCTCTTCCAATAGCTTTGCGGCAATGGGCTCCAGAGCGTAAACCTCGTAGTACTCTTTGCGCTCAAATATAGCATTCATAAGGCCCCAGTGCACGAGCGAATCTGGTGCTTCGGGCTCAAGCAACTGCATAATTAGCCTGGCTCCTGTTTGTGCAACCGGCACAATTATGGTGCCTACCGGCAGCGCCCCGGCCTCCATAGCAGTGTGCATTTTGAACTGAGGTTGAAACCGCGATTCAAAAGGCTCCACGGGGAATTTAACGGTATCAAATCTGCTGGTTTCGAATCGGCCAATAATGGGCTTCTCCAGGCGCTTAAACGCGATTCCGTGAATCGTCAGCCTGTCGATGATTTCTTTCCACTCTGGCGGAATGGCGTAGGCAGCCGGCGCAGAAACAGTTAATCCTGGCACATATTGATCGCGAATGGTGGTCTCTGTATCTGCCGGGTTCTTGGTCCAGGCTGGTACCATGGTGCCGGTAAGCGCGCTCTTATAGGGCCGATACTCCAGCCCCTTAAAGGTGAATGGCCTGCTCTCTTTGCTAGTTTCGGCCGTTAGTACAACTGGGTCACCAGCTTTTATGTGCTTCTCAGCGGCATCGGCGCGGTGGTTAGCGGCCTTTAGCTCCCGAGCAGTTCTGGCGGCGTATTCCATTACATGTAAATTGATGGAGTAGGTGGCTTCCACACGCTGCCTGTAAGATTTAAGCATATGCGTTTCCACCAGCATGCTCGGCCGATTGATGGCGGCAAGGTAGCCGGTGGAGTAGCGCGGGCCAAAATCTGAGATGGTGAGGCCATCTTTAAGGCGGTTGTAGTTCACATCATCAAAGTAGGGCGCGGTAAGGTAGCCATCCTGCTCTACGCGGGGCAACGCGCCTTTCAGCATACCCTGTGCCCAATCCACACAGGGTTGAGCCAGTGTTTGTGCGGTTGGCACATCCAACTGTACGGTATATTGCCAGTCGGCACCATCGGTAGTGTGGTTATCAAAAAAGAAATCTGGCTTCCAGGTATGCAGCAAGCGCAGCATGGCGCGCATTTCATCGCTGTCTGCCTTCATCCAGTCTCTGTTCAGGTTCAGGTTCTGAGCGGTTGCACGCCAGCCCATCTGCTCTGGCCCATTTTGATTTATACGGTTGTAGGCCCCAAATCGCTCGTGGGCATCTACACTAAAAATAGGGATTATCAAGATGTTGACTTTATCCAGCAGGGCTGCGCGTTTGCGAGAAATAAGGATATCTCTCGCCAGAATCAAGTCTGCATCTTTGCCCTCAATTTCACCACTATGAATACCGTTATTAATAATTATTAGTGGCCGCGCACTGGCAGATGCCTTTGCAGCAGTAAAGCTGTGATCGCCTGTTAGCAATAAAGCAATTAAATCTCGCCCACGCGGGCTTTTACCAAGAGATATTACGCGTGCCTTATCCGGGGCAGCAGCGGCAAGGCGGTTACAGTATTGCACCGCTTCGGCATAGCGCCCGGTACGTAAATAGCCAGATCTTTCGTATTCCGTTTTCCAGCCAGTAGCGGCTTTCTGGGCTGTTGCTGCCATTGGGGATACCAGCAGCGATAAACCCAATGTTAGTGCAACTGATATAGAGGCATAACGGCAGCGTTTATGTGATGATTTGGCCGATCGTTTCACAGGCAATTATCCATTCTTAGTCGCGTTATTAGTGAGCAATTGTGACTCTGATAGGGATGCATACGCAGTTAATATATGCGATAATAGATACCTATCCCTTACCTATGGAGGTTTGCCCGCATATGATTCGACGAACACTCGGTCTCACCGCTGTTGGCACCTTGCTCGCGTGCGCCGCTCTGGCGGGCCCGCCCTCAAAGAGCGACAGCAAAGTTGTTGCACTGCACACCTGCCCCATCACCAACGAAGCGGTGAAGGGTGCTGGCTCTGGTTCTGAGGTGGTTGGCAAGTACAAGGTTACCTTCTGCTGCGCCGGCTGCAAGCCTCAGTTTGACGCGAAGAGCGCCAAAGAGAAAGACGCCATCCTCGCAAAGATTGCGAAGGCGGAAGCCAGCAAGAAGAAGAGCTGAATCGCTCCTCTGGCTTACAGGTGGACATAAAATGATTGCCCCGTTTCTATTGCGGATATCCGCAGAGAAACGGGGCAATTTCTTTTCAAGAAGAAAAGAGGCCTATTCGGCTTTGCCCTGGCTCGGCTTCAGCTTGCTGGCCTTTTCGGCTGCCTTGATGATTGCCGGGGTGAGGGTCTTGGTCTTGCCAGCCTTCAGCTGGGTCTGGATGGCGGTGCCGTAGGCGGCCAGCTTGGGCGGAGCGCCGTCATGGCAGGACTGGCAGTTGATGCTGTCCTTCGGGTAGTTCTTCTTCAGAACGGCGACGTACGGCGGGCGAGCCATAGCGGCCAGAGTTACAGAAAGGATGCCCAGCGTTGCAGTGCCGGACACGATGGCGCGAACGAGAGTGTTCTTGTTCATTGCTTCTCTCCTTGACAGATTTGACAGATTGGCAATTGATCGGGCGGATAAAATTGCTCAGTTTATAATACCGGATGCGCATAGCATTTGTGACGCTTAATGCAGCATCTGTAGAGTTTTTTTAATTCAGCAAAGGGTTCATAAAGGAACCGCTGCCAAAGGCATTGCCTTGAACAGCGGTTCAATAGAAGGACATCGCACAAAACAGGGCTGGCGTAGCCACCCCTGAAATGGGCAAGTTACTTCACGCCTTCCGGCTTGCAACCCTTTTTGCATAGGGCAAGAACCTGAGCGTCTGTAAGTGTCTTCTTGTCCTTGGACTTGTCGAGCACGCCCTTGATCGCCTTGCCATACGCGTTGACGGCCGGTGGCTTGCCATCATGGCAGGACTTGCAGTTGATGGTTTCGGCCTTCGGGAACGCCTTCTTCAATACCGCCACGTAGGGCGGGCGAGCGAAGGAGGACACACCGATGGAGAGAACTGCGAGGACGGCAGAGGTTGAAATCACTGCTCTGACGATGCTGTTTCTGTTCACGTAAATCTCCTTATTCGTGGGTGCAGACTTTCGTACGATTGTCTGCCGGTTTGCCTATGCAGTTGCGCAGGCATAGCGCCACAGAATCAAATATACTGGTATATCCGGCATGTATCCTCCCACCACACATGCAACTCTTTCGCAAGCACTCACAGTTATCCACAGATACCGGCAATTAGGGCTGCTGGAGCACAATTGAACATACAGAATTCACTTTGTGCGCCCTTTGAACCACGCGGGTACAATGGAGTTCCAATCAGCAAACAAGGAGCCAAAGTTCATGGTTGAGCATATCGTTCTTTTTAAGTGGAAGCCCGAAGCAACGCAGGAGCAGATTGATGCAGCTATTGTGGGGCTGCGTGGTTTGAAGGAACAGCTGCCCTATATTGTCGACCTATCAGTTGGCACCAACTACACCGATAGAGGCCAGGGCTTTACCCATGGCCTGGTAGTACGGTTTGCGGATAAGTCTGGTCTGGAGGCATACGGCCCTTCGGATGAGCATCAGGCAGTGGTTAAAAACCTCATTGGCCCCATCCGAAGCGATGTGCTGGCTGTAGACTACGAGTTCTGATTACGAATTGCACTGTGCGCCTGAAGCAAGATGGAGTGTTCGCATTATGATTGAAGCGCCCTTTCCTTCCCTTTCAGAGCTCATCGGTTATGTGGGCGAGGCGGGACACCGCCTTGCCGAAATCGATGCAAGCGAAGGTGCTGCCGGCAATATATCCGTGTATATGGGTTGGGATGTGGATCCCACCAGCGTATTCCCGATTCAGGAAGAGATTGTGCTGCCCACCTCTGCAACCGAACTGGAAGGCGCAAACTTTCTGGTAACCGGATCTGGCAGGCGCCTGCGAGAAATACATCTGAATCCGGGAGCAAATCTGGGGTTTGTTCGTATTGGGGCAGGTGGCCGCAAGGCAACACTTTTCACATCCGAAGAACGAATTTTTCAGAAGCTCACATCTGAATTCAACTCTCACCTTGCTGTTCATAGAGATCAGATAGCGCGTTCTGGCACAAACTTCCATGCGCTTATTCATGCGCAGCCTTTGCACCTGGTTTATCTCAGCCATATAACCCGGTATCAGGATATGGGTTACTTTAGCCGGCATGTGCTGCGCTGGCAGCCAGAGTGCATAGTAAACCTGCCAGAAGGGATAGGGTTTGTGCCCTTCATGCTTCCCGGCTCTCCAGAGTTGATGCTTGCCAATGTGAAGACCATGCGCGATCATAAGATAGTGGTATGGGCGAAGCATGGCATCATGGCACGCTCCGAAACTTCCGTAAAGAAGGCATGCGATGTGATAGAGTATGCTGAAACAGGTGCAAAATACGAGTATTTGAACCTTACGAACCATGGCCTGGCCGAGGGGCTAACCGAACATGAGATTCGGATGATATGTGACTCGTTTGGAGTGCATCAAAGTTTGTTCTAACTGGCCGCTTACGCTTCAATCTGGTACCCGCAAACGGCAATCAGAATCCACTGTACGCAATTGCCGTTTCGGGCCATAATGATTACTCTGTAGCCGGCTTAATACATAGCCGGTAAGAGGCCGGGAGTTATCCCGAGATGCTGCCCCGAAGTAAGTAAACGCCGCATCTGCGGCAGCGCGGCATCATATAAGATTTTCAGGAGATCGATCGCTCATGGTAGCTACCCCCGTCATCAGCCGCGCGGCACTCAAAGCCGACTGCCCCCGTAAGGATCTATTTGAGGCGGTCCAGATAGTTGGCCATGCGGTTTCTGGCCGCAGCTCACTGCCGATACTGAGCCACATCCTTATTCAGGCAGAAGGCGATGGCCTTCGGCTTGTTGCCACAGACCTGGAGCTTGGCATCTCCTGCCGCATTCCGGCATCCATAAGCGAACCGGGCGCGTTAACTGCACCATCGCGAACTCTTACAGAAGTGCTTGCTAACCTGCCAGATAAGGGCGAAGTTGCACTTTCAGTTGACAAAAGTCACACAGTGCGGGTTCATTGCCAGAAATCAGACTACAAGATTCTTGGATTGCCAGCAGAAGACTATCCCAGCCTGCCAGAAGTGCCAGATAGCGTAAGCTTCCGAATTCCACAGGCACGATTGCGGGAAATGATAAGGCACACACTGTTTGCGGTTTCTACCGATGAAACAAGGCAAATTCTTACGGGCGTGCTCATGGTGTTCGATGGTGCATCTCTTCGCCTGGTAGCCACTGATACACATCGCCTCGCATCCATAGAATCGGTAGTGCTGGAAGGCCATGGCAGCCACAATGCCATTATCCCTTCCCGCGCAATGAACGAACTAACGCGCCTGCTTACCGATGCCGAAGGGGAAGTACAGGTTATCCTCTCCAACAACCAGATACAGTTCGATTTGCCCGGCGATGCAGGTATCCAGATTGTTTCCCGGCTTATTGAAGGCCAGTTCCCCAACTTCCAGCGCGTTATTCCTACCAACCATACGCGCCGCCTTAAGATCCCAAGCGAGCCCCTGCTGCGCGCCACCCGCCGAGCCTTTATCGTTGCACGCGAAAACTCCAACCGGGTAATTCTGAAAACAGTGGACGATAAGCTGGTGCTTACCGCAGAAAGCCAAACCGTTGGAAACGCCTATGAGGAAGTGGAGATTGAAAAAGAGGGCGATGATATTCAGGTTGCCTTCAACTCCAAATATCTGCTGGATGTTTTGAGCGTGGTAGATACCGACTCGGTGTACCTGGAACTTACCGAACCCCTGAAGCCTGGCGTAATGCGCCCGGCACCAGCCCAGCAGGCAGAGGGCGATGAGGCTACCATTGCCACCGCGCCGGATTACCTGTGCGTGCTAATGCCTATGCAGCTTGCATAGTGCGGCAGCATAATTGCTACCAAAAGCTGAATGGCCCTACCTTAACCGGTGGGGCCATTTTTTTATTGGAATGCTTGTGACAGCACTTGCGAACCTCCGTCAACAGTTGACAAAATTGCACTTAAAAGGTAAAATGTTACGTTGGCTTAATGTGGATTACAGCCCCTTATTTCTACCGGACAGGCCCCCATTTTTGCCTGTGTCCTTCAGGAGAATGCGTTGTCTGACGACACTCAACCCGAAGATCCTAACGCCGCTGCATCGGGAGGCGTGCCACAATCAGAAGGCGCGCTGGTGCCGGTTGATATCGAGCATGAGCTTCGCCGCAGCTACCTCGGTTACGCTGTTTCCACCCTGGTTTCTCGCGCACTGCCAGATATCCGCGATGGCTTCAAGCCTGTACAGCGACGATTGCTGTACGCTATGCGCCAGCTCAACGTTGGCCCTAACTCTGCCAGAGTTAAATGCGCCCGTGTTGTTGGCGAAACCATGGGTCTCTACCACCCCCACGGCGATAGTTCCATCTATGGCACGCTGGTTCGCCTTGCACAACCATTCAGCCTGCGATACCCGCTGATTGATGGCCAGGGCAACTTCGGCAGTATTGATGCCGACCCACCCGCAGCCATGCGATACACCGAATGCCGCCTCACTCCTGTAGCTATGGAGATGATGGAGGATATGGACCGGGATACGGTCGACTGGATGCCAAACTACGACCAGTCGAACAAAGAGCCCCGCGTTCTTCCAGGCAAGTTCCCCAACTTCCTCTGCAACGGCGGCGAAGGCATCGCCGTTGGTATGAGCACCAGCGTACCCCCGCACAACCTGCGCGAAGTTATAGACGCGCTTGAGCATATGCTGGATCATCCGGATGCAACCCCGGAAGATGTAATTAAGTTTATTCCTGGGCCAGACTTCCCAACTGCAGGATACATTCTGGGTACCAAGGGTGCCCGTGAAGCCTACCGAACTGGCCGCGGCCGCGTAATCATGCAGGCTCAGATCAATATCGAGCCCATGGATAACGGTAAGAACTGCATCGTAATTACCGAGCTTCCCTACCAGGTAATTAAGGCTCGCCTGATTCAGCACATTGCCGAGCTTGTTCGCCATAAAAAGGTGGACGGCATTACGGATATCAACGACTTCAGTGATAAGCATGGCATGCGCGTGGTTATTGAACTTCGGCGCGATGTTATGCCCATGCGCGTTGTTAACTTCCTGCTGAAGCACACCGATCTGCGCCAGACATTCAGCATTATTATGCTGGCACTGGTAAATGGCCAGCCCCGTCTCCTCAATCTGCCGCAAGTTCTTAACCAGTACCTGCTGCATCGCAAAGAGGTTGTGGTTCGGCGCACACGTTACGAGCTTGGCCGCGCAAAGGCCGCAGCGCACATCCGTGAAGGCCTGCAGATTGCGCTCAACTTCCTGGATGAGATCATTGCGCTCATCCGCCGAAGTACCAGCGCAGAGTCTGCCAGAACTGAAATGTGCTCCCGTTTTGGGCTTACCCAGATACAGGCCGAAGCCATCCTAAACATGCAGCTAAGGCAGATTTCTCAGCTGGAACGCCAGAAGATTGAAGACGATTACCGCAGGCTGCTGCGCGAAATCGCTGCGTTGGAAGACATTCTCCTGACCCCGGCCCGAGTTATCCGAATAGTTAAGGATGAGCTGAAGTACCTGCGGGATAAGTATGGCGACGATCGCCGTACGCGCATCCTGCTTACAGAAGCCGATGACATTACGGATGAAGACCTTGTTCCCGAGGAAAAGACGCTCGTAACCATCTCCCGAGATGGCTACATCAAGCGCGTTCCGCTGGATACCTACCGCACCCAAAAGCGCGGAGGCAGAGGTGTACAGGCCGCCAACCTTAAAGAAGAAGATCAGCTTGCGCACCTGTTTGTGGCAACCACAACGCACTACGTTCTCTTCTTTACCGATAGAGGCCGCGTGTATCGCCTTAAGGCATACGAGGTACCGCCAACATCCCGCCAGGCACGTGGCCAGCACATCAATAACTTCATTCAGGTAGAGCCCGGCGATAAGATTACCGCCATCCTGCCAATGAAAGATCTGGCAGCTCCCGGCTTCCTGTTGCTGGCAACCTCGCATGGCGAAGTGAAACGCACCGCACTATCCGAGTTTGCAAACCTGCGAGTTAACGGCAAGAAGTGCTTCGATATCGAAGATGGCGACTCGCTGAACTGGGTGAAGCATACAGATGGAAATCAGGAAGCCATCCTGGTAACCAGTTCTGGTATGTCTATTCGCTTCCAGGAATCGGATGTGCCGGAGCGAGGCTACTCTGCAGGTGGCGTGCGCGGAATTGAAATGCGAGATCCTAAAACCAAGGTGCTGAAAGATACCGTGGTTTCTATGGATGTGGTTAGCCCAACCAGCCAGTTGCTTGTTTGCAGCGAAAATGGTTTTGGCAAGCGAACCGATCTGGCCTCTTACCGGGCGCAATCTCGCGGCGGCCGCGGCATCATCACCATGAACGTAACCAGCAAAACTGGCAAAATTGTGGATGCCGCTGTTGTAGAACCAGAAGATAAGCTGATGGTACTTACCGAAGCCGGTGTGGCTATCCGAATGGATATCGCTACCATCCGCTCCACGGGCCGCAGCACACAGGGCGTTACGCTTATTAAGGTAACAGCCGGCGACCGCGTTGCAACCATCGAAAGGCTGATAAGCACTGAGGAAGTGGAAGAAGTGGCAAATGAAGCCGCTGAGGCCACTGAGCAGGATCCCCAGAGCTAACAAGCTTACGTAGCTGCAGAGCATCATCAAAAATCAGTAAACAGTTAGTGGCGCCTCCGGCATCTGCCCGGATGCGCCATTCAACTATTAACCATACACAGTAAACCACTGCAAGGCACAGCGCCTGGCGCCAACAGCGCCATTGCGGAGATGTGCCAGGAGACAACCCACCGTGAGCACTGCCGAAGAAATACTTCCCGTTTGGGATATGACAACCGTTTTCCCATCCATGGACTCTGCTGAGTTTAAGCAGGGCTTTGAGGCTGTAGCCGGTGGGATTGATGCCCTCTCCACTCTGTTTGATTCTCACTCAGTAGGCAAGCGAACCACACCCGATGTGGACGATGCGTTTGTGGCCGCCTACGAGGAGATTATTTCTGCGGTTGGCACCCTGCAGGATAAGCTTCGTACACTTGCCGTGTATATCAGCTGCTTCTCCACAACCAATGCCAACGATGAACTGGCAAAGGCCAACGAATCGCTGCTCAACACCAAGATGGTGGTGCTGAACAAGCTCACAACACGCCTCAATGCATGGGTTGGCTCCAGCGATGTGGAAACCCTGATATCTAAGAGCGAAACCGCAAAATCGCTTGAGTATGCTGCCCGCCGTGCTGCCTACCTGGCCGCACATCAGATGCCGGCCGGCGAAGAAGACCTTGCCAGCGAGTTGGCCTCGCCCGGTATTAGTGGCTGGGCCAAGCTGCATGCCAACCTTACGGCATTGCTTACAGCAGAAGTAACTGTAAGTGGCGAAACGCGCAAGCTGCCCATGAGCGCCATCCGCTCCATGGCTACCGATCAGGATAGAACCGTTCGCAAGGCGGCCTACGATGCCGAGATAGCCGCATGGGAATCGGCAGCACTGCCACTGGCCGCCGCCCTCAATGGGGTAAAGGGCTATCAGCAAGCGGTTCGCAAACGCCGCGGCTTCGAAACCGATGTAGAGCCCACCCTGTTTGCAAATGGCACAAACCAGAAAACGCTGGATGCCATGCAGCAGGCCTGCACCGAAAGCTTCCCCGCATTTCGGCGATACATGAAGGCCAAAGCGCATGCCCTTGGGCAGGAGAAGCTGGCCTGGTACGATGTTTCTGCACCGCTCGGTGGAGAATCAAAGCGCTGGTCTTGGGCAGAGGCAGAGCAGTTTATCATCACCAATTTTGGACGCTACTCCGAGCGCATGGCAAACTTTGCAAAGCGCACATTTGAAGAGCGCTGGATAGATGCCGGCCAGCGCATTGGCAAGGTAGGCGGCGCCTACTGCGCCCCCCTGCGCGCAGGCGAAAGCCGTGTGCTTATGAATTACAACGGCTCCTTCAACAGCGTAAGTACCCTGGCACATGAGCTTGGGCACGCCTATCATAACCTGAATATGGAGAACAGGCTGCCACTGCAGCGCTCCACCCCCTCCACCCTGGCAGAAACCGCCAGCATCTTCTGCGAAACCCTGGCATTTGATGGTGCGATGGCCGTTGCCGCCGAGGCAGATCAGCTGGTACTGCTGGATACCGTGCTGGAGCGCAACCTGATGGTTGTGGTGGATATCCATTCCCGCTTCCTGTTTGAAAAGAGCGTATTTGAAAAGCGTGCAGAGCGCGAACTAACCATCAGCGAGTTTAAAGAGCTGATGACAAAAGCCCAACTCGCCAGCTACGGCGAGGACATGGAGTGCCTGCATCCCTTTATGTGGGCGGTTAAAGGCCACTACTACGGCCCAACCTTCTACAACTATCCCTACACCTTCGGGCTGCTATTCGGCCTGGGGCTTTATGCAAAATACCAGCAAGAGCCAGAAGCCTTCCGGGCAGATTACGATAACTTCCTATCCAGCACAGGCATGGCCGATGCCGTTACCCTGGGCGCACGCTTTGGTGCTGATATCGAAAGTGTGGATTTCTGGAGAAGCAGCCTCAGCGTAATCACCAAACAGATTGAGGAGTTTGAGGGGTTGGTTAAGTAACGGACGCTTTCCGGGGCCAGCGCCCGGTTTGCGGCACGTTGCCATCCCTACTCCATAGTTTGGTTCGCAACTACCATCGAATCTGGAGGGATAAAGCGTAACGAGTGCAGGCTCAGAAACGCAATTGTGCGATCTAGCACCGGTGGCTTAGATGCAATCTCCTGAAGTTTATCGACCGCAATGATAGTAAGCGCTCGCAAGTCTGCGAAAATTAGCACTTTCCGGGCATCACTATTCGAATTGGCATCTGCGTTGAACAGAAGTAATTATCGTGACGCTAACAGCACGGCGGAATCCTGGTCTGTTAAAGGGGTAGCGAAGGAACTTGATCAAAATCAAAATTGCTTCATTTATTAGTACTATTAGAAATTATTATTGCCAACATGCAATCCAATAGACTATAATACACTATTGTTTTCATAAGCGTGGTCGCTGTTCAAGTTCCGTAGACACGAATATTGCAGGAACTCCAAATTGGGGGCAAACCGACCAGCTAATGTGCCTGTACTGCACACTTAGTTACCGTGCGAAAATTACATGTGGGACTTTGCACCCAAGTGTGCAAAATGCCTCGAGGAATTTGTAAATGGGAATGGCAGCTAACTGGTTGCGTCTATCAGTAGTGTCTACGAGCATTACTATTTCTGCTAGTTTGCTTTTCTGCAATCAAGCATTGGCACTTACACAAAGTGATACCACGATAACCAATGTGGCGAGTGTTCAGCGGTCATTTTCACGTTCACTATCTGTCGTGAGCGATACATGGCGCGTCGCAATTGTTGCCGAAGCGGGCCCTGTCAAATCCTACATCACGCTGTCACAACAGCAACTGAAGGCTATGCCTGGCCCAGATGAGGCACTAAGACAGATCGCAGAAACTTACGATTATAAACTGTACAAAGTTGGTCCGGTTTTTTGCCTTATTAAGAGATATGGTGACACGAATGACCTACCTAATATAACACTTGGAGAAGCGAAGGCTGCTCTCGAACGCATTAATCAACTCCTGGCACCGTTCAAAGTTGAATTTGCCCCTTCAGGTCCGATTGCTAGCGCTCGGGCAGTTGCTATCGCCCAAGTGCTAACTGCTGATCAGTTAAAATCTCTTGAGACTGAGGGGGTGCCGGTAAGATCTCTAAATGCTCAACAGCGCGAGCAAGTCTGGCATTTTGTAGAGAATATTACGCTTGCTGGCACAGTAGCAGAAGTGCAGGCTTCTGCTAAACATATCGGTGCGCTGTACAGTCAAAACCCTGCGTTCATGCGTAAGAAGATCGATCAGGCCGAGGAGATCGGGTACGAGTTATCATACCCTGACAAACCCGTTTCGTTTTTTTTACCGCTGAGCCACCCGAACACCTGGCGTATCAACGACGATGGTACGGTATTGCCGTACGCTCCAACTAACAACGGCACTGTAGCCGAACCGCCTGCGGACTTAAGAGCATCCAGCATCGGTCGCTCAACAGCGGCACTCAAATGGATGGGTGATACTCTGGGCTCAGCTGTGGCTCGTTTGAACTCGCGTATTCGGCAGGGAAATCAATTGTATAAAGTTCAGGACTACCTTACGGACAAGCCAGTGACAATTGGCGGCGAAAGCTACGCTGATCGGAAGCAATTAGCGGCTGCATTGGCGCACATATATGGTCTTGAATTGAGCCAGGTCGGGCAGAGGGAAGTGCTCATATGCCGTGGCCCATCTCGTCCTGTGACTGACACCACTTCGCTTCAGGCAGCGATTATATCAGAAATTCCTGGGTCAGTAATTCGGGCATTGACGGGACGCCCGATAATGGATCGCGCCGATGAACAGAGGCCCGAGATGCATACTGTGGAAGCCAATGTCAACTTCGCGGCGCAAGCGCGACAAACGATTGCCAGCGCGGCGTTGGCATCTATAGTTAGTGACAAGTTAGCATCGAACAAAGTACTACGGATTCACCTGGCCGATGTTGGCAGCGATGGTGCGAAGCTGCTTGCTGATGCAAGAGCATTGTACGGTTTGAGCCGAGCACTGTTATTTTCTAAGCGCACACTGCCTGGATACGTCACTCACTTTGACGACGTAGTCCTGCGCGGAGGTATTACCGTTGAACAGGGGATAAGGCGTTTAGAGTTTATGCTTGAGTATCGTGACCCTACTACTGGATCGATCCAAAAGGGTGGCATCAGAATGGGGATTATAGACTAAAGTTGAAGCTCAATCCGATAACAGAGCGCTACAAGGATCCATTACCGTATTGCCTCCGCTGCTGGAATTTAGAGTGATGATATGTACGGTGCAAGCACGTTTGTCAGCATGATGGTCCAGGTTACTGCTACTGCGTCCCGTAAGTAGGTATGGCGCAATTGGCCGTAGCCTTGCATCTGGTAGCGCCATGTGTGTTATAGCCTGGAAATCTGTGCTCAATTGACGATAATGAAGGCAGCATCAGACCTGTAATCTGATTTTGGCGGATATCCCTGTGTAATTCGCAAACGTGTAATTGCGTAGTTAGCACTGCAGGACGATAATCACCTATCCTTGGCCCAACCTTCTACAACTATCCGTATACCTTCGGGCTGTTATTCGGCCTGGGGCTTTATGCACCATACCAGCAGGAGCCAGAGGCCTTCCGGGCAGATTACGATAACTTCTTGAGCAGCACCGGCATGGCCGATGCCGTAACTCTCGGCAAACGCTGCGGGGCGGATGTGGAGAGCGTGGAGTTCAGGAGAAGCAGCCTGGATGTGATTAGAGGGCAGATTGGTGTGTTTGACGGTCTCAAAGGCGTAGCTAACTGATGGCAGACAAAGTACGGCAGCACAGTGTTCCCGAATGCTATTTGGTCAACTGGACTGATAACAATCTGTTGTGGGTTTACGATAAGCTTACGAGCAAAACGAGGCAGGACATACCTCGCAATGTTGCCGCGGTGAAGAAGCAATATGATCTACCAAGCGCCGTTCTCGATTTGCCGGAGCTTTCAGATCTCAGTGTAAAAGCGCTCGAAGATCATTATGCGCAGGTAGTGGAACCACACCTCAAGGCGACAATTGCTTCTGCGGTCTGTATACCAAATGGAAGTAACATCTCTGATGAACTTCACGAGAACCTCGTGTCTCTCTTGCTAATGCAGCATGTGAGAACACCTGCCTACCGCGCCCAGATAGCTGCAAGAATTAGAGGCGTTCTTCGCGAACACGCGGGATCTCTTAGCATTGGCGACTGCGCGTATCTGGCATTTCTTACAGATCCCGGTTTCTTCAAGGTAGCTTTAAGCACGCTAATGAAGTATTCGTGGTGCATCGGTTCGGTGACCGGCGACAAACTCCTATGGACGTCCGATAATCCGGTTCATGTTACTCCAGTGGCGCAGACCTATGATGCAAGCCCCGGAGTACTTTGGACACAAGGGCTTTCGTATCACTTTCCGCTGGACCCACAACACATCCTTATTCTGCTGGAACGAAACCATCGTGGAGTTCTTGTTCCGTTTGAAGGAACTGTTGTGGATGTCTCCACAAGAGTAGATGAGTTCCGGGCACAACAGTTAACCAATTGCGAGCGTGTTGTGATTTCAATGACTGATGACTTTTCTGCCGCTACCATCAATAGTGTCCCCGCGTGTACTACGTAACACGCAAGCAAAAAAGCTGCGACTACGGGGCTGAATTGACTAACACGGATGCGTAAACACTTGTCGATTAATCTGTTATACTTACTGCATGAGCGAAATCATTCTCTACACATCGCCGGACGGCATCGCGAGGGTCGAGGTCTCCTATGAAGGTGAGACCTTTTGGATGCCGCAACGCCGGATTTCAGAATTGTTTGGAGTGGAAGTCCAAACGGTCAACTACCACTTGAAAGAGATATTCGACTCCGGCGAGCTCGAACAGCAGTCAACTATTCGAAGATTTCGAATAGTTCAACTCGAGGGTACCAGACATGTAGAGCGGGAAGTCGATCACTATTCTCTGGATGCCATTATCGCGGTTGGCTACCGAGTGAACTCGAAGCAGGCAACACAGTTTCGCATCTGGGCGACGAACACTCTCAAAGAGTTTGTGATCAAGGGCTTCGTGCTCGACGATGATCGGCTGAAGCTCAACCGGAGACTCGGCAAGGACTACTTCGAAGAGCTTCTTGAACGTATTCGTGAGATCCGCGCGAGTGAGCGGAGGTTCTACCTGAAGATTACCGACCTTTACGAGCAGGCAAGCGTCGACTACGACCCTAAAGCCGATATATCGAAAACTTTCTTCGCCACGGTTCAGAACAAGTTGCATTGGGCCGTGAGCGGCAAGACTGCCGCAGAAATTATCGCAGATCGGGCCGACTCAAGCAAGCCAACAATGGGACTTACTACCTGGAAGAACGCGCCGAAAGGGAAGATCCTCAAGTCTGATGTTGCCACGGCGAAGAACTATCTGATAGAGGCGGAACTGAAAGAGTTAAACCGCATCGTAGAACAATACTTGCTGTATGCTGAAGATATGGCCGCACGCCGGATTCCTATGAAGATGGCCGATTGGGTTACGCGGCTCGATGCATTTCTCAGATTTAATGAGCGCGAAGTACTGGATAATCCGGGCAAGGTTTCCGCCGAGGTGGCGAAAAAACTCGCGGAGGAACAGTACGATCAGTTCCGCGTAAGACAGGATAGAGATTTCGAGAGCGACTTTGAGCGGGAGGTAAAGCGGATCGACGGTGGAGTGTCATGATGCTGGTTTGAATTCGTGGACCATAGCTTGCCGCCTAAAGGCCACTACTAAGGCCCAACCTTCTACAACTATCCCTACACCTTCGGGCTGCTATTCGGCCTGGGGCTTTATGCACCATACCAGCAGGAGCCAGAGGCCTTCCGGGCAGATTACGATAACTTCTTGAGCTGCACAGGCTTGGCAGATTCCGCGACCTTGGCCACCCTACTTTGTGCAATCATCGCTCATATTGAAAAGTTTGAAAGTCAGTATCTTCAACCTGATCATATTACTCAAGCTTGCGCCACTGCACGCTCAAAGAACCCAATTGTTCCAGATCTGTTTGCACATCATTCAAAACGCGCTAAGTCACATGTTCAAGCTTCTCTTAATTCCTCTATATTCAGCACCTCGCGCAATTTGTTCGTCAATGCCGTGCGCTTCTGTTCGTCCATCCTTGCGAGATTTTGTAGTCGCCATTGGACCGCGGGCAACATCTCCCCATTTGGAACTCCCAACAGCTTCCAGTCTGGCTTACCTTCCTTGAAGGTAGTAAGAAAGCGTTTGTGTTCGGCTGGCATTATGTGGACTAAGGTATCTATGAGTTGTTCACGCGTATCCAGCAATTGTTCAAGTCTAACGGGCTGTTCCGTCATTCCCATGAAACCACGCGAGAACTCTTGTTCAATATCAAGCCGACTTGGCGCGAGAATCTCCGAGATCGGTCGGTTATTGCTCACAACATATATAACAAACGCCCCACGTATATCATCTGTAATTCCCTCATTCGTAAGAAGCAGTCGTGCATCAAAGAGATCACGTGGATGCTGACGATCGAGCGCGGCTACCAGCTTACCCGCATAGAGATCTGCAAAGCTGACAATTTGGATTTCAGCGAATCCAAGTGTCTCTTCAACGGCTGGTGAAACAGACATAGTTATATGTTCGAAAACACAACCTCGGAGCACAGGTGTCACTTCGATCTTTATTCTGGCGCCATCTGCTTCAACGTAGAGTTTCGTAATTACATTCTCAGGGCGCAGCATCAATCTCTGCCAGAGAGGTTGATCTGTTTGCAATTGGCAGATATGTGAGGTCAATGTCCACTGATAAGCGCGGCATGTTCCGGACAAAGAGATTGATTGCCGTCCCACCCTTTAAGGCAAAGCACGTTTCTTGTGCCACAAACGGGATGGCTTTGACAAGAAACGCAGCTTGCTTTTGAAATATATTAGATAACAGCATCCATATTACCCGGGACTGTGATGTTGTACTTTGTGTTTAATTTACCGCCTCGTACAAGCATTCTCTTACCGCTTCCGAGATCGATTTTAGAGCGATCAAGCCGATTTAACCAGCTGTGATCATGACGTTCCGCATACCAGAATAACAGACGTTTAACCTTTACGCTCCTGCAATCCTGAAGCAGAGGTTGTAGTCGAGTTGGGCTTAGATTACGAAGACCTTCAAATAAGGCGTCTGCCTGATGAAATGTCTCGCGATCAGGAACTTCATTCAGAAGTTCAAGTATGGCACGTTCCGGCGATGAAACAACGATAGATCTATTGCCAGTGGTGTTTAGGAAAGGCAAAGTAGCCTCAAGGCGTGTAAGCGAATTGGTGTACGCGCCCAGTACTTCCGTTGATTTCCCGTTTGATTGAACGTCAACGGACCGTTCAAACAGTCGCCTGGCATTGTGTTGAATTACCCGGGCGTCAAGGTTGAGATGATGCATCCATCCGGGAAGTGTATCGTAGGAATAAAGATGGATTTCCCGCATGTTCTCTTCTGAAAGATAGTGCCCAAAGCCAGAGAGCTCAAGAGCTGTCCGCCCACCTATCCATACACGTATGTCCAGAAGCTCGTTCAATGAGATTACCAGGCGCATCCATGGCACAGCGAAATCTGCCTGAGTTTGCTGCGGGCGGCTATAGACACCGCGAGCAGGACTGACTAACCAGCCATTCGCCACATACTTACTTCGTAATTGCCGTGAAATACCGTTTCGTTCGAACCAGGCGGCATCTGCCAGATATCCATCCGGAAGATTACGTTCAAGCCAGTTTAGTTTTGTGCGTTTATGAATACTCATAGTTTACATTTTATCACATACATGAACTGATGCTGAGTTTATATAGAATAATATTTGTATCCTCAAGGTTTACTTACATGTACTCTCACAAACTAAACATAACGATGAGCCCTTTCGTATTTAAACCTGAATAGTCGTAATCAATCTTTGGGGAGCTGCAATGATTCTGGGTTATACACTTAACCCTACGGCATCCGCCATGGCCGATGCCGTAACTCTCGGAAAACGCTTCGGGGCAGATGTGGAGAGTGTGGAGTTCTGGAGAAGCAGCCTGCGTGTTATTACGGCTCAGATTGAGGAGTTTGAGGGGTTGGTGTAGCAGCTCGGATCGCATCAATTACAGTCAGATTGCGGCCACCAATTATTCCATGCCCGGCAGGAAGTTTGGTGTGCGGGCGTGTAGTATCCAGGCAAGAAGTTCCGCAAGGCATAACTGGCAACCGGAGGCGAACGGCCCATGATACAACTCTTAAGAATATGCTTTCTGCTTGCAGGGTTAACAGTGGTACCTGGTTCTTTCGCACCTGCAGCCAGCGCACTGGCAGATCAGGGCACGCCCGCTGCTGCGTGGGGCCCCATCTCAGATGCGCTTACGCAGCGCATTACGGCGCAGGGTAACAAAATTGGTTACCCGGGTGGCACTGCAGGCGTTGTGGTTAACCGAACAACCGGCGACCTGTTTATGGTGGTGCCGGATCAGGGAATGTGGCGCAGCAGCGACCATGGCAGCAGCTTCGAACGCGTGGATGGCGGAAAGGCTGGCGGCAGGTGCGAAACGGGCTTTGCACTCAATGCCGATCCGGCCGGGGGCCGCATGGCGTGCTTTATGCTGGATGGAACCGCAAACCTGGTAACCAATGCGGCCCAGAACTGGAAGCCGCTGCTGAACCATGGCAGAGGGTGGGATTACGGCGTTGTGGACTGGAGCGCGAGAGACCCAAAAACCATTCTTGCAGTGCACCACGAATCGGGATGCGAACTGCACCTCAGCACAGATGCTGGTGCCGCATGGAAACTGCTGGGTAAAGACTTCACCTCCATTGGCCTCTTTGATGAAAGTACTTTTGTAGCCAGCAAGGGCACGGGCGTTTTGCGTAGTACCGATGGCGGGGCTAAATGGAATTCCGTTTCCGATATAACGCCAACGGGCAGAACGCTTACCGTGCTGGATGGCAAAGGCTATTGGGTTTGTAAGGATGGGCTGATGGTAAGCGCTGATAAGGGCAAAACATGGCATGTTCAGGGCGCACCGATTGAAGCAGCATGGGGTCCGTTTTTTGGTAAAACAGCGCAGCAGATTGTGGTTGTTGGCCGCCAGGCAGGCTCAGATCCGAAGAGATCCAGCGATGGCATGCCAGGCTTCTATCGTACGGATGATGGTGGTAAACACTGGAAGCTCATTGCGCCATTTCCCAGCTTTGAAAAGGAGAATATTCCGGATTGGACTCCGGGAAAACAGTGGGCTGCTGGCTGGTTCTGTTGTTTTGCCTGGGATCCCATTGCAAATATCTGTTACGCCTCTCGCATGGGCCATGCCGCATTAAAGTATGCTGTGCAACAACAGCAATAATAAGCGCTGCGATCGCCCAATATGCGAATTTGCTGCGAGCAACGGCATGGTTTACCCATAGCGTAAGCTGTTCCACGGAACACGCTCTTCAGATTGTGATTGCAGCTGCGGTGGAGTCCCGTGATTGACTGCACATGGTATGGGATGGTCAATACCACGGCAGCAGAAACTGAGCGCTGATCTCTTAGCCATTTCAGCTGATGCGCACATCGCCCGGCGGCACTTGCTCGCCTACGGGTGAGTACTTCTGTACCTGAATGTTAGATAAACTATGTCTGGATTTGCTACTGCCCTATACTATTACGCTTCCTCGCAAATAGCTAACCGGCACTTGCCTACTTCAGCTTTTGCTTTGCCGGCAGATGCCCGGTAGTGGGCGGAGGCAGCTTCCGGATTGCTGATTTCATCTGTTCCGGTGTCATCATCTTTACATGCCCATCTGCAAAGCAGACACACGCCATCCTACCGTGCCGATACTCTACTAAACCGCCCGTACCTTCATACATGAGAACGGTTTCTGCTGGCGAATGGATTTCAGCCATTTTGCGCTGATACAGATTTGCGTTCATGCTGTAAGAGATGGCGCCTTTTGCATCCAATGGGCAGTGAAATTGATCGATGGATCGGAGGTAGGGTGTGAGAGCAGTGCGGAATTCCGATTGGGACGCAGGCAGCTTACCATCCTGATCCTCTGTATACATTTTGACCGCCTCGCCCAATTTAGTAAGGTTAAACAGGCACTTGCCAATACTATCGGGGGGGCCGGCCTCAGCGATTTTCTCCGCCTTCTTCAACGACTGCCAGGCAGCAAGCTGAGCGATCATATTCTGCACAGGGCGAGACCGCAGTCGGAAGCTGGGATCTGTTCCCTTAACCGGGTATTTCTCGGGCACAATTAGCCACCCCGCTGCTGCCTTCTTCAAGCTGAACATCTCAACGTAAGAAAAGGAATCGGTGCCGGCAAGTAATGGCTTTTTGGGAATTACCTCGAAGGAAACCGCAACCGTCGCTGTATCTCCAGTAACCTCCACAACAAACTTCAGATCCTTTAACGTGGTGGCATCCCCGAAGCCCATGCCTCTTTGTGGCGGCAACTGGGTTTCATCAATCCCTTCAACACATCTGGCTATGGTCTTGATGTCGTCCTTCTGTACGGCTTCCATCAGGGCTTGCACAGTGCTTTTTGGCGATGCAAAATCCGGCTGCTGACCGAAACTGCACCCGGTAGCAATCAGGCCAATGAGGGCTATTAAAAGAGAGAGTTTCACCCGATCCTCCGTACGCCACTTCCATCAATAATCTTCAATAATGACTATACCGCTACTTCAAGGCAATATTACTGATCTCTGTTTTACCTACTTCCTGGCAAACTTTCTGGCACCAGGCACACCTATAATCGCCCCGGACATAAATTGGGGATAGCAGATATACTTGCGGGACCGCCCAATCTCTGAGCCATCCACTATTTCGCTTCATTGCTCAGATACACGCGGCTGTAGCTCCACTCGTAGTACTTGCCAGCAAACGCGGAGGCGGGCAGCGATTTGTTAACACTGCCTACCTGGGTGTGGCCCCAGCCTCCATCAAAAAGAAAACACATATCAATGGGTGCATCGGTGGCTTTGCTGCCGTTGGTCCAGTGGTAGTCTGCGCCGCTCTGAACCATAGTGCCATCCACATACATCGCGTAGGAGTTATCCTTCTTGTAAACCCAGGTCCAGGTGTGATACGCGGTGCCATCAAACTTAGCAATCCCCCTGCCAGCCATCGCCTTTCCCCAATTGCCGTAATCGGTTGTATCTTTGCCGGCTACCGCATTGGAGTGCCAGAAGCGACCATCGAAATTGGTGTTGCCACCCCCATTATCGTATCCAAAGCTCTCTACAAGGTCTTGTTCCGCCCCATTGCTCCACTTATTCCCGGCAGTCCAGATCGCAAACCAGAAGTATGGCGGAGTAACGTAGCGCACACGGGTTTCCCACACAATATCCTGGCCAAGTAAAGAGCCCCCATTGGGCAGCTTCCATTTAGCCATAAACGATCCGCATCCAGCGTTATGCTGTGTTGGCACCACTTTGGTAGCACCGTACAATGGCGTTAGCAGCGTTATAAGTGAATTCGATGTAAACTTACGAACCGGCTCACAGGCATCGCCCTCTACGGGTTGATTGGGGAGCGCGTTGGCTGCATCTGGCGCAACAATCACAGCGCCATAGTTGGTTCCATTCCCTATTGTTCCAAACTGATCATGGTAGAGGAAATTGGCGCTCATATCTGCATAGTTTTTTATAGTTCCGCTGGTACCGAAGTGCCAGTTTTTTACCAGAACCATACCCGGACCACCGATGCCATACGATGGTTTTGGCCCCATGGCTGGAGACGAAATGGTGCCACCGCCAATCGTTTCCTGGCATCTGCCTATCAAGGGCATAGCAAGCAAAATCATGGAGATCGCAATGGCTGGAGGTAATAAAGATTGACGCATTTCATGGCTCCGAACTCGGCGCTAAAGGCTAACAGACCACAAATGAGTGTAGCCGATTTTCGAGGCAGCCTGCGGTGGCTGCTGTTGAACCAATAGGACAAAATCGGGGACGATCACAATTAGGAATATACACGGCCCGCTGCCTCCTTTCATTCGTACATTAATACAGTAGTACCTCTGCACGCTACTGCAGTATTGCCGGTAATGTTGCAGCGAGCAGACTCCAAAAACTTAACAACTTATATGGGCCGAAATAGCAAGGAAAGAACATGCCTGAACTGATTGTTGCGCACGACGTTGTTTGCCCCTGGTGCTGGGTTGCCGTAAGGCAGGCCGAGTGGATGCGCGCAGAATTTCCAACAATTACTCTGCGCTGGGTTGGGTTTGAGCTGCTTCCAGAGGGCCTCGTTTACACTCCAAAGCCGAGGGACCCCAAGGAGGACATAAAGCCTGAAGTGCCTTCTCGTTTCGAGCTGCTTCTTGCAGCCGATAGGCTAACGTTGCCGAAGCGCAAAGGCAAGCTCTCAAACTCTCGCCGGGCGCTTGAGGGCGGCGAGTTCGCCTGGGAAGCCGGCAAACAAGACGCCTATATCCTCGCACTGTACCACGCCTATTGGGAAGACGACAGGGACATCAGCGACCTGGCAGTTTTGAAGGATGTTGCGGTACAGGCTGGGTTGAATGGCCAGGACTTTGTTGAGGCACTAAATAATAGAACCTATCGAGATCGTATTGTGGAGTTCGATGACCCCGCGCATACCGCCGGCATCTACAATGTGCCAACCTGGAAGTTTACAGATAAGTGGGTTGCAGAACAGCCATATACCGTTGTGAGTGAAATGTGCAAACGCTTTGTGGAAGGCGGATAGTTTTTACGCCTGATTACGTACAGATTGAGTAGGTCTTCACAGGCTAATTCGATCGTTTGCAGAGTGAGCTACCATGAAGCAAGAGCACCGAAAACGCCGTGTACGCCGTGTGGTGTTCATGCTATTGATAGCCGTCACTGTGTTTGCTGCCGACTATTTTGCTTACCCATATCGGTCTCACATAACTGCACCCACCCGAAACACGGGGGATAATGGGATATGGGTGCGCCACACGTGGGCGGATTCGCCACACTCAGATGCCGAATATACCGCGCTTGCCAGCCGTTTTGCAGAGATGCAGGTGCGCAGAGCCTACATCCATCTCAGATCTGTGGATGCTACTGGCAAGCTAAAGCACCCACCTGGCCCCAACACATTAAAACTCACGGCAGCACTCAAAAAATTGGCTCCCAACGTACAGCTAATTGCGTGGATCTATGTGAATGGCGACCCAGCAGAACACAATGGCGTAAACCTGACAGATCAAAGTGCACTTATCGGGATGTGTAAAACCGCTGCAGATGCCACCAATAACCTTGGGTTTGATGGAGTTCAGTGGGATGTTGAGCCCGTTGCCAGCGGATCACCGGAGTTTCTGGATCTGTTGAGGAAAACGAAGGTGGCCATCGGGCGCAGCAAACTCCTCTCAATTGCAACACCCATGTGGGAGCCAGCTCCGCTGCGCGCATTTAGCTGGTCGGAAACCTACTTCACAGCCGTTGCTAACGAGTGCGATGAGATGGCGGTTATGTGTTACGATTCCGGTTTCTATACTCCGCGTGCATACTCGTGGCTTGTTCGGCAGCAAGCAATTAAGGTAACCGCCGCCATTGGCAAATCTGGCAGCCCGTGCAAGGCTGTATTTGGCGTGCCCGCTTATGCAGATGGCCTCCGATCCCACAATCCAAGGGCCGAGAACCTGTACTTTGCACTCCGAGCTGTACGAGAAGGCCTTGACGACCCCGCTGCCGACAGAGCCAACTTTGCAGGCGTTGCGATATTTGCCGATTACACCTTAACACCGCAGGATGTAGCTACCTACAAACAGCTGTGGCTTGGGAAGTGATGGCGAGCAAGTAATAGGCTTAATCTACAATGCCAACTATCTTAAGCAGCTCTCTATAATCTGATATGGTGTAATCCGCAGCGGTGCCATCGTAGGTTTTGTCCCCAAATTCAGACATATACAGCACCGTTTTCATCCCAATTTGCCGCGCTCCATAAATGTCCCTGTACATATCGTTTCCTACGTAAAGCGTACGCTCGGGGGGCACTGCCAGCGCAGTAGTTGCGGCCCGGAAAAGCCTGGCATCTGGCTTTCGGTAGCCATAATCGCCCGAAATTATGATGGGATGAAACATATCCACAATTCCAACTTTGTGCAGTTCAGCGCGGGCGAAAACACTCTGTGCATCCGTAACAATCGCCAACGGGTATTTCATTCGGAGCTTCTGCAGCACATCAAACATAAATGGGTACAGCTCCAGCCGCTTGCGTGATATACCACGGTGCAGTTCCGCAAGGAATAGTGGCAATTGCCGCTGCTTTTCTGCTGGCAACGCCCGTGTGAAATCTGATTGATGATCCGATACTATGCGCTGCCAAATTTTAATCGCATCGTACTCCGGGTACTTTTCAGCGCTGGAGTACATCTGCTCTTTCATATGGCGAAAGTAGAGATCGCGCACCTGCCCGCGCGCAAGATCAATGCCCTGGTAGGTAAGGTAGTGACGAATGGAGCGGTAGATCTCCTCCATGGCGTCATCGGTTAGTATATCTATAAGGGTGCCGTTCACATCAAAGGCGATTGCCTGTATATCCAGCGGTTCCATAGCGCTCCCAATCCTAAAATAATCCCGCGGCAAGGTTAGATTTTGCCGTTATGCAGATGATCTCAGCAGCACCTTGGCCTGCTGCACCAATGTGTTTGCATACGTGCCAGATATCCAGGAGTTGCGCGCTATTCGCAGCAACGTAAGCCCCATGTAGTACGGAGTCCGTTGTGTTACCGATCGAAAGGCACTGTATCTATCTGGGAAGTGGCAGGCATATTCCCACAAAAAGTGCCCAATAAATGGCTCGGCAAGGCTCTTGTCTCCCCGGCCAATCATAAAAGCATGCATCAGCTCGCCCGCAATCCGCCCCACGTCAAACACTCTATCTCCGCGCTTCATGCGCTCCAGGTCAATCGCAACCACATCCAACCCTGATCCAAACATAAAATTGGCCGGTGTGGCATCGCCATGCAGCCAAACCTGTTGGTCCGCCCACATTTCGCTGCGTGTGCGCCAGCAGTCTCTTAGCCAGGCAATTTCATCTGCATCCTGCCAGCTAATGCGGTTGCTGGATTTAAGCTGGCTTAGCAGGTGGTTAAGATACTTGCAGTCTTCGTCAAAATCCACTCCCATCCCATTGGCGGTGCGGTTGTGCTGGGTGGATAGAAAGTAGCTAAGCGCCGTTAGGCGCCAGAAAAGGTGGCCATCATCGTGCTGATGTACTGCCATATCGATTGCATGACTCAGAGATTCACCGCGGCAATGCTCCTGAACCAGCAAACAGTTAAGGTCTTTATTTGTGCACAATGGGCGGGCCACATGATGCGGGCAGCCAACAAGCCCGAACCCACGTAACGTTTCCATATTGCAGTACTCTTTGTCCGCACGGGCTATAGCCCGGTTTCTATCCCATCCAAACGTAGGGCCAAAAAACTTCCCAACTACTCTCGTTTTGCTGTGTTTTTCCTCATATGCGTACACAGCATTGCTGGCTACAAGCTCAAACACACGAAATTCTGGCTTCGGCTGATTAACCTGAAGCCGTTGAAGAACCTCATTTGCCAGAAAGCCATGCAGCGGATCTTGCCGCGGGAGCTGACCAATGTACTTGCCATTCATAGAACGTTATCCCTGGTATTAAAGGTTCGTTTTGCGCCAGCGCAATGGTGTAAAACATCGTTGTTAACAGAATAAGCAAAACCGGTTCACGCTAATAAGTTGCCGCAGAGCAGGGAGGCTCAAGCAGCCACCTTAACACCAATTGTTAAGATGGTGTTAAGACGGATGGGCGATATGCACGGTTCCATACAATTATCAGGATAAATTAGTGCGAAGCAAGGGTTAATGCATTGTCCTTAACAGACACAAACAGACCTACGCCCTGTGGGTTGGCAATGTTGTTGGCTTTTGGTTTGCAATAAGCTCAGACTACCATCCCTCAGATACCCACCTTGTGCATGCAAGGGTTAAGTGGAGGCAAGGGGCAATGTGATACTGGTTGGCGTGTTGGCCCTCTGGTTTTGGAACCGTGTTCTTCCTATTAATTGGTCTCGCTCCGTGCGGTCAACAGCGCGTGCAGGACTCACGCCGCCACACACGGAACTGCATGCCAGCAATACTCACGTGTATAAGGAGATCCAGATGCGCCGTGTTTTATTCATGTTGTGTTTTATTCTGCTTCCGGCTCTGTGCAGGGCGGATGTAAAACTGCCACAGCCGAAGATCTTTGTGTGCAAAGATGCGCAGTGCAGCATCGGGATGACGGGCAGGCCAACGCACAAGGTAAGCGATAATAAGGGCAGAGGTGTTGTTGGGCTTACGCACCGTTACATTTATACGGATGACGATGTTTCCCAGGTGCTTGGCAATATCCCGCTGGATGTGGCTAAACTTAGGGCGCTCGGCCCAGACTGGGCTCTGGACGAGTTCACGACGGGCATACAGCAAGAGCTTAAGGGTGCTAATATCAAACAGAGCAAGGCAACGTTCGCAGAGCAAGCGGGGCGGCTGTTGCAGACAACTCTGCCGGATAACGCAAAAGTCTCCGTTTCAATAGCCATCCTCGTTGCGAAAAATTCGCTCTACACGCTCTCCTATACCGGGCTAACCGGAGCAGATTTTGATGCGAAGGCAAACGGTTACTTCTCCTCATTTAAGTTAATCACCATCAAGCCTCTCCCCGCAAAGTGGATCACTTATCAAAACACGGAGTACCAGTTCAAGATCAAAATGCCTGCCAAACCGGAGTTTCAGGCACTAAAGGATGGCGACACCCGGATACATATGTGGACTTCTGAGTCCAACCCGGATAAGTTCGTGTGTATCACTTCTTACACAGATGTGAAAGCGTCCGTAGACAATCAGAATGCAATTCAGCTATTGTTGGAGCTGGGTGCAAAAGAGCTGCTTGGGGAGTTCAAAGCAACTCCGTTAGAGACGCGCTGGTCTACGGTAGAGGGCAAACCTGCCCTCGATATCCTCTTTGAAATCGGCTCGGCCACCGATCCGGATAGTGGCCTTGGCACTGCAAGGCTAATCCTAAGCGGCAATCACTTTTACCAGTTGCTTGTAGTTAGTAGCCGTAGCGCCGATGGCACAGCCATGCGGGATGCAACCCTGGATTCTTTTGCGTTTGTTGCAACAGCTGCATCTGCTAAATAAGTATAACAATCACCAATTGCCGATCCCATTTTGCAGATTACCGTTGTGCTGCCAGGTATCGCACTTTGGGCGCAATGCCTGGGCACACTTTTCAATAAGGCTTGTACCAAATTCCGCAGTTGAAGCCCGTTTTTGTCCCCATTTGAGCTCAATTGAGGGACGCTAATGGGCAAAAATTTACACTATATTTTGCGAACAAAATTATGACATTGAGCCAGCGATAAGGTTGCCTTGCGGTTTTATCTTTATAAAACCATATGAACAGGTGTAACAGCTCCCGTCTATCCGGGCACCAGTGTAGTGCGGCATTAAGTGCGCTCAGATACTGATACCTAACTACGGGAGACTTATACAATGTACGGGATTATCGCTATCATTTCTGGTTTGCTGCTGGTTAACTGCCCTGGGTTTGGCGAGCGATATCAGCTCAGCAGTTACGGGCGTTTCGAGCGCCAATTCGGCGGTGTGATTGCCATAGTTTTTGGGATATTTCTGCTGGCGCATGGGGTTTAGCCAGCGAGGCAATGAGTTATTGGCGGCGGTTACAAGCTGGCTGAATTGCGCTCAGGGCCTTGGAGATGATACAGTCTCCTTTAAGCGTTCGGCGTAGACGAACCGGGGAGTTTCTGGGCGTATTTGCTGCGGGCAACGGCGTGGTATACCCAAACAGCATACTGTTCCGATGATAACGCACCGCCGTTACCAATGTGAAGGCACACAACCCCAGACATAACCAATAAACAGCCCGAGTAAAGCACGGCCAGACTATGTTTTTTGCAGAATCTCCCGAGACATGTCGAATTTACCAGCAATCGTTCGACAATAAGTGCAGGGTTGATATCCTGACTGTCAGATTATTTCGAGGAGGATGCCATGAGATTCCTGGTTGCCATTCATCATCCGGTTGGTTTCGACGGCAAGGTAGAAGAAGGGCCTGAAGTGCACAAAGCGATTGATGACCTTAACGACGAAATGGTTGCCGCTGGTGTACGGCTGTTTGTTGGTGGTCTTCAATCGCCTGGCACGGCCAAATCGGTGCAGAAGCCAGTGGATGGCAAAATTGTTGTTACCGATGGCCCTTACCTGGATACTCGGGAGTACATCGGTGGGTTCTGGGTATTGCAGGCGGAGAGCATGGAAGAGGCGCTTGAGTGGGGGCGTAAGGCGGCCCTGGCATGCCGAACGCCCGTGGAAGTTCGCCCCTTCTTTTGATAGGGGTATTGTGCGCGGGCAGGCAGAATAAATGAAGCGTAACGGGCCGGAAGAAAATGCAGTTGCGGGGCTGATTGCAGAGATCATTAGAACAGATCATGCCAGAATTCTGGCTACGCTCATTCGCCTGCTCGGCGATTTTGATCTGGCAGAGGATGCGCTGCAAAACGCGGTTGCAACTGCCCTGGAAACCTGGCCAGCTAACGGAGTGCCCGCCAATCCACGGTCCTGGCTAATTTCCACAGGCAGAAACAAAGCCGTCGACGCCATTCGAAAAGAATCCAGAACCTTTGCTGCACTGTATCAGGCAGCGCAGCAATTGCCAGCCAGTCAGGAACTGTTTCCTGCATTTGATGCCAACAATTGGGGCGACGACAGGCTTCAATTGATATTTACCTGCTGTCATCCCCTGCTCAGCACGGAAGCGCAGATTGCGCTTACATTGAGAGAAGTTTGTGGGCTTACCACCGATGAGATAGCCCGTGCGTTCCTGTGCTCCAATACCACTATTGCACAACGCATTGTGCGTGCAAAGGCCAAAATACGCACGAAGAATATACGGTACGAGGTACCTGATGAGGATGCCCTGCCGGGCCGCTTGCAATCTGTACTGCAAATAACCTATCTGCTGTTTAACGAAGGCTATTATGCAACCAGTGGCGCCAGCCTAACCAGGCTAAAACTCTCTGCAGAAGCCATTAGATTGGGTAGGTTGCTTGTTGAGCTCATTCCAGAACCAGAAGTGAAAGGGCTGCTCGGTTTAATGCTGCTGAATGAAGCACGGCGAGACGCGCGCGCGACCGCTGAAGGCGACATTATCTTGCTATCAGATCAAGATCAGCAACTGTGGGACAAGCAGGTTATTCTTCAGGGTATTGCCTTTACCACCGAGGCATTGAGTTCTGGCGAACCCGGACCAATTACGCTGCAGGCCGCCATAGCTGCCACCCATATCGCTGGCGCAATGAGTGGCATAACCGATTGGGATAAGATCATAGAGCTATACAACCAGATAGCAGCATCTAATCCGTCCCCAATTGTGGCGTTAAATCGCGCGGCTGCTATCTCAATGCGAGATGGCCCATTTGCAGGGTTGGCCCTAATAGATGTAATGTTTAACGCGGGAGAGCTACTTGGTTACTCGCTGGCCCACTCTACAATGGCAGATTGTTATCGCAGGCTGCAGCAATACGCACAGGCAAAGGAATGCTACCTGGCTGCTCTCAAACATACAGAACAGGCTGCCGAGCAGCGATTTCTGGAGAAACGAATTCAGGAAATGAGCCGATTGTTAGCCGAGTGAAACAAGAACTCTGTAAGATGTCGATTTTGCTCTCCTATTACGACAATAGGTGAACGCGATGGCGGCAGGTGCCGCAAAGGAGAGAAAATTGAAGTTTTTATGCCTTGGATATCTGAACGAAGCTGCTTTCAGCGCTGTGCCCGAATCGGCGCGTGCTGAGATACTAAAAACCTGTTTCGCCCAGTGTGTCCCTTTCCGAGCCACTGGCATGGTGGCAGCAGAAGAGGGTTTGCTCGCCTCAAACACGGCAAAAACAATCAAGCAAAGAGGCGGCAAAACCACCGTAACCGATGGTCCATTTCTGGATACAAAGGAGCAGATTGGCTCCTTTTTCATAATAGAAGCCGATACCCTGGAGCAGGCGATTGAAGCCGCGAGCCTGCACCCGGCTGCGCTTATGGGCGAAGAGTACGGTTTTGGAATAGAATTACGGCAGATACAGGAGTAGAGGATATTCCTGCGAGGGCATGCTCCTGCTGAAGATGCGTTTTAGCAGGAGGAGGCCGGGTTATTATTGGGCGAACCAGGACGGTCTCTCGCAAATCGTGCTTGCTCCGCCTGTTATTACACAGGCTGTTTCTCTGGTGGTACACTATTCATGTCGAAAAAGTGACAAAAAATCGACACGTTATTTGAATATGTCGATTTCATCGACATGAGGACCCACAGGACAGGTGCCGAAATGCCGTTTACACCAGACCAGCCTTACAATGATTTGCCATTTCTGCCTCCCAGCGCGCAAATCGAAACGGTTATTACGCTAAAGCATGCCATCACTGCGAGCCGTGCCGTGGCAGAGCTTAAGGGCGCTGGTGAACGCATCCCAAACCAAAACCTTTTGATAAGGGCTATAGTTTTACAAGAAGCCAGGTTAAGCTCAGAGATTGAGAACATTGTCACCACAAATGATGATTTGTATCGGGCGTTAAGTGAAGAGGATAGCAAGTGGAACCCGCAGGTAAAAGAGGTTATGTGGTATCAGTATGCCCTGTGGCATGGGTATTCTGAATTACAACGGCGGCCTCTTTCTCCAAGCCTGTTTGTTGAGATTGCCAGTAACATACGCCAGCATGATACAGGCCTGCGCACAATGCCGGGCACCAGGATTGCCAATCAGCGTGGCGAAATAATTTATACGCCTCCTTCAGGCAAGGATCAGATCCTCGCGCTGTTAAATAACCTGTGCGATTTTATCCATGCTGATGATGGGCTCGATCCACTTATCAAGCTGGCAGTTATTCATTATCAGTTTGAGGCGATTCATCCTTTCTCCGATGGTAATGGCAGAACTGGCAGGATTCTAAATGTGCTTTATCTGGTACAGGCTGGTCTTTTGACCTTGCCGGTTTTATATCTCAGCGGATATATCATTGGCAGCAAATCGGAGTATTACCGTGGCCTGAGGATGGTTACCGAAGAGGCCGCATGGGAAGCCTGGGTAGTATACATATTGACTGCAATCGAGACGACCGCCAAAGACACATGTAAAAGAATAGATGATATTCGCAAGCTGATGGATCACACTCTTGAACATATCCGCCAGCATCATCCAAAGCTGCCAGCCAACGAGTTGGTGGATCTTATTTTTCAACAACCATACACACGAATAAGTATGCTGGCTGAAGCCGGGATAGCACACAGACAAACCGCAAGCGAATACCTGAATAAGCTGGAGAGCATTGGTGTACTAACCGGTACGCGCGTTGGCAAGGACAAGCTATTTGTTAATACTCCGCTATTTGACGTTCTGATTAGACCATTGGCAAATCGTGAGTAACAGAGTTTCATGTCGAAAAAGTGACACAAAATCGACATGTTATTTGAATATGTCGATTTCATCGACATGTTATTTCGGTGCATCGCCGGGCCTAATCGACTTATACGCCCCATCTCCACATCGGCTCAGGCAGCGTTTGCCTATCAAAAAGTTTGCACTGATAAGGATAATCAGGATAGGAAAGAGGATGAGGCCGCGACTGGTGCCCATGTCATGCAGGTCTACCATGCCCGGCGGCGCGTGCCGCTTTTTCAATTCCAGCGCAGCCTGCCAGCACAATTACGTCTGCCAGGGAAACAGCCTTGCCATCTGTAAGGCTTGCATCGAAGCTCGGCTGAACACCTTCCAGCACTGCAAGTACACCGGCAAGTTGCTCTGGCTGGTTTGCTTCCCAGTTGCGCTGTGGAGTAAGCCGAATACATGCGCCAATTTGGCGGTGTGATTGCCATAGTTTTTGGAATATTTCTGCTGGCGCATAGGGTTTAGCCAGCGAGGCAATGAGTTATTGGTGGCGGGTACAAGCTTGCTGAATTGCGCTCAGGGCTTTGGAGATGATACAGTCTCCTTTAAGCGTTCGGCGTCGCGAGCCGGTGGAAGGCCGAATAGTTTCTTGTAATCGCGGCTGAAATGTGAGGCGTCTGCGTAACCCACTCTGTACCCGGCAGTTGCTGCATCCATATCTTCGGCAAGCATCAAGCGCCTCGCCTCCAGTAGCCTTAGTTGCTTCTGGAATTGTAGGGGGCTCTGGTCTGTAATGCTTCTAAACTGATGATGGAAAGCCGAGGGGCTCATCCCGAGTTCTCTTGCCAGCGCATCGATACTCAAAGGCTGATCGAAGTTTGACCGCAGACGTTCGATAGCCATGGTTATTGCATAGGAACCGCCGCTCAATGCTGGCAGGTAGCGCAATCTGCTGCCCTGCTCCGCCACGAGCAATCGAAACACAATTTCACGTTTCAAAAGCGGCGCAATAAACCGCGCTTCACCGGGATCACGTATACACCGCACCAGCCGCAAGCACGATTCCAATAGATCCGAATCCTGGGTGCTTACTGCCACGGCGTTTGTGGTGGATGTTGCCTGCTCGGACACAAATCCTGCTTCTGCAATTACAGAGCCCACCAGTGCTGGTTCCAGGTTTACCCGCAGTGATAGGTACGGTTCCCGGATCGAAGCGTGCACAATCCTGCTAACTGCAGGAAGCTGAATGGTCGCCAGCAGATATCGATTCACATCATATCGGTGAACCGAATTGCCGATAAAAACCTCTTTCTCGCCCTGCACAATTACACAGAGTGCCGCAGGATACATGCAGTGTATCGGCTCTGAAGGGCGCGAGGCTCTGGCCATATGCACACCTGGTAAAGCCTCACGCACACCGTCTTCACAAAGCATATCCGCAATTCGCTCAACAAGCTCCGCCTTGCAGTCCTGCTCTCTGCGCAGATGCCTGTCTGCTTTCATTTGTGGTTGCTCTGGTGTATCCATTTGGGTATCTTACCTCGTTCGGGCAAAATGCCAGGTTTGCGTGAGATAGTTTGCAGAAACCAACAAGAATACTGGAGAATCGTTTTATTGGCATGATTGGGATTGTGCGTAAGATAAACAATAATCAAGTAAGCCACCTATGTAAGCCACGAAGGACCACACCAACATGCAGAACGTTGTACTGAACAATGGCCTGGAAATGCCCCCACTCGGGTTTGGTGTATTCCAGATGACGAATATCGAAGAGTGTGAGGCCAGCGTAAGAGAGGCCATACGTGTAGGTTACCGCTTGATTGATACCGCTGCATCCTACGAAAACGAAGAGGGCGTTGGAAGGGCGATTCAACAAAGTGGTATTGCCAGAGAACGCCTATTCATTACTACCAAACTCTGGATACAGGATACCGGGTATGAGGCCACGCTTCGCGCTTTCGATAGATCGCTTAAGAGACTGCAGCTGGAATATCTGGACCTCTATTTGATACACCAGCCGTTTGGCGATATTTATGGCTCATGGAGGGCCATGGAAGAACTATACCGGGATGGACTGGTGCGGGCAATTGGCGTTAGCAACTTCCATCCTGATCGGGTTATGGATCTCATCATCCACAAAAAGGTTGCGCCAGCCGTTAACCAGATTGAAACGCATCCCTTCTGCCAGCAGATAAAGGCCCAGGAGTTTCTGGTAGAAAATAGCGTACAGATAGAATCCTGGGGCCCATTTGCCGAAGGAAAGAACAACATCTTCCAGAACGAGCTTCTTTTATCCATCGCTGCCACACATGGCAAGAGTGTGGCTCAGATTATTTTACGATGGCTCATTCAACGGCATGTTGTGGCCATCCCAAAATCGGTGCGCCCGGAGCGCATTGCCGAAAACTTCGATGTTTTTGGCTTCGAGCTAAGCCAACAACAGATGGATGCCATCGCCACGCTGGATACGGGTACAAGCAGCTTCTTTGATCACCGCGACCCGAAGATGGTGAAGTGGTTGGGAGAGGCAAAGCGAAATACGTAATTCAAAACACCAGGCACCCAACAACCGAGCATTACCCCCTGTGCACCGGAGTAATTTGCGGCTACAATAACATTACTACACGAGGTATTACCGGCTTTTGGGCTAAACCTCAGCACCACTTATTAACGGCACCACTTCTCCAAAACCCTTATCTCTGGATGGCATTGTGCCTGCCAGATTCAGGAAAGGACCCCTTCATGCAGTTCAAGCTTATTGTGAACGGGCATACACATAGCGTTGATGCCCCTGCAGACATGCCCTTGCTATGGGTATTGCGAGACCTGCTTGGCATGCATGGCACAAAGTACGGCTGCGGCATTGGGCAGTGCGGCGCATGCACGGTGCACCTTAATGGCGTGGCAGAGCGCTCCTGCATAACAACCGTTGAGATGGCAGCTAAGGCAAAAATCACTACCATCGAGGGTCTTTCTGTAGATGGCACGCATCCCGTACAGATTGCCTGGCAAGAGGTGGATGTTCCGCAGTGTGGGTATTGCCAGAGCGGGCAGATAATGGCGGCGGCAGCTCTGCTTGCGAAGAAGCCTCACCCAACCGATCAAGATATCGATACCGCTATGGATGGCAATTTGTGCCGATGTGGCACCTACCTTCGTATTCGCCAGGCCATCCATAAGGCAGCGGTGCCGAACCATGCCCCCGCAGGCAAGCCGGCCGCAAAGGCATCCACAACTTCAAAAGGAGGGACGCGCTGATGTCCATCAATAGACGATCGTTTCTCCAACTATCTGCAATTGCTGGCGGTGGTTTTCTGCTGGGATTGTTCCCGGAAGCAGAGGCAGAAGCAAAGGTACCCGTGCAGGGTGGTCGGCAGGGATTTGGCCGCCAGCTAAGCCCGCAGGCCTATATCAGCATTGCCGCCAACGGCATCATTACCATTATGGCGGGTAACCCTGAAATTGGGCAGGGCGTTAAAACCATGCTGCCAATGCTGATTGCTGAAGAGCTGGATGTGGATTGGAAGCAGGTACGCGTAAAGCAGGCAGGGCTAAATCCAGAGAAATATGGAATGCAGTTCACCGGTGGAAGCTTTGCAACGCCCATGAACTGGGACCCATTGCGAAGAGTAGGCGCCACAGGCAGGCACCTTCTGGTGCTTGCAGCGGCTCAGGCATGGGGAGTACCGCCTGCTGAGTGCACTACAGAATCTGGGAGGGTGTTCCATAAAGCCACAAACAAATCGATAGGTTATGGCGAGATAGCTGCCAGAGCCACCGCCCTCCCATTGCCCAACCCTACCGATGTTAAGCTTAAAGACCCCAAGAACTACAAAATCATCGGCCATAGCAAGGGTGGCGTTGATGTGCCGGATATCGTAACCGGCAAACCCATTTTCGGCATAGACGTATCGCTGCCGGGCATGCTGTACGCCGTGTTTCAAAAGTGCCCGGTTACTGGGGGCTCCGTAGTAAGCGCTAACCTCACCGAGATAAAAAAGCTACCAGGTGTTAAGAATGCGTTTGTCATAGAGGGAAAAGAGGCCCCTGGCGGTGGATTTGGCGGCCCTAATCGCGTTGAATCTGGCGTTGCAATTGTTGCCACTAACTGGTGGGCCGCACAATCTGCACGCGAAAAGCTAAAGGTAACCTGGAAGGAAGGCCGCTGGGGAGATGCAAGCCACAGCAGTTCCGTGTTTGCTAAGCGCGCTGCCGAGCTCTCAATACAGGCGCCAGCACGCACTCTGGGGCATGATGGTGGAGAGGTGGAAGCCGCACTTAAAGCCTGTAAGACGGTAGTTGAAGGGGCTTACTCCTATCCATTTCTTGCTCACGGAACCCTGGAGCCACAGAACTGTACGGCAGATTATAAAGCGGGCAAGCTGGAAATCTGGTCTAACAGCCAGGCTCCGGGTTCCGGCCGCGGTATGATCTCCTCGCTGCTGAATATTCCCGAAGCCGATATCACTATCCATATGGTGCGTGCCGGTGGCGGATTTGGCCGACGGTTTTACAACGACTTTTTGGTGGAAGCAGCAGCGATTTCAAAGACGATGGGTGCGCCAGTAAAGCTCATCTGGTCTCGCGAAGATGACATGGCGCACGACTGGTATCGGCCAGGTGGCTTTCACTTCCTGAAGGGCGGAGTGGATGAAAACGGCAAGCTTATTGCCTGGGATGATCACTTTGTTTCCTTTGGTGAAGGGGGCCGGTTTGCCTCCGAATGCGCGCTTGGACCCGGCTTCCCCGTGGGTCTGATACCCAACTATGGGATGCACACCTCCCTGATACCGCTGGGTGCCAAAACAGGTGCCATGCGAGCTCCTGGCGATAACGCCTACGCATTCGTAATTCAGAGCTTTATAGATGAACTGGCCCATGCCGCTGGCAAAGACCCCGTCGCCTTCCGCCTGGAACTGCTCAACTCTCCGCAAGCGCCAGCCCAGGGCAATCCTGGTTTTGGTGGCTTTGGCGGAGGAATGAGTAATGGCCGCATGCGCGACGTGTTGAACCTGGTTGTAGAGAAATCTGGCTGGGGCAAGAAGACGCTGCCAAAGGGAACCGGCATGGGCGTTGCCTTCCACTTTAGCCACAGCGGGCACTTTGCAGAGGTAGTGCAGCTGCGGGTTAATGCCAAAAAGCAGGTGCGGGTGGAGCATGTATGGGTTGCGGGGGATATTGGCAGCACCATCGTAAACCCGGCAGCGGCAGAGAGCATGGTTCATGGGGCAATTATTGATGGCCTTGGTGCGGTGATGTCTCAGGAGATTACCCTGGAGAATGGCCGCGCCAAGCAAACCAACTTCCATGAGCATCCCATGGTACGCATGCATCAGGCGCCCCCGGTAATTGATGTGTATTTCAACAAAACCAACAATGCGCCATCGGGCCTCGGCGAGCCACCACTTCCACCAATACTGCCAGCAGTTTGCAACGCCATCTTCGCGGCAACCGGAGACAGGGTCCGCTCGCTGCCATTAACAAAGCATGGCTACGACTGGGCCTGACTACGATATCCCTCTCCGCTTTCCGGGTTACCGGGCGGCCGCATGTTGAGGATTGAGTGATGACTGAAATCCAGAGCATTCTGAAAGCGTGTACAGATGCGGAGGCAAAGAGCCCACCATTGGCCCTGGCAACAGTGGTTTATGTAGAGGGTTCCGTGTATCGACGCCCCGGCGCACGCATGCTTGTGCTTGCAGATGGCCACCACATAGGTGGAATAAGCGGGGGATGCCTGGAAGCAGATGTGGTACATCGTGCACTGGGCGTTATGGTATCTGGCGAGCCCGAGTATGTGTTGTACGATGCCCACACATCCAATGGCGACATAATAGTGGAACTGGGATGCAAGGGAGCGGTTGGGATACTGATTGAACCGGCATGTGCTTCCCCGGCCCGAGATTGCCTGAACTTTGTGGCAAGTTTTAAGGCAAATAGAGGCGTTGGTGCCATGGCAACGGTTTACCAGGCCGAGGGTATTGGCCAGGCAAAACAGGGCGACCGCCTGTTTTACCGCCAATGCGGCCAAACCGCTGGCAACAGTCCTGCACTACCCGGAGATAGTGGGTGGGATACAAACCTCACCGAGTGCATTCGGGCGGATATGGAGCAATGCCTTGATACCGGGCGGGCCATCTCCCAATGTTATGGGTTTGAAGGCGGCATTGCTGAGGTTCTGATAGAACCGGTTCACTCACCCATCTCCCTGATTATATGCGGTGCCGGGCAAGATGCACCCCCCATAGCGCACATCGCGCAGCTTATGGGTTGGGATGTAACCGTTACAGATAACCGATCCAGCATGCTCGAACCAACCCGCTTTCCGGAGGCAGCTCTCTGTGCGCATCCGCAGGCCAATCCCATGGTAGGGCTGGATATGCTGGACGCACGAACAGCAGTGGTGATAATGACCCACAACTATGCTCAAGATCTGGCATGGTTAGAACATGTTCTCCCATCGACAGCGGGTTACGTTGGGCTGCTTGGGCCGCGAAGACGCTCTGAAGAGTTGCTGCTGGAACTAAAGCTCCCGGATCTTACTGTGGAAGAACGGGCCAGGGCGCAGGCACGCCTGCACAGCCCCATTGGCCTGGATATAGGATCAGAAACCCCAGAAGAGATAGCGCTTGCGATTATTTCTGAAATTCTGGCGGTGATGAACCGTGCCAGCGGAGGCTCACTGAGAAACCGCTCTGGAGCTATTCATGGCGGAGTTTACGAGTTTGTGCCACAACACAGGCAGATAAAACAGGTTAGCAAATGCCCGGCATTGGTTTAATACTGCTGGCAGCTGGCGGTTCTGCACGGCTGGGAGTGCCCAAGCAGCTTGCCCATGCTCAGGGCGTAACGCTGCTGCGCCGTGCCGCCGAAACGGCCACCGCCTCTAAATGCGATAAGGTTGTGGTGGTTCTGGGTGCGCATCGGGATGCCTGTGCCACCGAATTAGTGGGCCTGCCAGTTGTTAGCGTATGGAACCCTGACTGGGGAGCGGGAATGGGCACATCACTGCGGGCAGGCATGGAAGCACTGCTTGCAGATGAGATGCCAGATGCCGTGATACTGATGCTTTGTGATCAGCTGCTGCTAACACCAGCCGTACTGGATGCGATGGTGGATTGCTTTCAAACAGGCGGGAACCAACTCATAGCCTCTGAGTATGCTGGCGTACTGGGGGTGCCCGCCCTCTTTTCCAGCGAGTTATTTCCGGAGCTACTTGCCCTGAACGGCGAAGAGGGCGCCCGCTCAGTAATTAAGCGCCACCGCTCCCACGCCCTGGCTATTCCATTTCCAGAGGGCGCAATCGATATAGATACCCCCGCCGATCTTGCAAACCTTGAAAAACAGTCTCTCTAATCACAATAAGACGTACAGGCTAAGCTGCTGCCCTACTGCAATCGTTTGACTTTATCCAGCCTTATCACTCGGGCAGCCGGGATGCGGCGAGTGCGCCAGGCACTGCCTCGTTAATGGTTCTGAAACGCGCGTTCAGCATAAGATTTATGCAAGAGTTGTGCAGTATTCAGTGGTTTTGGCATGGTAAAATCGTGATGGAGCGTACCAGAGTTTCCACACCATTGAGCCACTTATCTGTTCGAACTGTGCCGCAACTCAAGTTTAAGCAAAGCCGTTCAAAGCCATAATAGCCTATCCCCATTTCATACTGGAGTGTAAGAATGACCGACGATCGTTTCCTTGTGCGTGCTGGCAAGTGGATCCCCGAATTTCAGGTTCTACGCGGCATCGCCGCCAGTTTTGAACTTGCCGAGGAGTTGAAGTGGGGCTGGCCGTGCTTTACACTGGATAAAAAGAACATCGTGCTGATTCACGGTTTTAAGGAGTATTGCGCGCTGCTCTTTTTTAAAGGAGCGCTGCTAACCGATCCGGCAGGCCAGCTCTCCAATATTGGCGAAAACACACAATCTGGCCGCCAGTTCCGTGTTACCAGCCTGGAAGATATCGCTGCAAACGATGCAGCCATAAAGGCTTTTATTGCTGATGCGATTGCCGTGGAACAATCTGGCCAGAAGGTAGAGCTCAAGCAAACTGCCGAGTTTAGCGTACCTGAAGAGCTGCAAACCCGCCTGGATGCCATGCCAGAACTGCAGACAGCCTTTAACTCGCTGACGCCCGGGCGACAGCGGGCCTACCTACTGCACTTTGCCCAACCAAAACAATCCAGCACGCGCGCATCCCGCGTGGAAAAGTGCATCCCACAGATACTGAACGGCAAGGGCCTGAACGATTGACAGGCTTCCAGTTGAATCGCCCTTTACGATTGTGCTAACCAACAGCCACCTTTGTTTATCAGAAGGATTAATGCGCTCGATATCTGGTTATGACAACACTATCCCCAGAACGCATAAAACTCATCAGCAAAGCCTCTTCGTTGATCCTGAGACATCGCCCAGACCTTGTTGGGCTTGAACAATTGCCAGCAGGTGGCTGGGTAAGCACGGAAAGACTGTTGCGTGCCCTCAACAGACGATTCAAGGTTTCCCGAGAGGAACTGGATTACGTTGTACGGGAGAACGACAAACAGCGTTTTTCTTACAGTGCTTCAGGCACCCACATTCGCGCTAACCAGGGGCACAGCGTACCGGTGGATCTGGGCCTACAGCCCGCCACACCACCAGGTGTTCTGTTTCACGGTACGGTCGATCGGTCTATCGCCTCTATTCGCACCGATGGCTTAAGCAAAATGGCCCGCCATGCCGTGCACCTTTCGGTAGATATTGCCACGGCCAGCAACGTTGGCAGCCGGCGCGGAAACCCGGTTATCCTTACCATTGATTCGGCACGCATGGCTGCCGATGGGCACATCTTTTACCTATCAGACAATGGCGTGTGGCTTACAGACAGCGTTCCATCAGAGTACATATCCTTCCCAACCGCATAGCCTCCAATGCTGGCGAGCCCAACCCAAAACAGTCGAATTAACATCCTTGCTTGATAAATTAAGTAGGCTATATTGACAAAGCAGGAATCCCGGTGTATATTAAATTATACTAAGCCTATCAATTTAGTAGACTTTATTGAAATCGCCTCTGCAAACGGTGGTTTCAGCCAGCCATCAGCGGCCTCTCTCGGGCAGCTCAGCACAAACCCTACGGTAGGCAGCATTACAATTTGAGATTCGGCAGCATAGGCTGACCAGACAACTGGAGGCCGTCAGAACAACCAATGTTCTGGCGGCCTCCAGTTTTTTCATCAGTCCTTATCCGCTCTCAGCAACGTGGCGGATTGCCCTTCTGGTTTTGCACCGGAAGCGTGCGCTCACCCGACATCGGGAAGCGTGGAAAGGCAGTTCGGATACCTTCGACAGCCTGGCACGGTTCGCTATTTACACCGACTGACGAGGCATTCCGGTATCGATCCACTCCGGACAACCGCGGATCAGCCCGCACACAACTATGGCCGCCGTTTCAAACTGGCAGCCGCAAATGAGGCATACCACACATGAAGTCAGGATACAAACAGAGCGCGTTTACACTCATCGAACTACTTGTTGTTATAGCAATTATAGCGATACTCGCTGCGATTCTCTTCCCGGTATTCGCTCAGGCCCGGGAGAAAGCGCGCCAGGCAACGTGCACCTCCAACCTGAAGCAGATAGCCCTTGGAGAGCTGATGTACATTCAGGATTACGATGAAACCTTCTCGCCATCCAACACACCCAGCCCGGCTGGTATATCTGGCAACACCGGTTGGGCCCACCTTATCGATCCCTACATCAAGGCCAATGTGCCGCAGGGAACCATTATTGGCGATCCGTTGAGCGTGTTTGTATGCCCGGATTTTAAGGTTTCCGATCTTGGCACAGCGGCGCAATCTCGCCCTAACAGCAGCTATGCTGCAAACCGCCTGCTGATGGCTGCAACTGCAAGCTTCCCAGCAGCCGGTTCCCCACAGTCTCTGGCAGGGGTTCAGTACGCTGGCCAAACGGTTCTGTTTGCCGAGGGTGAAGGCATCCGCTACTACACAGATGGCAACGATACGCAACAGCATGATGGTGAAGTGGCGAACGACCCACCAGGCACCAACGTTCAGCTGTTTGATGCAAACACATCTTACGTGGTTTCTCGCGGTCGCCATGCTGGTGGTTCTCAGTATGCCTTTTCCGATGGCCATGCAAAGCACTTCCAGGCGCCCAATCCAAACTACAAAAACGTTCCGTTGGGTGCAGCTGGCGCGTATGCCCCAACAAATGTAACACCAACACTTAGCGGCAACGGCATTGTTTACTCCCGCGCTCAGTTCCCGAACGCAGCCGGCTGGTTTAACGAGAACTAAGCCAGGCACGCAGCCTGCTACCTCCAGTGAGCACTTCGGCCGATCTTTCCTGATCGGCCGATGGCTTCTGAAGAACGGTTGGCATATCTCGCACTGTACAGATACCAGCCTGTAAAGAAGGAACCTGATGCCAGTAAATCCATCTCACAACTTCAGATCTAACAAATCGGCGAATAGTCAGGGCTCCGCCAGGCTGCCGATTATCGGTGCAGCTGTGCTCATCGCTACGGGCGCTGTGCTCGGCATATCACTCAACAAAAAGCACCACAGCACATATGGTGTTTCCGGGCAAGTGCTCCGCGTTGGCTATCAGAAAAGCGGAATCTTAAACCTCACCAGAACACGCGGTGAGCTGGATAAAAAGCTGGCGGCTCTGGGTGTTAAGACTGAATGGATCAGCTTCCCCGCTGGCCCACAGATTACCGAGGCACTGGCTGTTGGTGGAATTGATGCGGGCTGGACCGGTGATGCGCCGGTGGTTTTTGCCCTGGCAACAAAATCCGATATTGTTTACGCAGCTAACTCCGCTCCAGATAAAGATGGCCTTGCCCGTGCCGTGATCGTAAAAGAGAGCTCGCCAATTCGGCAGATTTATGATCTCAGGGGCAAACGTGTAGCGGTTCAGAAGGGATCCGGATCTCACAACCTGCTGGTTCAGGCACTGGAGAAGGCTGGCATTCCCTATACCGATATCAAGCCGGTGTATCTGGCGCCTGTGGATGGCAGAGCGGCATTTGAGGGCGGTAGTGTGGATGCCTGGGTTATTTGGGATCCATTTCTTGCCGGGGAACAGAAGCGGCTGAAAACCAGAAGCATTGCCGATGGCAAGGATACAGTTACGCCGGGCGGTTTCTACCTCTCCACACGCAAATATGCGCGTGCCCATCCCGATCTGCTGCGTGCCCTGCTGGCAGCAGCAGAAGATACCACGCGCTGGGCGCAGCAGAACCCGCACCAGGCAGCGGAAGAGCTGGCCAAGCAGGCGAGTTTGGATGTTGATTCGCTAGAAACCACCATCCGAAGGCTCCACTCGCCAGCGGTAAGTTTTGCCGAAGCTGGCCCGGTTACCGATGAGGTGATTGCAGCTCAGCAGAAGGTAGCCGATGAGTTTCTGCGCATTGGGCTGTTGCCGCAGCGTGTGGATGCACGCAAAGGCCTGCTTACAGCAGGTGAGTACACGGCTTTGCGCATACCGGCAAACGGCGAAGCAAGTGTAAAGGTGGGGCAAATCCAAAAGCCATGAAACCAGTGCGCATTCTGGAATCAAGGTTCACTCCCTGGCTGCTGCCAGTGGCCCTTATCACCTTCTGGCAGATCCTCTCAAAAACGGGAACTCTGCCAGAGCGCATCCTGCCTTCCCCGGCCGCCGTAAGCGTCTCTGCATGGGTTCTGCTGAAATCTGGCGAGCTGCTAAAGCACATCGCTATAAGCTCCCTTCGGGCTTTTGGTGGGCTTGCAATTGGCGGCACGGCAGGGCTTGTGCTCGGGCTGGTTACAGGCCTCAATGCCACCGCATTTCGGCTGCTAGATACACCCATTCAGATGCTTCGCACCATTCCTAACCTGGCACTAATACCCATCGTAATTGTGTGGTTCGGCATAGGTGAAGAGGCCCGGGTGTTTCTGATAAGTGTTGGCGTGTTCTTCCCACTGTATGTTAACACGCTGCATGGCATCCGGAATGCCGACGCGGGGCTGGTTGAAATGGCAAGGGTGTATGGCCTCAGCAACCGGGCGGTTCTTACACAGGTAATTCTGCCGGCTTCACTGCCTTCCATCCTGAATGGCCTGCGCCTCGCTCTAGGGATTATGTGGGTAACCCTGATAGCGGCAGAAACACTTGCCGCCGAGGCTGGCATTGGCTACATGACCTACCAGGCAAGAGAGTTTCTGCGCACAGATATTGTGCTGGTAGGCATTCTGGTTTACGCCCTGCTTGGCAAGCTGGCAGATGTTATTTCGCGCGGCCTGGAACGCCGGCTGCTTCCCTGGCACAACGCTTATGCCCGTTAACACACAACTGCAAACACACGCTGCCATACCTTCCACATCCCAAACACCGCGTGGTATCGGCTTTTCGTTACGAGGTGTGCACAAAGGCTTTGATGGCCGTGAGGTTCTCAAAGGGCTTAACCTCACCGTTCTTCCCGGCGAGGCAGTTGCCGTGGTAGGCAAAAGCGGGTGCGGCAAAAGCACGCTTCTCCGCCTGATTGCTGGCATCGATAAACCAGATTCTGGCGAAATTGGCCTTTTCGGCACAGCCGGTGGCGTGCGCGTTATGTTTCAGGATGCCCGCCTGTTGCCATGGAAAACCGTTCGGGATAACGTGGCGATTGGCCTACCCGCTGGCGAAAAGCGGCGTGCCGATGCGGCCCTGGCGAAGGTGGGACTGCTGGAACGTGCCGCAGATTGGCCTGCCGTGCTGAGTGGGGGCCAAAAGCAGCGCGTGGCTCTGGCCCGTGCGCTGGTTTCATCTCCGGGCCTTCTGCTGCTGGATGAACCGCTGGGTGCGCTGGATGCACTAACCCGGTACGAAATGCGAGCGCTTATCGGTGAGATTCGCGCCGAACAGGGATTTTCTATGCTGCTTGTTACGCATGATGTGGAAGAGGCAGCCATTCTGGCAGACCGGGCTATTTGCCTGGCGGAGGGGGCGGTAGCACTGGATTGCCGCATCGAAACCGAGCACCCGGGAAGCCGAACTATCGAAGAGATTGCCCGCGCCGAGCGCACCATTCTAAACGCGGTGGTGGGCACAACATTTACTACGGAACCGTATGATGACAAGCATTTATAGCAGAGCACGTACCCTGCGCACAAAACACTTTAAGTTCGCGGCAGCCTTTGCAGCCGCCCCGGCAGCACTGCTGTTTACTGCTGCCGCAACCCATGGGCAAGGCCCCCTGCCTGCAAGGTATCGGGGTGATGCCGCAGACCCCAATAAGCTTATCCGCACCTATTGCGTTTCGTGCCACAGCGGCCAAAAAGCGGCGGGCGGGTTCAATTTTGCACATCTGGATGCATCCCATCCAGAGAGATCTCCCGAAGCATGGGAGAAGGTGATACTCAAAATCAACTCTGGCATGATGCCGCCTGCAGGCCAGCCCAGGCCTGCCGTAAGCACGGCAGCCAGAGCGATAAACACCCTCGCTGCTCAGATTGATCTGAATGCCGAGCGCCATCCCAACCCTGGAAGGCCGGCTCTACACCGCCTCAACCGCACGGAGTACTCCAACGCGGTGAGGGATCTGCTGAATGTGCAGGTGGATACCGCAGCGCTGCTGCCGCCAGATGACATGAGCCGCGGCTTCGATAACATGTCTGAAGTCCTAAATGTATCGCCAACTCTGCTGGCAGCCTATGTGCGCGCCGCCTCCAGAATTAGCCGCGAAGCGCTGGGCGAGCCCCACGCCGCCCCCTCCGAAACGTTTTATCACGTGCCCTCCACTGTATCGCAGCTGCAGCACGCGGAAGGCGCACCGCCCGGAACTCGGGGCGGATTTGTATTTACTCACAACTTCCCGGCCGATGCGGAGTATGTGTTTACCTCGTCGCTATACTTCACAACCAACACTTTCCTATTCGGGCTGTTTTCCCAGGGCGAGCAGTTGGAAGTAGCAATTGATGGCGAGCGCGTGGGCGTGTTTGCGGTTAACCCACGGATGAAGGGCGATGAAGTTCTTCGTACCGAAGCGGTGAAGGTAAAAGCTGGCCCACATGCTGTGAGCGTAAGCTTTGTTCAGAAGTTTGATGGCCCCATTGAAGACCTTGTACAGCCCTTTGATCACACGCTGGGCGACCTGTTTCTGGGGAGAACCCAGGGCCTCACGGGCCTGCCACACCTGAAAGATGTTGGTATTAAGGGCCCTTTCCAACCCACTGGTGTTTCTCAAACTCCCTCTCGCCAGCGCATTCTTATCCGCCGCCCCAATGGCCCGGAGGATGAGATTGCCTCGGCACGCACGGTGCTCACTGCCCTCGCACGCCAGGCTTACCGCCGTCCGCCGCTGCCGCATGATATCGATGTGCTGCTCTCGCTTTACCGCCAGGCTGCCGAAAAGGGAGGCTACGAAGAGGGCCTGCGGTTGGCTATTCAGGGGCTGCTGGTAAACCCGCAGTTTATATTCCGCTTCGAGCGCACCCCGGTTCGCACGGCAGGAACGGGAGCCTACCGCATTAGCGATCTGGAACTGGCATCCCGAATATCGTTCTTCCTCTGGAGCAGCGGTCCGGATGCAAGGCTTATTGATCTGGCAGCCTCAGGCCGCCTGCGGGATAGGGCCGTGCTGGAACAGGAGGTGCGCCGATTACTGAAAGATCCTCGCAGCGAGGCACTGGCCAGCAACTTTGCCGGCCAATGGCTGCATCTGCGCAACCTCAGCGATATCCAGCCAGATCTATTCACATTTCCCAACGCCAATCAAAACCTTATCAAGGCGATGCATAAGGAGACAGAGCTGTTTTTTGCCAGCATTGTTCAAAACGATGCCCCGGTACAGGATCTGCTCACCGCCGATTACACTTTTGTTAATGAACAGCTTGCACGCCATTACAAGATCCCCAATGTGGCCGGAGACGCATTTCAGCGCGTGCAAATATCGGATCCCAACAGGAGGGGGCTACTGGGCCAGGCCAGCGTTCTCACCGTTACCTCCTTTGCCAACCGCACTTCCCCGGTTCTGCGCGGCAAGTGGGTGCTGGATAACCTGCTTGGCGCCCCGCCACCCGCGCCACCCGCTGCTGTGCCGCCGCTTGCAGAAAACAGCCAGGGCATAACGCCCAGAACCGTGCGAGAACGCCTGGAGGAGCACCGTAAGAACCCCTCCTGCGCGGGTTGCCACAACATCATGGATCCGGTTGGACTGGCTCTTGAGAATTTTGATGCCACCGGTGCATGGCGCAGCCGCGACAACGGATTCGCCATTGATGCCACGGGCAAACTGGTGGATGGCACAAAGCTAACTGATCCTATAACCCTGCGTAAAGCCCTGCTGTCACATAAGGATGCGTTTGAAACTGCGTTCTCCCGCCGTCTGCTAACCTACGCGCTGGGCCGGGGCGCCGAGTATTACGATATGCCCGCTGTGCGTGGAATTAAGCGCCGAGCAGAGCGTGAGGGTGGCAAGTTCTCCTCACTTGTGCTCGGTATTGTTGAAAGCGCTCCATTCCAACTGCGCTCAGAAACCCCTACCAATAACAAAAACACCTCGGGTCGCAAAGGCGATTTCGCTCTTAATAAGGAAGCCGGTTCAGCCAATGTTCATCACTAAGAAGCAGCTATCCAGGCGCGCCGTGTTAAAAGGGGCGGGTGCCGCCGTTGCCCTGCCCTTTCTGGAGTCTATGGTAGGGGCACAGGTACCCACAAAAGGCTCTGCGGCCGACCCTAAAACGCGCTTTACCGCCATCGAAATGGTGCATGGCGCAGCGGGCAGCTCACCTACAGGCAGGGCAAAAAACTACTGGTCGCCGGCAAAGGTGGGCTCAGATTTTGAGTTCACAACCTCGCTTAAGTCGCTGGAACCTTTTCGAGATTACATCACCATTGTTAGCGATACCGATCTTCACAATGCGATGTCGCTGTCTCCGGCAGAAGAGGGTGCCGATCATACACGCTCATCGGCCGTTTTCCTAACTGCGTCGCATCCACGGATGACAGAAGGTTCAGACATCCTTGCTGGCCCCTCTATCGATCAGATCTATGCGCGCTATGCCGGGCGAAACACGCCGCTCCCATCTATTCAGCTCTGCATAGAGGATGTGGGCTCACTATCTGGCGCATGCGGATTTGGTTACAGCTGCGTATATGCAAACACCATCAGCTGGGCCGGGCCGACCACACCGCTGCCTATGGAGCGCAACCCGAGGGCCGTATTCGAGCAGCTATTTGGAGATGGCGCTTCCCCTACAGAGCGTGCAAGGCGCCAGGCGGCAGATAGATCGGTGCTGGATACCGTTATCTCGGAGGTAAAGCTGCTTAACAAGGATCTGCCGCGTACCGATAGATCCCGTCTATCCGAGTATCTGGAAGATGTGCGTGAGGTGGAGCGCCGCATTCAGAAGCTTGAGAAGTTTAACGCTGCCGGCCACGGCGGTTTGAACATCGAAGCCCCAATTGGCGTGCCAGATACGTTTGAAGAGCATTCTCAAATTCTGTTTGATCTTCAGGTTCTTGCCTTTACCACCGATGTTACCAGGGTGTCCTCGTTCAAACTCGGCCGAGATGTTAGCTCACGCATCTACCCGGCAAGTGGTGTTAAGTCGCCGTTCCACGCTCTATCTCACCACGGCGAAAGCCCGGCAAAACTGGAAGAGTTTGCACGCCTCAATGCCTACCATGTAAGCAAGGCCGCCTACTTTATAGACCGCCTGAAAAACACCCCGGATGGCGATGGCAATCTGTTGGATCACACGTTGGTGCTGTACGGAAGCCCCATGGGAGATTCCCATGTTCATGAGCACAAGCACCTGCCCATCTTCCTGGCGGGTAAGGCTGGCGGCGCGCTAAAAGGTAACCGGCACATAAGGTGCGCCGAAGGCACGCCTATGGCCAATGTGCTGCTTACGGTGCTGCACAGGCTGGGCGTAGACGCCAAACATATTGGCGATAGCACTGGGGAGGTGGCGTTATGAAATTACTATCCGTATCTGCATGGCTCACCACGGCCGCCGTGATTGCAGCCTGCTCGGCTCCGCTTTGCGCCTATGCAGCAGGCTCTGAAGTGGCGGCAGCGGCACGATCGCGGCAGTATGAGCTTGTGCGTAGCCTGCTGAAAGAGAAGAAAGACGTTAACGCCCCTCTGCCAGATGGCGTTACCGCCCTCCACTGGGCCGTGCTTAATGGGGATGTAAAGCTGGCAAACCTCTTGCTTGGCGCGGGTGCCAACCCGAAAACCGCCTCGCGTGTGGATGGCATATCTCCTCTTTACACGGCTGCACAAATCGGAAGCCCGGTACTTACCAGGACGCTTCTGAAAGCCGGGGCAGATGCGAATACTGCCAATACAAACGGCACCACCCCACTTATGGTTGCAGCCGCATCTGGCAGCGTGGATACCGTGCGGGAGCTGTTGGATCATGGGGCAAAGATCGATGCTGTAGACACAGTGAACGGGCAAAGTGCCCTTATGTTTGCAGCCGCGAAAGACAGAGCGGACGTGATTCGCTACCTCATTGGCCACGGAGCGAACCACCATGCCACTTCTACAGTGGTTAAGCTTGGAAGGCAACAGTTTGATGACGATGGCAACCCGATAGGCGGCGATGCTGCCGGAGGGGCCAGAGGCCAGGGGCGCCGCAGACGTCCGGGCGGAACCGCCGGCGGCGCCAATGGCAGCGGGGAGGGCGCACCTGCCCGCCCGGCAAATGCCAACCCCCTGCTTTCAGATGATATTTTTGGCGGCGACGAACCGGCCCCTCGCCCCACTCGCGGAACCGCGTCAGCAGGCGATACCACAAAGCCAGCCGCGCCCAAACCTGCAGAAGAGGCCGCTGCCAATCCTGGTGGTGGCCAACCTGCAGTGGGTTTCGGCCAGCGGCCGGCAAACACCAGTGCTGGTGGCGCAAGGCCGGCCGGGTTTGCTGCTGCAGCTGGCAGGCGAGCCAGCGCCATAACCCGCGGCGGAAACACAGCGCTAATTCTTGCTGCGCGGGAAGGCAACCTCTCGGCAGTGCAGGCGCTGGTAGGTTCGAAAGCAGAGATTGATCAGCCCAATGCCGGAGACAAAACTACTCCTCTGCTGGCAGCCATCTGTAACGGCCACTTCGATGTTGCCAAATTTCTGCTGGATTATGGGGCAAGCGCCAACCAGCCCAGTATTGATGGGCTTACGCCACTCTATGCGGTGATAGATACAAAGTACGCACCACAAACATGGACCCCCAACCCGGATACGGATCACGATCAAACCAGCTACACCGATCTTATCAAAGCACTAATTGATAAGGGGGCAAACGTTAACGCAAAGCTTGTTAAAAAGCTGTGGTTTCGGCCCACCCACCACGATGAATGCTGGGTAGGAACCGCAGGTTCAACACCCTTCTGGCGAGCGGCTCAGGCGCTTGACTTAAGCGTGATGAAGTTGTTGATTGCACATGGTGCCGATCCGAAAGTTTCGAGCGACGATGGCGACAACGCCCTTATGGTGGCTGCTGGCCTGGGCTGGAACGGCAACTTCACCATCCAGGCCGCCACCCCTGCCGTGGAAGTGATCAAGTACTGCCTGCAGCTTGGCCTCGATCCCAAAGCGCAGGATGCGCAGGGATATACGGCGATTGGCGGTGCGGCCTACCGGGGAGATATCGATACCATCAAGTTGCTTGTTGCCGCCGGTGCCCGGCTTGATACGCGCAATCAACGTGGTTGGTCGGTTACCGATATGGCAAACGGACCCTCGCTTCGATCCAGCGTACCGGTTAAGCACCCGGAAGCAGTTTCTCTGCTGCTCAAGCTTGGGGCGCCAGCGCTTACTCCCACGGATGATGAAGAGATCCTCGGTATCATTCGGCGCAAAGTTAGCCAGCCGTCGGTGCCGGCCAGCGGCGAAAAACAGCCTTAGTAGAACATCGGACTTAAAGGAGATAAACATGCATGCCTTGAGAGGAATTAAACTAACATTGAGCGTGTTGGTAACGGCGGCGGCAATCGGGTATTCTGTCGGGCCAGTAAGAGCCCAACAGAAGGAAGAGCTGGATTTGGAACTGCTTACCTGGCAGGAACTGAAAAAAGCAATCCACGAACAGGGCAAAACCACCGCTCTGGTATTTAATGGCGGCACAGAGCAGCGGGGCCCACAGGGTGTTACAGGCGCACATACCTTTGTTGCGAAGGCGGTTGGCCTCGAGATTGCCCACAAGCTTGGCAACGCGATTCTGGCACCGGTTCTGCCATTCTCTATTAACCGCGCCAGCTCTGCTCTACCGGGCACCATCGGCCTCTCCAGCGAGGCTTTTGCGGCGGTAAACCAGGAGGTTGCAGAGCAGCTGCTAACCAACGGCTTTACCAATGTGGTGCTTCTGGGCGATCATGGCGGCGGCCAGAGAGAGCTGAAAGATGTTGCAGAACGCCTGAACACAAAGTATGCTGCACAGGGCAAACATGTTGTTTACTGTGCAGATGTGTACCGTAAAGCTGGTTCGGAATTTAACAAGTGGTTGACGGCGCACAACTTGCCGGTTGGGCAGCACGCCTCTATCAAAGACACTTCTGAGCTGTTGTACCTGGAAGGCAATCGAGCCTGGATTCGGAAAGAGCAGCTGCCAACCGCGGTAGGCAATGGCGGCGGCGGCGAAGAGGGCGGAAACGGGATTAGCGGGGATGCTCGCAAGTCTTCGCCAGAGATCGGCAAGGTTATCTCCGGAATGAAGGTAGATTTTGCAGTGGAAGAGATACGCAAACTGCTTGCCGAAAAGCCCGCCAAATAAGGGTGACCATGCGCAACCTGGCAACAAGTTGTGAAACAATAAAGCTGCGGCAGCCGATATTTCCGAATCCGGAAGGCGGCCACCGCAGCTCTGTTTCTGTATGCCGAATTCAGGTGAGGCGGCGTTTCTCGGTTACATCTATCTGCACCACGCGTCCATCCTGGATCACCAGCTGAACTGTGCCAAATCGAACCCGTGCCACCGCCGCGCGGATGTCCTCTATAGGCACCGCTGTTTCGGCCTTCGCCTCCGTGTTCGATGTTTCAATTTTCTCTGCCATTCAGACACCTCACGATTAAACATACTAAGTTGATCAATTAAGTGGTATATTACAGTACCACATTTTCCCCGGCTATGTAAAGAGCGATAGAACCCAACGCTACATACATTGTTCCGAAATAGTTTGCTCAATCAAACGCAGGATCATATCATGACCGATACCACCAGAACCAACTCACTGCTAACCCACCTGGAGTGCCCTAAAACCAGCGAAACGTTTGATGCAGACAGCCTGCAAAACCTGAGCCGCGTGGGGGCGCCTCTGCTTGCCCGGTATGATCTGGATAAGTGCACGCTCCGCCGCGAGGACCTGAGTGGCGGGCCATCCAGCCTGTGGCGCTATGCGCAACTGCTGCCTATCCGCAGTTATGACTCCGTTGCAGATCTTGGCGAAGGGTGGACTCCATTGCTGCCCGTAGAGCGGTTGCGCGCACGGCTAAACATGCCCCATCTATATGTGAAGGATGAATCGGTGAACCCCACCGGCTCGTTCAAAGCAAGAGGCATGGCCGTGGCCGTGGCAAAGGCGTATGAGTTGGGCGCAAAAGAGCTTGCTGTTGGCACAGCCGGCAATGCGGGCAGCGCACTGGCCGCCTATGCCGCCGCACTTGGGCTGGTGGCCCACGTTGCCATGCCAGATGACACTCCGCGCGCATTTAGTGCAGAGTGCCAGGCGCTGGGTGCAGACCTGGCGCTGGTGAAGGGCCTGATAACGGATGCCAATGCACACGTGCAGATAGGCATTAGAGAAAGGGGTTGGTTTGATATGGCCACCCTGCGTGAGCCATACCGCCTGGAAGGTAAAAAAACCATGGGGTATGAACTGGCAGAACAGCTAAACGGTGAGCTTCCAGATGTTATTCTTTACCCAACGGGCGGCGGCACCGGGCTGATAGGAATGTGGAAGGCCTTTGATGAAATGGAGCGCATTGGCTGGATCGGCAACAAGCGGCCACGCATGGTATCTGTACAATCCGCCGGCTGTGCGCCCATAGTAAAGGCCTATGAAGAGGGCAATGACCATGCCGAGATGTGGCAAAACGCCGCAACCAGCGCCTCTGGTCTGCGCGTACCGAGGGCCATTGGAGATTTCCTTATTTTAGATGCCGTTCGCAAAAGCGGCGGAACAGCGATTGCAGTAACGGAAGATCAGATCCATGCCGCCTGGGGCGAAATTGCATCGCACACGGGCCTTATGGTGGCACCAGAAGGGGCAGCAACGCTTGCCGCATTGCATGATCTGCTTGCAAGCGGCGATATTGGCCGCAATGAGCGTGTGGTGCTATTCAACACCGGCTCCGGCCTCAAGTACATCGAGGCGTGGTACCGCGAGAGCTGAGCACGTGCCCGTGCTCAAGTGTATGCTACGGGAGTGCCAATATGAAGATACTACATGTGCTGGCAGCGTTTGTTGGTTGCCTGTGCGCGGGCGCTCCGGCATCCCCTGCAAAGCCCCACATCTGGGTGCCGCATCTGCTTAAGATACAAACCCCAAAAGGGAGCCTGGTTTACGACGTTGGGCCCGATGTGGATATCAGTGGTTACTCGGGTGCTGGCAGGGCCTCTGGCAAGCTGGTTTTTGCTGGCTACGGCATCCAGGCAAAGCGGGACAATCACGATGATTTAGCGGGGCTGGATGTGAAGGGCAGGGTTGTACTGCTACTGGATGGCTACCCCGGTGAGAGCGCCACTTCGCCCCTGGCACATCTGCAAAGCGTAGTTGCCAAGGCAGCGATGCTGCGCAAACTTGGTGCTACCGCAGTGATTGTTACTGTTACAAAAGCAGACTTTAAAAAGGGCACGAGTGCTGAACGGTACTCTGGCAGCCATGCATCTCTGCCAGTATTGCGCGTGCGCTCTACGGTGGCTGAGCAATGGATCCGAGAATCAACCCATGGCGACCTCCCAACCATCTGGGAAAACGCAGACGTGGGAAAGCATGTATCTATGCCCCTTAAGGCAAGCGCATCGGTACTTATTGAGAAGTAGGTACCAGAGTGCCCTTACAGCGGGTGTTGCGGTCTAATACATAGCAATGCGTGGATTTGTGTGCTTAACTCCGCAATCCAACAGTATAATTAAATCGATGCCCCCCATAAACCAGCATCCAAGCAAAGCAAACCACAAGATACTATTCTGGGAGCATAACCGATGAAAAATTTACCAACCCGCACAGGAATTGCTATACGATTGAGCGCGGTCCTGTTACTATCCGGGGTGCTGGCAGGCGGGCTCGGCTGTGGCTCCGGCAACAGTGGCACGGGTGCAATCACTACAAAGTCGGTAACTGGTAACTGGGCAACTCCATTCAGTGTCCCGGGCTCCAAAACAACGCTGGCCCTAACCCAGCTCGGCACAGGAGTTGTTGGCACCGGTACCTACACCATTGAAGCAGGCAGATCCGGCACCATTTCGGTAACAGGCACGCTGGCCGGGAGCAACTTTACTGCAACTCTCATATACGATTACGGAACTACCGTAACCTACACCGGCACCCTGCCAGATGCTAACGATATTACCGGCACCATCCACAGCTCGGCCACAGGCGATTACGCGCTTAATTTTGTAAAGCAGTAGGGGCGAACGAGTTGAAGCGATAGTATAGGATCTGCAATTTCGGTCAGATTAAGTATGTGGATGTACTATAGGATAGCCACTGGTTTTGCACGATACTTGATATCAAGATCAATGATCTTATGTTGCATTCCGCAGGCATACATTCGGCCAAAAATCATTTATAACTCAATAAGCACATGCCGGGCACAAATCCTATGCCCGGCATTGCTAATTATTGCAACTCTTGCGCGGTTATTACGAAAGTGATCGGGTTGAATAGTTGCCTGCGCACCCTCACTGTTGCCTGCATTATGTTGATGTGGGCGTTTTCTGCTTGGGCCGCCGATACCCCGGGCCGCAGGTTTGCTTTGCCCCGATGCCTTCAATACCTCACCGCTTCCGCTCAAGTAGGTTCTGGCGAGCAACTAGCATATCGCGGTAGCCAAATCTGCGCAGACGCCTCTGAGCGTGCCTTTACTATCACTTTGTTTGTTCTATGCATTGGAGTGCCTGCGGATCTTACTTTGTAAACTTCCAGAGCTCGCTTGTTTCTTTAATCTGACGGCTGAAATTATCGAGATCTGTTTTGAGAATGGCAGGCGTTATATTCCGGTTGTCTGCAACTCTATGCATAAGCAGGCGGCTGTTTTGTTTATCGAAATAGAAACTACTTGGATCGATATCGGCGTTTGCAACCAGTAGGGCGAGCCATTTATCTGCAGAAATGGAGGCGGCATCTTCCACTTTACCCATATTGGCGTTAAAGCCAAGCTTGCGTTTATCGGGGCTCAACACAAGCTGAATATTCAGGGTCCAGGTGTCCTGCTTTATCTTAACCAGAAATCCTTTGGTGAGCGCAGAGGGCTCAAGTCCCATGTTCGTGAGCATGGTCTTCAGGGATTCATCACTGAGCTGAGTGGTATCGCTCGGTTTCACTTCTGTTGGTGAAGGTGGATTTTGCTGTGCTCTTACAATAACGCCTAGAGCTGTGCAAACCCACAGCGTTACTGCAAAGATGGCGACAGCGTTGGTTGCATTGCGTTTCATAGTTGGTGGTGCCTTTATGGGAGATTTGTGCACGGGTGCCGCGAGTTTCCCCGCGAACATGTACTCATGCAATTCACCAGGCACCCGGGTGATTCCTGATGCGTGGTGGGAGGAACCGAGGAGCACCGATGTAGCTTTGCGCGTAAGATCACGGTTACATGAGGGTGTTGCGTTCTATTTTGATACGCAGTAAGCTATTTTTTTTACCAGTCTGCGGTCAGTTCTAAGAGTTGGCCAGTGTTACTGACAAAATCGGCGAAACTAAGACCGCCTGACGATGGAGTAAAGTTTATGCGATTTGAAGCACATATATACTGTTTGCGCCAGAATGATACAGTGACACAGGTAACTCTTCTGCCATAGTGTTTGTTCGAAATGAAGGATTCGTACAATCTAAGCATTGAGATGATGAAATGGTGATGGTACACACGGAAGGGAATGCAGATGGCGGAACATATTGCGTGGCGCACGCACATTGCTCGCAGAATTGCTGCGCATTATGCCTTGCATCCAGATGTGGAAGCCGCAGCACTGATCGGCTCCGTAGCGCTGGGTTGGGCAGATGAATATTCCGATATCGAATTGGCCGTGTTCTGGCGAAGAGAGCTTTCCCCGGAGTGCAGGCAGCAGATTGCGCAAGATCTGGGTGCTACAAATTGGCATGCCAACGCATTCAGCACCGAGATTCAGGCCTGGTGTGAGGACTATATGTTCGAGGGCGTTAAGATTGACCTGGGACACTGGCTCACTGCCACAATGGAGACCATAGTTGCCGATGTTGTGACCCGGTACGATGCCGGGCTATCAAAGCAGATTTCGGTTTTCGCAATACAACACTCCGTTGGCCTGGCAAACCAGCTTCTGCTAAAACAATGGCAGGAGATGGCAAGCGCCTACCCCAATGCGCTGGCGGAGGCCATGGTGAAACAACATCTTAGTTTTAGCCCCGCCTGGATGCTGCGCATGCTCGCCAAACGCGATGATTTCCCGCTGGTACGGCATAATCTGGCTGCCCTTTCTACCAGGCTTTTCATTTTGCTTTGCGCACTAAACCATGGTTACTACCCCGGGCACAAGTGGGTAGCGCGCCACATAAGTACCATGCATATTTTGCCGCCAGCGTATCTGGCGCGCCTGCAGTTTGCCCTTACGGCTCCGCTGCCTGAGGCAGTATCCGAGTTTGAAACTCTTGTTGAAGATATAATCGGGCTGGTAGATATTCATTTGCCGGGTGTAGATACCGTAGCCGTACTGACTCGGTTCAATGAGCAATTTACATCCGCCGTGGCTAATTAAGTACACAATATTCACAACCGCTGAACTGTAAGCAGTATGTTGTGTTCCATTCTTACTATCGCGGTAAAATACAAACAGTAAAATCCAATGGCTATGGGTAATGGAGGCGACAACGGCTATGGACTCAGCACCTCGTGATTCGGTATACAGTGCTATTGGTGGTTACGATGGGGTTCTTAAGCTGGCTCACGCCTGGCATGTACGCGTGCTGGCAGATGAGGTTGTTAGCCATGCCTTTAGCCATGGGTTTCACCCTCAGCATACTGCTCACCTTGCCGCCTACTGGGCCGAGGCGCTTGGTGGCCCTGCCTTTTATTCTGCAAGTTATGGAAGCGAAACATCGGTGGTGAAGATGCACAGCGGCAACGGGCAGCACACGGAGATGGATGAACGCGCCATTGCTTGCTTTGATCTTGCTCTGGAGGATGTAGGCCTCGCCATTACCGACGCCCTGTACAAAGTACTCCACGATTATTTTGTGTGGGCAACCACCGTAACCATGGCGAAGTATCCTCACTCTGCAGACGATGTACCAGAGGGGCTGAAGGTTCCACAATGGTCGTGGAATGGCCTCTTAAGCTAACCTGAATTATTCATGTTATGAGGAAAGAGAGCGCACTTTGTCTAAATGTTAGGTGTCGAATCCATCATCAGACAAGAGGACGCTCTCAATGCAGAATTCACTTCCATCGCTCGTTTTTCCTGCCGTTTCAGGTCGTCAAGT
>CAIONQ010000062.1 GCA_903859705.1 uncultured Chthonomonas sp.
AACTAAATGGAACTGGTCTTAAACAGTACCGCTAATTTGAAAGCGCAGAATGCTCATTGGCGCGATAGATACCAGCATCGTAATGGCAGTTTAGCAGGTTTGACATTCTGATGCAAGCGGCAGTTTCAAAAATCTCCCATACATTTATACAAATGTAGACATATGTACACATTACATGATATCATAACCTATACATCAATGCATGCCCTGCAAGAGCTCAAAACCATCACAACCGCGAACGGCGATCTGCCGCTAAAACGCGAACAAGACAGCCAGAACCACCCGCGCTGTAACTGTGAGCTTGCGAACAGTGTTAAACAGCGCAAATCTACAACGACAAATCGTCTCGTCAACGTGAATTTCAACGGGGCATAGCAATCTCGATAGCACAAGCGCCGACCTGCCGCTAAAACTCCGGCAAAACAGCCAGAACCGCCCGCGCGGTAGCCTCGAGCTTGCGAGGGGCGTATAACAGCACCGAAACATACAAGCCAAGTTATTTCGTGGCGCACCTGGTCCGTCACTGTTCATAAGAAAAATGCGCCAGCGATATGGCAGCAGGTACCGTCACCGGCACCAGACAAAAAAACCGCCATCATGTGGTATCGTACAGTCAGCAATCATAACCCAATTTTACACAGGAGTATGACGTATGTTAATGGGAATAGAGCGGCTTGTAGATCTCTCCGGAGTAAGGCACAGTGGCCTTACTGGCAAGTCGCCAGAGCAGGTTGCAGAGGCCATCCACACCGCTGATCTCACAATGCTCGCTGCCACCGATGGCCACTTCGCCGGGGTGGTTCGAGACGGCAAAACAGTAAGGCTGGCCCGCACAATGGGTATGCCCCTGCGCTACTTTGTGGCAAAGATGTTCCACGGCCCATTTCTCATTGTTGGCGACCGCATGGAAACACTTTACGATTGGTGTGTGGAGCAGAAAATAGGCTGGCAGTTCGATCCCATGTACACCCGCATGGTGCCAGCACACTACCTGTTGGAAATCGATCAGATAGGCTGCCCGGATCCCGCACCGCGGTACCATCGCTTCTTCAATCCTTCGGTGGCAACTGGCAGCACAGATATTGCCGATACAGGCGCAGCGTATGTGGGTGCAGCCTATCTCGCCCTCAAGAACTGGCTTGCGGGTGTGCCAGAAGGGGAGAAGATTGCCATTGCCTTCTCTGGTGGCATTGATAGTGCTTCCGTGCTGCTGTTGGCCATCAATGCCATGGATGAACTGGGCCGCGATCCTTCCTGCATTCGGGCTTTTACGCTGGATCTTGGCGAGGGCAAAGATGCCGCTCAGGCTGAGCAGTTTATGAAAGACATGGGGCTTGCAGACCAGTGGGAGCGCGTGCTCGTAAACCCTGAGCGCGTTAATCTGGAACAGGCAATCTCTGTGATTGAAGACTATCATGCGCTAGATGTGCAGTGTGCTGCCGTGGCGCTCTGTTTGCTGGAAGCAATCCGAGAACGCTACCCGGAGATCAAGTACATGATTGATGGAGATGGCGGCGACGAGAACATGAAGTCTTACCCGCTGGAGGATTCCGATCTTACGCTTTCAAGCATCCTCCGAAACCCCTTCCTGTATCAGGAAGGGTGGGGCATAGATGCGATCAAGCACAGCCTTACCTACTCTGGCGGTCTATCCCGAAGCTATGTGCGCACCTACGCGCCAGCCCAGAAGTATGGTTTCGAAGCGTTTTCACCCTACACCGTACGTTCTGCAATAGAGGCTGCAGTCGCGCTGCCATTTGAGCAGGTACTCAATGGCAGCGTCCAAAAGCTCTACTCACTCAAGCAAGAGGTTGTTCAGGCAGGCGTTAAGGCCGTAACCGGCATCGATATGCCTGTATCCCCGAAGCGCCGCTTCCAGGATGGCGCGGGCGGTGAAACTTACCGTGAGTGGCGCGTTAGCAAATCGTGGTGCCGCGAGGTGTTTCTGCGCCAGTGGGAAGCACGCCTAAAGGCAGCATGGGATCTGCAAGGTGAGAGGGTTTCTGGTAATGATGTAACAGTTCCGCTTCCAACCCGCCGAGTCGATGACTGATCAGGCCACACAAAATAGTGTGTATCCCGGGACCGCCGCAGGGCGGTCCCGATGGATACTCAAACAGCGCGGGCAGCGACGAACAGTAAATCCGAAGTTGGCGTACGCCACCCTGCACGAACCCGAACTGGATGCTGAGGGCATTGTGCAGCCCACCAACATCCTGTTCTTAACCAATACCGAATGCCCGTATCGTTGCCTGATGTGTGATTTGTGGAAGGACACGCTGCAGACACCCACCGCTCCCGGTGCCATCCCGCATCAGATAGCGGCCGCGCTGGCAGTACTGCCAGCAGCTACACAGATCAAGCTGTACAATGCCGGCAGTTTTTTCGATCCGCAGGCCATCCCGTTGCAGGACCACGCCGCCATCGCGCAACTCTGCACGCCTTTCCAGCGTGTGGTTGTGGAGTGCCACCCATCGCTGATTGGCGAACGAACGCTTGCATTTTCACGGCAGATACCGGGGAAGTTGGAAGTGGCTGTTGGGCTGGAGACGGCACATGCGCCATCACTGAAGCTTCTAAACAAGGGCTTTACTCTGGATACCTTTCGCCGTAAAGCAGAGTTTCTGATAAACAACAACATCGATCTGCGCGTATTTTTGCTTGTGAAAACTCCTTTTATGACCGAAGCGGAAGGTGTGGAGCATGCCATCCACTCAGTCGATTACAGCATTGAGTGCGGTGCCAGCGTTTGTGTGGTGATCCCGGTTAGGGCGGGGAATGGCGCTGTAGAAGCAATCGCAGCAGAAACGGGATGGCAGCCGCCTCGCTTACACTCACTGGAGGCCGTACATCGGTACGGTGTTGGGCTTAACAAGGCACGCGTTTTCGCAGATCTCTGGGATTCCCACAGGTTTGTGGCTTGTGAACATGATACGGTACGAGTAAACAATATGGAAGCGATGAATGCCAATCAGCATCTCATGGATGCGGCCATGCGGTTGGAGTGTTGCGGATAATGACTGACACGTATGACATTGCAGTGCTCGGCTCTGGCTTTGGCGGATCGTTAATCAGCATGATCGCTCGCAGGCTCGGGCTGCGCGTGCTTATGCTGGAACGCGGAACTCATCCGAGGTTTGCAATCGGGGAATCCACTTCGCCCCTCACTAACTTAATCCTGGAACAGCTTGGTAATACCTGGGATCTCCCGTTTCTGGTGCCGTTCTGTACTTATGGTGCCTGGAAGAAGACCTATCCCGAAGTAGGAGTTGGCCTCAAACGGGGATTTACCTACTACGATCACCGTGCGGGCCAGCCTTTCGTTCGTGATTGTAACCACTCGACGCAGCTTATGGTGGCGGCCAGTCCACGCGATGAAATCGGAGACACGCACTGGCTCAGATCAGATTTTGATGAGTTTGTGATGCATCGCGCTGTGGAGCTTGGTGTTGATTATGTGGATAGCCTGAATATAACAGATCTTTCAAAAGATGAGCATGGTATGTGGGCCGTTTCTGGCAGTAGAATGGGCGAGCCCTTCAGCGCAACTGCACAACTGTTAATTGACGCAACCGGCCCACGAGGCATTTTGCACCGTTTGCTGGGCTTACAGGAGACGGAGTTTGCAGACTTCCCTAAGACTCAGGCTCTCTTTAGCCACTTCACTAATGTGCATCGTTGTGATCAACTCGCAGAGTACGCAGTGCCGGGCGTTCCCCCGTATCCCGCAGATGATGCCGCCCTGCACCACTGTTTTTACGGCGGGTGGACCTGGGTGCTTCGCTTCGAAAATGGCGTTACCAGCGCTGGCATCTCAGTAACGGATGAATTGGCTGCAGAACTCGGCTTGCCGGGAGATCTGGAAGCGGCCTGGCAACGGTACCTTGATAGGTTCCCGTCCGTGCGCGTACATCTCGGCGACGCCGTGCCCACGCTTCCGTTTGTCTATTCGTCACGGTTATCCTATCGGGCAGAGGCTGCGGCAGGCGATGGCTGGGTAATGCTGCCATCGGCTGCAGCATTTCTCGATCCACTGTTCAGCACCGGTATCCCGCTTACCCTGCTGGGCATCGAGAGGCTGGGTGTGCTGCTGAAAGAGCACTGGGGAAAAGGCAGTCTTAGTTCGGCACTCAACGCCTACGGTGCCAGCACAATGGCTGAACTGGATAGCTCTGCGGAATTCATCGGTGCCAGCCTGCGTTCACTCAGTGTTTTTCCGGTGTTCACTGCATTCTCACAGTTCTATTTTGCGGCCGCAAGCTACAGCGAAATGGCGAGAAGGCTGGGGAAGAGGCACCTTGTGTCCCGTTTTCTCGCCGCAGATCGAGCGGATTTCAGATCTGGAATGACGCGATGCATAACCGAGATGAACGAAGTACTGCAAAACCCAACGCCTGAGGCAATTGCGGCTTTTGAGCGCAATGTGGCGGCCGCGATAGATTGCATCAATATCGCTGGCCTTGCCGATCCTGCAAAACAAAACTGGTATGGCGTAGAGCTAAGAGATTTAGTTGTTAATGCCCACAAATTGGCGCTGACACCGGTAGAGATGCAAGAGATAATCGAAACGGCAGACTGGGTTTAGACTTTGTACTCATCCGAGTGGGCTGTAATGGTGCCATCACTGCTTACAAATTGTGCCTCATAAAGTTTGCGGTAGAACCCATCCTTGGCCAGCAGTTCATCGTGGGTACCGCGCTCAACTATTTCGCCATTATCCATAACAAGTATCTGATCGGCAGATAGGATGGTGCTAAGGCGATGCGCAATCGCAAACGTAGTTCTGCCCTTCATCAGTGGCTCCAGCGCTGCCTGTATAAGCCGCTCGGATGTCGTATCCAGTGAAGAAGTGGCCTCATCCAGTATCAATATTCGCGGGTTCTTAAGGATGGCACGTGCGATGGCAATGCGCTGCTTCTCTCCACCAGAGAGCTTATAGCCTCGCTCACCAACTACGGTATCGTAGCCATCTGGAAGGGAAGCAATGTGCTCATGAATGGCTGCGGCGGTTGCTGCGGCAATCAGGTCTTCTTCGGTGGCATCAGGACGACCATAGAGCAGATTTGTGCGGATTGTATCGTGAACAAGGTAGGTTTCTTGAGTTACGACACCAATGATCTTTCCAAGCGATTCAAGTTTGATGTTGCGGACATCCTGGCCATCGATGGATACGGAGCCAGTTTCAACATCATACAGCCTCGGAATCATATAAGTAAGCGTTGTTTTGCCCGCTCCCGAGGCACCAACAAGCGCGATGAGTTCGCCGGGTTTTGCATCGAAGCTCACTTCACTCAGGGTAAGCTCCTCCTGCCCTTCCTCGTATCGGAAGTTGACATGAGTAAAGGTAACCTCGCCCTTTACATCTTCCGGGTTCATAACCTTTGAATTGGGGCCATCCGCAATCTCTTGCGGCATATCCAGGTACTCAAAGATGCGATCGAACAGCGCAAATGAGCTGGATACATCAACCTGAATATTTAAGAGGTTGGTGAGCGGGAAAAACAGGCGGCTCTGTAGAGCCGTAAATGCAACGATTACGCCAATAGAGAGGCCTTTATCGTGATTATGGATCACCAGGTACCCGGCCAGCCAGTAAACCAGCACAGGCGTTATAGAGAACGTAAGGCCAATGAGGTTGAAAAAGTAACGCATGATCATTGCTTGCTGGATCTGCGTTGCGGTTAGTGCCTGATTTTCTTTTTGAAAGCGCTGCATGGAAAGCTGCTGGCGGCCACTGATTTTGGTGAGCAGAATACCGGAAACGGAAAGGGTTTCCTGCATGGTGGAGTTCAAGTCGGCCAACTGGGACTGAGATTTCTGGCGGATGCCGCGAGCAAACACACCAACCTTCATAGAGAGCACAGCAAACAGCGGCAAAATACCGATGGATAGCAACGTTAGCCGCCAATCCATATAGATCATCGCAACCAGTGTTGAAAGCACCGTAGAGACATTATTGAGTATATTGGCGGCCGTATCACTTACAACCGATTGAATGCCGCCTACATCATTCGCCAGGCGAGACTGGATTTCACCGGTGCGGGTGCCAGTAAAAAAGCGCAACGACATCGCCTGAAGGTGGCTATACAAATCGTTACGCAAATCACGCATGATGCGCTGGCCAATATCAATGCTCTGGTAACTGTATGCCAGTGAAAAAACTGTGCCACCGATTGTAGCAAGCAACGTAAGGATAGTGTACCGCTGTACAATATCCAGCCGACCCTTAAGGATTCCATCGTTAATGATGATCTTGAGATAGAAAGGGGTGAGGAGGCCCAGTGTTACGGAAACCAGCACGGCCGCAAACACCACCGTAAGCTGCAACTTATACGGCCCAAATGTAGACATCACTCGGCGAGTGGTCTCTTTGCCTATCGGTCGCTTATTCGGGGTGTATCCCATCCGCATTGGGCCCATTCTCACCTCATCTCAATGCAAAAATCGAACGTGTTAGCGTGTTCTAATTGCGCCCCTGCCAGCATCAGCACTCTTGATGGTGGCATATCGCCCCGTGGCACGGTCTAATTGGGCCAGCGCAAGATTGTAATCATACAATGCATTGATCTGATTTAACTCTGCAGAAGCAAGCGAGTTCTCACTGTCGGAGAGTTCAAGCAATGGCGAAACGCCTACTTGCTGGGATACTCCGGCGGCATACCGAACTCGTGCCAGCCGGGCAGATTCCCGGGCTTGCCGCAACCCGGCTTCCGCCGCAACGATTCGCTGTTGCGCCTGCAGAATGCTTACATAAGCTCTCTGCACCTCCAGCGATACGCCATCAATTGTGCTTTGAAGCGCAGCCTCCAGTGTGCCAACATCGGCGCGGGCCTGCTCTTCTCGAGCTTTCGAAACGCCGCCATCAAACAGCGGAATGTTTACCTGCAAGGTAGCAGCGCCAACATTCTCACGCTGAAACGCAGTGTTGTTGGGCGTAAGCGTATATCCCAGATTGAACCCAACCCGAATTTCTCGGGACCTACGGGCTATCCGGATTCCACGCTTTGCGGCATCCAGGTGAGCTCTTGTTTCGAGTATTTCCGGTCGATTGGCGAGCGCTTCACCAGAGGCCTTTGTGTACTCTGGGCCAAGCTCTAATGGATCACTCACCGTGCTAGGAGCCAGCGTGCCAACCTCAACCGGGGCATTCGGAGCTGTGCGCTTTGGAACCGTGGGTGCCGGTGTAGGAGGTGTGACTGGCGGGCTTACAACCGCCTTTTCTGCTGATATGGTTATGGGGATAGCAACATCTACTCCCATCGTATTCTTAAGCGAAGCCATTGCCAACTTAATGCCAGTTCGCGCCAAAATAACGCCCTGCAGGGAGTTTGCAACATCTGTCTGGGCCCTAATTACATCAAAACGGGGAGCAACGCCCGCCTTGAAGCTCTTCTCGGCCATATCCTGGCGAACCAGGCTGTTATTGTAAGTATCCTGTGCAGCATTCAACTGAGCTTGCGAGCGAAGCACATTGAAGAAGGCCGCCTTTACTTCGAGGGCCAATGAATTGCGAACCCTGGAAAGATCAATACGAGAAGCGGCCTCCTCAAACTGAGCCTGTGATATCGCAGTATGCAGCAGCCCTGTAACATCCAGAGGCAAGGTAACACCGGCAGTGAATACCGGGTTAAACTGGTTGAGCGAAGTAAAACTGGAGGTTCCGAACGAAATCGCAGTTTTGTCATCAAACTCAGTCAGAGCTGCCTCAATCGCAGCTGTTGGGTTAAGTGCTGTGCGTGCTTCTGCGGTGCGGCCCTGAGCCTTTAGCGTGGCAGAAAGTGCACTTGCTATCTCCGGATTAGTCGCAAGAGCAATCGATACCGCATCATCAATAGTGATGGGATGCTGCTTCAAATACTCTGCGAAGGATCGCTTTTGATTGGCCTGGGACCGGGCAAGTGCTGCCGGCTGTGCTCCTACAGGAGCAATAGCAGTAAGGCAGATGCCGCTGGCGAGGCATGTAATTATGGCTGGTCGAAACCAGATTGCCGGCTTCATATTGTTAACCACGGCAAACACTCCTAAAAACAGTACTGGCACGGCAACCCGAGTCAAAAAAACAGAATAGCCGAAATCCTATATATCTATACGAACAGGAAAGTTCTTAATTGCTGTAATGTTCTGAATTCCTGAATAATAGTAGCAAGTCGGCTATTGATCTGTGTGTCAGGATACTGCATCCCGGGTGAACTCACCATTTACCATTCGGAGAATGCCGAGTGGGTTTGCATCCTGAAGTTCGGCAGGCAATAGTGCCGCTGGCATATCCTGGTAGCAGATTGGGCGGACAAAGCGGTCGATCGCTGCTGTTCCAACAGATGTCGAACGGCTATCGGTAGTGCTGGGGTATGGCCCGCCATGCTGCATTGCAGTTCCCACTTCTACGCCAGTTGGGTATCCATTAAATACCAGCCTGCCAGCTTTTGTTTCCAGAATTGTGATCAGGGAGGCGTAGAGTTCGAAATCTTCTGGTGTGCCATGCACGGTTGCCGTTAGTTGACCATCGAGGCTTCGTGCCAGCTGTTCCAGTTCTTCTGGTCCGCCTGCCTCTACCAGCATTGAGGAAGGCCCGAAGTTCTCTTCTGCAAGCGTGTGGTCAGCCAGAAATGTGCTTGCCGTAGTAGTAAACAGGGTGGGGGCAGCCTGCAGTGGCGAAGCACTCGATGCACCCTCTGATACAGCGGTAACCTCAACTCCAGAGGCCGAGGAAATACGCTCGACGCCAGCTTGATATGCTTTGCTGATACCGGGATGCAGCATGGTGCCAGGGGCTGCAGCAGTAACACCTTTTGCAAGGTTCTGAACAAAGTTGTTTAGCGCTTCGCCCTGAATGCCTGCAGAGATACCGGGGTTGGTGCAGAATTGACCAACGCCAGCAGTAATGGAGGTGGCCAGGCCAGCAGCAATGGCTTCAGACCTTTCTGCAAGGGCTCCTGGTAAAATGAACACCGGATTAACGCTGCCCATTTCAGCATAAACCGGGATAGGGCGCGGTCGCGCAGCGGCTGCATCAAACACCGCTCGCCCTGCGGCCAGAGATCCGGTAAACCCTGCCGCCTGCAGCAGTGGATGGTTGATTAGAGCAAGTCCGGTGTCTTTTGCCCCATGAACCATTGAAAAAACACCGTCGGGCATTCCAGTTCTCTCTGCGGCGCGCAACACTGCGCTGGCTGTTAGCTCCGACGTGCCGGGATGGGCCGGGTGTGCTTTAACTATTACAGGGCAGCCCGCAGCAAGTGCGGATGCGGTATCGCCACCGGCTACTGAGAACGCAAATGGGAAATTGCTGGCACCAAAAACAGCAACCGGACCCAGTGGTATTAGCATCCGGCGGAGATCTGCTCGCGGCAGTGGCTTTCTATCTGGCAGTGGCAACTCAATACGGGCCTGCACCCAGGAGCCCTCATGGACAACGTCTGCAAACATACGCAACTGCCCGGTGGTTCTACCACGCTCGCCAGTTAACCGCACCACGGGGAGAGCTGTTTCCGTGGCAGCACGTTCAATGAGGGCGTCGCCAAGCACATCAATCTCTTCAGCTATTGCTATCAGGAAGGCGGCTCGTTGCTCTGCGGAAAGTGCCCGGTAGGGTGCCGCAGCACGGTCTGCTAGGGTTACGGCGCGGTTCACTTCTTCACATGTCGCAACTGAGAAGCCCTCAGGCAATCGCTCGCCGCTCACTGCCGCTGATGCAAATATCTGTTCAGTACCTTCCGCAGAAAGCGTGATTCCAATAAAATTCTTACCGTGGATTGTCATGGCCTATCCTTCACTAAAATAGCTGGTGCGTTACGCGTTCAGGCAACAGTGTTTACAAGCGTGCCGATATCACCGATTGAGATGCGAATTTCATCTTCACTCTGAAGTGTGAAGTCGCTTCCCGGAATTATTCCCGTGCCAGTAAATAATATGGCCCCTGTTGGGAATGACGTTTCTCTGTATAGCCACGAAACCAGTTCGGTAGGCGTGCGTTTAAGCTGGTTCAAATCTGTATTGCCTGCAAAGGCTGTTATGCCTTGTCGAAGTATATTAAGCTGAATGGGCGTATCCGCTGACAGCGGCTCGTCCGCAAGTTGGATGCGCGGACCGATTGCGCAGCTGCCATCATATACTTTTGCCTGCGGGAGGTATAGAGGATTTTCGCCTTCGATGTCTCTTGAACTCATGTCGTTACCGACTGTGTATCCAACAATCTGACCATGGCAGTTGATAACCAGTGCCAACTCTGGCTCTGGAACATTCCACTTTGAGTCTGCTCGTAGGCGCACCGTTGCGCCCGGCCCAACTACACGAAAAGCAGACGCCTTCATGAACAGTTCCGGTCGATCGGCGGAGTACACCCGGGAATAGAAGTCCTGACCACCAGAGTCCTTAGACTCCTCCATTCGGGCATCCCTGCTGCGGTAATAAGTAACACCAGCGGCCCAAACTTCCTGAGTGCCGATGGGCGCAAGTAGATCGGTATCTCTAGGAGCCTCGATGGTGGCACGTTCAGAAACGAGCGCGCGAACGGCAGAGGCTGTTCCATTCTCTGCATTGATTAACTCATCAATGCTGTGGTCATACAAAGCATAACTGAGATCGTCGATAGTTACTACGGGGCCTGAGCGCGTACGGTACAAGGTGATCATGAGGCTGGCGAGATCCTTTCAACGCATCCTGTGCTAACTATTATACCGGTTGGTCCAGTACCGATCGATATAACCGCAGGTGAACGGATACATTCGAAAGCGCTGGCTCACGAAATGGCGGTTCAACCTTTATCTGGAAACACTGTGTACAGTGTGAAATGGAAAATAACTGCATGCACATGCATGCTAATGTGCAGGATGCTTTGCATACGTTACACTCGAGTGTTGAAAATATATTGGTCATTTGTGGCCATTCGGTGAATGTAGACGCCGATAATCAGTGACTGATTGTGTAAATCTTGCGCTGTGGCAGCTGTTGATCTAATTTCAACTACTGCCAGGAGACGATTAAGCCCTTTGATTTTTGATCCATTTTCTAATCAATTAAACCAGCAGTATTGACTTGCGAATAGCTCTTCCGTGGTATGGTATTACATCAGTACTAAACCGGGAGCCAGCGCTGGCAAACCATGTATTTACTTACTGCTAAGGAGCAGATTTTGACGAACAAAACTGGTGCAATTGCTTTTGCTGCCGCGATCGTAACTCTGATCGGCACAGCTGCAATGGCAGATGACGTGAAAGTTCTGCCCCTGCCAGCAAATCGAGTTCTCTGGGATGTGCAGCACAAGTGCCTTTATGCACTGGTGGCAGGCGGTGCTAATGCAGGCCAACGAGCGAACTCACTGTGTATTCTGGATCCGGTCTCTGGAAGCATCTTGTCTTCACAATTTGTGGGTTCAGAGCCTGGCAATATGGCACTTTCTTCCAGCAGCAGGTATCTGTACATTGGGGTTGGAGGCTCCAACGCCGTACGTGTGTACGACACAGTGAAGCGCCAGAATGGTCCGCTTGTGAGTCTCGGTGCTGGTATCTCTTCGGCAGGCATGTGCGCTGCACCCGGGCTTCCGGATAGCTGCGCTGTGCAGAAACAGAACCGGTCTTACAGCCCCAGCGATAATGGTACAGTAATCATTGGCCCAGATGGCATCTTAGGTAAGGATGCTTCTAATAGCGGCCACTCACTTGTGTACGATGCTCTTGCGGACCGCATGTATGGTTTTGAAAATGAAATTAGCAGTTACGGCTTGAAGACCATGGGGTCGAGTGCGACTGGCGTAGTAGATATAGGATATCTTGAGGGCTTGATCATTGGCAATACCGCGCTTGTTTCCGCAGAGAATGGATTGTTGTACACAAATACGGGATCGGTAATTGACCCGGCTGCAGGGCAAAAAACGCTTCAGTATCCTGGGTTTGGATATGGCAGCATGCTAGTACCCGATGCAAGCAGCGGTAAATTGTTTGGAATGAAATCGGATAGGCGTGGACCGGTAATTGAAGCTTACGATATTGAAACGGCAGCCCTCCTGGGAGCAGTTCCAGTTACGGGTGGACCGCAGCCGGGTGGGCAAATTGTTCGGTGGGGAGAAAATGGCTTTGCGTACCCTGGCAATAATGGTTCCCTGTGTATATTTCGGTCCGATATAGTAGGCAAGGCTGGTTCGCCAGTGAAGTTGACAGTGGAAGCGCGTGGACTTCCAGCTAATCTTGCCGTGGGAGGTTCGGCAGTTTGCACCATTGTTGTTAAGAATTCCGGAAGCATCCCCGCCTCTTCGCTAACCATTACAGATGCCTTTAGCAACTGCCTGGATGTGGTTACTGTTACCAATCCTGTGGGTGGCACCACTACCGTTGGCCAGCACGGCGCTGTTCAGGCGGTGCTGCCACAGTTAGCAGCAGGGGCTTCGGTTTCATTTACTGTAGCGGTAAGAATGAAGCCAATTCCGGCAGGTGGCGATGTGCCATTTTCGGCTGCGCAAGCTGCATTTGTACGGGCAAAAGAGTGTAACAGCAATCCCGAACAGGCTCACTCTCAGCAGATTGCTCGCATCGGCGTTGGCAGTTCTCCTGCTGCACCATCCAGCACCATGAGCGGTCCTGACCTTACGGGATCGTGGATTGCAATATCCCAGAAAAGTGAGGGGGCAGGCGCAGACCTTCAAGCCACCATAGAAGGGGAGTTTGAGGTAACAAACGCAGGATCCGAGGACGCCGTACCTTCGCGTCTACGGTTGTTTCTTGCCGAAACCAGCGCGTTTCGCCCTGAGTTCGCTCAGCTTTTGCAGGAGATTGGGGTACCAGCACTAAAGCCCGGCGGAAGCTTCCGGGCCAAACTGAAAGCGCGCCTTCCCAAGGGCTCCGACGCCATCGGCCTGTATGTCATCGCCTCGGTTAATGCCACAAGCACTGTAAACGAAGCGAACCGAAAGAACAATATTGTTCCCAGCAACCCGATACCGTAATGGGGTTTAGAGTGTTCCAGGAGAAATAAGTGGCCGTATCTGACGCAGACAGGCATCTGAAGCTCGTTGCAGGGCTCGGGTTTGTGGGCATATTCTTTGCTGTGGTAGTCTTTCCGTATCTGGCCAACCACCGCTCTGATACGCGTCGTGTTGCCTGTGCAGAGAACCTCCGGCTCGTTGGCAGAGGATGCCTGCTTTACATGGCCGATTGGGATGAAAAGATTCCATCGGATACCTGGCTTTCAAACATTGCTGGCCAGAAGTATATTGGCGAAGCAATCCGAACGGGAGTTGGGCATACTATTCAATCTACAGTAAAATGCCCGGTCACCAGTCGGTATGGGTACGCGTTGCTTTCGGATGCCGTCGGGAGGCAATTCTCTGGCATTACATCGCCAGATCAACTCGTTCTGGCATTTGAAACGGATGATCTGCGCGCAAACGTGGTTGGCGATAAACGGCTGCTTGCTAAAACCAGGCACACACACCTGAACTATCTTCTTGCATCTGGCACGGTGGAAACCCGGGTGGCAAAGGTTGCGGGGCTAAAGTGGTCTCTTCCGCCAGTTGTTACTCCGATATCCGGGGACACCGGTGCATGGCAGAGTTCACAACCTGCTGCCACTACGCCTGGTCCACAGCCGGCACCCTGATGTCGCTATCACTCCCCACTGAATAAGTCCTGCGCTAAGTATCACCGCCCAACCACCATCGGTGAGATATAGCCGATGGTTCGATGTTGGTGTGAAAGCTAGCAATGCTGCACATGCGGCAAGCCATGCAACGCCGAATAGGGCCATCCAGGGCAGAAACCGAATGCAGTACCCAGTTCCCAGTACAAAAAGAGCAAGGCCAACGTAGCTTCCGGGTGGCCCCAGATCCCATATTTGAATGATCAACCAAACGGGCCTCACCAGGATCGGGGCTTCCAGATTTATCAAAAGGGAGGCTGTGAAGCCTGCAGCGCCCGCTACACCTGCTCCAATCAGCCCTTTACGTGCTATCCATTTTCCATTACCATCCCATGGCACGGTAAGTACTGCCAGCAGCACAAGTACGCCCGCCGCAATAATTTGAGCCCATCTGCCAGTTCGCACGGCTGTAGCTGGCATGCCAATCAGGATGTCTGCCATTCGGCTAAGCCATGTGCCATTGCTGCCATATCTGAACCCAACCGCAGTATGCAGCGAGTAGTACCGAACTATCATGTAAATGGCAAATGCGGCAACAAGGGCCGACAGCCTGCAATATGCCATTTTCGCTGCTTGCCCGCCCCTCCTTATCTCCCCAACCTCCAGCACAAATGCAGCAACTGGCAGCAGCATCCCAGCCTCTTTTGTGCCGCAAACCGCCAGGTACCACAAAGCTGGCACCAGGTTACGAATAATGAAGTTGCGGCCATCGGCCAGAGGCTGCGCTGCCAATACCGCTCGCAGAGACAGGCACCAGAATACAGTGCTGAGAGATTCCGGCATGTTTTTCCATGCACCGTAAACCTGCCTCATAGTATCATCCCGAACTGGAAGCACCCAACAACCTGCGCTGAATATGAGGCAGGCAAGCAAGGCACTATAGCCCGGTGGGATAGAACCCACGCGTTTAAATAGGGCATGAGCGAGGCGGCAAAACTGCCAGACGGCTGCTAAATGCAGCAGGATAGCAAACACGGCATATCGTGTTTCATGAACCCCAAAAGCTTTCCACTCCAGCCAGAATAGCTCAGAGGTAACGGGCCGATAGAACACTACTTTGCCAGCCCAAATGCCGTGCCACCATCGGAATGTATCGGTAAACCCCGGTGCTTCAATTACGCCCTGGTGAATCAAAAACGTGTCGATATCGCACACCTGAGATGTACGTGCCAGCGGGCTATCTGCAAACACTCCCTCCCAGGATGGTGCCGCCGTTGAGTTCCAGTCTCTAGCCGTATCTCGGATCCACGGAAAGCAGATTACAATCGATACAAGCAATCCAATAACACAGGCATGCAGCGCGCTTATATCTTTATTAAACAATGCGGGCGCAGCCGTGCCATGGTGATTAGCCTCTGGCTCTTCTGCAGCCCGCATTTTCATCGTAATGCCAGTTATCCCTTAAGATCAGGCAAGGATCTGCTTAACAACATCGCCGTAAACGTCGGTCAAACGGTAGTCTCGGCCCTGATACCGGTATGTTAGCCGTTTGTGGTCAACACCCATCAGGTGCATCATAGTTGCGTTCAAGTCATGAACAGAAACCGGGTCTTTTACAATGTTGTAGCAGTAGTCATCGGTTTCTCCCAGTGTCATACCACGTTTAACTCCACCACCCGTCATCCAGATGGAGAAGCACCGCGGGTGGTGATCCCTTCCATAATCGGTAGATGTGAGCCCGCCCTGGCTGTAAACCGTTCTGCCGAACTCGCCGCCCCACACCACAAGGGTATCATCCAGCAAGCCGCGCTGTTTCAAGTCCATTATTAGCGCAGATGTCGCCTGGTCGGTATCGTAGCACTGTCCCTTAATCGCCTTTGGCAGGCCGCCGTGGTGATCCCAACCCATATGGAATAGCTGCACAAACCGTACGCCACTTTCGGCCAGGCGGCGGGCAAGAAGGCAGTTTGCCGCATAAGATCCTGGCCGGTGCACATCTGGCCCGTACATATCAATTACGGATTGAGGTTCTTTGGAGAGATCCGTGAGCGACGGTACCGATGCCTGCATTCTGAATGCAAGCTCATACTGCGATATGCGGGTGTCGATCTCCGGGTCTCCGATGGCCGCCTTCTCAATTCTATTGAGTGCGCCCACTTCATCCAGCATTTCTCGCCGAATGTTTCGGTCTACACCACCCGGATTGGATAGGTAGAGTACCGGGTCACCCTGATTTCTAAACTTCACACCCTGATACTGAGTTGGCAGAAATCCAGAGCCCCACAACCGATCGTAAAGGGGTTGATCATCGGGCCTGCCACTTCCCTTGGAAGTAAGAACAACGTATGCCGGAAGGTCGTGGTTAGTGCTACCGAGGCCGTAAGATACCCAGGCCCCATTGCTTGGCCGGCCAGAAATCTGGGATCCCGTTTGGAAGAATGTAATTGCCGGGTCGTGATTAATTGCATCCGTATGCATCGACCGAATAACACACATTTCATCGGCAATCTTAGCGGTGTGCGGCATCAACTCACTCAGCCATATGCCTGCCTTACCGTGTTGTTTGAAGTTGAATACCGAAGGGGCGACCGGGAAGTGCGCCTGTCCGGATGTCATGCCGGTAAGGCGCTGGCCGTTCCGTATGGATTCTGGAAGGTCCTGTCCCCTGAAATCGTTCAGCTTTGGTTTGTGGTCAAACAGCTCCATTTGTGATGGAGCACCAGACTGAAACAGGTAGATTACGCGCTTAACCTTTGGTGGGAAGTGTGGTAGGCCGCCCAACCCTCCGGTTTTCGGGTTACGCTCAGGAGCCAGTGGAGCTGCATTGCCGTTTTCAGCCATCAGGCCTGCAAATGCTGCCATGCCAAAACCCGCGGCGCTTGAAAGGAAAGTGCGTCGGTTGATGGCGTCCTGAAGTTTTAGGATCTCGTTATCTTTTTCCATCTCGAAACTACTCCCTGGTAATCATTTCGTCTGAGTTGAGCAAAACGCTCGCTGTAATGGTATAGGCTGCAACGTCGGCAGATGTTAGGCCAGGTTCGCGTGGGTAATCTCCCAGTGCAACAAGCTTGTCTGCATCTGCAGTGTGACTGCGGTAATACTCCAGCCTCTTCTGCAGCCCGGTTGCCAGCATGCGAATTTCTGCCGCAGTTCCCGGTCGGCAAAGTGTCCGCAGGAAAGCGTAGTTAATGCGCTGCTCTGGCGTGGATCCACCGATGGTTAACATTTTCTGTGCCAAAACGCGTGCCGCTTCAACAAATGTAGTTTCGTTCAACAGTACCAGTGCTTGCAGCGGGGTATCGGTTCGGGTTCTACGTACACGGCACGTTTCGCGGCCAGGTACGTCAAACAGTGTCATAGTTGGTGGGGCAGCCGTGCGTTTCCATATGGTGTATATGCTTCGGCGGTAAAGGCCCGCACCCGTGTCGTGCTTGTAGTTGCGTAGATTACCATAAACATTGGTTTCGTCCCAGATGCCATCAGGCATGTATGGGCGAACCGAGGGGCCGCCGATCTTTTCAGCAAGCGCACCGCATGCGGCAAGAGATTGATCTCGAATAACTTCTGCCTGCAAGCGAAAGCGGGGGCCGCGTGCCAGCAACTTGTTCAATGGATCTTTCGCCAGCATGTTTGGAGTAACGCGTGAGCTCTGGCGGTAGGTAGCGCTCATCACAATCTCTTTTTGCAGCGCTTTCATATCCCATTTCAACCTGACAAACTCGGTCGCCAGCCAGTCTAGCAACTCCGGGTGGCTCGGGAAATCTGCCCTGGTACCAAAGTCTTCGGTTGTGACAACGATGCCTGTGCCAAAAAACTTCTCCCAGAAACGGTTGACCGCAACTCGAGCGGTTAGCGGGTTATCCGGCGAAGCAATCCACATGGCGAGTCCAAGTCGATTGTTCGGCGCTCCCTTCGGTAACGGCGGGAATGCAGCTGGCAGCCCTGCAGTAACTACGTCGCCATGTTTATCATACTGTCCTCGAACCAGTACGTACGCCTCACGCGGCTTCGGCATCTCTTCCATTACCATGGCGGTAACTACCTGGCCATCGATTACACTACGTTCTTTTTCAATTGTATCCAGCGTGTTTTGAATGCCCCGATACTGATTATCGTTGCGTTCACACCATATTTCCAGCAGTTTGCGCTTCTGTTCAGGAGTGCGCTTGTCTGGCTCTATCGCCAGTATCTGCCTTGCTGGATCTCCATTGGATACTAAGAGGGCCTCGCTGGCGCTGATCGCACGGTTGAAAATAACCGCATCTTCTACTTTGCCTTTGAACATATCGGATCCGCTGCGGCCGCCAACGCGTGCACTCGCGGTAGTTTTGATGGATCCTTTGAGTGAATTGAACTCAGCTTTTGCGGGCGCTTCGATTCCGTTGATATAGATGTGTACACCGGCCGCTTTGCCAGTGCCATCGTAACTCACAAGTACATGGCTCCACTGCCCATTTGCAATAGTTGCGGCGGTGGTCACCTTAATCACATCATCTGCCCAATGGCTGACGATGTGAGCAGATACATGCCCGCCTGCTATGTAAAGATCCCAGCCTTTGTAGTTATCGGCAGAATCCATGCGGGAAAGTGGCACCCCATTGCCATCTTCTGGGTTTACCCATGCACCATAAGAAAACGCCTGATTCGTATCAAAATCTCCAGCATCACCCAGATCAATGTACGATTTGCCATTGAAAACAGCCGCAGAGGCTACACGCCCCGGGTCGTCCAAAATCTTGCCATAGGTGCGGGGTGGCACACCGCCGCCAGTTACGTAACTCGGCCGCGATCCCAGCTTTACCCGCGTCTGTAGGCCAGTAGATACGGATGCTGCAGTGTCGTTATTGGTGTTCAGCATCCATGCGGCAGCTTTGCTTTCGTCGGCTTTAAGAATAGCCTGGCGAACTATTTCTGCCTCAGCTTTGCGCTTATCTAGCATGGCATAGTCCGCCTGCTGCGATACATTTGGAGCTTTGATCAATGGGGGATGGTTGATGGGGGATTCAACCCCGGTACCGGTTTCCGGCACATTATTAAAGAAGGAGTAGAACTTGTAGAACTCTTTTTGTGTGATCGGATCGTACTTGTGATCGTGGCAGCGTCCGCAGCCCATCGATAGGCCAAGCCATACAGCCGATGTTGTTTCTACCCTGTCAATAACCGTTTCTACGCGCCACTCTTCAGGGATGATGCCTCCCTCAGTATTGATGCGATGGTTGCGGTTAAACCCGGTTGCCAACTTCTGGCTCATGGTTGCATTCGGTAGCATATCTCCAGCAATCTGCTGAATTGTAAACTGATCGAAGGGCATATTGGCATTGAAGGCGTCCAGCACCCAGTCTCGCCAACGGTATTGAAACCGCTCGTAGTCTGCCTGGTACCCGTTGCTATCGGCATAGCGTGCACCATCCAGCCAGTTCAGGGCCATGCGCTCCCCGTAGTGGGAATTTCGCAACGTCCTATCAACGAGCGCTTCATAGGCGTTGGGAGACTTATCGTTTACAAACTCTTTAATCTCATCTGGTGTTGGTGGAATGCCGATGAGATCCAGGCTGAGCCGCCGGATAAGCGTATACTTATCGGCCTCAGGCGAAGGCTTCAGTCCCTCTTTTTCAAGCCGAGCAAGTATGAACGCATCTATCGGGCTCTTTGCCCACCCCTTTAGATTTACAGCCGGCACCGTAGGGCGCACTGGTTTAACAAAGGCCCAGTGAAGCCTGTACTCAGCACCTTCAGCAACCCAGCGAGTAAGTATCGCTTTGTCTTCTGCATTTAGAGTTTTCTGGCTATCGGCAGGCGGCATCATGCCAGAACCATGTTTTATAATTCTGGCAACCAGTTCACTGAGCGCAGGCTTACCCGGCACGATAGCACTCTTGCCATCGCCCAGCTTCTTCAGTGCATCGGCACGCACATCCAACCTCAGGCCAGCAACGCGGCTCTTTTCGTCCGCGCCGTGGCAGGCAAAACACTTGGCTGCCAGAATGGGGCGAACGTCGCGGTTATAATCCAATTTGGGCAGTACTGCCTTGCCGGCCACCCTCGTTGTTTGAGCTTGAGTAGGAGCAGATATGAATGTACAGGCCGTGACTACCACGGAGGAGACGGCGGCCATAGATGATATGGTAAAACGCATAGGTACCTCGATCAGGCAAGCACACCGCGTGAAATGGCTGCGGTAAATCGCAGTATGTCACCGGCATATTTCCTGGCAAACAGATCGCTATGGTAAATTTCGGGAGTGTTGCCGGGCCAGCGCCATGCGGCGGCCAGCTTGTTGGCAAGGTGGTAACGATAGCAGTCATTATACCCATGCGAAGGCCAGTGCGTAGGAGGGAAACGCTTCAGCTAAATGGAACGGGAAGAACATATGTTATCTGCCTGAAATTGGCAGCTGTGATTTAGAAAGGTTGCCATCATAAGCGGACATATTCCGGCCTGGATTGGGCCGTCGCTGGCTGCTCTGGCATTGCTCTGGATTGCCCGGCTAATTGCAATCAAAGAAATCGGGCTAAAGCAGCTCGGCGCAATTGGGTTGGGTACGGTTTCTTTACTGTGCCTGGCCAGCCTGCTTAACGTGGTAAGCATAGGCATTATCATCGTTTCCGCCAGCATACTCATCTGGCTGGCATTCATTTCGTTTGGTGGAGATCTGAAGCTTAAGTAGGCAATCAGATGCGGCAAAGTGGAGCAGAGAACATGAGTGTGGTAGGTATCGATGTGGAAACCATTGCAAAGCTGAAGACTCAGTTTGATGCGGCCGGCTATTGTGTTGCCAGTGGGCTGTTTACCGCAGAAGAGGCTGCCCGCATTCGGGAAGCCTTTATGGCTGCCAATGAAAATGGGCCAATCCCCGGTATTTCGGAAATAAACAGCGCCTATACCGTCGATGATCCGCTGAGCTTTTATCCCCGTATGATGCAGCCTCACAGGCATCCAGAGCTTTCTGTAGGCCCGCTCTCTGTGTCCTACATGCTGGATGCACGGGTTGGTGCTATTTTGGCGGCACTATTCGAGGAAGAGCCTATCGCAGCCCAGACCATGTTCTACTTCAAGCCCGCCGGAGCACGCGGTCAGGATCTCCATCAGGATAACTACTATTTGAGAGTTCAACCTGGTACATGCATCGCAGCCTGGACCGCCATCGATGCGGCAGATGAAGAGAACGGCGGCCTTATGGTTGTGCCCGGCACCCACAAACTGCCAGTGGCATGCCCGGAACGTGCCGACCCAAACCGGTTCTTTACTACAGACCATGTAGAAGTGCCAGAAGGCAAATCGGTGGTTCCTGTCCGAATGCAGGCCGGCGATGTCCTCTTCTTCAACGGAAGCTTGATTCATGGCTCATATGAAAATACCAGCAGTAACCGTTTCCGGCGGGCATTCATCTGCCATTATGTGCCCGCATCCTGCGCAGAGGTAAGTACAGGTTACCGCCCACTGTTGCAGTTTAGCGGCGAAGCGGTTACCCGTGAAGGCGCTACCGGTGGAGGCCCATGTGGCACACCGCAAGGGCGTGAACTCGCTTTACATTAAGATACATTTAATAGTTACGATCTATTCAAGGAGTCTGATTTTGACGATGATTACTCTGCTCTCAAAAGCTGCTATGGCTGTATTCGTGCTTGGTGGCCTGCTATGCTGCGGCCTCATCGCATCTGCCGCGCCACCGCCGTTTCCGGGAAATACCGGCGACTACCATGGGTTTACAAGGCACGATTTTGAGGTAGATGGCTGCAAAGTAATTGTTGTATCGCCTAAAGATGAGGCGAAACATCGCCCATGGATATGGCGTGCAGAGTTTTTCGATCATCGTCCGGAGTTAGATCTGGCTCTGCTAAACAAGGGTTTCCACCTAACATTTATTGAAGTCGGGAATACATTTGGTTGCCCTTCTGCCATGAAACACTGGGATGCCTTTTACAAGCAGTTGACCACAATCTACGCCTTCAGCAAGAAACCAGTGCTTGAGGGCCTCTCTCGCGGCGGTCTCTATATTTACAACTGGGCCGCCGCTAACCCGAAATGTGTTGGTGTGCTATACGGTGACAATCCTGTTCTGGACTTTAAGAGCTGGCCAGGCGGTAAGGGCAAAGGGCCAGGCAGCGCCGGGGATTGGACGAAGCTTATTGCCGACTATGGGTTTGCATCCGAAGCTGAGGCTCTTGCCTACAAGAAGAACCCTGTGGATAACCTCGCCGCAATCGCAAAGGCGCATATACCTGTTATTCACTGCGCTGGGGATGCCGATGAGGTTGTTCCCTACGAAGAGAACACCGTACTGCTGAAAGAGCGATATGAGAAGCTCGGTGGGAAGATTGAAGTTATCGTTAAACACGGCTACAAACACCATCCCCATGGGCTGGATGATCCCACGCCACTGGTGGATTTCATTCAGAAGTACATCAAGTAATCTAAAGCGGAAGATACCACGAGCACACGGACGACCCGTTGCCCGAAGAACCAAACCTATAAGTACAGGATACGGACATGACGTTTAGTATAAACCCGGCTGCACCGCAGCCATTTGGTACCTTGCCCTCTGCCGGGCAGTTGCGCTGGCATCAGCGCGAAGTGTATGCATTTCTTCACTTCACCGTTAATACATTTACCGATCGTGAGTGGGGGTATGGCGATGAAGATTGCAATGTGTTTAACCCCACAGATTTTGATGCCGATCAGATAATTGGTGCCCTGAAGGCAGGCGGTTTGAAGGCCGCAATTCTTACCTGCAAGCATCACGATGGCTTTTGCTTGTGGCCAACAAAAACCACCGATCACAACATTAGCCACAGCTCCTGGCGAGACGGCAAAGGCGATGTTGTTCGTGAAATCGCAGATGCCTGCCATCGGCATGGTCTTGAGTTCGGTGTGTATGTTTCGCCCTGGGATAGAAACAATCCGAACTATGGCAAGCCGGAGTATGTAAAGATTTATCGGGAGCAGTTGCACGAATTGCTTACGGGCTATGGCCCAATTTGTGAGGTATGGCATGACGGCGCAAATGGCGGCGATGGTTTCTACGGCGGTGCACGCGAAACACGGAGCATCGAGCGCCGTACCTACTATGGCTGGCCAGAAACCTGGGCCATGGTCAGAAAACTGCAGCCAAACGCGGTTATCTTCAGCGATGCTGGCCCGGATATTCGGTGGGTTGGCAACGAATCCGGCTTTGCAAATGAAACCTGCTGGGCGACCTACGATCCTGTTGGCGAAAATGGCGATGAGCCTGCTCCCGGTTATACCCGCTACCGTGAAGGTGGCTCCGGGCATCCCCATGGTAAGCACTGGATACCCGCCGAATGCGATGTATCCATCCGCCCGGGGTGGTTCTGGCACGAAAAAGAGAACAGCCGCGTACGCACTCCACAAAATCTGCTGGAACTCTACTATAAGTCGGTTGGACGCGGTGCAAGCTTTCTACTGAACGTACCGCCGGATCGGCGTGGGCGTGTGCACGAATCCGATGCCGCATCGCTGGCAGCGTTTGGAAAGATCTTGCATGAAACCTTTAAAACCAATGCAGCAAGAGGCGCTACCACGGCGGCATCCTGTGTTCGTGGTAAGTCGGCAGCATTTGGCCCGGCAAAGTTACTTGATGGTAAGTTTGACACGTACTGGGCCACCGATGACGGCGTGAATGAGGCGGAAGTCCGGTTTGATACACACAACGAGATGCATTTCAACGTTGTCTCGCTGCGAGAAGTTATTGCCCTGGGGCAGCGAGTGGATAGTTACGCGCTGGATGTTTGGGTAGACGGGGGTTGGAAAGAGTTTGCGGCTGGAACCAGCATCGGTTCCCGCAGGCTTGTTCGTCTGGAAAAGCCGATGAAAGCATGTACGCTGCGTTTGCGAATCAAGGCTTCAGCGCCAATCGTATTGTCTGAGTTTGGGCTTTACCTTGAGCCCGGTGCATAGTGCCAGCATCTGGCAAAGTAAATGAAGATAGTGTGAGAGAGAGGGGTGCAGGAATGTTACGTGTGGGTTCTGTTGGCTGTGGGCAAATGGCATCGGCCCTGCTGCGGAAATCGGTTGCAATGGGCCGTGCAACCATCGCTGCAATCTATGATCCAGATCCGGTTGCGCTTGCTGAGCGTTGCGCAGAGTTTGGTGCGGAGCCGTGCAGCAGTATAGATGAGATAAAAGCGCGGACCGATGTAGATGTGTTCATCGTTGGCTCTCCGCCTCTGCGTCACCATGAAAATGTGATGGCACTGGCCCCGTTGGGCAAACCCATTTACTGCGAAAAGCCGCTTTGTACAACGGCTGCACTGTGTACCGAGATGATTGAGGCCTGCCATGCTGGCGGATCAAAACTCTTTGTTGGTCAGGTACTTCGGCTATTTCCGTTTATGTGGAAGTCCAGGGAACTCATCGATAGCGGCGCGATCGGAACGCCCGTTATAACTACGGTTCGCCGCAGCGGATTTGGTGGGCCGTTTACGCATGGCTGGCGAACGCGTTTTGCGGATAGTGGCGGCGTTTTGCTTGAGGTGAACTCACACGAGCTGGATTACCTCATATTCTTGATGGGGCAGCCAGAGAGCGTGCTGGCACATGGGTTCAACCTTACGAAGCATGGCGATTTTGATGATGCCGTAATCGTAACCATCAAGTTCGAATCCGGTGGCATTGGCGTGCTGCATAGCAGCCTCTCGTCGCCGGTTGGGGAGTACGGTATACAGATACAGTGTACGGCTGGCAACATCATCCATGGTGGGTTTGGCGGCGAGTTTAAGTATCGCTCGTTCACGGATACAGCAACCACCATTATCAAGCGCGAAGAGCTAAACGATATGAAGGATCCCTATGATTGGGAGCTGGAGTCGTTCTTCGACTGGGTAGAAAAGGGCACCACTCCCTTCTTTACCGGGGAAACCGGCCGTGAGAATGTGGCACTCGCCGATGCAGCTCACAAGAGCCTCAAAACAGGCGTTTGGGAGCCGGTTCAGAAATTCTAACGTTCATGTATCGGGTTGACAAAACATAACAGGGGCTCCTTTCATGCCGTTGATGGCATGAAAGGAGCCCCTGTTTTTAAGCATATCCTACCTACTTAAACGCGATCTTACTGAGCTCTTTATAGCCAATCAGCTTAATGCCGAGCGACTCTATATAAGCTCTGGTCTTCGGGTCTCCAAAGATCTTATACTCGTTGTAGCGGGTCTGCCAGGAGTTCGTGATGTGCTTGGCCTCTTCATCGTTCAGGCTAAGGTGAACAATAATCTCGGTAACACCGGGTTTGAGGTTCTTGATCACATCCATATAGAACGAGCGTCGTTCTTCCAGGGTATCCCCTTTGGATGTTTCCGAAAGCATATCCAGGAACACAAATCCCTCTTTTGCCAGTTTCTTATGGGTTGCCACTGCGTCAAAGCCAAACATCTTGGCCTGCGCAATGCGTGCTGTTGTGGGGTAGGGCAACATAGGCATAATGCCTGTATCTTTAGCTACGCTGGTGTAAACCGGGTAATAGGGCCCCATAAAAAGCGTGCCCATGTGAGAATCCACATGTGTTGGTTTAATACCGAACTCTTTTGCACGGGCTATCTGGGCACGCACTTCCTTCTCGATCTCGGCCGGTTTTGCATGCATCAGTACATCTGGTACCTCATGATGCAGAAAACCCTGCTCATCCACCAGGCCCGGTGCCTCAGGAATTGGCACAACTGGTCGCCACCTGTAGTTTTGCCATTCGGCAGTTAAAGTGAGATGCAGTCCAAAGTCTGCATTCGGATGGTTACGGCAGTACTCAGCAATTTCTGGCATCCATGGGCAAGGCACCATAATGCTGGCACACGTAACAGCCCCCTTCTCCATTGCATCGATAGTGGCCACATTTACCGAGTGGCACATGCCAGCATCATCCGCATGAATGATAAGTAGACGGTCGGTTGCCTTGTAACCAAGCCTCTCGGCAACGGTTGGCGCATCGGCCGCGTTGGCCGAAGGTGATAAAGTAAGCCCTGCAAGAGCTACGACGGCAACAGCCGCCGATTTTAGAACAGAAATCAAGCCCGTTCTCCCACACACAAGATTGCACAGATGATTGCACCGTGCAGGGCGTGATTCCCTTCTCAGATCGAGATCTGAGGAAGAGGATGGTAGTTTTCTGTACTGGTGTAGTGTGTTCTTTCTACTCAAGGAGATCTGCCAATATCCGATCTCTATCTGCTGAAGAGCAGACGCTTTCTTTATGCGAGGGCCTTTCTAACGCTTACACTCCATCCCTGCTTCCCTCCTGGTGTTGCGTGGCGGCGGTAACCCTGCGGCGCGCGATACCTTCTGCGCTTTACTCCTGTGCCAGCGCAGTCGCGCCAGGGAACCGCCTGCCAGCAGATTTTCCACCCTACGCCCTGGAAGCCCTCGCAAGCTCACAGTTACAGCGCGGGTGTTTCTGGGTGTTTTGCGAATGTTCTAGCGGCGGGTCGCCGCTTGTGTTATCGTAATGACTTTGCCCCGTTGAAGTGAACGGGTTGGGCTTGATTAGTGGTCGTTTCTGCTTTCTGTCTTCTGACCAGAGTAAGTTTTCTTTACAGTGGGGACCAGTTGGCGTTCTCTTTTACTATCTGGTTTCAGACTTAGTGTTCTTTATGCGAGGGCCAGCCCTCGCGCTCCCGCTGGGGGCGCTGGTTACGCCCCCCAGTCCCCCCGTAAATTTGAAAAAGGGCCTCCGCTACTACCATCGGCGCGGCGCACTTTGCGATTTGAACATGACGGACCAAGTGCGCCTTGCGACGGCGCCAGTACGCTTCGGCTTCGCCG
>CAIONQ010000063.1 GCA_903859705.1 uncultured Chthonomonas sp.
ACAGCTTCGAAACTGACTGGAAGTTACGCGACAAAGTCACTTTCGGAGATTCAGTCGTTACTTTCGCTACAGGTGAATGACCTCATTAAAGTGGGCGTACCAATGGAGAAGATCCGCATTCTGGAGTACCGGCTGGCACAAGAATACCCTACCCTTTATATTATAGGAGCAAGATAATGGAACACAGTGACGACAAAATATTCGCCGAGTTTATGGATACTCTTTATACATTAGCTGTGAGTTCAGTTCCATCGGTGCTCAAAGCTGTGGTGCATGCACAGGCAAGTCGCAATGTAACAAGTTATCAAGAACCCAAGGAATGGCTCGATGGTTTGAGCAACGAGGACCGTAAGATCTTTGACTTTCTCTTGAGGTTAGGTGCCGGAATGTCAGTGGTATCGGTACTGACCTTAGTCGATGGGATGTCTGGTGTTATCCATGCCGGAAACATGGTGGGAGATGCAGAGCTGAAGCTCAGTTTATGGAACAACATAGACGATGTTTCTGAAACGCCTCCGGACCGGACTGTAACTGTCAGCAGCGGCACGGAAATTACTGATGCCAGTCTGCGATTTCACAACATGGTTTACAAGAAGCTGTCGGAATTACCTGAAGAGTTGGAATAGACATAGCAATGCATGGAGCGCAACCGCAGAAACACTTACAAGTTTGCAATACAGGCGATCACTTCCGATCTGGCCCTATTAACTACAGGGACAAATACAGCGTCAACCATAAATCCTATCACGTGTTCCAGGTTCCTGACGAGGCGCAGTGGGATGGAAGCGATATCCTTCGACTGGACCACCCGTTTATCGGGCACACTTTTGTAACACAGCGGTGGGTGGAAACGGTGCCTGAGAGCAAGTACGATGGTATTACCTGTGTACCGATTGCGGAGATGCTGCGCGTGCGAGAGAGTTTCATACGGACTTATCACAGGCAAACCACATGCGAGTAAACTTAATCGCAGCAGGTGGTGATGACAATATGCTTTCTACCCAATGAATACAACGGCAAAATGCTTTGCTCTAATTACATCCCAAAGGAGCTATGTTACATGCGTACATCGATCCAAAACTCAACGGAACTCCGTGACGAGTGATTTTATTATCGCTGTGTGTTTATTAGTTGTTTAGATAGAAAGCTACAGTAATGGCGCCTACGATATATTCGTTAGTGGAGGATACAGCGGTACTCCACGTGCATTCGAATATATTTTCAGTGAAGTCGGCATGCAAGGGATAAGGTGTGAAGGCTTGCCAGGTTGTTGTGGGGGAACGTGGTCGAATGCCATTGCACGGATGCCCATTGAACCTCCGTCAGGCACTTGCGTTAAACATGAGTACGGAAGTTGTGTGCCAGCTCAAGTCTATCAATTACAGGCACAAAAAACCCGTAACGTGCTTGGTTTGCCTGCAGATTATCACTTATCGCCGGGTTTAATCATGGGTAAGATGCACGTTAGATACATGCGCCGAAGCCGACTTTCTATGGAATGGCCGTATCTTTTTGGATTTATCGTAAATGACCCACTACTGAAAAAGATGAAACGCAGCAATTTGACCGGATATTCGGCTTACGATGTGGTGATTGAAAGGGAGGCCGGCTTAAATGTACTGCCGACACCACATTTTAATGAGATTCTGGTTACAGGTAAAGGCGGGCTTGCCGTAACCGATCCGCCCATACAGCCAAAGCTACCTTGCCCGGTTTGCCACAGAAACCCAACAGAACGGGTGAATTACCGCAGTATTGCTCTGGATGAAAGTCAGTGGGACGGCAGCGACATCTTTCGCTTTGCTCACCCGTTTACCGGGTATATTTTTGTAACACACCGTTGGGTTGATGCCATACCTGAGAACAAATTCAGCGGGTTTAAATACAGATCAACTGGCGGAATGATGCCTGGAACCAAAGCGATACGCAGATAAATGTGCGGTTTATATCCCAATGATGCTACCATCAACAGTCAACTGATTATGCGTTAACAGTTGCTTTCCACTTTAGAAGGGACAAACGTAGCGTCAGCCAGAAATCCTATCACGTGTTCCAGGTTCTTGATGAGGCGCAGTGGGATGGGAGCGATATCCTTCGACTGGACCACCCGTTTATCGGGCACACTTTTGTAACACAGCGGTGGGTGGATACGGTGCCTGAGAGCAAGTTCGATAGTTTTACCTATGTACCGATTGCGGCAATGCTGCGCGTGCGAGAGAGTTACATTAGGCCATAACAAAATCAGAGCATGTGTACCCACATGTAACCGAGCAATTGACGTGACAACAATCTATAGAATAACCTGGGCATTCCGTGGCAAAATGCCTGCATCGACATATATCGATAGTGACCTTGGAATGCCAGGCATTAAATGCGAAGGCCTGCCTGGCTGCTGTGGCGTAACCTGGTCCGATGCTACGGCAAGAATTATGACGGTGCCACCACCTGGCACCTGTAATAAATATGAGTTCGGAGCCTGCGTGCCAGCCGAGGTCTTCTTGAAGCAAGCCGAGAAAACCAGACGAGCGCTCAACCTACCCGGGGATTACGAGCTATTGCCTGGTCTCAATATCGGCCGATTGCATATTAAGTGTTCGAAAGTAACAACACTTGTTATGGAGTGGCCAGCCCTCTACGGATTTATCGTTCGAGAGGATCTGCTGAATGCCATTGAGAAACACGGATTGACCGGATTTGAAAAGTCTGAAGTGGTAGTTAAACGCACAGCATCTATGCTCCTTAAGCCCTTTCCGAAATTTACGGAAATTCTGGTTACTGGCAAGGGCGGATGGGCAAGAACCGACCCACCTCTGGTAATTGAGCCAGCATGCCCGGTTTGCGGCCGCCGCCCAACCGACAACAAGGACTATCAAAACATAGAGCTGGATGAAAGCCAGTGGGACGGCAGCGACATCTTCCGCTTTGAGCATACCTTCGGCGGTTATATATTCGTTACCCAGCGTTGGGTGGATTCTATACCCGAGAGCAAATTTGATGGATTTGAATACGAGAGTGTCGGCACAATGCTTGCCACTCGCAGGAAGTTTTTGAGATGACGTGTGTGAAATATTTGCATACTGAACATGGCTAGCCACGATTTCATACTGCGTTTGTGCTCTGGGCTTTCTGTAACTGGCTTCTTGACCGGAATCGATGGCATAAAGCGAGTGATCCCATCTGGCTGTGCCCTTGGGGAATGGAACTGACGGCTAATTATGGAACGACTTAGAGAACGAGACTGAAACTCCGCCAGATCGAACAGTAACGATATCCAGCACTATCAATAATATAGAATTGAGCTACATAATTCAAAATTTATCGTACGAAAGGCTACAGGTGAGACAGCAGTAACCAGAAGAGTAGATGGTAGATATGGCTTCCGAGTGTGAATAAAACTGTGGCAAACTCGGGCGACTCTGATTAATTACCGGCGTTCGTAATTATCACTGGAGACGTTCCTTCGACGGAAGTTGTGGTGCAGGACCGCCTATTGACGGTCAATAGGGGCAATATGACAAAAATCTACAGAATAACACGGGCATTTCGTGGAAAGATGCCCTCTTCAACATACATTGAGCGTGAACTTGGGATGCCCGGCATCAAATGCGAAGGGCTGGCCGGCTGTTGTGGCGCAACCTGGTCCGATGCCGTGGCAAGAATTGCCACAGAGCCGCCACCTGGTACCTGTAATGCATATGAGTTCGGAGCGTGTGTGCCTGCAGAGGTCTTCTTGAAGCAAGCCGAGAAAACCAGAAGAGCACTTAACCTTCCCAGGGATTATGAGTTAAGGCCAGGTCTCAACCTCGGCCGATTGCATATTAAATGTTCGAGCATGAAAACACTTGCTATGGAGTGGCCAGCCCTCTTCGGATTTATCGTTCGAGAGGATCTACTCGATGCCATCCGGCGGCACGGCTTGAGCGGATTCGAAGAGTCAGAAGTAATCGTTAAGCGTGCTGCGAATATGCTGTTGAAACCCATTCCCAAATTTACCGAAATTCTGGTTACCGGCAAGGGTGGATGGGCGGTAACCGATCCGCCTCTGATAATTAAGCCTGCATGTCCGGTTTGTGGCTGGGTAGAAATGGAAGAAACTGCCTATAGCACCCTGTCGCTGGATGAAAGCCAATGGGATGGGAGCGATATTTTTAGGTTCAATCACCCGTTTGATGGGTACATATTTGTGACACAACGTTGGATGGATGCGATACCCGAGAGTAAATTTGACGGGTTTCGATATGAAACTACCGACGAGATGCTTTTGGCCCGCAGTAAGGTATAGCGTCTGCGACTATCCGGGTAGCTTTAGGTTGGCATTAGCAATAGCAGGCAACAAATATCTACTCTTAAACCTACACCTACAATGGCAGCGATATCTTTCACTTCGATACTCCTTATTACATAACTACCTATGTTACACAACGATGGGTAGATGCCATTCCGGAGAGCAAATTTGATGGATTCCAGTATTACCTGGCGGGAGAGTCAACGGATATTCGTAACTCCGAGCGTAGCTGAGTGGCCAACCTGCCTCTGAGAAAGGCTCGCTGGTTTCAGCGGCGCGACGCTAATTCAATGCGGCCAGAGTTTTATACATACCGCTCCGGCCGCCACCACGGCAGCCGCGCACCAGCGTGGGATGCCAACTGGCTCTTTCAAACGATGGGCTGCAAACAGCACGCCGAACAATATGGATGTTTCTCGCAGCGCTGCCACCGAAGATATGGAGCACAGCGTCATCGCCCATAGTGCGGCAGTATAGGCTGCGGTAGAAAATGCGCCACCCAACAGCCCGCGCTTCCAATGCGTTTTGATGTGAGCGCCAACGGGCTTGAACCCGCGCCACAGCAGCCCAATTGGGATAAACAGCAGCGCAGTTAGCACAAAATCCCAGCACGTATACGCCGCCGCCGATGCAGATAGCCGGGCGCCGCGCCCATCCACCAGGGTATATAGCGCAATCATCAACGCGTTGAGCAGTGCCAGCCCAAGTGGCCGGGCGACGGATTTTAAGCCACCACCTGGCCTGTGCTGAAATGCCAGCCAAACAACGCCTGCCGAAATAAGCCCGGTACCAAGCCGCTGGCCCGCTGGTACCACATCATGCATCAGTAAAGATCCAATCGCCGTTAATGCTGGTGCCGCTCCCCGTGTAACCGGGTACACCACACTCATTTCGCCGTGCTGGTAAGAAAGCGCAATGAGCGTGAAATACACAACATGAATAATTGCCGAAAGCCACAGCAGTCCCCAGCTTTCGGAAGAAATATGTTTGAGAAATGGCAGCGCACACAGGCAGATGGCCGCGGCCCCGCCAAGCAATGCCAGCGTATCCAGATACCTGTCCGAACCACCCTTCACGAGCCCATTCCACACGGCATGGAGCACAGAGCCCGTAAGGACGATTACCATTACATAAACAGGCAAACAATCCTCCAGAACTTACTTCAGGGCTGTATAGCTTCCAGGCAATCCAGCGGAAGAGCATGTTTATCCGATTTCAGGGTAACCGCGTGATACATGCCAACCAGGTCTGTGCGTTCCAACACAACCTTGCTGGCTCCCGCCTTTGTGGCATGCAAGTTTATTTCACCTGCCGGCACACCATCCACAAGCACAGTAACCACCCCGTAATCGGGGCCAACCGGCATCCACAATCGAAAGCCATTTCCCCTAAAGTTCCATTTTACTCTCTCAAATGGGGATGTGCAGATGCATCCGCTGCCAGCATGCCACTCTGCACCAACACTGTGGCTGTAGCTGCCTTCTGCCACGCCCGCTCCAGAGATGGCCTCGCTTGCCAGCCACAGATGCGTCGCAGGCTGCGGCTTGCCATTAACCTCAAAACGGAGTACCTCCAGGTTGGTGCCCGGGGCCAGAAGCAAAGCCAATGGTGCCGCAGTCGCGGGCGTTTCACCATTCCAAATCGCCGCTCCATCCAGTGTTAAGCTGGCGCTATCTGCACGCCGTTCAATGGTTATGCGGTGCTCAGGGCTATCCGCCGCTACCCCAGTTGCATAAACTGTTTCTTTGCCGACGGCATCTACACGTACGACTGCCCATTTTCCCTGACCAATTTCGAGTGCGCACTGGTTCCACCAGGCTCGCCTGTCTGGCTTGCCATCTGCCCTGCCTTCGGCGCCCAGTGCTGCAGCAAATCCCCAGGCAAAGCGCGCCTTGCTGCCATGCAGTTTAAACTTAGTTTCCAGTTTAAAATCTGCATAGGCGGCATGCGTTGCAGTTATGCTGGGGGCACCATGTGCAGAAAGTGTAAATCCCCTGGCATTAAACGGCTTATTCCAAGGGCGGCTTGCTTCCGCAATAACCCCGGCGCCATTTGCCTGTGTGCGAGATGGAAATAGCACATCCAATGCGCCATCGCCGCTAACCACACCTGCCAGGGTTTGCCCCCACAACCCATACGCCTCATCTGGCCGCCAGCGTGCGTGCCACACTGATCCATGCTGATAAACGCTCCATGCCTCCGGGTGTTCCGCCTTCTCTATTGGGGCACGCATCAGAATCTGAAAATTGCGGTTCATTCCCACCGAGGTGCGCGGGTCGTACACGTAACCTTCGTGCTGGAAGGCTGGAAAAGCCTCCATCGGAGCCGGATAGTACTGATCTCCTTCAAGCGAGGCAACCAGCGTAGGGTGCGACCACGGACCCATAGGATCCTTCGCCGTAACTGCTACCTGTCCCCAGGCAAAGTGACTGCCAGAATCTAGATCGATCAAAGCCAGCCAGTCGCTCTTACGCCGGATCAGCGAGGTTGCATACACTCTGCGATAACGGGTAGCCGTTGGGTTGGCCTTCTGCACTTCGGTAGTTCGCAAAATGGGGTTTGGTGCGCGGTGAAACGGGCCTTCCGGTCTATCTGCCCATGCATAACCGCAACCGCTATCGGCATCCCCTGTCGGGTTGGATGCATTGCTCCATGTGGTGTTGTCGGTACACCAATCGTAGCTCATGTGGTATTTGCCGCCGCTGTAAATAACCTTTACATCGGGAGCAATATTGCTGTGTTGGGTATCGCCTGTAAACTTAAACTTATCATTGTCAAAAATTGGCCCAATCAGCGCCCAGATTTTGCCCCTATCTTCCGACATGTAAACAACGCAATGTGTCGTTGGTCCGCCCGGGTTCAGCGCATACCCTTCCATATATAGCCCAACATAGGCATACAGGCGGCCGCTAACCGGGTCATCCAGCAATGAGGCGTTAACCGGCCACAAAAACGGTAAGGTACCGCTAACAACGGGCTGGCCTGAGACACGCTCAAACGAATCGAACGAAGGATCGCCCAAAATCGGGTGGCGAAGCCAGGCATCTGCATTCTCGCTGCGGGCATAATCAATCCTGGTTGTATGTGCCGTGGCTTTCCAGCTGCGTGGCAAGGCAGGCGTAATTCCACCCTTGCTCTGCGCAGTTGCAGAGGGCGCTATCCCGGTAACGGATGTCGCGCATAGCACAGCGGCAGCGAGGCGGGTGGACCTGAGATTTTGAGAGATTGTGGGCATGGGTGAATAGAAATTGCGCAATCGGCGACCAATACAGTTGTTTGCCTGTTGGTGGCGGCAAGCTATAAATCCTGCCCACAACAGCCAGCCTTGCAAAAACGGCTCCCATTGGCAGAGCCAATGGGAGCCGCAACAAAGGAGAGGTTGTAAACCGTTACTCCTCGTCCTCATCCATAACTGCCGCTATAACCGCGGTATCCGGGAGGCTATGCTTTCGGATTTTGCCTTCAATCTCATCCATCAGGCCTTCGTTATCTTCCAGGAAGTTGCGCGCATTTTCCCGGCCCTGGCCAAGGCGGATATCCCCATAAGAGAAATAAGCGCCACTCTTGTGGATAATCCCCAGGTCCACACCCATATCCAGCATAGAACCAGATCGGGAGATACCCTTGCCGAACATGATATCGAACTCTGCCTGGCGGAAAGGTGGAGCCACCTTGTTCTTAACAATCTTCACCTTAACACGGGCACCAACGGCATCTGCGCCGTTCTTCACGGTTTCGGTGCGTCGTACTTCCATTCGCACGCTGGCATAGTACTTCAGTGCAAGGCCGCCCGAGGTGGTTTCCGGGTTGCCAAACATAACACCAATTTTCTGCCTTATCTGGTTGATAAAGATTGCAGCGGTGTTCGTGCGGTTAATGCTGCCAGCAACTTTGCGCAGTGCCTGCGACATTAGGCGTGCATGCAGGCCAACATGGGAGTCTCCCATATCGCCTTCCAGTTCTGCCTTGGGCACAAGCGCAGCAACGGAATCCAGAACCACAATATCGATTGCGCTGGATCGGATTAGGGCATCCATAATATCCAGAGCTTCTTCACCGGTTGTGGGCTGGGAGATAAATAGGTTATCCACATCTACGCCAAGTTTGTGAGCGTATTCGGGATCAATGGCATGCTCAACATCCACATAGGCGCAAACGCCGCCCTTTTTCTGTGCCTGAGCAATACACTGCAATGCGATGGTGGTTTTACCGGAGGATTCTGTACCGTAAATCTCTGTGATGCGGCCACGGGGAATACCGCCAACTCCAAGAGCCATATCGAGCGCGATGGATCCTGTAGAAACGGCATCTATTACCAGGCGGGTAGACTGCCCAAGTCGAATAACACTGCCTTTACCAAACTGCTTCTCGATGTTGCTAAGGGCCATATCCAGCGCTTTAGCGCGCTTGGGATCAACGCCTTTACCTGCCTCTTCAATTGCCATAGTGTGAGTCGTCCTTTCGTTCACCCCGCCTGGCGGTGGTGATGCTCCGTGAAGGCGCAGCGGCACTCCATCCACCATTGCCGGCAGCTGTCTATTGGAATTACAGCGGCACAAACAATGCGTGCGATTTGCCCATTCGGGCGGGAGCGCGGGTGGCTTCCGGCGTTCTGGCTCATACCGATACGGGGCGAACCCCGCATTTGACCAGGCCAGATGCATTTGCATCGGCCCCGGAAAGGTCTCAAAACTGCGCAATCCTCACCAAACAGGAACGGATGTTACGCAACTTCTGTCTACATTATAGTGATCACGTGTACAGGTGTCAAGTCGTTTTGTAAAATTTCCGCTCAATTCAAAAAAAAGCGGCTCTCATCTTCTCCACTAAAGATGAGAGCCGCACTTCTGGCCGCACTAGCGAGTACTACTGCCCCGCTGGCAGTGGAACGTTGGTGAATTTAAAAGGGATACGCTGAGTTATTGCAGACTTATTCGCGATAGATAAAACAAGCCCGGCTGGTGTCGCGCCATCGGCCGGTGCCGGGAAGCTCAGGCGAATGCTCTGCTTCTCTGCGCCCTCACCCCTGCGAGAGTTGCTGGAGCCTTGCCCACCGTTGTTAATGCTATTTCCATTCCGGCTATTGTTCTGAGTATCCTTGCCGCCAAAACTGCTGTAGGCACCTCCGTTGCTAAGCCCGCCGAAGCGCGCTGAGGCGGTGCTGCCGTTGCCAGCGGTCACGCTCATGGAGCTGGGAAGGTAGCTGCGTTTGTTCTGATCGAGGAGTTCCACCTGTGTACCTTCTCGATTTCCAAAGTTCTGCATCCTTGCACCGGGTACCCGGTGCGGGGCTTGAGCCATTGCGAACGCATCAATACTGTGGCCAGGGCTAAGCACGCTTAGTTCAATATCAACATTATTGCCACTGATCCGGTAGCTCTCTACCTTCACGGTTATATCTCCAACAGTTTTTATTGCGCCCACTTTAAGGTCAGTTACACCCAGCTCCACGCGTATGGGCTTGTCTTCTTTAACCAACAGCGCTCCTTCCAAAGACTTGAGGCTTTTGGCACCCGTATCTGCAATCTTCAGATAGATAGCGCTCTGGTAAACACCATCGATCCGAGGTTCCATTAACGGCTGTGCCGCCTCCGATTGCTTTGATTCTGCACCGCTAAGCTCAATAGCAATGGCCCGCGGAGAAATACCGGCGATCTGTTGCAGATCGATGCTGTTGGCTGCAGTTACCCACAGCGAGATCTCCACATTGGGTGTAAAGCGTACGCCATTTGCCGAGAAGGAGACAGAACTTGGGCCGCCGGGCTGATTAGTTAGATCTGTTTGATCCAGGTAGACAGTGTACTTACCTGCAGCGGCCTTAAGCGGCTCAGCGAGTATTTTGGGGCTACGTATACCGCCAGATATGAATGGGGAGGAAGAGCCACCAGAGCTGGCGGCGCTATGTGATTGCGCAGACCCACCGCTGCCTGATTCCACCCCAATTGTAACTCCCGATTGCCCACCAGAAGTTTCGACTGCCGGGCCGCTGGTGGCACCCGAAGATTGGCCCTCAGCAGTACCAGTGGTATGCCCAACGCCTGTTCCGTTACTCTGCCCGCCGCTCTGAGTTTGCGGCAATCCCGCTAACGCCGTGGTAACATCCCGCCGGCCTGCCGAGCTGCTTGCGCTGGCTACCCCCTTACCAACGGATGAAGCGGCTCCAGGTATTGTTTTTACGGTGCTTGCCGCAACCCCTGATCTGGGGGCATTGCCACTAACAGAAGATTGCACGTGCGGTAAGTCAGCTGCCGAGGTGCTGGATTGAGCAGATACTTGCCACGGCACGATGCCAACAGATGCCAGGGAAAGCAACGCTACACTTCTGCGGCCAAAGCTATTAGGAGTGGTGAACGAGTTAGACTTCATCGCGAGTAATCTCCTCTTGAGTGTTTGATACGAATCGGCCATGCCAAGCATGACATGTTCAGAGCGCACATCAGAGCAGCGGCGGGCGGCCACCCGCAGCAACAGAGAACCATATTCGGCTACAGGTGCCAGGGTTACTTTAAGGGCCAGGGCATCAGAGTCCATCTCCTGTGCCGTGTTTAGCTCATGCAATCCAATCCATACAAGTGGGTTAAACCAGAAGAGGATGCGCGCCAACAGCGGAAGCCAGGCCCACAGCAGATCGCGTCGGGAGATATGCGCCAGTTCATGAGCAAGCATCAGCTCAAGTTCCGATGCGCCGCAATCTATTAGCAATGCTTCGGGCAGCAATATAACGGGTTTCAATCCACCAAGCACCAGCGGTGTGTCCCCGCCCCGCCATGCCATCAGCCAGGGGATGTGCTTTAGTCCCATTCGGTGAGAAATCTGGGCGCAACTCGTTATCAGTTCGCCTTCCTGAAGCGGGTAACTGCTCCGATATATTTTCAGTGCAGCACGCCATTGCAGCAGCAAGCTTGCAGCAAATCCAGCAGCCACCATCCCCCACACAGCCATTGCCCGGGCAAGTAATGTTGGGGCAGCCGCATTTGTCAAAGATGATGTCGGCCCGCTTGCCTGCACCTTTGTAGATACAACTGCCTGTGAATCTGTTTGGCTTGTGGGTGTGGGCTCGATTACCGCAATGGCCGTGGCTGTGGCATGCCCGGAAATTGCGGTCGCTGGCGCAACTTGTGCCGTCCTGTGTGCATTGGCAGTGTTTACACTGGGTGGCAAAATAGGCACCAACACAGGTGTGCTCCATACAAAGGCGGTTATCAACTTCAGGTATGCCAGGCGCCACAGCCAGCACTGCGTTACAGCAGCCATCCGTGGCCACATATGTACTGCAGACCATACCAGCGCAAGCGCCAACCCACCTTGCAATGTTGCCCGAAACAATGCCGCCGACCAGGATGCAGCAGCGGTGTTCAGCATCAAGATGAATCCATTCATTCCTGGCTTCCTTTCGGCCGAGTATCCATGCCCTTAACCAGAGCCTTCAGCTCCTCAAGCTCTTCCGTCGAAAGTTTTGCTCCCTGAGATAGAAAGGCAACAAACGGAGATAGCGAACCCCCGAGAGATCGCTCCACAAAGTCTCTCACCAGCGTTTGCTGTAAGTCAGCCTTTTGCACCAGTGGCGTGTACCTGTGTGCTCCTGTCCCTTCATCCCGCTCCAGGTAGCCTTTCTGCCGCAACCGCTCCATAAGTGTCAGCACCGTGGTGCGTGCATACTCATTTGTCCGCGCAAAATGGTCCGCAACTTCTCGCACGGTAGCCGGGTGATGGTCCTGAATATATGTTAGGATCGCCAGCTCTGCTGGTGTTATTCCAGATGCAACGCCCATGCATTCACCTCCTGACTATGTTTGTAGTCAATATTATTGACGACAACTGTAGTCAAAAAGTTTACAACGATTCAATATTTTTTTTGAGGGAAAATTCCACGCAATCAAAGGGCAATGCCGCCAACAATTCTGTGCTCCAGGGCTCCCTTGTTCCCACGGCTTCCCGCCTCCATGCAGGAAACACCCACTCTCAAGCGGGAATTCAAGCGTAACTTAACAACACCTGAATGGTTATGTACTTACCGGGAGATTGGCAATGAAACGGCGAGAGCTCTTAAAGCAGATTGGTGCAACAGGCGCACTTCTGTGTTTAACAGAACCATTTCGTAAAGCAACAGGGCAGCTTGCGCACGCATCATCAGATCCAGCCTTTGCAGATGCAATAACACTGGCCGAGGCCGGCAAAGCGCACGCATGCATCGTCACACCGGCATCTGCCAGCATTTCCGAGCAGATGGCTGCAACCGAACTGGCACACTACCTGGGTTTGATTGCAGGTGCCGAGTTTACGATACACAGTGAAGACAACTTTCCAGATGCCGACACCCGCATTTTTGTAGGGCCAACCTCATATGCATCTCAACTTGGAATAGATGCCCACAGCCTGGGTGCAGAAGAGTGGATAATCCGCACCGTAGGCGCCGATATCCTGATAGTGGGGGGCAAACCGCGTGGAACCCTGTATGCCGCCTACAACTTTTTGGAAGATGTGCTGGGTGTGCACTGGTGGAACCCCTTTGAAGAGAGCGTGCCCACCAACCCGGATCTGCACATTGCATCCCTCAATCTTCACAGTAAGCCTGGCCTGCAATACCGCGATATCTACATGCTTTATGGGCACGATGGCGGCCTGTTTGCGGCCAGAAACCGCCTGAACCGGGATGGCGATGCCCGCATACAAGAGCAGTATGGGGGCGCGAGAGATTACGGGCTGCCGTATCATGTGCATACCTTCGGTGCCTACTTTCCGCCTTCTCAGTATTTCGAAACGCACCCGGAATGGTACTCACTAATCGATGGCAAGCGCACCGCCACCAATGCGCAGTTATGCCTCACTAACACAGCGCTACGCGCCGAGTTTCTGCGTAAACTGCGCGCTAACATTACGGCTTCACGCGCGGCAGCAGGCAAAGCGGGCATCACGCCGCCGCTTGTGTTCAGCGTATCTCAAAACGATTGCCTTAACCCATGTCAGTGTGGGCCGTGCCAGCAAATAGCCACGGCTGAATCTTCGGAATGCGGACCCTTGCTGCACTTTGTAAATTACCTGGCCGATGGCATCCGGCAGGAGTATCCGGAAGTTTTTATCGATACGCTTGCCTACCAGTACACCCAGCAGGCGCCAAAAACTGTTCGACCCCGCAACAATGTAATAGTTCGGCTATGCAACACAAATTCCGATCAAACACAGCCAATAACGGCTGCCGTCAATACACCCTTCCGTGAGCAATTGCAGCAATGGAGCAAAATTGCTCAAAACTTACGAATATGGAACTACGCGGTTACCTATGCCGCACCCATCGGGCTCCCCATGCCATCAGCTCAGAACTTTGGGCCAGATTTTCGGTATTATGCCAGCCACCATGTGGAAGGCGTATTTACCGAACTGGAGTTTGAGATACTTGCAGATATGCGAGATTTCAAAGTGTGGGTTATGGCAAAGCAGTTAGAATCCCCCAACAAAGCGTACGCCGCCCTTGTGCACACATTTACCGATGGGTTCTACGGCCCCGCTGGCCGCTACATTCGCCAGTATCTCTCCGAACTCCAAAATGCCATGCTCCTGGATACAGCCGCGCACCCGTCACCGGGGCAATGGAATGGAGCATCCCTTTCCTACCTAAAACCCCTGTTTGTAAACCGCGCACATCAACTCTTTGATCAGGCAGAAAAGGCCGCTGGCACCAATGCCATGCTAGTGCGGCGCGTTCGGCATGCAAGGTTGCCGCTGGATAGGGCCTCTGTACATCTCTATCTGCGCCTTGCCGCAGATTGGCAGGCAGCTGGCCGCGCTGCAAATCAAATGCCGCCCAATCGTACCGATGTTGCACGCAGAGCAATGAATACCTGGATAGAACAGGCTCACCTGCGACTCCCTGCAGGCGCGCAAGAGGAAGAAGAGTTCCGCGCCATCGCCGATCTGCGGAGGTATGCCATGCCTGCCGATAAAGCATCCCTGCCAGAAAAGTTTCGGAACTTGCCCACCTACAGCCTTTTTGATTACACAGCCCCAATGTCTCGGAATGCAGATGGCACCGTCAAAATAGTGAAAGATCCCGAAGCAGAAACGGGCCTTGCCGATAAGTTGGATCTCACTGCCGATAATGTCGAACTAAAAGAAAAGTACACGCTTCCAATGCCATGGGGGCTCTATGGCCCAGCAAACAAAACGTTTGCGGGCAGCAGCGCCATTAAGGCCCAGGATATACCCGGCCCGGGTTACCACTGGTACAAAATGGGCGAATTTGCAATCGCTCCGTCGTTTTACATCTACTTTTTCTGGAGCTGGATTATTCAGTTTGATATCGAAAACGCATACAACCCCGTAAATCCCACTCAGAAATTTGAAGTATGGGCAAAAGTAAAGTTCACGGGGCGGCGCTTTCCGTACACGCGCCCCAACGAATCAGATGCGATCTTTGTTGAACGAGCGGTACTGGTAAAGCCACCGTAAATCCTTTTTCTCACGGCCGGCCGGTGCAACGCAATCGCTAATATCCTATGAAAAAAAGCTCAGGGCTGGCGCCATGCCAATAGCTTATGTGAGACAGGCAACGTATGTTTCTTCGCCCTTTATGCTTCTACCTTATCTTCCCCAGCATCTTGTACAGCCGCAAACTCAATTCCATCATAAACATCAGAAAGAAGAAGCCTGCACGCAATAGAGGGCACATCAATCGCGGTTTCCTGTTCCAAACCCGTGATAGATTGTATCCTCCAGGTGCCGTTGGGTTCTTTTGAGTACAGATCGATCATCGGCTCTTTTTGAGAAACCAGAATGTAATCCTGTAGCGACTCTATGGTGCGGTAGTAGGTAAACTTTTTGCCACGATCATAGGCTTCTGTAGAATCTGAAAACACCTCAACAAGCACAACGGGATTGGTAACCACGTCTTTTTTAGAATCGTGGAATGCTGGCTCCCCGCACACAATAGAAACATCGGGGTAGGTGATAAGCGTGGAGTTTGCCGAGGCAATACGCAAATCGCTGGAGTAAACGCTACATGGTTTCCCTTTTAGCTGCACAACCATACTCGCAATTACACTTGCCGCAATTCTGGCATGCTGTGGCGATCCACCGGTCATCGCATAGATGCCGCCACATAGAAACTCACTTTTAGCAGATGCCTCACGCTCCAGCGCGAGGTACTCATCCGGGCTGAATTCTGGTTTTGTTTGGGCAACCATATTCTAACTCCGAAATGCAAGCAGGATAGTTAAATTATTGCACAGCGGCCAGCGCCTTCTCCTCGGGATTAGCAGATGGGGAATGGCTCTATTCGGCAGTGGGACAGGTTATCATGGGCATCGATTGCCAGCATCTGCATAGTGCCTCGCCGATTTATTTTGTATTACTTGCCGCGTCACTGGTTTTCTTCAGGTTCTTGGCAGCGCGTTGCGCAATGTCGTCGTTGCCTGTTGCCAGTTGTGCCCATAGTGTCCTTGCCTCTGGCAAATGGTTGGAATGGGAATAATCAAAGGCAAGCCCATCCTGATATTGGCGGTTGCCTGAATCTTCTTTAAGGGCCGCATGCCATTTCTCAATGGATTTTGCGTACTCTTTGCGGGTCTCCAAGACCGCTGCCTCTGCCGCCAGCGCCGCGCCTTTATTCGAGACCGCCGTTTGCACGGCGGGGTTTGGCTGCTCAGGCTTATGTGAACACCCAGCCATTACGTATGCCCCACAAACAACCATTGCTACTCTGTTGAGAATACTAAGGGTTGACATAAGATCTCCTCTTATACGGTTATTGGAACGAAGCGGTACCGAACAATGTAATTCCTGCCAGCCATTACGCAAAGTTGAGCAACCGCGTTTCAGCCAGGTGCAGCTTAATAGTCCCTTTCCGGAGCATGGTGCCAGAACCTACTGCATCCTCAAGATATCAGAAACTGTAGATTATGGTGCCGACCAGATTTGTATACCTTGTCTGTTGTCCCAACCTCCATTATTGCAATTCATCCCCAGTATCTTGTACCGGGGCAAACTCAACTCCATCATAAACATCAGAAAGAAGAAGCCTGCACGCAATAGAGGGCACATCAATCGCAGCTTCTGGTTCCAAACCCGTGATAGATTGTATCCTCCAGGTGCCATTGGTTTCTCTTGAGTACAGATCGATCATCGGCTCCTTTTGAGACACCAGAATGTAATCCTGAAGCGACTCTATGGTGCGGTAGTAGGTAAACTTTTTGCCACGATCATAGGCTTCCGTAGAATCTGAAAGCACCTCAACAAGCACAACGGGATTGGTAACCACGTCTTTTTTAGAATCGTGGAATGCTGGCTCCCCGCACACAATAGAAACATCGGGGTAGGTGATAAGCGTGGAGTTTGCCGAGGCAATACGCAAATCTCTGGTGTACACATGGCACTGCCTGCAATTTAGCAGTGGTCCGATACTCATAATTATATTGCTTGCGATTTCAGAGTGCTTTGGCGATCCACCGGTCATCGCATAGATGCCGCCGCACAGATACTCGCTTTTAGTAGATGCCTCACGCTCCAGCGCGAGGTATTGATCCGGGCTGAATTCTGGTTTTGATTGGGCAACCATATTCTATCTCCGAAACGCAAGCAGAATAGTTAAATTATTGCATAGTGGCCAGCGCGCTCATTGCGGCGCCTGAACTTTCTCCGGTGCCATGCTGCGGTTCGGCAATATGTAATGATCCAGTGTCCAGGGTTTGCTGGCGCCGGTAGCCGTGGCTCCGTGTGATTTTAATTGGGCAGCCACATCAAGCAGGTGCGTTCTTTCCTGTTCTGTTTGAGCTTTAGAAAGCCTCTGATTTACAACGTCTAGTGCCGTGCAGCCGTTGGTACCGCGCTGATTTACCTCCAGGCCGGGTACGGAGGTGAGAGCCCAGGCAGTAACAGCAAGCTCGGGGTTTGTTACTGCAAACATTAGTATAGTATCGCCGTTGCGGGTTTTTTGTGAGATATCTCCACCCAGAGCAGCAACACGCTTTACAATGGCCAGGCCGCAGTGCGCAGTGGCCATCATAACGGTGGAAATCCCAGTAGCAGGCGTAGTATCCTCCACCGTTGCCCCATGGTTCAGCAGGTAAGTGGCAACTTCGTCGTTTCCCGCTGCACACTGGCAAAAGAGAGGTGTGCTGCCATCATACGCCGCCGCACTGATATTTGCGCCATTGGCTAAAAGTACTTCAGTTTTGCGCCGGTCTGCAGAAAACAGGGCAGTGCGCCCGGTTTCAATGTCCTTGGCATTTGCAGATGTCCCGTTCATCAACAGTGCCAGTGCATCGTCTTTTTCTGCTATGCAGAGATTCCTGTAGGCATCCTGCTCTATACCTGGTTTGGATGATACCAGCTGCAGTACTAACTTATGCATGCGGCGCTGCACTGCTATATCTAGCAGGGTGTGCCCGTGGCTATCGCGCTTAAACGTGGTGGCCCCTGCGGAATGCAGGGCTATGGCGAGGTTCTCAAACCCCTCGGCTTCACTGCTATCTGGTGGCCCAAGTTTTTCAGAGGCCTCTATCAACAGGTCCAGCCCGGAAATGCGCTCGCCAAACTCTTCCACCGAAGTTTTGTGCTGCATATGGGTTTTGACGCGCTGCCATGCAATGCCAAATGTGGGTTCTGCCCCGGTAGGAAGTGCCCCATAACCATCAGAACCCCGGCCAACAATGTCCTGTGCTTTCCGAAAGTCCAGCGCTTTAATAGCGGTAACAAGCTCCCGCTTGCGAATCAGGGTGTGCAATTCGGCGCGTACGGATAACAACACCAGCATCACTGCCAGCGCGATAAGTGCAAAAAATGTTGATGCAATAAAAGCGTTGCGTTTCATAACGGCATTTCGTTTGTCTAAACTATTGCGGTTTACGTTCCAAGTGAATGGTACTCATTCGCCATTTAGCGGCCGAGCAGTGCATTAGTATGCCATCCTGGCGGCTTGTGGAGCAACAGCCCCGGCGGTTTGCGTACAGTATCTGTGCAGGAACTGGAGTGCGCGTGTAGAAATAAGGGCAGCACGGCATAGCATGATGCCCCTGCGTGTTTAACAGCCAATAGATTGTGGGTGAGGGCGATTATAGTATGAACCTTCGTAAGTTTGCCCGAAAACTTTGGTACTTCGCGCCGGGGATCCTGGCGATGCTTGCCGTTTCTACAGCCAATGCGGCCCCGCCCGCCCCTCACCGGCCCGCCCCTCCGGATCCAGAGGTAACCTGGGCAAACAGAATTCTGCCTCTGCTGGATAAGCAGTGCCTTAAATGCCATGCCGGTGTGCGCCAGCGTGGTGGGCTGGATTTGCGCTCGCTGGATACCGCCCTGCGCGGTGGCGATTCCGGACCGGCACTTGTGCCAGGACAGCCAACAAAAAGCCGCCTGTTTCAGTACATTCAGCCTGGCGCTGCAGATCATATGCCCCCAGATCCACGCAAACAGCTAACGCCTGCGGAAATTGCAGAGGTGCGTGGCTGGATCGCTTCCCTCCCTCCCTCCTCTAAGCCTCTGCCAGCCAATGCCACGGCGGATAAAACCTGGGCCCAGGCCTACCTCGTGGATTACAAAGCAGCGGTCAAAAGCAAAGATGTACTGCCTGCCGGCACAGCTGGCAGCCGTGCCATAGACTGGTTTATGCTAAAATCCTGGCAGAAGGCGGCCGTTCAGGCTTCGCCAATCTGTGATGACGCTTCCTACTTGCGGCGTGCCAGCCTGGATATTATAGGCAGGGTTCCCACGCGGGAAGAGAGCACACACTACTTTGCAGATACCGCCTCTCAGCGGCGTGCGCATCTGGTGGATGGATTGCTTTCCAGCCCGGAATATTCTCGCCGAATGCGAGAGCTGTTTGATCCTGTTTTGATGGGGCGTGCAAGTGCCGATAGAGCGCGGGAACGCACCGATCGTGGCTGGTATGCATTTCTTGAAAATGCCTTCGCCACCGATGCACCCTGGAATGAAACGGTGCGACAGATGATTGTTGCACGCACGGCTCAGGGACCAGCACGCGGGGCAGTGTGCTTTCTTTCCGAACGCGGAGATAACTTTCAGGCCATGGCTGAGGCCGTTGCGCCGATTACATTTGGTGTTCAGGTCGCCTGTGCACAGTGCCATAACCATCCTCTATCCTGGGAGATCGAGCAGAGGCACTACTGGGGAATGGTTTCTGTATTCAATCGGAGCAAAAACACCGATTCTGAGGTAGGTCCAGGGGTTTCCGAAAGGGCCACCGGCGGGTTCATCAACTTTACAAACCTTAAAAAAGAGTCGCAGCCAGCAGCCCTTGTGTTCCTCAATGGCAAAAGCGTGGTTGAAAAGGTGCCCGGCCCCAATGAGAAAGAGATAGATACCCCGGATCTGTACCTGGTTCCACCCGCGAAAGATGGCAAGCGCCCGCATGAACCAGCCGTGCCGAAATTCTCTCGCCGAGAGCAGTTTGCAGAATCAGTAACAAAAGATAACCCAATGCTTGCCCGAGCCATGGCCAACCGCATATGGGCCGTGATGCTCGGCAGGGGCATAGTGCACCCTGTCGATCAGATAGATTCAAGGCACAGAGCATCGCAGCCAGAACTACTGGAGTGGCTCGGAGCAGATTTTGCGGCAAGCGGATACAGGGTGAAATCTCTGATTCGTGAAATTGCGCTTTCCCGGGTGTATCAGCTGGATTCACGCCCGGCAGGCAAAACGCCTCCTCTGCCCGAGACCTTTGCTCGCGCTCTTGATAAACCACTTACTGCCGAACAGCTGTTGCGCTCTATAGGCGTTTGCCTGGCGAACAATCCGGAGGCGTTGGTAAAGCCAGATCTAGTTCGCGCCTTTGCAGATGAGTTTCCAGATGTTATGCCCGAGAACTACAATCCAACCCTGCAACAGGCGCTATTTCTCTCCAACTCTCCGGCAGTAAACAGGCTCATTGCGCCTGATGCAACCAATCTAACAGCCCAGCTTGTGCGGCAGGCAGGCAGCGAAAAGGTAGTTAAGCTTGCCTTTTATTCGGTGCTCGGCAGAAGCCCGGACGCCACCGAGTTGCAGCAATGTGGCCTTATGCTGAAGGGCACCGCCACCGATAGGGCCGCAAAAAACCTGGTGTGGGCCCTGCTAACTAGCGCCGAATTTATGCTTAACCACTGATCTACAGGCAGAGATACAAACCATGAGCTTTGACGAAGACAACAATCAGAAGCCAGCGGGAGATGGCACGTGCCAAACTCCAGAGCATACCGTTCACCGCCGCTTGTTTCTGCAGGGTGCATTTGGTGCCGGGGCTGCCTCCGTAATGAGTTTCAGCGGCCTGTTTTCACTGCCTGCCATTGCAGAGGCGGCAAAGAGGCAGCAAAAGCGATGCATTTTGCTGTGGCTTTGCGGAGCCCCTAGCCAGTTTGAAACCTGGGACCCCAAACCAGAGAGCGCCTACAGGGGCCCGTTTGGCTCTATTGCCACAAAAATCCCGGGAGTGCGCTTCGGCGAAATGATGTCGAAAACGGCCACCATCGCAGATAAACTCTCAATAGTTCGCTCTATGCGAACCAAGCCGGGAGAGCACTTTCAGGCTATTGATCTGCTGCAGCGCGGTGCCGAGCCCCGGGATCCTTTTGTGCGCCCCACTCTTGGCTCTGTATTGGCGCAGCAGCTCGGGCAGTTAAACAATCCCATTCCAAACTTCATTTTGCTGGATCCCTGCCCGGAAGGGAATGAGTTCAAAGCATTTAAGGCGGGAAACTGGGCTGGCTGGCTTGGCGCGCAATATGGCCCGGTGCGTGCAGGCGGGGAATTCAAGCCGGAGTACGTGGATAGGTTTGTGGATACCACAACCCAGGATGCCGAGCAACGCGAGGCACTGCGCAAGTTTCTTACGCGCAAGTATCAAAACGAGCGTGCCAGCGCGGCGGCATCTTCTGAAAATGCCGTATTCGATAGGGTGAAAGGGCTGATGAGCTGCGCGCCGCTCTTTGATCTGAACAAGCTGCCAGCAAGAGATAAAGAACGTTACGGGCCGGGCACATTCGGGCTGCACACCCTTATGGCACGGAACCTGGTGGAGAACGGGGCCCCGTTTGTGATGGTGGCAAACGGCATGCCCTGGGATTGCCATGTGTTTCAACACGAGATCTATCAGATGCTGGTACCAGATCTGGATAACATCATTCACTGCCTGATAACTGATCTTGAAGAGCGAGGCATGCTGGATAGCACACTGGTTATAATGATGGGCGAGTTCGGCAGAACCCCCTGGTTAAACGTTGCCCGCGGACGAGATCACTACCCGGATGCCTGGAGCATGGCCATGGCGGGCTGCGGCATTAAACGAGGCGTTGTGGTGGGAGCAACCGATAAGGACGGTGTAGAAGTGGTGGATAAACCGTTTACGGAGAAGAACCTGTTTGCAACCATCTTTTCTGCCCTCGGTATTGATCCCTATGCGGAGTACGAAGGGCCAAATCTTGCCGCCTTTAGCCGCGTAGAGGAGCACGCTGCCCCCATAAAGGAGGTGCTGCTATGAGCCCCACATCACTTCCAATTGCCGATCGCGTACTAACGGAGCTAAAAGAGCTGCCGTTGCCTTCGGCAGCCCTGGCTTTTGACATTTCCCAGGATCACAAAAAGTACTATGCCGCCTGCTTTGATGGCGTTTACGAGCTGGATGCCGAAACCGCAAAGCGCCGCCAACTCTACAAACATGAAAGCTATGCGAGCGGCGTGCAGATAGTGCACGCTTCCTCAGAGGTGATAAGCGCGGGCTTCGATGGCGCCCTTACGTGGTACAGCCTTGCCTCTGGCAAAACAGTTCGCACGGTAAAGGCCCATAATTTCTGGAGCTGGAAGATGCGCCTTTCTCCGGATCAGAAGCTCGTGGCCTCGGTAACCGGGCAATACAAAGCAGGTGGATATAAGTATGAGCCCGCTCCCGAGCGTGAACCAAGCGTTCGCATATACGATGCACTTACCGGGGGGGAGAAAGCCAATTTTCCACATGTTCCATCGGTGCAGGCCGTTGCCTTTTCACCGGATAGCAAGCATGTGGCCGCCGCCAACATCATGGGCGAGGTGCGAATTTGGAACATCGCATCTGGCAAGCAGGTGGCGGGCTTCACCACCCCGGATTTTACATGCTGGGGCATTATTAAGAACCACCACTATGTTGGTGGAATATTTGACATGTGCTTCAGCCCGGATGGCAAACATCTTCTTGTTTGTGGAATGGGGCCAATGGTAGACCCCATGGCTGGCAACGGCAAACAAACCTGGCAGCGTTTTGCCTGGCAGGAGAACCCCGCACGTAAGATAGCGCAAATTGACGATAAAGATGCCGGTGCCGGGCTAATGGAAGCCATTAAATTCCACCCGGATCAGGATGCCTTTGTTATGGCGGGCCGCCTGAACCAGGGAAAATGGAGTGCCGCCATCTTCTCAACCGCCACAGGAAGAATGATAACTGCCACCGATTCTCGCATGCGCGTTACGGATAGCGCCTGGCTGCAGGATGGTAAGGTGCTTGCGATTAGTGGTGCCCGGCAGCAGGAGCGCCCAAAGAATGGCGTTTGCCCGGACTTCGGTTCGATAAAGCTCTATAAATTTGCCTGATGTGCTTAGCAATCGCTTAGCGTGCGTGGCGGAATAGCAGCTCGCAGGGCGTTTGCTACGGCAAGCACATCAATAATCTCCTGCCCAAGCGCGCCCTGAACAGGGGTAATGTGCCCGGTTGCGGCAAGCCCCATTCCTGCAATGCTGAGTGCCATGCCACCAACGGCGCTCTGCAGGGCAATAGTGCGCAGCCGCTGGCCAATGTGAAAAAGCACATCAACGCGCTCCAGAGAGCTCTCGAGAATTACCGCCCCGGCTGCCTCGCTGGTAATTTCGCTGCCACTGCCAAATGCCACGCCAATAGATGCCGCGGTTAAGGCGGGAGCATCGTTTATGCCATCGCCCAAAAACAACGTAAACTCTCTTGCAGTTTCTTTCTTCACAAATTCCAGCTTCTGCTCTGGCGTGCAATCCGCATACACTTCTTGAATGCCTACCTTCTCTGCAAGGTCGGCCGCCTCAGACATACGGTCGCCTGAAATCAGAACGGTGCGAATAATTCCGTGATGTGGGGCAAGGTGCTGAATGAAATGGGCACCTTCTGCCCTGGGTTCATCCCGGAACTGCAGTGCCGCGGCGTACTCGCCATCAATTAACACCAGGCACTCCAGCCCGGGCCGCTGTTCCGGCAATGATGGAAGCAATTCTGGGAGGGATCTCGCGATTTGTGCCCTGCCCGTTATCCGTACTGTATGGCCAGCAACCTGTGCTTGCAGCCCTTCGCCGGGCAGCTCTCGAACTTCTGTGGGCTCGTGACGCATCAGGGATTTGGCCCCGGCCGCTTCCACAATAGCGGTAGCTAGCGGGTGTTTTGAGTAGCGTTCCACGCTGGCCACCAGGCTCAATACGTCGTCCTGGCTCATACCGGATTTTTCTCTCAATGTAATATGGTTCAGCCTCGGGCGGCCGTAAGTGAGGGTACCGGTTTTATCAAATATCGCTACCTTACATCGGCTAATGCTTTCGAGTACCGCCGGATCTTTTATAATGATTCCTTTGCGTGCAGCCAGCGAAATCGAGCCTATAATCGCAATTGGGATGGCGATTAGCAGGGGGCATGGCGTGGCAATTACCAGAACCGATAGAAACCGAATTGGGCTGTGTGAAATCCCCCAGGCAAGAAATGCAATGCCGAGTGCTGTGGGTGTGTACCACGCTCCCAATTGATCGCCGAGGCGGCGAAGTTGTGGTCGTTGCTGCTCCGATTGCTGCATTACCCGCATTATGCGAGCATACCGAGAATCAGATGCCGGCCGCTCGCACACAATTGTCAGCGCGGCGTCTCCGTTAACCGCTCCGCTAAGCACGGGGGTGCCGGGCGCCTTTGCAATCTGGTAGGGCTCCCCGGTGAGGTAAGACTCATCCATAAAGCCATGGCCATCCACTACGCTGCCATCTACCGGGCACAGAGCATGTGGCAGAACCACCAGGATATCTCCAACTACAACTGACTCCAGAGGCGTCTCTTCCAGGCGCTCTCCATGCTTTCGAACTGCGGTATGCGGCATTCTGCGCGAGAGTGCGCGCAGAACCGAGGAGGCACTTCGGGAGGCATACACCTCCAGCGCTTCACCACCCGAAAGCATCAGCACAACCAGAGCCCCTGCCAAGTATTCATGCAAAGCAGTGGATACAACAATGGATATGCCAGCAAGCAGATCGGAACCAAACTGGCCAGAACACAACTTTTTAAGCAGCGTGAGAACCAGGGGTGTACCGCCTAAAAGTAGCACAACCTCAAGAGGTATATCCGATATCGGGCTCTGTCCACTCAGGAGGGGAAGTTGAATAGAGCCTGCAGAGTGGAGGCACAGGCTGGCAACTATCCCTATAATGGCAAGGGCTGCAGTAATCGCCTGAAACAGGCTACTCTCGGGTGCCACGGATTGGGCTTCACTCGCTGGGGACTCTATCGTAGTATTACTATCTGATGGCATGTTGCTAATGTGTGGCTTCATAAGTGCTCTCTCTCATTCTGTTTTTTGGGGCAGAAAACAGAAAAAACCCTGCGGAACTTGACATTAAGTGTCAGTCCCGCAGGGTCTTGTGAACCTGCTGCTGTCTCTCATCTGCAATAAGGGGAGAGACAGCCCGGCCGCACATCAGTACTGCTGATGCCGCCTGTTCTGCCGTTATTCAGTTGTAGATCCTGTGCACAACAAAGAGGCGCATCGGATCGGTGCCCTCCCGCACCTTCTCTGGTGCGGCCAACCGCGCATCATACGCCTCTGTCAAACGCATGGTACACAGCGGGGGTCGCTGGATTTACCCAATCAATTGCTGTTTCTGCCAGACTGCAATTCCAGCAGTGCAACAAACAAATTATACACAGTAGGGCGGAATGTGGGTATCCCCAGATCGGCGGATTATTTATGTTTCAGCCTGGTTGTAACATCATCAAACACGCTGTACAGTACAGGGATAACTACCAGCGTGAGAACAGACGATACCATAAGCCCGCCAATCACAACAATTGCCATTGGTGCCCTAATTTCGGAGGCACGGCCAAAGCGCATTGCAACTGGCAGCATGCCCACCATGGTTGCGGTAGTAGTCATCAAAATTGGGCGCAACCGCTTGGCCCCGGCCTCTACAATGGCTTCTGTTCTTGCCACGCCCCGGGATCGGAGCGTATTGGTGTAATCAAGCAGCAGAATAGCGTTACGGCCCATGAGGCCGATAAGCATTATGATGCCGATGGCAGATACTAGCGACATCCGCTCGCCGGTAATAACCAACGCACCCAGGGCTCCAATAAGCGCCATGGGCAGTGTAAACATAATTACAAAGGGCGTGCCCATACTGTTAAATAGAGAGGCCATAACGAAGTAAACCAGAACAATGGCAATAATCAGTGCCGTGGCAAAGGGAATGGCACTGTCCTTGATGTTCTCTGCATCGCCACCCCAGCTGATATCAATTCCGGCATGCGGAACCGCTTTGATGGCCTTATCCATCTCGGTTTGAACGGTGCTGAGCGGGGTATCGGCAGATAGGTTGGAGGTAACCGTTACCAGGCGCTGCCCGTTTTGGCGTTCGATATTGGCCGGGCCCGTTTCCCGTGTTACAGCCGCAATATCTGATAGGTACACCGGGGCACCCTGAGCATCCACCCCCACAGAGAGGTTGCTGATATCCTCGTACTTCTGCCGCTCTGAGCCAGCGAGCCGAACGCGAATGGGTATTGCTGTGCCTTCACGCTGCAACGCAGTATCGGTATTTCCAGCTATCGAATCGCGAACAATCGCCCCGGCAAGGCCGGCCGCAATGCTGCGTTCGGAAGCCCTGTCTCTATCCACTCTTGCCCGGATTTCTGGCTTCCCATTACGAACCGAAACAGCGGGCGAAAGAACACCCGGGATGGCAGCCAACCGCTGTTTGAGCTGGCGCGCTACGGCAGCCAGTGCCTCTGTGTCGGTGCCTCTAAGCTGAATCTCTACAGGAGAACTGCCGCCAGCAACGCTGCGTATCGCGGCCGTTGAGATATCTGCTCCGCGGCTTTTGGCGGTTTCATTCAGCCTGTTTCGCAGCAATGTGGCCAGTTGCTCGTCCGAATTTCGGCGAAGGCTATGGGAACGCCCCGCCAATTGATCCAGCAGGCTTGCCTTCTCTTTAAGGCGGATTGTTAACTGGCCAAACTGCATGCCTTCCTGAGGTATGCTGCCGAAGCCGCCAATTATCTCGCCCACCGTACTTACAACCGCAAACACATCCGGGTTGCCAGCAACAATCTTTTCAGCATCCTTCACCACCTCTACAGTGGCATCCAGGCTGGCACCCGGCGGCATCTCAATGTTTACGGCAATCTGCCCCTGATCTGCCCCCGGGATAAAATCAGTTCCAAGCTTGAAATAGGAGAGTGTAAAGATAGCCGCAAGGCCAAGTAACCCGGCAAGCAGTACAACGGGCCGGTGGTTGAGGGCAAAGCGTACCAGGTGAGAGTACTTAAGTTCTAGTTTTCGGTACACGCGCTCAAGAAACGCAAACAGCCCCTTTTCGGGCACCAGCTTTTCTCCTTTTTTGTACCAGCGAGATGCCAGCATGGGGGTTACCGAGAAAGATACCACCAGTGAGAAGAGGGTAGACACGGCTATTACAAGGCCAAACTGTTTGAAGAAGCTGCCAACAATACCACTCATGAAGGCAATAGGAACAAAAACCACTACATCTACTAAGGTAGTTGTTATGTCTGCAAATCCTATCTCTGCTCGGCCGTTATAAGCGGCCTCATAGGGCTCTTCACCTTCCTGAATGTGCCGGGTAATGCTCTCGAGAACAACAATGGAGTCGTCTACCAGAATACCAACCGAAAGCGAAAGGGCAAGCAAGGTCATCTGGTTCAAGGTGAACTTAACCAGGTACATCACCAGAAACGTGGCAATCATGCAAGATGGGATTGCAAGTGAAACAATTAACGTACCGCGCAGATTATGAAGAAATAGCAAGATAACTGCCATTGCAAGAATGGCACCTAGTACCAGGCTGGCGTTCACATCTTCCAGTGCATCACGAACAGTTACCGAATCATCACGCAATGTAACGCGCTTTAGATCCGTGGGCATCTCCGGCTTTATCTGCTCCAACGCTTCGTTCACGCCATCCACAACGGCAACGGTGTTTGCATCGGAGGCCCTGGTAACGATAACTCCAATGCCATCTCGTCCATTTACCCGGTTTATTTGCGTCTGCTGTGCCCTGCCTTCTTCAACAGTGGCCACATCGGCAATCGTTAGGGGTGGAGTGGGGAGGGCGGAGGCACCCGGGGTAGGGAGGCGGCCAGCGGCGGCAGCAAGAGCCGGGCTAACCAGTTGCACCGATCGTATTTCGTTCAGTGTGCCCAGAGAACCAACCAGGCGTACTGTGGTTTCACGGTCACCTCTTACGATCTCGCCAGCCGGCACATCCCTGCTGGCAGCTTTAAGCGAGTTCACAACGTCTTCTATGTTAAGGCCATAGCGCACCAGGCTGTGGCTATCCACGCTAATCTGAATCTCTTTGAGTTCACCACCCACAACCTGGCAGCCAGCCACACCATCTACTCGCTCAATACGCGGGCGGATAGCCTTATCTGCAAGCGTTCTCAGCTTTTCTGCACTGAGAGACGCGCTTTCCAGGCCGAAGTACAGAACTGGCAGGGCATTGATATCCAGTTTTGCCACCACTGGCGGGCGGCACTCGGCCGGTAATTGCGCCCGAATAGAATCTATACGCGTCCTTACATCTGCTACGGCGGATTCTATATTGGTGCCGCCAGCGAAAGTAAGGCTGATGATGGATACATTGGCCTGGGAGCTGGAGAACACATCTTTAACCGAACCTACAGTCCCTACAGCGTCTTCCAGCGGGCGGGTAACCTGCGCCTCCATCTCTGGAGGGCCAGCACCCGGGAATACTGCTGTAACAACCAGAATAGGGAGATCAACCTTTGGGTTCAACTCGGCGGGCAGGCGAAAATAGGCCTGAACGCCAAGCACCGCGATGGATGCAAGCGCCATCCAGATTAAAATAGGACGGGAAATTGCTAAACGTGTGAACCACATGGGCTTTTAGAGGGCGGCTGCCCGGTTAGAAAATGCACTCAGGCAGAAGTGTTATAGGTGCCGTTATGGCTGAGCCGAGCCACCGGTTGGCAGATAGATGCGAGCGGAAATACCGGCACGCAATGCCACCGGAGTGAGTATTTTAAATCGTACCTTGATAGAGCGCTGATCTGGCTCTGCAACGGAAGCGATATCTGCCACTGCCACATCGATGATACGGCCTGGCAGCGAATCTAACGTGGCCTTGAGACGCATGCCGCGGTGAATCCCCGCTATTTGCCGCGTAAGTGCCAGTGCCTCGATGCGGAGATTAGCGATATCAACAACATTTACCAGGGGCATTCCTGGCTGAGCCGTTTCGCCCATGCGTGCTAAAACGGAAGCAGCTACCCCATTAATGGGGCAGAGCACCCTCATGCTGTTTACTGCCGAAAGCGCACCCTCCACCCCCGCAAGCGCCTGCAGCGTGGTGGCATGCGCGGAGTTAACATCCTGGTCTGCCACACGAGCGATGCTATCTCTACCCTTGCGGGCAGAGGCAAGCCCATCTTCGGCAAGCTTTACACCTCGGATGGCGGCATCAAAATCACTGCGAGCAATGGCTATCTTGAAGGGAATACCATTTGGGCCAGCCTTAACGCGTTTAACCCCATCCAGAGCCGCCGAATAGTCAGATCTTGAGATCTTTAGCTGTAGGCGTGCTCCTTCCAGATCGTTGCGTGAAACACCCCCAACCTTATTCAGGGTTTCCAGATCTTTCACCGTGGCTTCTGCACGGTCCAGAACCTGTTTCGCTTTGTAGGCTCCAGATTCGGCTGCTTTCAGGTCCGCACTATTTTCTGCCACCGCTGCAAGCACGCCCGTTTCTGCCTGAGCCTGCTTGTGCCGGGCCTCGGTTAATGTGCCTGTGGCAGTCAGAATATCGGCATCTGCTTTCAATAGCAGCCCGTCTTTGCCAGCAGCTGCCTTCGCCTCCTGGCTTTTGGCCGCACGCACCGCGGCACGCGCTGAGAGCAACTGGGAACGCATATCTGAATCATCAAGCTGAACAAGCAGCTGGCCCTTATGTACTGGCTGGTTTTCGGTAACTAGAACCGCGGTGATACGTGCAGGCATTCGCGCCGTTAGGGAGGCCTGGTGTTCTGCTGTTACCACACCGGTTAGAAGTGGGCCACCCGGGTTTGAGCCAGTAGGCGCTACGGGCCTGCTTTGCGGCATGGCAACAACCATGCATGCAGGCATGGCTATGACTGCTGCAAGTGCTGCCTGTAGAAGTGTGGTTTTCGAAATGGTTGGGAGCATACGGTGAAACTGATTTATGTCTACCTGGCACGGTTGGAGCCAGTGTTTAAGTTGGTTGGAATCCCAGCCAACTTATTCACGATGGGATGGCCTTCTCCCTGCACTGTGGCAAATTCAAGAGAAGCTGCAATAGCTGATGTCGCCGCCGCTGCGCGCCTCTCACGGGCTGCACGCGCATCGCGTTGTGCGGCAAATACTTCTGTCCCCGAGATTCGCCCAACACGGAAGGCAGTTTCAGCAACCGTTAGGGCGGTTTCTGCTGCTATAACGGAAGCATTTGCAGCCTTTTGATTCTCAACGCTTTGCTTCCAGTTGAGCCAGGCCCTGCCCACATCCAGATCTACACCGGTTTCTGCCTGAATCAGCAGCGCTTCAAGCTGGCGAACGCGCGCCTCTGCCTCTTTTACATCGCTCCGTGTTTTGCCAGCATCAAGAATTGGAATCTTGATTTCAATGCTCGCCGCTGCGTAATGTTCGTGCAGAAGGGCAGTGGGTGTTTGTTCGGTTAGCTGGCCGCGTGCACTTACCGAGGGCTGCCCCTGCGATTTTGCAAGTGCTGCCCCGGCTCTTGCAGCAGCCAGGTTAATCTTTATTGTCAGCACCTCCACCCGCTGTGATCTCGCAGATAGGATTGCGGCATTTGCAGATACGGGAGGCGCTGCATCGGAGGAGAGGGGAGCATAGTTTGCAGCAGATTGTATTGGGCGGCCGAGCGCCTGGTTGAGTGCCATATTTGCAAGTAGCACGCCATAACGCGCCTTGCTAAGGCCGGCCTCTGCATCGGCCACCTGTGCCGTTGCCTGATCGAGGTCGGCTGGTTTTCCGGATCCAGAGGCAACCAGTGCATCCGTTAGTGATCGGAATCGGCGTGCAGCTTCCACACCAGATTCAGCCGTGCGAACACCCTGCCGAGCCTGTTCGAGATCAACAAACAACCTCTGAATTCCAGAACTAATATCAAGTAGAGATTTGCGGTATTCGAGCAGAGCCTGGCTCCGCAGCGCGCTGTAACGTTGTTGGGCGGCCACTCCGCCAAAACGAAACAACGGCATTTCGAACAGAATATCCAGGCGGCCAGCCTGAGGTGGAAGTACCGAATTTGGCACAGACCCAGCGAGGGGAAGGGTTACACCTGGCCCCTGCAGCGTGCCGGATGCCAGGGCGGAAACTATAGGGCGTGCAATGGGCCTATCCTGCTCGATACCTGCGAGGGCGGCCTCGTATGCGGCTTTTGCAGCACGGGAAGCCGGGGCAGAGGTTAGGCTTGCCGCAATGGCTTCGGGCAGCATAACTGGGGGCTCACCCGGCTGCAGGCATGCGCCAGCAACCGCGATGCTGATAAGTAGAAGAGAGGTGCCCAGGCGAGGCAGCCACCGGCACATCATTACATTACTTCCCTTTCGCAGAGGCATTGGGTTCCATCTCAATCGCCGGAATTAGTTGCTTAAGAAACTGTTCCAGTGCAGCGGCAGCGGCTGAAGCACCCTTGCCGAGTTTTAGCAGGCCAGGGATAGCGGAAGGTTTGCGCAAAAGCTCCATCAAGAGCAGTTTCATGCTGGTGTTGCCATCGGCGCCAGTTACCGCATTAAAATCCAGTGGCAAATCTGCGGTAGCATCATCGGTAACCGATCTCACCGAGATCCAGGATACTCCGTAGCGCGTTGCGATGGCAGCCGCCGCGGCCGTTTCCATGTCCACTGCATCCGCGCCAGTTTGCGAGGCGCACCTGGCTTTTTCCTTCGCAGTAAGCAGAACCCGGGGTGCGGAGTACAGCGTGCCTACATGTGTGCCGGCCCGTGCCGATACCAGGTCGCAGGCGAGCCTGGTAGCTTCTGGATCAGCTTCGAGGGGCTGAGGCAAAAGGGTTCCGTCGGGGCCGGTTCCAATTACATGCGTAGCGATTACCAGATCACCGGGATGCATACCGGGCCGTAATGCGCCCGCAAAACCACATATAATCAGTAAATTGGGGTGCGCAGCGCGAAGTATCTGATCGGTGGCACGGGCAGCATTTGCTGCGCCTGTGCCAGATACCGCGATGGTAAGCGTGGGGGTATCCTTCCAGCGCAGTGCCTTTCGCTCCTGCGGAAGGGCAAACAAAATACAGGTCCGCATTGAGGTGCGGACCCGTATTACATCTTCATAACCATTATTGCCCGAAGGCACTGGGGGTGGAGTGGCAGCCAAAACAAGAAATCCTAAACCGCTGCGGTTGCTGGCTCGGGCTCGTAGGTAAGTACCTTTACCCGTACTGCTTCAACCAGATCCTCGGGGGTAGAAAGGCCAGATGCAAGGCCAACCACTTCTACATCTCTAAACGTTTCGTACTGAAGCTCTTCGGCATTCTGAACATGAACTGTGTTAGGATTGTGATGGCGGCAAAGCGCGGCAAGCTCCATGGTATTGGCGCTGGTAGCAGAGCCCACAACTATCATGAGCTGCACGCGAGAAGCAAGCTCAACAGCATCATCCTGCCGGTTCTGCACCGGTCGACAAATGGTGTTGATAATACGAATTTCTTTGCACATCATCAACATCTCATTAACGATTTCGTTGCAGAGTTCCAGAGCATGGGTGGTCTGGAAAATAACTCCTACCTTGCGAAGTAGCTTGTAGCTTGCCTTCGCGGTATGCAGCTCTTCGATGGAATCAACCACCAGGGCAGGCTGCTCAAGGGCACCGAGGATGCCTTTAATCTCGGCATGGTTTTCATCGCCAACAATCACAACCTGGTAGCCATCGCGCTCCAGCATCTGTGCTGCTTCCTGGGCGCGCAATACAATTGGGCATGTGGCATCTACCACTTCAAGGCCTATTGTTTTGGCCATCTGGATTTTTGCCTTGGGCAAACCATGTGCGCGAATAACCATCGTTCCAGAGGAATTTTCGTCGTAATCTTCCTCTTTGCGAAGGCCTTTACCCTCAAGTTCGTCTGTCACGCGCTTGTTGTGAACCAGATCACCAAGGATGAACACGTCTTCGCGCTCGCTCAGTGCCTGCCGGGTGAGGTTGATGGCCCGCTTCACACCGAAGCAAAAGCCAACCTCTTTGGCCATGATTACCTTGCGTTCTTTAATCGCCACAGAATTATCTCCACCGACCGTGTCGGGCTGATTTATCACAGGCTGCCCGCAGGCAGGTTAATGGATTTTCTGGGAGTGGGCTCAGCGCGCCATCCCGTTTTTTTGAAACCATCGAACAGCGCGTTCCAGGGCATCCTGAACAGGAGACTGGGGCAGGCCAAGCTCGTTAACCGCGCGCGAAGCATCGAAATACATGTGATGCCGTGCCATCTTCACGCCTTCGAATGGGTGTGCCGGTTCCTTGCGGAACAAGCTGGCAAGCAGGTTTTCTATGCCTACAAAGGTGTATGCAACACCATATGGCATCTGAACTGCGGGAGCGCGCCTGCCTGTTAGGGCGGCCAGCATCTCCAGCATCTCCTTCATAGAGGTATTGCGGTTACCAAGTATATAACGCTCGCCAGATACACCGCGTTCCGCAGCAAGGAGCATTCCCTGCGCCACATCATGCACATCAACCAGGTTGAGGCCCGTGTTAAGGTATGCGGGCAGTTTGCCATTTAGAAAGTCGACAATAATCTTGCCGGTTGGTGTGGGCTTGATGTCGTTTTCGCCAACCGGGGTAGAGGGGTTTACAATAACCACAGGAAAGCCTTCCTGTGCGAATTTTACCGCCTCTTTTTCGGCAAGAAACTTGGATCGCTTGTAGTGCCCGATCATATCTGCTTCGGTTACTGGCGTGGTTTCTGTTCCGGAAGAACCATCGGGCGGGATGCCCAGTGCACCCACAGTACTGGTGTAAACTGTGCGCTTAATGCCGGAGCGGCGCGCAGCCTCCAGAATGGAGCGCGTGCCGCCGACATTAGAATCGTACAATTCTTGTGGGTTTGCAGACCAGAGGCGATAATCGGCGGCTATGTGGTACAGGGTATCACAGCCATCCATCGCTCTTGCCAGCGAATCTGGATTTCGCAGGTCCCCATCCACAATCTCAAGTAGAGAAGGGTTGAGCTCCAGCAGATTATCTTTTCGGCTGGCCGGGCGCGCCAGAGCACGCACCGGAGTTCCCCCCTCCACAAGAAGGCGAGCAACGTGGTACCCCACGAAGCCTGTGCCGCCGGTAACAAGAGCCGTCACGCGATCCTCGTCTCTGCTGGCCCTATTACTTAGACATCGACCACACAGCAAGCTGAATCTTGCCGTTCATGGTTTTCATTGCTTCGGATACAGCGCTGTGCTCAAATCCGGAGTGCATTTTGCAGTTCTGGCACTTCGGATCTTTTCGAGACTCCCAGTACTCCCAGTTGGTTTTCTCCCAGAATGTTTTCCAATCCGGAATAATCTCTTCGCCAATCAGGTAGCAGGGCGCCTTCCAACCGGTGGGTGTGAAGTTTACTGTAGACCAGGGAGCGCAGGGCAGATCGCGCAGGCCAGCGGCAAACTCCAGGAAGAACGGGGTGGCGTTCACCTTGTACTTAGTAGAGAAATCTCGGATGCGCTTGAACTTTTCGTGGATTTGATCGATGGAAAGGAAGATATCCGTGTCAACGCTCTCATACTCGTATCCGGGGGATATGAGGATGCCGTTTGCCTTCAGCTCATCTACCATCTTACATAGCTGCTCTACCTCTTCCACGCTGGTCTCTTTAAACACCGTTGTGTTAAGGTAGGTATAGTAGCCTTTTTCGCGTGCCTTGCGTACCATCTCGATTGCATGATCGAACACGCCCTTGCGGTTGCACACGTAATCGTGCGTTTCGCGCATGCCATCCAGGTGAATCATCAAGAAGAGATGTGGGCTGGGCGGGATCTTATCAAATACTTTCTCTTCCAGCTTAAGCGCGTTGGTGCAGAGAATAATGTACTTGTTGCGGGCAACCAGGCCATCAATCAGCTCTTTAAGTTCCGGGTAGAGGGTTGGTTCTCCGCCGCAGATATTAACAATAGGAGCTCCGCACTCTTCCACTGCTTTAAAGCAAGTTTCCAGCGGAATTCTATCCTTCAGCTTGCCAGTATGGCGCTCCACTGAACATCCGAGGCATGCCAGGTTGCATGTGTAGAGCGGCTCGAGCATAAGAACCGTAGGATAACGATTCTGACCACTCTTCTCCATTTTAGAGCGATGCCGGCTCTGCGCCATCATAAAGCCTATGGGAAAACGCATATGTGTAACAGTCCTTACTGGCCAGCCGCCAATCCCCTGTCAGAAGTGGCGGGATAGACTGGTCTGGAAATGAATAGTGCGCGAAAGTTGCTGTAAGTATACCTCAGGGCACCCATCGCAATTCGGATGGGCAAGACTAAACCTCGAGGTTAGCAAACCGATCATTCGATGCCGTAACCCTGTCTTTAAGGGCAGGCGCCTCCCCGGTTGTGAACTCATGGTATTGAGCCAGAGCCCACAGTGGAAAGTAGTGTCTGTAGTAGTGGTATCGGAGGTAGAACACACGCGGGAAGCCCGTTCCAGTGAACCACTCTTCTTCCCACGTACCTTCGGAATCTTGACCATTTATCAGATAGTCGAGGCCGCGTTGAACGGCGCTGCTGCTAACATCCCCGGCATTGAACAGGCCCATAAGCGCCCATGCCGTTTGAGATGGCGTGCTGGGGCCGGTTGCCTTTGGATGCCCGGGATCGTAGGATGCGGCGGTTTCGCCCCATCCGCCATCCTCGTTCTGAACCGCATGCAGCCATTTAACGGCGCGTTGGATGCGCTCAGACTGCATATCTTCACCAATGCGTGCCAGACCTCGTAAAGTCTGCCAGGTTCCATATATGTAATTTACGCCCCAGCGGCCAAACCAACTGCCATCTTCTTCTTGTTCCCGATAAATATAATCAAGAGCGCGGCGCACGCGAGGATCACTCGGGCCAATGCTGTAGAACGAGCACATTTCCAGCGTTCGCGCCGTAATATCTGCAGAAGAAGGATCCAGCATGGCATTGTGGTCGGCATAAGGCACATACTGAAATAGCGTTTTGTTATTGTTCTTATCGAAGCTGGCCCATCCGCCATCTTCGTTTTGCATCGCGAATACCCAGTCTATACCCTTGCGCATGGCTTCTCGGGCATGTTCTGGGGCTTCCGACCAGTGCTCACCGCCCGGGCAGTACGTCTTGTAAAGGGCCATAAGTACCATCACGGTGTCGTCGACATCCGGATAGAACTCATTCTCCATTTCAAAGTACCAGCCTCCAGGCTCGGTATCCGGGCATTTAACCGACCAATCGCCTTTGCGGGTTGTCTGCTTAGAGAGCATCCACTCGGCGGCCTTTTGCATGGCCTCTGTATCTGCCGGGTAGCCACTGTCAACCAGAGAGTTAACTACAAGTGCTGTATCCCAAACCGGGCTAACACAGGGCTGCAGGCGCAGGGTTTCCCCATCCTCCATTTCAAAGGCGGCAAGTTCAGCCAGCTCTTTTGAAATTGCCGGATGGTTGTCTGGCAGGCCCATACACTTGTAGGCCATGATGGCGTGGGTCATTGCAGGGAAAATAGCACCAAGGCCGCCGCTGTTCTCTTCCCGATCCAAAAGCCACGCCAATGAGCGGTTCAGGGCTTTCTTCCGGAAAGGTTTAACAGGGCTCGCGTCGTACATCTTGAGCAAACGATCAAAGATGAGGAACACGTTTTTCCAGGTAATTGCTTTTTTATCCCACTCCAGGCGCATGCGTTTGCGATCTCGGCCGCCAACAAATAGCTCATCGATGTGGGCGTGGTTGGGGATCGGGCGATGTGGCCTACTTGCATTCATCACGGCCAACGGCACCAGAATGGCGCGCGACCAGGAAGACATGTTGTATATGTTAAAGTAGAACCACTTCGGCATCAGGATGGCTTCCGGAGGAATCGTTGGAACGCCATGCCAATCGTACTGGCCGAACATGGAGAGGTATAGCTTGGTAAATGTATTGCAGTGGGTAACACCGCCCTGTGCCAGGATGGATCTTCTGGCGCGGCGCATAAATGGCTCGTTGCCAGTGTAACCTGCCAGCTTGCAAGCAAAGTAGGCTTTAACGGAGGCGCTTACATCCGGCGGGCCACCATTGTAAATGGGCCAGTAACCATCTGAATGTTGTTTGGTTTTAATGTAATTAGCGAGTTTACGAAATTTTTGTGGCTCTTTACGGCCTAAAAACTGCAGCAGAAGAATATATTCGCTCTCAAGGATGGTATCGCCTTCCAGTTCTGCTACCCAGTAGCCATCAGGCTCCTGGCGATCCAGAAGGAAGTCCTGGGCGGAACGGATGGCGGTACGAACCGAATCCAGGGACACTAAATCCGAAGCGCGGGTTCTTGCTGTAGTTTGGGAGGCGCTCGCAGTTCCGGTTACATCCGCGTGCGTGTGATTTTGCGTTTTGGTTCTAGTGCTCAACGATTCACCGTGTAACTGCAGATCCAACCTCAGGGTCTGCATACAGCAGCCGTTATGAGAGCCCAACAGGTGCAGTGTGCCCCGAAGGTGCGAATGGCTGGCGGAGCCAGGTGGCTGTGTGCGGAATACGGATGAAGCTGTTAGAGCGTTTCAGCTCTCTGGAGCGTTCACATAATCCCAGCACGAAAGTAATAACGATTACCGCTGAGGAAACGTTTCTGCCAAAAAGCTTGGCGTAGAAACCGCTGTGCTGGAAAGTACACCCCGGGAATGCGGAAGAGAAGCCCGCTCCGCAAAACATGCAGGCGAACAGGCTGGACGTGCAGCATACTGTGCGGGCCCACCAGCGCGTGGAACCAGAGCGGATAGTCAGTCTATCCCGAATGACGTAGTTATTCTATCTGTACGCAGTTGTCTTTGTCAAGGAAATGAAGGTTGTGTTAATGGTAACAGAGGCTTGCTTAGCCACCATGGCAGAGCAAGCCTCTGTATTTTACTATCAACCAAGATGGCTGGGATCGTTTGCCATTTCTGGAATAACACCAAGGCGCTTCAACTCGCTAACAAGCTTGGAAGCATCGGCCAGCACAATCTGGGCAAATCGCTGAGTTTCTGGATCTGATTTGCGCCTCAGCAGGTGAGCAGCTTTACACAGGGATGTGATGGGGCCAAGGAGCACATCAACGTTTACAAGTTCCTGAGGCAGCATGCTGGCCGCCTGCTCAAAGCTAACTCGCCCGGCATGGTCCTCTTCAATACCATCTTCGGCATGTGCCGGAGAATGAAAATCGAACGAAGTGGCGAACTCAACCGGTGTTTCTGGCGCGTTGGGATCGTATACGTTGGTTGGTGCCGGCATAGAAGATATAGGTTGCGTTGTAACCGTGTCAGAAGTGCGCGTAGGGGTAAGCGTGCGGCCCTCGCGTGCATACTGCTCTTCTATTTCGGTAAGTTCTCGGCGGATCGCGACATAGAGGGGAGTTGAGTCCATCTCTTTATCTGCCGAAACGCCGTAATCTTTCTTGTTGATGCCGTAGAACATCGGATCGGTAGTGGCGTAGTTAACAAACATTACCGCGATAAATTTCTGGAATACATTGCGGTCAAACATGTACTTGGAAGCATAGTTTGCGTTATCGCGAACGCTCATTATAACTTCCTGAAACAGAGATACGATGAAGCTGCGCGGATCCATGCGCGATGCGGTTGCGGCATCCACATAGGCATAGTCGAAGAAATACAGCAGGTTAGCTGTATCCGTATGACCTTCGGTTTCTGCCACGGAGCTGAAGACGTTGAGCTTCATCATGCTATCCAGGTTGCGACGAGGATAACCCTTGTGCACCATGGCCAGAGAGTAATCTTTAAACTCGCTGTAATCTGTGCCAAGGAAGTGCGCGTGGCCGCTTAGGATCTTATCATGAAGTTCGGTGAGGCGCCGCAGTAAGTTGCCGCGGGCATCATTAACAATCTCCATCATCTCTTCGCGGATGGGATCATCTTCTGGAAACAGATCAATTGTTTCAAAGGTGGTGCGGATAACCGCAAAGTCATTGAGGCCGTCTTCCAGACACGGATAAGCGATGCCGACAATCAGGTTATCCGGAATCTCTTCAACGGCATCTGCATTCTTGATTCCGCTATTGGGATCCACGAGCGCGTAAAAGCGGTTGTTGGTGCGCAGGCTCTTGATGAGGGCTACTTTGCGCGTATCCTCATTGTTACCATTCGAACTTAGATCTGACATAGTTAGATAGTGCCCTGTTATTCCTCAAGAGTTCCTGATCTCACCGGGCTTTGCTGGCCCTTCTGATCGCGTATCTGGCGGTATGTTTACTTCAGGGTGAAGTGGTAAGAGGCCCCATAATACATGTCGCCACCAACGCAGTCCGCCTTCACCCGCAAGTTTTTCAGGGTTACAAACCCTGCGCTGAAGTTTGCTCTGCGCCGGTAAAGCTCTGCATTCAGGAAAACCCTCCTGGGCAGCCCGGCTTCCAGGCTTACAAACGCCCCTCCAATTGTACCGGAACCCAGGCCCGTGCTGAGCGTGAGTCGCCGAACAACTCGCATCTGCCGTGAAGAGAGCGGAATCCTCTGACTGCCCGCCACGTAAAACGCTGCGTGCTGAGTGCCTGTGCAGGTAATATCCTGAATACCAAGTACTAAAGACGGCAGGTTTTGAAGTGTAGGCAGCGGATATTGCACGCCGGCAGCCCAGCGTTTTTTTGGATCCTTTGCAGATTCAAACCGGCTAAATTCCATCTCAATGCCATCGGCCGAAGAAGTCGAGAGCCACGTATAGTCGGTTTTGAATGGGCCAACCATTACTTCGGTTTTAATGCTGCTTTCCGATAGCGTAGTTCCGCTGGGCGCCAGTACTATACGGTCGGCCGTGGCAGCACCACCGCTGAAGGCAAGAAGAGCTGCGGCTATCGCACACGGGCGAACGCCGAACAAAGGTTGGGAGAGCCGACAGTTACGGCTGCCTTTGAGTGCGTGCATGAGATTTAACCCTCGCGGCCACTACTACCTGGCCGGGCTTTCAGCTTTGAAGGCGTTTGAGGAACCGCCGCATTCTTTCCAGCGCAATTTCAAGTTGTGAAAGCGCTGTCGCGTAAGAACAGCGAACATGGCCCACGCCTGAAGGGCCAAACGCCGAACCTGGCACTACGGCAACGCGCTCTTCCATAAGCAGGCGCTCTGCAAACTCCATTTCCGTTAGCCCACTTGCTGCAATGCTGGGGAACGCATAAAACGCACCTTTCGGTTCCAGGCAATTCAGCCCTATGGAGTTCAGGCCGCTCACGAAGAAGCGCCTTCTGCGATCGTAATCTGCAACCATTTCAAGAACGTCGTGCTCGGCACCGTTGAGAGCTTCCAAAGCCGCTACCTGCGAGGTATGGGAAGCACACAACATGGTGTATTGATGCACACGGGTCATCAACGTTGTGATGGCCTCCGGTGCGCACACATATCCAATGCGCCAGCCGGTCATTGCATAAGCCTTGGAGAACCCGTTTAGAACAACGGTTCTTTCTCTTGCACCCGGCAACGATGCAACACAGGTGTGATGGCCAACATAGGTTAGCCTATCATATATCTCATCCGATAAAATCAGAAAATCATGCTTGTTGGCAAGGTCCACCAGCGCTTGCAGGTCTTCGCGGCTCTGAGTTGCCCCTGTTGGGTTTGCCGGCGAACCAAGCAGCAGAGCCTTGGTGCGAGGCGTTATGGCCGCTTCTATGCGTTCTGCATGCAACCTGAACCCATCTTCCGGATCGGTTTTGATAGGAACAACTACCCCGCCAGCAAAGGCTACACATGGTGCGTAGGAAACATAACAGGGCTCAGGAACCAGCACTTCGTCGCCAGGGTTCAGAATCACACGCAGTGCAACATCCAAACCCTCTGAAACACCAACCGTAATCAGGCACTCGGTGTCCGGGTTGAAGTGTGCACTGTATCGATCGGCAAGGTCTTCACATATCTTCTGACGTAGTGAAAGCAGGCCAGAGTTTGAAGTGTAAGTAGTTTGTCCGCGCTCAAGCGACCATATACCAGCCTCGCGAATGCGCCACGGCGTAACAAAATCTGGTTCGCCCACACCAAGAGACACCACATTGTCCATGGTTTGGGCAATATCAAAGAACCTGCGTATACCGGATGGCGGGCAGGCAGAGATAACCTGGTTCAAAGGTTTGCGGATCGGCGTAGCTGTGCTACCGGCATCTTGCGGATGAATACCCGTGTTTTCGGTTGTTCTCATGCTCATGGAGACACCATCAGTCGGTGATCCGTATCTTTTTCAGCAAAGATATCGCCATCGTCTTTATATTTCTTAAGCAGAAAGTGCGTGGCAGTTGCGGTTACACGTTCAATAGTAGAGAGCTTCTGGGCCACAAAATCGGCGATTTCACGAATATGGCGCCCCTCAACTACACAGCGCAAATCGTGAGAACCAGATACAAGATAAACGGAGTGGACTTCCGGATACCGGTAGATGCGCTCGGCGATGTCATCAAATCCAACACCACGTGCAGGCATTACCTTAACATCTATAAAGGCGAAAACCCGCTCTTCACCGAACTTATCCCAATCGATCACTGTTTTGTAGCGTCGGATAATTCCGGCGGCTTCCCATGCGGCTATTTGAGCTGCTACTTCCTCGGTGGCTATGCCTGTAAGGGCGGCTATCTTCTCGGGGGTGGCATGTGCATCGGTTTCGAGCACCTTCAAAATATCGCGTTTAGACATCGGGAAACTTGCTCACTTTTCAGCGGATCGAAACGTAAATAAGAACGCGCGGGCACATCCGCCATACGGGCATTACGGCTATGCATTGCCCGTTGTGCAGAACGTAGGATGCGCCAGAATGTGGCGTAGTATATCCCGCGACACCTTATTTGTCAACTTAAACCGGCCGATGGCCGACCGTCTGAACCGGTGTTGCTGCGTGCTCAAATCAAGCCTGCATGCGCAACGGGAAGTGCTCGTAATGGGCCATTGACGGCCATTTGCGCCCGGGTGTACACTGCGGTGGTAGGCAAACTTGGCACGACTTTGTGGCACTAAGGCAAAGCGTGCGCTCAGGAGGACAGTGGATTGGCAATCAGAAGTTTTCGGCGCGCCGCATCTGGCAAGTTTCGAAGCAGAGCGTCGGCACCCGGCGTCCTCAAATATGCCTCGTTGCTTACAGTCGCAAGCGCCTGCGTCTCAATTAATTTAAATGCAAACGCACAAAGTGCCCAGATTCCTGGTGCATTTCCGTTGCCCACCGGCTCTCCTCCCACCGGTTTGCAAGCGCCTCTACCACAGCCCGGCGGTGGTGCTCGCACACCACTGAAGCCGTTTAAAACGTCACCAACATTGCAGGGTGTACTGAACAGAACCCCTGCAGGGCCCCTGGATATTCAGGAGGCAGTTGCTATTGGGCTGGCATCAAATAAGGTTCTGGCACTGTCTGAACAGGCCTTGCTTATATCTCAGGGCAAAACATCCGAGGCGCGTGCGGCCTTCAATCCTCAGGTGGGGTCCACCTTCACGGCAACACAGTTCTCTCAAGAAACAACCGCAAATATCGGTGGCAAAACCCTCGTGCTGTCCAAATCATTCCAGAAGCAAATTGGTGTTGCAGCTACTCTCCCAATTGATATTAGCGGGCTGTTAAGAACCGCCGAAGATCAGGCTCGTTTACAGGAAGTGATTACACGCCTGGAGATTAACCGAACACGCAACCAGATTGTGTTAGACGTTAAGACAGCGTTTTATGATGTGCTAAGAGCCAACTCGTTACTGGATGTAGCACGCGAGGCCTTGAAAAACTCAATCACTCGCCAAACAGACTCTCAAAAAAGGCTAGACGCCGGTGTGGTTGCACCATACGATGTACAACGGGCCGCAACAGACGTTGCCAACTCTGAGCTTAACCTGCTAAATGCGCAGAACCAGCTCAGCCAGAGCATGTATGTACTCAAAAATGCAATGGGCATTGATATGAATGCTCAAATTACTATAACGGATCGCAACGCTGCCGTTACACCACCTGGTGTGATTGATCCGGCAAATGCGCCGATAGTGCCACCGCGTTCCACTGCTCCAGACGAGCCAATACCGGATTCAGTGGCACCCACGGTAAAGAAGGACGTTGTCGTTAGCGATCCGCTCCCTGTTTTACCCGATTACGCGGCGCTGCTTAGTGAAGCACTTAGAACCCGCCCGGAGATTATGGAAGCGGATGCAGGCATAGCTGCAGCACACAAAGGGCTCATTCTTGCTAAACGCAGTCAGGATCCCAGCCTCGGGTTGGTGGTAAGTGGTGCATACACGCCGGATGCCTCCGGGCTATCTGCGCAAACCACTACTGCCCAGGCTGTGCTTACGCTTAACGTACCATTGCTCGAAGGTGGCCTTAGTAAAGCCCGGAAATCTCAGGCACAGGCAGCTCAGGCCGAGGCGATCACAAATCGCAGAGTGGCAGAAGATGGAGTTGTGTTTGAAGTTCAGTCGGCATACCAATCGTTGAGAATTGGCCGAGATAGCCTGGCAGTCGCCAACCAATCTGTTGCTCTGGCCCGTGAGGCTTTCCGCCTTGCGCGGGTTAGGTATGGAGCCGGCGTCACTTCTCAGGCTGGTGTTTCGCCTCTAATCGAAGTATCTGATGCACAGACTGCCCTTACGCAAGCAGAAAGCAATCAGGTTAACGCACTCTACAACTATAACAATGCACGTTCAAGGCTGGATAAGTCATTGGGCCGTTATGCATTTGTTTTTAACGGCGGCAAGCAGCCATCGTATCTTGGTTACCAGGCACCGCCAGTTACTTCCGAAATTAACAGCGGTAAGCCTTTGAAGGGGGATAAGAGATGATTGGCAGGCGTGCCTGCGGGCCAGAAAATAATCGTGCCTACAAAAACCGAATGGCAGTTGGAGCAGGCGTTGCGCTGTGCGCAGCACTAATGGCTCCCGGCTGCAACCGTGGTGGCCAGTCTGGCGCTAAACCTCCCGTTTCGGCCGAAACAGCGAGCGCAAAAACAGAAATTCAAGTTTCTTCCAGTGCTGCAGCGATTGGTACAATATCTGAAACGTTGAACATAACCGGTTCTCTGGGTGCGCTGAATGATGTAACTGTGGGTATCAAGAACCCGGGCAAAATCATTGCTGTTTATGCGCGCGAAGGTGACCATGTGCATGTTGGGCAGGTACTGGCTCAGCAAGACACAGTAGATATCGAATCACAGAACCGGCAGTCGCGCGCGAATTTACGTGTGGCCGAAACTCGCCTTGAGCAGGCGAAAGCCGCCTACGGCCAGGCTGTTACCAGCCTGAGGATCACAGATTCCACTACGGCCGCCGCCGTGAAGCAAGCCCAGGCTGCCTTGAAGGCATCGCAGGATTCCGTTACGCTTATTCGCCGTGGGGCACGTACACAGGAGCTTGAGCAGAGTAAGCGTGCAGTGGAAAGCGCTCAAGCAGATCTGGATTCAGCGCGAGCAGATGCGGCACAATCCACTTCCGATTTGCGCCGATATACCTCGCTTCACAACACACGCGCTATTTCTGATCAGCAATTGGAGCAAGCGAAAACCGTTAAAACGGCAGCAGATGCACGTGTTCGCTCTGCTTCCTCACGTCTGGAATCCGTTAGACAGGCGCTAAGCCTTACCCGGGAAGGTGCGCAAGCAGAAGATATCAATCGTACGCAGGAAGCTGTGAATCAGGCCGATCAAGCACTGAAAACTGCGGAGAGCAACCGCGCCACAGTTGAAATACGTAAAGCCGATGTTGAAAGCGCACGTGTTGGGATTGATGCCGCAAATTCTGCGGTTGATACAGCCAGAGCGCAGCTTGCGATAGTTGAGCAAATGCTGAAAGATAGCATCATTCGATCTCCTATCGATGGGGTTGTTGCCGAGCGAAAAGTTGAGCCAGGCATGCAAGTGGCAGCCGTTAAACCGGATGTGATGCGCGTTATCGGTTTAGACTCACTTTACTTTGATGGTCTTCTTCCACAGAGCCACATCGATGAAGTTAAAGTTGGTATGCAGGTAACCGTGCTTGTGGATGCGCTCACCGCTCACCCGCTTAAAGGCACCATCGCCCGCATATTCCCGGTAGCTTCGGCCTCTGCCCGTAGCTTTACTGTGCGCGTAGCAGTTAACAACACGGAAGGCCTGCTGCGTCCACAGATGTTTGCACGCGGAACCATTACTCTTGGCACACATAATCGCGCGGTACTGATTCCGCGCGAAGCGGTGCTGAACCTTACCGAAAATGGCACAAAGCAAACCGGTAGCGTGTTCATTATCAAAGATGGCAAGGCAGCAAAGAAGGATGTTACAATCGGTTATTCCAACTTCATAAGTGATGAGATAATCAGCGGAGTTAATCCATCAGACGAAGTGATAACTGTTGGCCAGGGGCAGGTGCAGGATGGCGATGCCGTGAAATCCGGTTCGGCCACTCCTGCAGCACAACAGCCATAGAAATATATGGCGGAGGCATTTTCTCTGGCAGAAAGGCAGCTAACAAATGCTCTTCCCCAAGGCGAGAATGCGCTACACCTCCAGTTACCAGGGCAAGCAGGGAAATCCGGGCTGGATTATTCTGGATCTGACGGGTGCGGATATGGATGGCGCGAACAAGCTGTACCTGCCCGCAGAGTTGCTTCAGAAGCTTATAAAGGATGGAGACCTTGCAGGAGACAGGCTGATAGCGGCCCGTTTTCTGCTTGGCGGAGACGATTCAGAAGAAGACGATGAGTCTGCCTGAATCTGCTCACAATGCAGTGCCGCGCTGCCAAAATTGAAACAGCCGCCCAAAAGGCGGCTGTTTTGTTCCAATGGCGAACTGCAACAACTAACGACGATGAGTGAATTGCAAATGAGTGTATCGATACCCATTGGGATATACTAAATGGGAGCTATACGAGTACTGGAGGATTGTGTTTGAAGCCGAGAACCATGTTTGAAAAGATCTGGGATTCCCACGTTGTCGTGGAAGAGCCCGGCCAGCCTGCGCTTCTTTATATTGATCTGCACCTGGTGCATGAGGTCACGAGCCCTCAGGCATTTGAAGGTCTACGCCTCGCTGGCAGGCCAGTAAGACGGCCAGACTTAACTGTGGCCACCATGGACCACAATATCCCTACCACGGATAGAAGCCTGCCAATTGTAGACCTGATTTCTCGAACACAGATGGATACCCTCAGATCCAACTGTAAAGAGTTTGGTGTAAAACTTTACGATCTCCACGATAGCCTGCAGGGGATTGTGCATGTAATTGGCCCTGAGCTAGGGTATACGCGCCCTGGCCAAACCATTGTTTGCGGTGATAGTCACACAAGCACGCATGGCGCTTTTGGTGCCCTGGCATTTGGCATTGGCACATCGGAAGTTGAACACGTTCTTGCAACCCAATGCCTGCCGCAATCGCGCCCGAAAACCATGGAGATCAGGGTTAACGGAACACTTGCAGCCGGCGTTACTGCAAAGGATGTGGTTCTTGCCATCATCGGCAAGATCGGTACTGATGGCGCAACAGGGTATGCAGTAGAGTACACCGGTGAGGCCATTCGCTCTTTAAGCATGGAAGGCCGCATGACCGTGTGCAACATGAGCATCGAGGCTGGAGCCCGTGCTGGAATGATTGCCCCGGATGAAAAGACCATTGAATACGTTAAAGGCCGAACCTTTGCCCCGAAAGGGGAAGACTGGGATTCAGCAGCAGCATACTGGCTTACACTTGCAACCGATGACGGTGCTGCGTTCGATACCGTTGTAGAGCTGGATGGCGCCTCTATCGCCCCGTACGTGAGCTGGGGCACCAGCCCTGGCATGGTTGCTCCCATCACTGCTGTTGTGCCCTCACCTGCAGACTTTGCAGATGAAACGGATCGCAAATCGGTCCAGCGCGCGCTTGAGTACATGGGGCTAACTGCTGGGATGCCACTTCAGGAGTTATCTCTGGATAAGGTGTTTATTGGCTCCTGCACAAATGGGCGTATAGAAGATCTGCGAGCCGCTGCTGCCGTTATTAACGGCCACAAAGTGGCAGCTACCGTGCACGCACTGGTAGTGCCCGGTTCCACCACCGTTCGGGAACAGGCCATCGCAGAGGGCCTCGATAAGATATTCATCAACGCCGGCTTTGATTGGCGTGAAGCAGGATGCTCGATGTGCCTTGGCATGAACCCGGATATTCTGCAACCGGGTGAACGGTGTGCCTCCACTTCCAATCGAAATTTTGAAGGCAGGCAGGGCAAGGGCGGAAGAACGCATCTGGTGAGCCCTTCTATGGCAGCGGCAGCCGCAATCGCTGGCCACCTCGTAGACATCCGCAACTGGAAGTAAACCCAACACCTATCGCCGCTACCAACCGGTAAGCTCGGCAGCGGCACGCATCTAAAGAGGAAGCACGTATGCAGGCGTTTGTAAAAGAGACCGGTCTCGTTGCCCCACTGGATAGGGCAAATGTAGATACCGACCAGATTATCCCCAAGCAGTTTCTGAAAAGAATTGAACGGACGGGGTTCGGGAAGTTCCTATTTTTTGACTGGCGCTACCTGGATGACGGCGAAACCCCCAATCCAGAGTTTGAGCTCAATGCCCCAAGGTATGCTGGCGCTTCCATTCTGGTAGCAGGCAAGAACTTTGGCTGCGGCTCATCTCGCGAGCATGCCCCCTGGGCACTCATGGATTATGGGTTCCGTGCAATCATTGCACCCTCTTATGCAGATATCTTCTACAACAACTGCTTTAAGAATGGTGTGCTGCCAATTACAATTTCTGAAGCAAGCGTAAATGCATTGCTTAAGAAAGCCGCAGAAACACCGGGCTACACCCTAACAGTGGATCTTGAAACCCAGGAGGTTACAGACTCTTCTGGTTTCCGAGAGGCATTTACAGTGGATGGGTTCCGCAGACATTGTCTGATAAACGGGCTGGACGATATCGGCCTGACACTGCAAAATGCCGATAACATAGCGGTATATGAGGCAAATCGACCCTCCTGGGCGGCAATTGCCGGATAACCCTCTCGAAATTGGGCAAGTAACGTAAACTCAGCGAACACCTTGCCCAATATATACGTCAAAATATTGGCGCGACATCACTTGATCGACTGCGGGAATACATAGTAATCTCATATGTGTGCTGATGGATTCCGGCCCATCATGCAACTCAGTGTTGCCACCGTTCTCAATGAATTAGGTTTGTGGGTGTTGGAGGATATTATGCAGTCAAAGAGGCATTCTGGCTTTACTCTGATAGAACTACTCGTTGTCATAGCAATTATCGCCATTCTGGCAGCTATTCTGTTCCCGGTTTTTGCACAGGCTCGTGAGCAAGCTCGTAAAATCAGTTGTACCAGCAATCTGAAGCAGATTGGTACCGCTATGCTGATGTACACGCAAGATTATGATGAAACATACCCGCTGCTTGCAGCGCGTGATCTTGCAGCTAAACCACCGAGCCCAGATTTTCAGGCCGGTTCTGCTGCATGGCATAACGCTATTCAGCCATATGTTCAAAACTATCAGGTGTATATCTGCCCGGATTCGGAATACCACAACGCAGATCCGGTTAACTACTTTGATCCCTTCTGGAGCTATTCGATGCCGCCGCTGGCAGCAATTGATGGTCTTCAGTCTTGGGGGGATACCTACTACACCCGAGGTGCTTTCACGGCACTTTGGAACGGAATTGGCGGAGCGCTTCCTGATAACGGCCTCTCGCTCAACACCGTATCGGTTGGCTCTGGTTCAGCGCCAATAGCATCGGTAGCGTCACCTGCATCCATGACGATGATTGCAGAAGGCGCCTGGCCAGACTGGGGCGCAATTCAGTACGGCGCAGCCAATGCTAACTCATTCTTCAATGCTTGCCATGTAAAAGCAGGCTTTCCGGGATCATGGGGCGCTGCACCGGGCGTTCAGATGGGCCCGTTTGTACGCCACAATAACTCCAGCAAGGCAACCTGTGGTATGCTCACAACGGGTGGTCAAATGGTAGTAACCTTCTGCGATGGCCATGCTAAGGCGTTCAAAGTAGATGCGTACTTCGGCATCAAGACTACCGCTGGTGGCCAAAGGGTATATCAGTACCTCTGGCCAAACGAATAGGCAAGCAATTCAGCCTGAGAGCGCATTCAATGACCCGCAGTAAGATACTGGCAATAACTGGTTTCACAGCCGCAGCTCTGGTATGCTTGCTTACCACTGGCTGCAGCCACACCATATCGCGTTCTGATCCACAGCATAAGGATAACCTTACTGAAAAAGAACGCAATTCGGACGGTGAGGGTAAAGTTACCTCGCCGCCCATACCAGCCGAACCCAACAAGTAGTTTCGGATAGCAAAAAGCCCCGCCCTCTCAATTGAGGGCGGGGCTTTCTAACACTCAATATGTTACTCACATTCAACATGAGTATCTTAGCGGATAGGCGGGTGTTGGGGTGAGTTTGTGGCCGTTTGCTGCGGCGCAGTCTTGTGTGCCGCCGCCGCCGCCTCTAGGTGGCTTGCAAGCTGGCTCACCGTAACAAATTTGTATCCATCTTTACGCAGGCGGGCGATAAGATCCGGAAGGATATCCATCGTCTGTTCAATGCCATCGTGCAGCAGTACAAGCGCACCACCAGATACTTTGCCGATTAACCGCTGCTCCAGCACTTCTGCGCCGGGATTGGCGAAATCTGCCGGATCATCAGACCACAGAAATGTTCTGACTCCCATTTTTTCTGCACCCGAAAGCACGTTATCGTTGTGGTGGCCACCAGGCGGCCTAAAGCTAAATGTGCGCAGTCCACACGCACGCTGAATAGCATCTGCACCAAGCTTAATTTCAGACATCACTACCGCCTCTGGTGCATTATCCAGATTAATGTGGTGGTAGGTGTGGTTCGCAACCTCGTGCCCTTCAGCAAGCATGCGCGGCAGAAGCCAGGGAGCTTCGTCCACCTTCTTGCCAACAACAAAGAACGTAGCCTTTACGTGCTGCTCGCGCAAGAGGTCCAGCAGCCGAACAGTGGCCGCAGGATGCGGGCCATCGTCAAACGTTAGCGCAATTTCTTTGCCTGCCGGGTCGCCCCTCCACAGCTTAATCACGCGTTGGCCCTTCCAGGTATTTACCTTGAGCTCTAGGGGGCGCTGTGTGGGCCGTAATAGGGTCGGTTTTTGGCTGAGCACCGGTTTATACCTGGGCTGGCTGCCCTGCATATCCGATTGAGCCAGGGTTACGGAACACGAAGCAGCGAACGCGCATACCCCTATCGATGCGCTAATAAGCAAGCGCGTGGAACGCGCGAATCGGGGTTTGTTATTGGGAAACTTCAATATCGGTTCCGTACTGGATAAAGATATCAGCTGGTTTTGACTCATTCGAAGGGAATACCCTATAATGAGAACCTGCTGTGACGAGGATGGACTATTATACTACAGGGATGTAACGTGCGCTATCGATCAGCGTTACTACGTACTGGTAATCACATCACTTGATTCATCCGAGAAGAAAACGCACATGATCCGTAATACTCGACGAACAACCTACTTCGCACTAACTACTATTTCTTTAGGGCTGGTATCTGCTGCGCTTGCGTATCCGCTCGCAGCACGTGGCCAGCAATCAACAGCACCGGTTCAAGGCACCGCCAACGATATCTCCCTTTACGTTGCGCATTTCAAAGACATTAGCGCCGATGTTCGGGTTACGCAAAGCGATACAAAGGAACTCGGAAAGATCGGCTCCGATTTCAGTGCCAGTTATTCGCTTCGAAACATGTCGCTTCAGTTTAAACTGCCAGATAAACTGCGCCTGGAGGGTAAATCAGCCACTCGGGGCAATGCTGTGATGGTAATAAACGGCCCCGTTCGTTTTGTAGAGGTTCCACGGTTTAAGATTCACCTGGTAGAGAATCTTGAAAAATCGCCTGTTCGTCGGCAATCTTTGCTTGAACTAAGTGGTGTGCTCGCCCCGGATACTTTGAAGTTCATGACAGGTAAGTGTCTTCGCCAGGAAACTCTGGATGGGCATAAAGCGGATGTATTTGAACTGAAGTACACCGTTGGGGGCAGCGGACAGCACTACCAGATATGGATGGATAGAGAAAACAAAACAACCCTTCGACGAGATTGGCTGGATACAGATGGCAAGCTGAAAGCTACTTTCCTGTATGATCAACCACGCGAAGCATCTTCCGGTGTGTGGGTACCTACGCGTATTCAGGTGAAGAACGGCGAGGGAGTTATCGCCGCTGTAATCAACCTGGATTCTATTAAAATTAACTCTGGCCTGGACGACACACTATTCGAGGTTCCCAGTTAAGTATGCTGCACTCCCTTTGCGCCTTCTTGTGCGCTATAGAAGGCCCTCTGAATGACTTCTGAATCGTTGCATGGTGCTAAGTATCACAAGGGCCAGGAGTTCTGGCTTCGGGCCTCCTGGCTATTTATCGCGGTTACAAGCCTGGTCAGGTTAGCGCAAATTTGCGCACCTGGCCTTGCTCCAGATGAGGCATATTACTGGGATTGGTCTCGTAGACTTTCACTGGGATACTATGATCAGGGGCCGTTTATTGCGTATTTGATACGCTGCACAACGCTTCTGTGCGGTACCAACGCTGCTGCTATTCGCCTTGGCGCACTTCTTTCCTGTACAGGCGCTCTGATCATTGTGCACCGCATGATGCTACGCTGGTTTGGGCCATTGGCAGCATTTACCGCCGTGGCACTCCTCGGGTTGTCGCCGTTACTGGAAGTTGGCAGTGTAATTGCTACCTACGATCCGCCCCTTGTGTTTTTCTACACGTTAACGTTTGCTCTGGCAGGCAAGGCTCTCTATGCGAAAGATTGCGGCAAGGCGAACCGCACGTGGATGTGGGCTGGAGTGGCTGCAGGTTTTGGCTTACTCAGCAAGCACACCATGCTTTTCCTGATCCCCGGTTTGTTACTGTTTCTTGCACTCTCCGCCGATCATCGCGTGTGGCTGAAGCGCATAACACCCTATGCTGCTTTCGGAATTACTCTACTAATGTATTCCGGGGTTATCTCGTGGAATGCGCATCACCACTGGTGGACTTTCGGGCACTTACTTTTCTTAACGGCCGCAAAGGGAGGTCCCAAGCCGCCGCCATTTAGATATCTTGGTGATTATATTGGCTCCCAGGCACTCCTGGTTGGCCCGGTGCTCTTCCTCGCAGCCTGCTTCGCCCTACCAAGAGAGCTTAAGCTCATTCGGAAAGTATCCACCGAACTTCCGGAAGGCACGATAGATCCTCATCGAGCCGATGCTTCTCGTAGGCTCTTTCTTCTGTGCATGGGGTGGCCATCCGTGCTGCTATTTACTCTGCTTTCACTCAAAAGCAAGGTTCAAGGTAATTGGGCGGCATTTGCCTGGGCACCTATTGTAATGGAGGTCAGCGTACAAATTAGCCAGCAGATACAGCCTGGCGGCAAAGCGGCGAAATCTGCGCGGTGGATGGCGCTGTCTGCTGCAGTGTCAGGGCTGGCGATAACAATATTAATGTCCTGGCCGCCATTACTTTACAAAATGGGCGTGCGTTTGAAGCCTGATGCAGATCTTTCTAATCAGCTTGTTGGCTGGCAACAAACGGCATTGCGTTTGAACCAGGTGCGAAATGAGATGAGCGAAAACGGCAAAAAACCGATATTTATAGTTGGAAGCGGCTATCAGTATTGTGCGGAAATGGCTTACTGGCTACCCGATCATCCCCGGACGTACGATATGTACCTTCATTACCGTTTAGATATGTACGCTGCGTATGTGGAGGAACTAACAGAAAAGCTCGGTCAAGACGCGGTATTTATTAATGAGACGATGGCCGAAGATGCAGACCTGCGCAAAGTGTTTACCGAAGTTACGTGGGATCCGCCAATGCCGATCTATCGTAAACCGTTCTATTCAGAACCAATCCGAACGATTTACATAGCAAGGTGCAAAGGCTATCGATTATACACAGGAACCGCCTGGCACTCGGGAGGGTAAACATGAGCACTACGCCAGTGGCGCAGTCCGGCGCCTCGCCCAATGCAAAACGCACTCGGAAAGCAAAGCGGTTTGAGACGTATACCGGAACTGTGGCCGATTTGGCGCGCTCCAAGGATATCGCTCAGCATCCCGGGTTCAGAACAAGTACCTCCCGTATATTGTGGCGCTTCTGGTTTGGCAGGCTCACACCTGCGGGGCAATACTTGCTGCTGGTTTCTGGCCTCTTTGTTGCCCTGGGTTCTAACGCAATGCAAACTCAGGCGTACGCCCCCGCTACTTACTGTGTATCTTTGTGGTTAGTTGCATTCGCCTGTGTGCTCATTTGCAAACCGAAAGTGCAGATTGTAGCATCCCATACGGATCGTATTCGTGCTGGAGAACTGCTGCGCGTAGACCTCACAGTCACACAGCTTTCCCGTTTTAGCCGCCCAGAGTTAAATGTGCTGCCAGTTAGATTGCCACGTGGCCTTGATGTGGTGCCGTTGGATGGTGCCTCATTACCTCCGCTAAAGCAAGGCGAAAAAGCACATGCAACACTGGACATAAAGTGCACACGCCGAGGCATATACCGCTGGGGTGGGTTTCGGGCAGAAACAGACTTCCCATTTGGGATTATGCGCAGCTTTTCAACGTATCCTCACGGCGAGAGTATTGCTGTGTATCCCGGGTTTATTCCGCTCGATAGCCTAAATATACCGGTTGGCAAACGATACCAGCCGGGCGGAGTGGCGATGTCATCGGACCTCGGCGAATCGTTTGAGTATATTGGCAACCGTGATTATCGTGAAGGAGATAGTGTTCGTAGCATTGATTGGCGTGCTACTGCCCGCCTTAATACGCCCATTGTAAGAGAGTACAGGGATGAGTATTTCCTGCGGGTTGGCGTAGTGCTGGATACACATGTGCCACACGCAGGCGGCGATATTGCCAGGGATACTTTTGAGTGCGCCGTATCCGTTTGCGCAGCCATTGCCGACTATATGGCCAGGGCAGACTATCTGGTAGATCTGTTCGCAGCCGGGCCAGATCTGTACCACTTAACGGCCGGTAGGAGCCTGGCATATTTGGATCAGATCCTGGATATACTGGCCTGCGTAAATGACTCCGAAGAAGAGCAGTTCAGCGCCCTGGAACCGGCGCTGTCGGAACATCTTTCCCTGTTAACATCGGTGGTTTGCGTGATGTCAGATTGGACTGAATCTCGAAGATCATTTGTGTACCGCCTTGCCGCAGAAGGCGCGGGAGTGAAAGTGGTTGTAGTGCGCGATGGAGCAACCACCCTGCCAATAGATAGCGCAGATACGGCATCCCCAATTGTGCAAATCACCAGGGATGCGTGCAGACAGGGAGTGAGGGTGCTCTGATGGCTGCAAATACAAACACATTGCAAACGGAACGTGTTGGAGTTTCATCAACCCCGTTAGCTATGGGAATCACCATCTGTGGGGCTGCCATGGTGTTGTGGCAGCGAGAAGGCCGTATGTCGGCAGTATTGCCTGGCCTCTGCGTGTTACTTATAGCCTCCTGGTTTGTGAAGGTTCGGCTAACCAGCCATACGGCCGCAAATTTGGCCCGAGCAGGGCTTTTTACGCTGGTTTTCGCGATGTACCGCACACATCCTGCCTCAGATATAGGAACGTACATCGATCCGTATTGGCTGGACATTGCCGGGGAGATTGGGCTGTGTGAGGCTGTTATTCGAGCATGGTGCCCGTCTCCCCGTGGTAACTCTGCTGCCACCCTGAAGGCTATGCCTGTGGTGCTAACCGGGTTGGCGGTGGTTGCGGCCAGCAATACGTTTGACGAAAACCTACCGAAATTAAGCATGCCGGTATATATGGCCGTGCTGCTCGTTGCTCTGCAGTCTTACAGGGCAAACTCAAACCATGCGGCCCGAAAACGAGCGGCACTCAATTCTGGAATAGCCATCGCGCTGACAATTGGATGCGGATACTTTCTGTACTCCACGCTGATGATATACAGAGACGGAATCACTGCTGCACTCACGCATGCGTTCAACCCGGCCCGTTACTATATTGCGAGTACCAGTCTTAGTGAAGAGAGCCACCTTGCTTCAATGTTTGGTCAGGAAGGCACGCAAGAGCGTGTGTTCCGAATTAAGACAAAGGCCGATGTTTCTTACATGCGTGGTTCTTCCATGTACCAATACCGCATGGGAACCTGGGGTCCATCTGGGCGAAGCGGAGACCGCAAATACATATCGGTTGGCAGCTCAGAACTGGAGGCATTGGGAAAAGGGGAGCCTGCCGAGGTAACACGCCTCAGCCAGGCGCGCGGTATCTTCTTTGCACCCATAAACGCAGTATCTCTACAGATCGATGATGCTGTTAACCTGCGCTGGGCTCGGGATGACGGCGGGTCCATTCGTGCGGATGCACCTCTGCCAGATACATATAAGATGATTGTCGGTGATCGTGAGCATCAGGGCCCACTGGCTGTGCAACCAGGTGATTTGTACCGAAGGCAGCTGCTGGATCTTCCTGCAGATCTAAACCCACGCATTCGCGCACTGGCGTTGAGGATTACGGCTGGCAGCAAAGATGCCATGCGCAAAGCGCGCGCAATCCAGGCTTACCTGCCATCTCATCATGGATATAGTTTGAGCATCCATGTAGATAAGAAAGATCCGCTTTCAGATTTTCTGTTTTCAGAAAAGCCCGCACACTGCGAGTTCTTTGCGTCTGCGGCCGTAATTCTGATGCGTTGTGCAGGCATTCCGGCCAGATACACGGTTGGCTACTATGCCCACGAAGCCGAAGACAACTCTATCATCGTGCGTCAGCGTGATGCACATGCATGGGCAGAAGCCTGGATTGAGGGTAAGGGCTGGGTAACCATTGATGCCACGCCATCCGAGGGTAAGCCCGATCGCCAGAATGATAAGATACCGGGCTGGCGCAGGTTTATGGAACGCGTTCAAGACTTCCTGTCGAACCTCAGAAGCAAGATAACCCCAGAGGCAATACTGAAATTTGCTGGTGGGCTTGTAGCTTTCGTTCTGCTGCTATACCTGCTTCAGAGCCGCTTCCACATTCTTACACGCCTATTTCATCGGCAAGAACGCGTGGTGGCGGAACGCTATGTATACACCGCTGGCCCACATGGATTGGCCGAAATAATTGCCAGATTCGAAAAGAGCTCGGCCCGCTTCGGATTGCGTTGCCCACCCGGCATAACCTGGGCAGAATGGTTGGCAATTGCCGAAACCCCGGCTGTTACGGCAACGGCGGTTAGCAGAGCCACGGAGTTTCTAAAAGCTTATAACAGGCTGCGCTTCGGTGCAGAATGCACCCCAGAGGCGATGACATCACTTGCAAGCATGCTTGCCGATTACGAGCATGAGCTCAAATCGGCGACGGAGAGGAAAGGGGGCCAGAAATGACACCAGAGTTCGCGCGAAGGGTCGCGAGGATAGAAGAGAACCTCTCACAGGTGATTCGGGGCAAGGCTGATTGTATTCACGTTGTGTTAATAGCAATGGTAGCAGGTGGGCATACCCTGCTGGAGGATGTGCCAGGTACAGGTAAAACCACCCTGGCCAAGTCAATAGCACGATCTATTGATGGCATTTTCCGGCGGATACAGTTCACGCCAGATCTACTTCCCGCCGATATAACCGGTAGCAGCTACTACAATCCACGTGAAGGCGTGTTTGAATACCGAGAGGGGCCGGTGTTCTGTAACGTTTTGCTTGCCGATGAAATCAACCGAACATCGCCACGCACGCAGTCAGCTCTGTTGGAAGTGATGAGCGAAAATCAGATAACGGTCGATGGCAAAAGGAGAGACTTGCCGCAGCCATTTTTCGTTATTGCCACGCAAAACCCAACGGAGTTTCACGGCACCTATCCGCTGCCTGAGGCGCAGTTAGATAGGTTTATGGTGCGCGTAACCCTGGGCTATCCATCTCCAGAAGAGGAGATTGAGGTGCTATATAGCCAGAACGATGTACATCCGTTTGACAGCCTGAAACCGGTGCTAACCTGCAAAGATGTACTGGATATGCAGACGGAAGTAAAAACAGTAAAAGTGGATCGGTCAATTGCAGAATACATTTTGCGCATTGTAACCGCAGCCAGGGCAGATGCAAGGGTTAAACTTAGCGTTAGCCCGCGCGGTTCGCTTGCGCTTTATCGCACATCGCAGGCACGCGCAGCATTGGCAGGCCGAGCATATGTTCTCCCAGAAGATGTTCAGGCGCTTGTTAAGCCGGTACTGGCACACCGCATTACGCTGGATACACGTGCCAGATACTCTGGAATCACTCCAGAAACGGTTCTGGAAGAGGCTTTAAGTGCTATTCCAGTGCCCAGGTAACTGAGAACAACACGCAGAAACCGCGCAAACTGGAAGTAATTGAACAAATTGCACCCGTTGCGCGGTATGTTGATTGGGGATGTACCGATTCACGAGATTCGGCGCTCCCCAGATGATCCAAAAATGTTCACGCATACGTTGCAACGCTGCACAAGAGGTTATATTTGACAGAAGAGACTCACACCGTTTCGGCGCCAGAAGCAGAGCTTCACACCGGTATTATTCTCAGGGTAAACAGTGGTCTGTACGCTGTGCAACGTTCCGAACCTGGCTCATTGCCGGGGGATGTAGTTTCCTGTACCTTACGCGGCAATCTGCGGAAAAAATTTACATACTCAACCAGCGGTAGCCAGCCGCGGAGAGTTGTGAAGGCAAAACAGCCGTTTAACCATGATTCTGCAGCCGTAGGAGACCGTGTCCGATTTCAGTTTGTCGATTCCGAAATCGGAATTATTGAAGAGATACTCCCTCGTACAACCCGTTTTGCACGCACATCGTTTCGAGGTGCGGAACAAACATTGGTTACCAACTTGGATCAGCTTGTAATTGTATTTGCGTGCGCAGAACCCAATCCAGATCTGTGGCGCATCGATAGGTGGCTCGTCGCAGCAGAGGTAACCGGGATTGTGCCGTTACTGATTGCCAATAAGCGGGATAAAGTGGAAGATTCTGTATTCCATGCCGCATTCGATGAATTCGCTCGTATTGGCTATAAGGTTATTGCTACCAGTGCAAAGTCTGGCCTTGGTATTGAGGAACTTCGCGAGAGCCTTTCAGGCAAAATATCGGCATTTTCTGGCCCTTCTGGGGTTGGTAAATCCAGCCTTTTGAATGCACTACAGCCGGCATTGCGCCTGGATACGGGTGAGATTGGCGAAATAACCTTTAAGGGTCGCCACACCACTACCGTTCGGGAGCTATTTCCGTTAGTTACTGGCGGTTGGGTTGCAGATACGCCCGGCCTGCGCAGCCTTGAGATGTTGAAGATGGATAGGGAAGACTTGCTGCAGATGTTTGTTGAGTTTCGTGCACCTCTCGAGCATCCATGTCGATTCCGAAACTGTAAACATGGCAATGAGCCAGGATGCGTGCTGAAAGCTGCCGTAGAATCCGGCGAGATTTCAAAACGCCGTTATGAGAGTTTCCTACAACTTGCGCGCGAAGCAGAGCCAACTGCGCGGCATTAGGTTGTTGATGTTGGCCTTTCCAGTATAATAATTCTGGAGACACCCGACACATGACCACCAGTGATGAGGAATACGACCCGTTTGCCAATGAGGATGAACCGGAGCGAGAGCCACGGTTGCATCCGCTGTTGCGCGGGCTAAACGCGGTGCAAAAAGAAGCCGTTATGCACGGTTCTGGCCCGTTATTGCTTTTTGCAGGGGCAGGCAGCGGCAAAACACGCGTGCTAACGCATCGAGTAGCCTACCTCATTAGCGAACATAACGTATCGCCCTACAATATTCTTGCCGTAACCTTTACGAATAAGGCTGCTTCAGAAATGAAGGAGCGCATTGCAAACCTGGTTGGTACCGATTCGCGCCGGTCCATTTGGGCCGGAACTTTTCACTCTATGTGTGCGCGGCTGTTGCGCGAGTTTGGGCAAAAAATTGGCCTTGAGCCAGATTATGTTGTTTATGATGATGGCGATCAGAATACATTAATGCGCCAGGTAATGCGTGCCCTAAACGTAGACGATAAGAGCTACGCACCCCGGGCAGTACTCTCTCACATCAGTCGCGCTAAAGAAAAGATGATAACCCCGGAGATGTGGGGCAGCCACTTTGAGGGCCACTTTAACGATGTGTGCGGCAAGCTTTACACAGAGTATCAAAACCGGCTTTTTCAGAACAATGCCCTCGATTTTGACGACTTACTTTCAGAAACGGTGCGGCTGCTGCGAGAACGGCAAGATGTGCTGGAGCGCCTTCAGGAGCGGTTTAAGTACATACTGGTAGATGAGTACCAGGATGTAAACTACTGTCAGTACATGCTGTTAAAATACCTGGCTGCAAAAAGCCGCAACCTGTGCGTTGTGGGAGACGACGACCAGAGCATCTACCTGTTTCGTGGTGCCGATGTTGAGTTGATTCTAAAGTTTGAAAAAGACTATCCGGAAGCACGAGTGTTGAAGCTGGAGCAGAACTACCGCTCTACCCAGATTATTCTGGATGCAGCACATGGGGTTATCAGCCACAACAGCATGCGTAAGGAAAAGCGCCTGTGGACCGATAAAGAGGGCGGAAGCAAAGTTGTTATTTACGAGGCGGAGAACGAGCAAGAGGAGGGCGTGTGGATCCTCAACCGCATTCGTGAAGACAGAAAACGATCTGGCCGAAGACTTTCAGATTATGCGGTGCTGTATCGTACAAACGCACAATCTCGGGCACTGGAAGAGGTGTTTATTAACTGGAACACGCCGTATAAAATTGTTGGCGGAGTTCGGTTTTATGAGCGCAAAGAGATTAAGGATGTTCTGGCTTATTTACGGTGCGTAAACTCTCCGCAGGATAGCATCAGCCTTCAACGCATAATCAACGTACCGGCCCGCAAAATCGGCGCCACGACTGTTGCGGTTCTCGAAGCGGAGATGAACCGAAGCGGACAAACTTTGTGGGATGTGCTACAGCGCTCGGCAGCAATCTCGGGCCTGCAAGCAGGTACCCGATCTCGGCTGCTAGATTTCTGCGGCCTCATCTCTACTCTGCGTACAGATAGAGACAAAATCTCCCTGGGCGATCTCACCGAGAGAATTCTTGAGAGAAGCGGCTATATAGTAGAGTTGGAGGCCGAAGGCAGTATCGAGGCCCAAACAAGGCTCGAAAATATTGGTGAGCTTGTATCCAAAACAAGGCAGTATGAGAAAGAGGCCGATAGCCCCACTCTCTCTGGTTTTCTGGAAAATGTGTCTCTTGTTGCTGATATCGATAGTCTGGACGCCAGTTCAGATGCGGTAACGTTAATGACCTTGCATTCCGTAAAAGGTCTTGAGTTCAAGTCCGTGTTTCTAACCGGGCTAGAAGAGGGGCTGTTCCCACACAAACGTGCATTAGAATCCGCCTCCAAAGTGGAGATTGAAGAGGAACGCCGTTTGTGCTACGTGGGAATTACACGTGCAGAAGAAGATTTGTGCCTCACACATGCCGGGCGTCGAACCGTATTCGGCCGAGTTATCTATAGCCAGCCCTCTCGTTTTTTGGAAGAACTGCCCAATGAAACGGTATATGGCAAAGGGGGAGCAAAGCGCACACGGGCCGTTGCTTCCTTTGATCCCGATCAAGGCGAGGCGCCAGCAAAGCTATGGCGAGATGCCCCCGTAACCCCAAAAGAACAGGCGCGAATCGCCCACTCTTCCGGGCTGAAAACGGGAATGCGCGTAAAACATCAGGCGTTTGGACTTGGTGTTGTGATACAGGTGAATGGTGAGGGGCCAGACACAATAGTGGATATTGTGTTTGCAAATGCCGGGCCAAAGAAGATAGCCCTGGCCTACGCAAAGCTCGATATCATAAAATAGCTGTTCAAAACCTCTGTGGTGTGGGTAGAATTCTCACCGTGAGTATATCAAAAACGGGCGCCAGCAGCTAGCGGCGCTTCAGGAGAAACTGTAAATGCGACGAACACTGCTAACTGCAGCGATTGCCTGTGCAGTGGTACTGGCCGTTCCGGGCCTTAGCCATGCACAAACCAAGCCAGCCCCCAAGGGTGGCACCAAGACTGCCGCCAAGGAGAAGGTAGTTACAACCAAATCTGGTTTGAAGTATGTAGACCTTAAAGTTGGCACCGGCGTAAGCCCAAAGATGGGCCAAACAGTGAAGGTGAACTACAAAGGCACTTTTACCAACGGTAAGGTATTCGATCAGTCTTCTGGCACCCCCATCGAATTTCAGCTTGGTCAGGTTATTCAGGGTTGGAACGAAGGCCTGCAAACCATGAAGGTTGGCGGCAAGCGCAAGCTAATCTGCCCGCCAAACCTGGCTTACGGTGCCAATGGCGCTGGCCCAATTCCGCCGAATACCACGCTCATCTTTGAGGTGGACCTGCTTGGCGTTCGCTAATCAGGCAAACACTCAGGCACAAAATCGGAGCAGATCTGGTCTTCAGATCTGCTCCGTTTGTTTTGTGGAAATGTTCCGGATTGGGCATGTGAAAAAAACAACACACTCAAAATGGTTTTGCTGAAACACAACGAACCTGGCATCGCGTATATCACCATATACAGGCGTCGGACACGTGTCCCGGCACCAATTGGCAACCTTCAACCAGTATCGTTTCCGGGGCTAACCGGGAACAGAAACGCAAAACTATAATGAGGAGTTTATCAATGGAAAATACACCGTGGCATAAGCGAGCAGCTCGCATAGCGCTCATTCCCGCTGTATTTGGCCTTGGGTGCGCCGCAACACTCTTCACTCGCAGTAACGCAGGGTCCCAGAACGCTACACCGCCTGTTACGCCTTCGCCACAGGTGCTCAGCGTCCAATCTGCATTTGAGCAGGTTGCCGATAAACTGCGCCCTGCGGTGGTGTTCATCAAGAGCCAGCAAACTATTTCTGCACCTCCCGGATTGCAGTTCCGACAGGGCAAAGACGACGGTCAGACGTTTCCTTTCAGCATTCCCGGGTTTCCGGGTGGCGGTCAGGGAAATGGTCAGTTCCGCTCTATGCCGCAGTTCCCACAACGCGCTACCGCCAGCGGGTCTGGCGTAATTGTCCGCTCCGATGGATACATCCTTACAAACGACCATGTTGTGGCCAGTGCCGACAAGGTGACTGTTGTTTTGCAGGATGGCCGCGAATTCACCGGGCATGTAAAGCGTGATTTCCGCAGTGACCTTGCGCTGGTAAAGATTGATGCAACCGGATTGCCGTCTGCAGAGCTTGCCAACTCGGATGGTGTTAAGGTTGGGCAGTACGCTATAGCCTTCGGCAGCCCATTCGGCTTGAGCGATACAATGACCGTTGGTGTTATCTCTTCTCTACATCGTGCGCAGCAGATTGGCGAAAACCCGCAGGATCAGCGCTTCTACTCAAGCCTCCTCCAAACGGATGCCAGCATCAATCCCGGCAACTCTGGCGGTGCACTTGTTGATATCTATGGGCGCGTTATCGGCATCAACGTTGCCATAGAATCGCCAAGCGGCGGCAATGTAGGTATCGGCTTCGCCATCCCCAGCAATACAGCCAGATACATCATGGATCAGCTGATAACAAAGGGGGCAGTAACACGAGGATACCTGGGCATTATGCCTGCAACACCAACCTATGCGCAGCGCCAGAAGTATGGAGTACCCGGTGGAGCCATCGTGAAGATGGTTACAGATGGTACGCCTGCCTCTGAGGCCGGTTTCCAGGTTGAGGACGTAATCGTAAAGTACGATGGCAAAACAGTAGACTCTGATGCTACTTTCCGGGATCTGGTTGCTCGCACTGTTCCGGGTAGCACGGTAGCCATTACTGTAAAGCGCAATGGTACCGAGGTTACGCTGCATCCAAAGCTTGGCACAAGCCCGGAAGTAGCATCTTCCATTGGCTCTTCGCCCGTAGAGGCACCGAAAGCTGAGCGCGGCAAACTTGGCATACAAGTTGGTGATGCCAGCGATGCACAGCTGAGAGAATCTCTCGCCCTTAAAGGAAGCACGCATGGAGCGGTTGTTGTGGAAGTTGTTCCCGGCAGCCCCGCGCAAGATGCTGGAATACTGCGCGGTGATGTGATCGTTAAGCTGAACGGACAGGCTGTTGACAATGGTGAGCAGCTGTCCGCTGTGGCTAAAACGCTCAAAAACGGCAACCAGGTGAATGCTGTGGTTCGACGTGGCACAGAAACAATGCTGCTTCAGATCACGCTGGATTAGTTCTCAACTCACCTACTTCCGCAGGTTCAGCCCTGGTTGAACCTGCGGGATTTCTCAAAGTTGGCGCCTGAGAAATACTGCAGGCGCCATTCGTATTTGTTTGTGAATAGCAATAATTGCTAATAAATCCCACATTGGAAAGAACAAGAGAGGCAATGCAAAGATGACAGCAATATCAACCTCAGCTTCTAACATAACTGCGCAAAGGTCTCGGGGGGTGGCAAAGTCAACTGCAAAGCTAGTAACGGTACCAGATTGGGTATTTGGCTTTACGGATGAGCAGTTTATCCACTGGTGCCGGCAACACAAGCTGGTTGTGTGTGATGGCGTGCGCGCATTTGGTGATGACGAGCGTGCCGCAATCTTCCGGTATGCGGCGCGCCAGCAGCTTGTGAACTAACTGCACGTTATGAAAAAAGGCTCTGCCGTTGATGCGCATTTGCATCACGGCAGAGCCTTTACTTTGTCAAATCGCTATGGCAGAGCATTTATCAGCCGATGCACTTGCGTAGATAGGCAACCGATGCTGGCAATACCTCTTCTCCAGGGCCGGTTAGCCCACACTCAAATGCCATGTAACCGGTAAACCCTACCTGCCTTAATGCAGCAAATGCGGCTGCAAAATCAATATCGCCGCTGCCAGGCTGTTTGCGTGTGTTATCAGCGAGGTGAACATGCCCAATCGCGCTTCCCGCTTCAATGAGGGCTGCCGGGGAGTTGGTTTCTTCTATGTGCATGTGGAAAAGATCAGACATCAGGCGTACACCCGGGCTGTTGATCTGCTGTACGATAGAAGCTCCATCCTTCTGCTGTGGGATGCTATTGGATTCATACCTGTTGAGCGGCTCAATCAGTACAGCTGAGCCAATCGATGCCGCGAACTCAGCCAGGGGCAACAACATCTCAATAAGGAGCTCTCGCTCTATCTGAGCGCGCGTCTTCCAGGGAGATAGATCTGGCACACGATCGTTGTTGTTAAAAATTGGCACAGTGATTGGGCCAGTTGCACCAAGCTCTGCGCAGATCTCCAGTTGAACCTTCAGGCCATCGGAACATTTTTGCCGGCGAGCTTTGTCCGGGTGCACCAGCTCTGCAGTGGTTCCGCCACAGATAGAGGATGCCTTAATCGGGCTATCTGCCAGTGCCTTTCGCCGTTCGGATAAGCCGTCGGCAGTGTTCAGATGCCCTCCGTTAAGTTCCACACCTTCAAATCCGTATTTCTCGAGGTTGAATAATTTCTCGGCAAACGTCGCACCGGGCACAAGCCCTTCCTGGCAAGATAGTTTCATATCGGTTGTAAGCTCCCATCCCATTGCGAATCATTGGGCACGGACGAAATGGCCGTGCACTCCATGAGATATTGGCTTTTGTGCAGGAGATTTCCTGAACTATCCTGGCAAGAGTTTTTGCGCCCCGTTAAACAAACAGGTTTGGGCAACTATTGCATAATTTCGTTTTCAAGCGCCGTTCAGCTACCATTAGTGAATTGTTGTAACCCGAAGGGGCAAGCTCCATAGAGATGCAAACTTCATCAGCAGTTTCGCCCTGAAGGTAGGATCTGCGGAGGATCTCAGAATCTCTTCGTAGAAGCATAGATATGGATCGCATTGCGGCACGTTTTTGTTGCCGGGACGCAATCCTGCATAGGGCACCAGTACCAACTGTACCGTTCAAGATCTCGGGAAGAGTCGATCTCCAGAGGTTATCCGTGCCACACAGCTTGTGGAACTCATCTTTGGCTACAGTTACTGGGCGTTGTACCGCAGTTGTACCCCAGTCCAATATAGCTTTTCTCAAGATTGCTTTAACCAGGCTTACCAGGCGTCTTCGGCCAGAAATAAACCACGTGCGCAACCTCTGGTAATCGTGCTCGAAGAGCTGAGATGTAACCTGGTTACCGATCTCTTCGCTTCGTTCTGGAGCTATGCAGGTTGCTTTCAACTGATTCTGAACGAGCTGAAAACACCGTATAGCAAACCAATTTCGCGCGGTATCATCTCCGGAAATAACGCGGCTAACCAGTTCTCGTTCGGGATCTAAACTTGGTTCATGAGTACTGATTTGATCGGCAATGATCGGCATACGCATATCATCTGCCACGATACTATGCGTTACAGGCACCGCTACAACGATAGCCCCATGGAGCATGGGATAGTGCTTATCTGCCTGGTGAGCATGAAAACCACTGAACGGTGAGAGTGGGCGGCACACGCTGCGAATTGCCATTGGGGATTTCCTTGCACTTGCGGAGTATTACAGTTGACGGATACAGTTAATCCTAACCTGAAGGCCGTTATAAAATCCGTATCAAATCAGGGAGATTTTCAGGAGAACGGCCCCCGGGTGGGTTAATGTTTGGAGGAAGTACCAGGATGTATGAAACAAACCCATTTGCTCCCCCGCTTGAACTGAAGTTGATGGGAGATCTAACAATCCTCATTGATGGGCATGAGGTATCTGATCAGGCATCACCAGACGGCTCAAGAAAACTTGCTGTGCCTGCAAAGACCATGCTAATTCTGGCATTTATTGCACTCAGCGGCGGAGAGGCATCACGCGAGAAAATTAGAGGAGCACTGTATCCAACAAATGACTCTGAAACTCAAAAAAACAATCTCAAGCAGCGCCTAACAGAACTACGTAAGGCACTTGGAGAGAAGAAAGACCTGCTTCAAGAAGATAACTATCCAAAGCTCTCACTGATTATGGACCAGGTGCAAGTGGATGTCCTGCAGTTCGATCGGGATATCGTTTCCAACAGCCCGGCAGTTATGCAGGCTGCAGTTGAACGATATGCGCCGCTAATGCCTGGCTCTGATTCGCTGCCGTGGGTACTAACTGAGCGAAAGAAGCGCCTGGATGCATTTCATAGGGCTGTGGCTATACTTCGCAACCACCTGTATGAGCAAGGCCATTGGAAACAATCTGTGGCTATCAGCGAACGTGCATATACCTTTGATCCCCTGAATGAGATTGTATTTCAGCGATTCTTAGAGGCACTTGGCAACGCGAAAGATGCAACGCGTGTAAACGATGAGTTTGATAAGTGGGAGAAAAAGTGTAGGAAAACATTAGGGCGTGCGCCTGAGAAGTACACTGTTGAAATTCGGACACGGATAAACAACAACACTTGGAAGCAACCCGGGCCAGGCGCAAGATCATTGCTTACTCCGGCACAGACGATACTTCCGCCAGAAAACATAATCAAACCTCCGTATCTAATTAGTAACCTGATTGGGCGAGAAGGCGACATCAGCAAACTTCTGGATAGGCTCACTACGAAAAAGTCCAGGTTGATTACTATTTCGGGAGCTGGAGGACTGGGCAAAACCAGCCTGGCGGCCGAATTGGCCACGCAACTATCGGATCAGTTTCAAGGTTGGATCAGTTATGTAGAGCTGAGCAGTGTTACAAATCCTATATCGATTGGTCCAGAAATACTGAAATCAATGGGCTACGAGGCTACGCCCGGCAAAGCATGGACTACGGACCTGCGTTCCAACTTGCCATCAACACCTGTTCTGATAATTGTTGATAACTGCGAACACCTGAGAAAAGGTGCAGCAGAGGCACTGTTGAATCTACTGCAGGCCCTGCCTCAGGTGCAGGTGCTAACAACAAGCCGTGGGGGGCTGGGTATAACTGGTGAGTACCTTCACCATATTGAGCCACTGGCGGTACCCACGGAAGGCGATCTGCCAACAAGCAAAACAGACGTTAACGATTGGATAGAGAGCCATCCTTCTGTTACCTTGTTTATTACCCGGGCTCAGGAACGGCGAGATTTCGAACCGCGGATTGCAGATGCAACTCCCGTCTCCCAGATTTGCCGTAAGCTGGAAGGAATTCCCCTTGCTCTGGAGATGGCTGCGTCTCGCACTACGGAATTCTCACTCACTGAGCTTGCTATGCGATTGGATGGCCTGTTTGATACTCTGAAGTGGGACAACCCGGTGGTGGCAGACAGGCAGTTAACCATGGAGGCTATGGTTAAGTGGAGCGTGGACCTGCTTAAGCCAGAGGAGGCGAGCCTGCTTCGGGCCATGGCACGCTTCCGTGCCGGCTTTACAGAAGGGATGCTCGCCCGTGTTTGGAGTGATAACCCCAACGATAGCCGCGTGCAGTTGCTCATAGGTAACCTGATTAGGGTAGCATTGGTGAGATCTCCCGAAATAGATAACAATGAAGTCAAACAGTATCGAATGTTCGAGGTAATCAGGGAGTATGCGGCATACAGGTTGAACCAGGGGCCTACCATACCAGACTTGCCAGATCAATCGACAAGCTCTCTCGATGGCCGCTATGTTGAGGCGTACGCGACATACGTAACCGAGATATACAGAACGATAAATAGCACAGAGGAAGCGATTGCATTCAGGGCAATTGACGTTGAGTTTGATAACGTACGCCATGCCATAGAGCTTGCATTGAGTGCTGCCACAATCAATGCCAAAAATATGCAAATGATTGATTGTCTGTGGAAATACTGTGGGCACCGGGGACTCGGAAGTGTGCAGCTCGATTGGTACACGCTAGCAAGATCGCTCCCGCTCGAGAGCGATATCGACACAGATCTGCTGCTGGACGTATTAATTCACACTGGCAATACCGCGATAGCAGTTGGAGACATGATAACCGCTGAACAATGCTACTCACAGATGTTGGTTGAGGCCGAGCGTACACAAAACTATGACGATATTGGCGTTGCCAGAGGCAATTTGGCACTCGTTTATGAGCGCTCGGCGAATTACGAGCTGGCACTACAAGAGGCAATATCGGCGCTGGAGTACGTGAGGAAACATGAGGCCCTCAAGCCCGAGAAGTCTGCCACACCTCTTGAGAGCGAATACGTGCTGATTGGTAATATCGGCTCTTTACTCCGCGCTCTGGGCCGCTATACCGAGGCCATCGAGCGTTATCAGGAGAGCATTTTACTACAAGAACCTACCCCAACAGCAACGCGTTTTGCCCGTACTTTGTGTGAATGTGCCTACACTATGGCACTGGCACACCGATTTATCGAGGCAAATTCTAACCTTGCAAGGGCATTAAAATACCTGACCGATGTGGAAAGCCATCTTACCATTCCCATTGCCCTGAGCGTCGGCCTTGAGCTTGCAGCGGGATGCGAAGATCTTGAACCCCTCGCCTGTTTGCTGGGAGCGTTTGATGCAGCAATAGCTCGGTCACCCGCTACCATGGAGCCGCAACTACAGGCCTGCCGTGAACGTGCTCAGGATGTGTTGTTAACGCTCAATGCAGAGGCATACACGAACGCCTACAAAGCGGGCTTCGCAACCACGAACCACAATGCGCTGGAGTTGCTTAAGAGGGCAGTTCAACAGTGGAACAGCCAGCTCTAATGGATTGTTAGTAAAAGTAGAATTATTTGATGTTACATAAGGCTGCCATAAGGCAGCCTTTTTTGTTAGTGCTGTTATCTGAAAACAATTTTCGAAAAAGTTTATAACCACTGTAAGATCAAGGGCGTTCAGTGCGTTCCCTGCTCAGAACCGACGACATGGCAAGGGACTTAGGCCAATCGGTTCTTACCAAAACCCGGTGCAATGCACCGCAATCTCGCAGGAGCAGTAGGAATGATCATCAACAAAACCACCATTGCAGCACGCCACTCTAGCCGCTTCGGCTTTGTTCGCAGCCTGGCACTCACCGCTCTCAGCATCGGAGCCCTGCTTGTGGGCGGAGCAAAGGCCGGCCTGTGCAATACAGAGTACTACCTCTTCGGTTCTGGCGGATCCCTGGTCGACATTACCGCTTACGTGGTTGAATATTCCGATGGCAGCCTCTGGGTGGTGGATTACAACGGCAACCCAACCTTTGAAATCACCGTAGACGCAGCCGGCGATGTGCTGGATAGAACGGGCAACAAGCGCGGGGTTGTGAGTGAAGGGGTTTGATCGTATCGCCTTAATTCAGGCAATGATAAATGCCTCCAGCCCCGAATGCGATGCATTTGGGGCTGGAAGTGTGTTTGGACTGGTATTGCTATTTTTCCAGAGTATCGAGTGCCGCAGATCCATTGTGCCAGCTGTGGCTGAACATAATGCCGAGAAAGTGGCCCCGAAGTTCATCGATACCATAGGTTAACTTTGCCTCGCTGTAATTTGGAAATCTGCGTGCCACGAAAAGGTCATATGAGTCTTTGTAACCATTATTCATCAGGCTTGAGGCTTTGTAGTCCGCACCTACATGCCATATCCACCGGCTGAGGTAGGTGCGTTCGCAACCTACAATCTCACGCACTTTTTGATCTTGAAAATACATGCTTACAGACGGAACGATTGCTGTTGAATAACCAAGCTCGTTCGACTTTTCGTGGGTGTACATGGCAGATACAGACCCAAAGATAACCCCAGCTCCTGCTTGAACAAGTGGTGAAAGAACCGATGAGCCAACGTTATACCTCCGAATTGCACCTGGCGCGTTGATTGCGCCTGCGCTTAGGTTGTATTGAGTTGAATTGGCAACTGCCTCGGCCCATTTACGTGCGTTCTCAATGCAAAAGTGTGCAACATATGCCTCGGCAATGCTAATTGTGTCACCTTCTTGGTAACTATAAGATCTCAGGAAGTCAATTGCGATGGCTGCTGCAGACAAAGCTCGCGCATACGGCGATTGAGCAAAACCAGGCATGATGCTCGCGCTAAATATATATGCTCCATGGCCGGTTGCAACCGCGCCAGCTGTTAGGTCCTCACCGTAGCGTTTGTCGCTGAAATTCGCAAGTGCAACCGCCGAAACCCTGCTGTCATGTACAACAGAAGTCAAATAGAGTGTAGTAGAGTTAGTCCCAGGTTTAGAAGTGATGGATTGCCGCAGCACTTTCACATCCGGAGTAATGTCTCCTACCCAGTGCTTGAACGGTCCTGTGGCTTCGGTAAATTTTTCCGGCGTGCTAACAACAGCCAATGAAACTGCTATCGCGTTTAGGTACTTATCTTCGAGGCCTGGAGCCGGTTTCAAGTATTCAAGGCGCTTGATCATTTCTCCCAACACAGGCGGCAATGGACTATTGAGCCCTGCGATTTTTCCTTTCAAACCATAGCGTCCATTCTTGCTGTCGTTAATCAGGGAAGCCAAGTTTTTATAGTTATCCAAGAAGTTTACTGGCGTATCCTGCACATCTGGTATTAAACTCGCCATAGAACTGCGCTTCAACACATCTGATATAGACATAGAGCTGATTGCCGTAGTGTATTGAACCGGATTTGCAGGCGGAGCCTCATTTGCGGCGCTACGTATCGATAGCGATGACGCTAAAGCCAGAAGGCCCGATAATAATGTTTTGTGCGTATGCATCATGCGGAACATGCAATTCCTCCAGGTGAGTTGTTAGAACGAGGTCAGAGTATCTCGAAATAGTTGCAGTGGGCCGAAACTATTTGAGATGAATTAGCTCTTCGATTTTTCCCCTCACCTTCTTTGGTCTATCATCGGATGGGGGCAGATACTTTAAGTAGATGTCTTGACTGGTGCTATAGTGTTGCAAAGCCGATTCCGTATTGCCAAGTAAACGTTGGTTCTCGGCGATATAATAGTGCGATGCTGCACAATGTAAGTGCCGTTCGCCAATACTGCCACACCGCATCTGGAGCGCTGTGTTGTGGCAAACGAGTGCGGCATTCAGATTACCCGTTGCTGTAAGGCAACGGCCTTTATTGTCAAGCATAGATGCGATACGCTGGAGACGTGGATTCTTCTTTTGCTCCTCAACGTCAAGCGCAAGGTTGAGACACTTAAGTGCGTCCTCGTACATGGCGAGATCCTCGTATGTGGTACCCATATTGTTGTGAATTGAAGCTCTCGTTCGTAGCACGCTACCTTCCTGGCCTAAGAGCACCGATAGACCTTTCTGGTACCAGCCGATTGCACATTCCTTGGAAGCAACGGCACCACACGCATTAAAGAATCGGCCAAGCTCATGGCTGTCGGCAGGCACAGACCTTTCAGCCATGCGAAGCGCCTCATGGAAGTAATTTTGTACCTGCTCGTCGCTGTCGTTCTTTTCGCGAATGTTGTCTCCTTTTTGAACCAACAGATCTGCTCGCCGCAAAGAGGAGGTTTCGCCCATGCAATCGAGCAGTTGCTCTGCCCCATCCAGGTCTCTCAACGCTGAATCATAATCTGCCATGGATTGCCGGACTTCTGCTGAAGCTATGAGCATCTCGACAGCTTCATCCCATAACTTGTGCTTGCGGCATTGGTTGGTAATCTCGGCAGCATGTGGCAGCAGCGAGAAGCAGTATTGCCAGCGGGCCGCCTCAATCCCCTGGCGTAACGCTTCTGTTATCGCTTTGGCTGCGCGGGCAGTAGCTGCTTTCAGCGTTTTGCTTGAGGCGCTGTGGCGCAGATATTGGCGTACTAATTCGTGTAATGCCACGTAGCCCTGGTCCGTTTTTTTGAGCAGAGCCCCGTCTCTAAGATAAGCGATTTGGTCTAGCGCATTATCGGTAGATTTCTCGCCGCTGGATTGCTGCAGAAGATCAACGGGAATGGGCTCCTCTGCAAAACACCCCGTTGCCAGAAGCATGCGTCTTGTTTTATGGCCCAGGCTCTTGATTGCAATGTCGATACTATCAAATAGGGATCCTGAGTGGCCTGTAACACTTGTAAAACGGGTGCGGGCACGTGTAAGTGTTTTCACCGGCTCTGCGCGCAATATCTGGAGATACTGGCTGAATGGGATATCCAGCCGTGCAACATGGTGGGCTGCCAGTGTAAGTGCAAGCGGCAAATTGCCGATGATTTTCGTAATCTCCAGCACTGCTGCACTATCTTGCGCTGTAATTGCCGAGCGTCTTGACTGTAATAGGGCAGATGCGCCCTCTTCGTCCAGCGCATCCAGGCATATTGGCCTAAACCCTGATGGCAGATGAGCCGATCTGCATGTTGCCAGCACGGTGCAGATATTTGCAACAGGCAGCCATGCCTCCGGTGTTGAATCGGTTACGTTATCGTATATGAACAACGTTTTCTGTGTCCCTCGCTGGAGGATTCTCAGGGCCTCATGCTCGCGATTTGCCAGTGATTCCGGTATGTGTAACAAGTCTGCAATCTCGGAAAAGCTGCTCTTGATGCTGTCCTCATTTGCTGCTCGAACCCAGAAAGTGCCACCTGGATATTTGTCTCTCGCGGCGTGGGCATACTGGCTGGCCAACATGGTCTTCCCAATTCCAGAGATGCCAAATATCACTGCACGGGTAGCACGTCCAGCAGTGGTCTCAAAGTGTAGTGCCTGTATATCAGCTTCTCTACCGTTGAATTCGCCAGAGTGCGGAAAAGGCAAAACCTGCATTGCATCACCTCTTGCCATCCACGTTTGGGAGGAGCTGTGTGATGATGCAAATAGAACCGGGGCTACCCAATCGGCACCATGGCCCTCGATGGCCGTTCTTGCGCCAGAAACGGCCTGCTCAAGTGTGTCCTGGCAGGTAAGCGCGCCGTAAAGAGCCCGGGAAAACTGCCGCACGCTTACTTCTCGAAGCGGGCTCTGGTGGCAAAGAATTGATGCAGATATTTGCCGCGATAACTCTGCCCCTAATCCAATGGTGTCGCAAGCGTTCAATATCACAAGCTTAAGCCTGGGAAATTGGAGCATGGGCTGCAGATTGCCAGCGTGCAAGCGGGCGTAGCCAGTATCGGATTTCAGAATGATAGCAGCGGGTGCGAGGGATGTTGCAGGTTCCGCATGCCCGATAAAGTGGAGCACATCAGGCTGGAATTCGGCGAGGGCAGCCTCTAACATGGCAGGCGTAGCATTCGCAAGAACGCGGGTTTCTATGCGTCTGCACTCTGGCGAGGCATGAAGAATCGCCTCAATGTCGCGCGCTTCTTTTCGAGCCTGCGTAAGGTGGGCATATTGGCCAGATTGAGGGTCTGCCCAGACGATCAGAACCACCAGCCGATCTGTGAGATCCTGGTTATACAGGGCGAGTTCGGAAGGCTGCTCCGGCGGGGAGGTTAGGCGTAAAAAATGGATGCAAGGACTTAGCGCCAGGAAGTTTGGCCGGTCCAGCAAATGCGAAAACGTATCAACATGGGCAATCTCCCACGGTATTGTGTTAAGTGCATCTGGTAACCGCAAACCCAATCTTACCTTCGATGCTTTGTTCCGCATAACCGTTGCATCTACTGCGCTGGTAACAAGGTTGGGCAGCAATGCGGCGGCAACAGCGGTACCCAGATCCCGCATTGTTTCAGGTGGAATGCCAGTTTCTTTGAAGGTACTGAAGGCGTCTGCGGCCATTTGCGCCAGTTGACTTGCAGATCCGCACGAATCACGAAACGTTCTTGCACCATGTGCAGCTTCACACCATATCTGGTCTCCATCATCATCAAGTGTTAGAACAAATTGGATTTCAGTACACTCGTTCACTTGAATACCTATACAGCTGATGTTGCCACTGCCCGTTGATTTGTAACTAAAGTGGATCGTGAATTATCTGTGCTCGGAATACCCATGCCGGATCGATCAAACTTGCCGATCCAGGCAACTCAAATGGAGTAGCTTCGATGGCAGTTTCCATTATGCGCAGCCGCGCAATGGTTTGTACCGAATGTGGGATGGCATCAAGCTCAAGCTCCAAGAGCTCACCCTCAAGCGCCATGCATGCACCCGGCGTCATAGTTGCAATCCATGTACCGCTATCCATGCTTATCAGAGTTACGGGTTGTGGCTGCATTCCACTGCCGTTGTTTATAGACGCCAGTACTGTTCTTGAACTTGGTGGGCCCTCCGTGGTTGCAAAAGCGCTCTCTGCAGACCGGATTTCAATGTAAGAAGGTGGAAACACACCCTCTGTAACTCCAAAATAGCCACCGACCTCAGGCACTACCCACTGCCACACACCACCATCCGGCGAGGTGAAAGCAACTGGCACCCGGCGCCCCACAGGGCCTATGCAAAGCACAGTATCCGGGAGAGCCAATTCGTGTTCTGGCGTGGTTGCAGTCACAAATAAGGTGCCAGTTTCGTCTGTTTCACATCGAGAGAGCCGGAGGCTAACGTCTGAACCGTCGTTGCCAGGAACTGTGAATTCAAACCTTTCGGCAGTGGCGCCACGTGCAACAGCGGGGGCAGCCGTTTGCGCTGCTAGTCGCGCCTGCTCGCCCAGCAGTCTTACAACCGAACCAAAGGCACTGATCGCCGCACGAAGCCAGCCGGCGGATCGGTTTGGATATGCATCGGAGTTTGTTTGAACAGGGATAGTTAGAGCTTCAAGTCGCGACCCTACTATGTGTAGCCATGCCTCCGCTACCTCCTGCTGTTGAGGGGTTGTTGCAACGGATCGAACTTCGGCCAGAGGGACCTTCTGCATGGCGCACAGTGTTTTGCGCACATCGCGCAGTTCGGCCCTTGTAGATGCACTCTCCACCAGCGCAATGGTAACGCCGTCGTACTCTTCCGGGGTGGCGGTTCCCGCCATATAAGCCACCAGCATGGCCACTGTTGGTAACACCACGGGCTCGGGAGCCGGAGGAGTTTTCAATAGCTGGAAAACAGGATCTATTTGTTCAAATTCGCTCACTGGATGTGGATCAGGCATCAAACCCCTCCTTCCCGTTGTACAGCTCCTGCCACACTTTTTTTACCTGCTTCAAGAGGCGATACTGGCTTATCCACGCCTCGGCGGTTGTATGAGTGAGGGCGAAACCGAACTGTTGGCCCGGTTGAGATATCCGTTCCAGAATATCGTTAACTGGCAGATCAACCTGGTAGCGATACTGAAAAGCCATGCGCTGCCATAGAGGCGGGCTGTTGATCTGGGCGGCTCGGACGATGTCTTCTCGCTGTGCCTCCAACTGCTTCCTTGTCTCGATGGCCATCCGGGCAAACGGCAGCCGGACAGAGAGCTCAGTCAGTTTTTCCTGAATTGCCAATCTGGTGATCTCTGGCCATCGGCCGGTAACTCGCTCCATCGCAACCTCACGGCTAAGTCCGAAGTAGTACCTGGCAGTCGCAGTCACCAGCTCTTCCCATCGGGGTTCTGCATCTGGTACTGAAGAGCTGTTCCAGTGGTCTGTAACGGATGCGTCCGTAAGCGCCGGGTTACTCAGCAGCTCTTTCAGCAAGTTCAGAGGGTCCAGCATGAGCTTCCGGTAAACGTACATCAGTACCGTTGCGGGATCGTACAAAATGCCCAAAATCAGCTCCGCATTCACCGCATGGTGGTATTGCTTTAGTGCGCCGCGGAACGTGTAGACGAGGTCTTCCATTTCATCACCATCGTCAAAAAACATACTGGCAATGGCTTGCCTGATATTTATCTCTTCTTCAATGCTGTTGGCATCTACCTTTAGCCACCGCACATCTGCACACCACATTATCTGTTGGTACAAATCTCGGTTGATGGCGTCAATTTCAATGTTGATGTCATCAGGATCATCTTCCTCGAGGCCTTCTTCCGTATGAAGCTGTGAGAGTTGAATTGGGCGTCGCTTGCGAAAATGGTCAATGCAAAGGTTGTCTGCAGTTTTGCGCAACAACGCAAATACGCCGTTTCCTGACCTCACGTCGGTAGTATGTCGGCTTTCCCAAAGGCGACTGCAGGCCATATTCACAATTTCTTCGCGATCATCATATTGGATTGAGCAGTAGCTTCTTATTAGGTAGTGCTTGAGTCTCGGTGTCAGTTCTTCAACAAGCCTATCAAAGGCTCGTTTAGCATTATTTGAATCGGCCGATGTCACTGCTGTCCATAAACGCAGTATTTCCACTCTGAATCTCCCACAAAAATCCCCCTGCAACGAGGGAAGAACAGACAGCGGCCACCGCACTCAAATTAACTGTGTGGTGCCCGTGGTAAAACAATAGGCCCGTGCGACTTCATAGGTGCAAACAGGCAGTCTTTGCAACAATACCGAACTATTGGACCGGTTTGCTAAGGAATCCTCTTTAATTAAACCCCACTATGTGAGATTGCTTGCCTGCTCAGGATTATGAGCTCCTGGTGCAGTGGAATCGTAGTTTCGTAGTGCCGGCCATTTAATAGCCGCAAAGGCTACAACCAACAAACAACCGATGCCGCCGCTGACCACGGAGAACACCGGGTTCGTGTATTTGGATACTACACCAGATTCAATGCCGCCAATTTCATTGGAGCTGTTTACAAAAATCGCATTGATTGCGTTAACTCTGCCACGCATTTCATTGGGAGTCAGTGTTTGGATCAGCGTTTGCCTCACCACCACACTTATCATATCCAACGCACCAATAAGTGCCAGAGCTACCAACGCTACAGGTAGCGAGTGGGAGTAGCCGAACACTATGGTGGCAACCCCAAATCCGGCCACTGCAATTAGCATAGCCTGGCCCGGTCTCCTTACAGGCGGCATATGGGTCATTAGCAAAGCTGTAAGCAAGGCACCAAAAGAACCTGCACTGCGCATTAGCCCAAGCGATCCTGCCCCGGTATGGAGGATGTCGGATGCATACACTGGCAACAGGGAAACCGCACCACCAAACAATACTGCCAGCAAATCAAGAGTTATGGTAGCCAGAATGATGTTTGTGCCGCGCACATAGTGTATGCCGGCGGCAAGCGCTGCCCAGGTTACGGGCTCACGCTTAGTCGAACGCTCTTCATTTAGCTGTAACTTTGATAATAGCCAGGCGCAACTTAGCCCGATACACCCTGCCAGCACATACACCACAAACGGAAAGGCCGGGCGTCCTACAGCAACTACCTTGTGCAGGGGGCCCTTTGCGCCTGTTGCAACTATCGGGTGGATTGCCACTGGAAGCTTGCTGCCAAGTTTGGAAGTAAACTCCAGCAGATAACCACCCACCGCCGCACCTGTCATCACGGCAATTCGGCGGATACTGGTGTCCCATGAGATCGCGCTTGCCAGGTTCTCTTTTGGCACAATCTGCGGCATGATGGAGGCACGCGCCGGGTTGCCAAACGCACGTGCTGTCATTGCGCAAAACAGGCACAGATAAAACAGTGGCACCGGCCCATGAAATGCAGATAAAAGCGCCAGCAGCAAGGTGAATACCGAAAACGTTGTTTGTGCGGTAACACTCACCAGCTTGCGCGGCATCCGGTCTGCAAGGTGCCCGGCGGGGAGAGCAAAGAGTAGGATAGGGGCCGCCTGGGATAAGCCCACATACGCCACCACTAGATTATCCTGGGTCCGGGCATACAATTCCCAACTTACGGCAACACTCTGGATAGCATCTGCAAATCCAGATAGATTCCTGCCTGCAGTAAACAGCCGATATTGCGGCAAACGCAGGGGGGTGTAAGGATCGGTAGCTTTGCCCTGTACCGGAGGTGTAGTTGTTGCTTCCACGCTGAGTAGTGTACCCTTATGATGCCGTAAGGGAGGCGGCAATCTATTGGTGCTACCGGCCGGGCCAGGCATATCCGTTTTCAACACGATTTATGGCGAATTGGTATTTAATAAAGTACCTTTACTAAAGGTGATTGACAAAACATTGCAAGGCGGATAGAATACTACAATGAACAGCCTTTCTGCCGTACAACCCAACCTCTTGAGCCGGATTAACGAGCGCCAGGTGCTGCGTGCAATCCAGTCGCTCGGGCCAATGTCTCGTGCAGAGGTTGCCCGCCACTCCGGCATAAGCGCACCAACGGTTTCTCGTGCTGTTGAGGCCCTGTTGAAGGCGGGCCTGTTGGAAGAAAGCCGGGCCCCTGAACTGCTTCGTGGTCGCCCGGCCAAGCGCCTGCGTCTGGCAACCGACGCCTCGCAGGTTCTGGGCCTCGTTATAGATGCACACACTTGCCGCATGGTTTCTGCGGGCCTGGATGGCGAAATTGACGGAGCGCGCATACGCGAGTTTGTAACACCGGATAGTTATGAGTGTCTCCTTGATATAGCAGCCTCCGAAGCTCTTGCTTTTATGGCATATAGCGGGCGAGCTACCCTCGGCATGGCAATTAGCATGCCTGGCCTCATCAACACGCGCACTGCCGTTTCTGTACTTTCTCCTAACGTGCCGATTACCAACACGCATGCTATGGGTAGGGATCTGGAAAGCAGGCTGGGTATTGGCTGCCTTATGGTACAAGAAGCCGATGCGTTGTGCCTTGCTGAGCGCCGTTTTGGGGCTGCCCTGGGGGTAGATGATTTCGCCATGCTGGATGTTAGTACTGGCGTTGGCCTGGGTATTGTCAGCGGTGGTAGGCTGATTACCGGGTACAGTGGCCTGGCCGGCGAAATTGGGCACATAACCGTGGAGTTGGATGGTCGGCAGTGCGGCTGCGGAAACTCTGGCTGCCTGGAAACGGTGGCGGGAGATAGTGCCCTGGCACATGCTGTTTCTCAAAAGCTGGGTAAAGTAGTCTCGGTTCAGCATGCACTGAGCCTTATTCGCTCTGGCGAAATCGATGCCCGCGCCGAGATGAACCGTACATGCCGTTACCTTGCGGTTGGGGTGGCTGCAGTTATAAATATGCTCAACCCTTCCACCTTGTTTGTGCACGGCGAGCTGTTTTCGGCAGATGCCAGCCTGTTTGGCAGCATGGTGGAAGAAACACGGCGGCGCGCATTGCCGCCTTCGTTTGCAGACTGCAGGATAGTGCAAGCTCGGGGTAGCAAGCGGCAAGGGGCAATAGCCGCTGTTATAGAATACTTAACCAATGGAGTTGCGCCAGAGCTTAATCAGCAGCGGTACTTAACTCCAGAGTCATCATATATGGCACTTAAACAGGCCACTGGCAGCCGGTAACGGCTGTACTAAACTCTCCCCGTTTCGCGCAATCTCGATTTCGAGAATGCCGAAACGCGAGATAACGGGACAACGATGCATCAGGCAACACATAGAATGCGGGCCAGGCTCTTAACTATTGCAATTGCAATTCCAACAACGGTAATTGTGGTTGCAGCACACGCTGGCCCTCCAGTGGTCGGCCGCCCTTCTTATCCTGGCCCCAGCCCGGACAAGGTGCGATTTTTCAACACAGAAGTACTGCCAATTCTGAAGGAATCGTGCTTCAATTGCCACGGTAGCGGAGCGCAGTTAAGCGGCGGCCTGAGTATGACCACGCACGATTCTCTGTTTAAGGGCGGCGTATCGGGCTCTGCACTCAGGGCAGATAAGCCGGAAGATAGCCTGCTGGTAAAAGCTGTTAACTATCAGGGCCGAGAAATGCCGCCCTCTGGCAAGCTGCCACCCGCAAAGATAGCCGTTCTCACCAAATGGGTTGCTATGGGTGCACCCATGCCGCTCGGTTCTGTTGCTGCACCGGGGGCTGCCAAGCCCAGCGGAATTCCCGTAACGCCGGAAACAAAAAACTTCTGGAGTTTCAAACTTCCAAAACGCTCCCCGCTTCCCACGGTAAAGAACAAAGCGTGGAGCGCAAACCCAATCGATAGGTTCATCCTTGCGGGCCTCGAGAAAAATGCTCTGCTTCCTGCGCCTCGTGCCTCTAAAATTGCCCTGCTTCGGCGCGCAACCTATGATTTAACAGGGCTGCCGCCAACGCCTAAAGAGGTCGCAGATTTTCTTGCAGACACATCCCCAAAGGCATACGAAAAGGTTGTAGATCGCCTGCTGGCATCTCCCCATTATGGAGAGCGTTGGGCACGCCATTGGCTGGATCTGGTAAGGTACGCCGAGAGCAACAGCTTTGAGCGAGATAACCCCAAGCCTTTTGCATGGCGATACCGGGACTATGTAATTGGCGCGCTGAACAACGATAAGCCGTATAACCAGTTTATCACGGAGCAGCTTGCCGGTGATGAGCTGCCGAAGAGAACAGATGAAGCGCTAATTGCCACCGGTTACTATCGCCTTGGCGCGTGGGATGATGAGCCATCAGATCATGAACAGGCCCGCTATGATGAACTCGACGACATTGTGGCGACCACCGGCCAGGTGTTCCTGGGGCTTACCGTAAACTGCTCTCGCTGCCACGATCATAAGATTGATCCAATACCACAGAAGGATTACTACCGGCTCCTCTCATTCTTTCAGGGAACAAAGCGGTACGGTGGTACTGGCGGGTCTGTAGAACAGAACTCTCTTCGTGCAATTGGTCCAGAAGAAGAAAAACAGCGATTTGCGCGGGAAGACAGCGAGTATCACCGCAAACTTTCTGGCGTACTTACTCGCCTCAAAGCCATTGAGGGCGCAATCATCCCCGATCTTTCCTCTGTCGAAAAGGAAGAATGGGGCAATCCTCAGGCTCGGCTTGCAGCGCTAAAAAAGCGGGTGCCGGCAAAAGTGGCAGAAGAAACCTACCGCGAAGCCATAGCACTGGACAATGAACGTAGAGATCTGGAAAAGTCCCCACCAAAAGGGCTTGAGTTGGCGCTGTGCGTTACAGAGGGTGGCAAAACAGTACCCGCAACACATGTTATGCTGCGTGGCAACCCGCATGTGCCGGGAGACGAAGTGCAGCCCGGCTTCTTGAGCGTGCTCAGTCCGCCAGAGCCGGTTATACCAGAGTTGCCTTCAGACGTGGCGTCTTCTGGCCGTCGCTCAGCCCTGGCCGCCTGGATTGCTTCCGCCAATAACCCGCTCACCGCGCGAGTATTTGTCAACAGAATTTGGCAGCACCATTTCGGCAGAGGAATTGTTCGCACTACCAGCAATTTCGGTTTTCAGGGCTCAGCACCAACCCATCCGGAACTGCTGGATTGGCTCTCAACCGAAGTTGTAAAAAGCGGCTGGAAAATCAAAACTCTCCACAGGTTAATAATGCTCTCCAACACTTACTGCATGAGCTCTAAAGGCAATGCTGTTGGCCTGAAGAAGGATCCGGAGAACAACCTGTTCTGGCGTTTTGATATGCGTAGGTTGGATGCAGAAGAAATAAGAGACTCCATGCTGGCGGTTAACGGAACTCTAAATCTTCAGATGGGTGGCCCACCTGTTTATCCCAAAATTCCGGCAGAGGTGCTGGCCGGCGAATCGCGCCCGGGCGCAAACTGGGAAGATTCAACTCCGGAACAGATGGCGCGGCGCTCTGTGTACATCCACATAAAGCGATCGCTAACAGTACCCATCCTGGCATCCTTCGATGTGGCCGATACGGATTTCACCTGCCCTGTTCGATTTGCCACCACACAGCCAACTCAGGCTCTGGGGTTAATAAACAGCACGTTCGCAAACGAGGAAGCAGCACTCTTCGCAGAGTACGCCCGCAAACAGGCGCCGGAGAGCTCGGCGAAGCAGATATCCCTTATACTGGCCCGCGTAACGCAGCGCACTCCGACTGCGGCCGAGATAGCCAGAGGGCAGAAGTTCATCAAAACCGTGATGACAAGAGATCATGTTTCTGAGCAGGATGCGCTGAAATACTACTGCGTAGTTGCGCTTAACCTGAACGAGTTTATCTATCTGGATTGATGTGCCGGGGTGATGTGTTCAGAACAACGAACACGAGGAGAGAGATATGAGCGAATTTTGTGGCCGAACGCGCCGGGAATTTCTGTGGCAAACAGGTGGTGGCTTTACTGGCGTAGCCCTGGCATCCATGCTAGCAGAAGATGGATTTATGGATTCGCAGGCGCATGCAGCCGATGGTGTTTCGCGGTTCAGTAATCCGCTGGCCCCCAAAAAGCCACATTTTCCGGCCAAAGCCAAGAGTGTCATCTTTCTGTATATGTACGGTGGCCCCAGCCAGATAGATACGTTCGACTACAAACCTGGTATGAAGGGCATGGATGGCAAAACTGTACAGGTATCCACATTTGGCCGGGGTGGCCACAAAAACGAAGGCCGGATCGTTGAGCCAAAGTGGAACTTCAAGCAGTATGGTCAGTGCGGCGCCTGGGTGTCGGATCTGTTTCCGAACCTTGCAACCTGCGTAGATGATGTGGCGTTCATCAAATCGATGACCGCCGATTCACCCATTCATGGCTCCGCCATGATCCAGATGAACACAGGAAAAATCCTGAGCGGCAGCCCATGCATCGGTTCCTGGGTGAACTATGGTTTGGGCACTGTTAACCAGAACCTTCCCGGTTTTGTAGTTATGCTGGATCCCAGAGGTGGCCCAATCAGCGGCGCTAAAAACTGGAGCAGCGGTTACATGCCGGCATCCTACCAGGCAACCGTTACGGTGCCCGGTGATACACCTATTCTGAACCTGAAGCGTCCGGCAGGAGAATCAGACCCGGTTCAGCGCGAGATTTTGGATACTCTCAAAGAGTACAACTCTGAACATGAGGCCATGCGTGGCGATAACTCTAATCTCGCTGCCCGCATCGCAAGCTATGAACTGGCCTACAGAATGCAATCGGCTGCACCAGAGGCAATAGATGTTCATAAGGAACCTGCTCACATCCAGGAGATGTACGGCCTGAACGATAAAAAGACTGAGGTGTTCGGAAGGCAGTGTTTAATGGCACGCCGCATGGTGGAGCGTGGAGTTCGTTTCATTCAGATCTATTCTGGCGGAAACCACACCGAAACCACCTGGGATGCCCACAACGATATTATGGAGAACCACACGCTGCACGCGGGTGAAACTGATAAACCGATTGCTGGCCTGCTGAAAGATCTTAAGCAGCGCGGCATGCTGGATAGCACACTTATCGTGTGGGGCGGCGAGTTCGGCCGCCAGCCCACCGCAGAATATGCAGTGGGCACTGGCAGAGATCACAACTGCTTCGGCTTTACTATGTGGATGGCGGGTGGCGGAATTAAGGGTGGCGTAAGCGTTGGGAAAACCGATGAACTTGGAAGCAAGGCCATAGAAGACCCATTCAAGGTGAAGCACCTGCACGCAACCATCCTGCATCAGATGGGCATAGATCCGAACCGCCTCAGCTACTTCTATGGCGGCCTTAACCAGAAGCTTGTGGGTGTGGAACATACCGATCCCATCAAGCAGATTATCTAAATCTTTTTTCGGCAAGGCGGCAGCAAGAAGATCATCCTTCTGGCTGCCGCTACATTATCTCAACAGTGCTAAGAATGGAGACAACGGCGTGGTAAAAACATCGAGAGTGGCATTGGCAGCTGCAGCGCTGGCCATATGTTTTGTGGGCGGCAAATCTCTGGCTCAGAAGCCAGTGGCACACCGTGTGCTGGCTCAGGATCGCGGACGTGTTGTGATTCTGGATGAAAATGGCAAGATCACCTGGGAGACACCCTGCAACTTTACATGCCACGATATCTCGATGCTACCGAATGGGAATATCCTATTTCATACGGATCCCACAACGGTTGTGGAAATGAACCCACAAAAAGAGATTGTGTGGAAGCATGTAAGCACTCGCAAAGAGGGCTACACCGGAGCGGTGGAGGTCCATGCCTTCCAGCGTCTGCCAAATGGCAACACCATGATTTCTGAAAGCGGCAATGCTCGGATAATTGAGGTGGATAAGGAAGATAAAATCGTACATCAAATCGCCCTCACCGTGGATCATCCCAGCTCCCACCGAGATACGCGCCTTGCAAGGCAACTGGCAAACGGCAACTACCTCGTGTGCCACGAGGGTGATGGCGTTATCCGTGAGTACGATCACGATGGCAAAATTGTGTGGACTTACAAGATGGATCTGGATGGTAAGCCCGAAACAGGCTCCCATCAAGGCCATGGCATCAATGTTTTTGATGCCATCCGCCTCAAAAATGGCAATACCCTCATTGGCGGCGGCAACGGCAACCGCGTGATGGAAGTTACTCCAGAAGGCAAATGCATCTGGCAGGTGGGCTACACAGATCTGCCCGGCATTCAGTTCTTCTGGGTAACAACTCTGGAAGTACTGCCCAATGGCCACATCGTAATTGGCAATACGCATGCGGGCGAGGCGAACCCGCAGATGATTGAGATTACGAAAGATAAGAAAGTGGTTTGGACCCTCAAGAACTGGGAAGCGCTTGGCAACGACACTGCCGCAGCCCAGGTTCTGGATATCAAAGGAAAAGTGATCCGGTAAATCCTGATCGAGGAGCGCTTGTGTTGGACTATCGATGGTGGATGGTACGAGCGGCGGGGGCTGCAGCTATGGGAATACTCTCTGGATTAGGTTCGGCAAGGGCACATCAGGCAACCGATGCCCTCTGGCAGCCAGCTTCGGCACCTCTGGTTACGCGCTATGCGGCCGACGTAAAGCCAGGGCATGTTCGGCCGGAATATCCCCGCCCGTTGCTTGTTCGCAATAACTGGCAATCTCTAAACGGAATCTGGCAGTTTGCTTTTGACGATGCAGCCATCGGCAAGGCAGAAGGCTGGGTTTCCGGTAAGGAGTTCCCGCAACAAATACTTGTGCCATTTACCTTCGAGTCCGCACTGTCTGGCATTGGCAAGGGCAAAGAGATCCACGAACACGTGTGGTATCGGCGCAAGTTTGAAGTGCCAGCGTCATGGCGTGCAAACCGTGTCCTTCTGAACTTTGGTGCCTGCGATTGGAAAACAGCAGTCTATGTAAATGGGCATCTGGTTGGCGAACACACCGGGGGCTACTCGCCATTTAGTTTTGATATCACAGATGCACTTACTGCGGGTGAAAGCCAGGAAGTGGTCGTTTCTGTTTACGATCCTGCCGATCCAGCCAAGGGTGCTTACCAACCCAAAGGCAAACAGCTCGGTAGCGAAGGTATCTGGTACACACGCACAACAGGAATCTGGCAGAGTGTGTGGTTGGAACCAGTTTCTGTTGGCCATGTTCTTTCAATTCGTACAGAGCCAAATATCGCAGCATCAACCCTCACTGTCAATCTGGTGGCTCCGTCCGGTTCAACTGAAAGTGCAACTGTAAAGGTGCTGCTAAAGGGCACTGTTGTGGGCACTGCCGAAGCGCAATTTGGTGCTGATGGTTTCGCATCCGCCCCTGTAGCAATCAAACATCCAGCGCTGTGGAGCCCAGAGTCTCCAACCCTGTACGATATCGAAGTTACTTGCCACCAGCAGGGCGCTGTTTCCGATAGCTTCCGCTCATACGCTGCCTTCCGGGAGGCTGGTATTCAAAATGGCCGCCTCACGCTGAACGGAAAACCCTACTATTACCGTGGCGTGCTAGATCAAGGTTACTGGCCAGATGGCATTTTGACCCCACCAACCGATGCCGCCATAAAGAACGATGTTGAGATGGTGAAACATCTCGGATTCAACATGGCACGCAAGCATGTAAAAATTGATGACCCTCGCTGGTACTACTGGTGCGATCATCTGGGAGTTGCCGTGTGGCAGGATATGCCATCCAGCCATAACCTCACAACACCAGAAGCGCGAGCAAACTTTACCGCAGAGTGGAAGAATGCCATGGAAACCACGCGCAACTACCCGTCCGTGGTTCACTGGATTCCATTCAATGAGAACTGGGGCAACCCGGGCGCATTTCAGGACGAAATCGTTCAGCTAACGCGTTCCATTGATCCAACACGTCCAATTACCGATGCCTCGGGTTGGACTCAGCGCGGAATGACAGATGTGATAGATGCCCACGATTACGGCAACAACCTCATTGCTCAGGGCGTGGCGCATCCGGTAAAACCAAAGGTAGTTGGCGAATTTGGCGGCATTGCATTGCCGATACCGGAACATACCTGGACCACAGGCTGGGGGTATCAAACCGTTAAGGATGCAGCCGGCCTCATTCAAAAAATCTGCTATCAAACAACGCAGCTCTTCGAGGCAGCAAACCTTTCTGGCTATGTTTACACGCAGCTTACAGATGTTGAGCAGGAGCTGAATGGCTTGCTGACCTATGACCGGCAGCCGAAGGCCGATCTGGCAAAGATTGCCGCCGACTTTACGGGTGCCAGCCGCGCACACCGGCCCCCGCAAATTGCCGATTGGCTGGTATTAGGCCCAATTCTGGCTGGTATTGAGTTGCCTTCTGCCGACGATAATACAGAGAATCGGGCAGTGATGCAGCAAATACTGGATAAGGCGTACCTTACTGGAGAGGCAACATTGCATCCGGCAGACGGAGCTAAAGTTCAGCTTGATGGCGGCAAAGAGCTTCACTGGAAGCAAGTGCACGCAGCATCTGGCATTCTCGATTTTATCCATACATTCGGTGGCCCAATCAACAACGCCGCTGCGTATGCTGTGGCTTACATAGATAGCCCATCCGAACAGCATGGCGTAACTTTGAGCATGGGGGCCGATGATGGCGCCCGTGTTTGGCTCAATGGCAAGCAGGTTTCCAATGTTGCCCGCATCAGGGGCGTGATGATGGATGAGGATGTGGTTACTGGCCTCACACTGCATAAGGGCCGCAATGTGCTTGTAGCTAAAGTGGGCCAGGGTGTGGGCGGCTGGGGCTTTACCGCGCGCTTCGATGGTGCCGCAAGCGCTGCAAAGTAAGTGATTTCTGGCTGCAGAGTGATAGAATGTAGGTGCCCTCGCGCACAGATCAAGCCAAACCGCGAGGGACCAACAGGAATTACAGCCCCAAATATCAAATTAAGTCTGGTAATCAGGTCCCTACTCACTAAGGAGAAACCCTATATGAAACCAACTGCATCAAAGATGGTGGCAGTGGCAGCGGTGATGGCGCTGGGAGCAATGTTTATGAGTTCTGTCTCCTCTGAAGCGGCCGAGAAACAGGGCGTCGTTAAGTCTGCATTTGGCAAGACTACCGATGGCGCAGCTGTAGATCTCTACACGCTTACCAATAAGAGCGGCATAGTTGCAAAGATAACCAGCTACGGTGCCATTCTTACCGAAGTTCATACCCCGGATCGCACAGGCAAGAAGGGCAATATCGTCTTCGGCTTCGATAATATCGAAGGCTACCTTAAGGGGCATCCTTACTTTGGCGCCACGGTTGGCCGCGTAGCAAACCGAATTGCCAAGGGCAAATTCACCCTCGAAGGCAAAGAGTATAGCCTTGCTGTAAACAATGGTCCCAATAGCCTTCATGGTGGCATCAAAGGCTTCGATAAGGCAGTTTGGAAGGCCAGTGTTGTAAAGAGCGGCGATGGCCCTTCGGTGAAGTTTACGCACCACAGCCCGGATGGCGATGAAGGCTACCCTGGCGCCGTGGATGTAACCGTTGTATACACCCTCACGAACAAGAACAGCGTTCGAATTGAGTACACGGCCACCTCAACCAAAGCAACACCAATCAACCTCACCAACCATACGTACTTCAACCTGCGTGGTGAAGGCGACGTGCTTGGCTACGAGATGCTGATCAATGCGGATAATTACACGCCCGTTGATGATACGCTTATCCCAACCGGCAGCATTTCGGCAGTAAAGGGAACACCCCTGGATTTCACTTATCCACATGCGATTGGTGAGCACATCAAAGAACTGCCCGGCGATCCAAACGGCTATGATCACAACTATGTCATTAACGGCGGCGGTAAGGGGCTTACGCTTACGGCTCGCTGCTACGATCCACAGTCCGGCCGCGTAGTAGAGATGCAGACAACCGAACCCGGCGTACAGTTCTACACTGGCAACTTCCTGGACGGCACCCTTACCGGTGTTGGTGGCTTTAACTACCAAATCCACGACGCCTTCTGCCTGGAAGCCCAGCACTACCCGGATTCAATCAACCATCCGAACTTCCCAAGCTGCGTGCTGCGCCCTGGCCAGAAGTACCACCAGGTAACCGAGTACACCTTCTCTACCAAATAAGGTGATTCGGAAGCGCAAGTAACACCGCACAACATAGGAAATACCTTCGGGGGAGAGGGCGCCCTTAACTTAAACCGGGCTTCCTCGCCCCCGCATTGCCTTTGCCCGAGCAACCTGCTCTAAATAGTATATCGATGACCCACGCAATACAAAAATTTCCCACTATTAAAGTAGTGGATTCTCATACGGCTGGCGAACCGACCCGTGTAGTGATTGAGGGTGGCCCGGATCTGGGAGACGTGCCGCTATCCGAACAACTTGTGCGATTTCGCACCGATTACGATTGGGTTCGGTCCGCCGTAGTAAACGAGCCACGTGGCTCAGATGTGCTGGTGGGCGCGCTCCTAACCCCGCCAATAAACCCCGCATCGGCTGCCGGAGTAATCTTCTTCAATAATGCAGGTACCCTTGGCATGTGCGGGCACGGCGCAATCGGCGTGGTTGCAACGCTTGCGCACCTGGGCCGAATTGGTCCGGGCAAACACACTTTAGAAACGCCTGTTGGCAACGTAGTAGCCACGTTTGATAAAAATGGCGAAGTTGCTATAGAAAACGTGCCAGCATACCGCCTGGCAAGCAATGTATCTGTACAGGTGCCCGGTGTGGGCACTGTGGTGGGCGATATCGCCTGGGGAGGCAACTGGTTCTTCCTGGTTTACAACCATGGACAGGAATTGAGCCTGAGCCGAACGTTTGAACTTACGGAGTACACCTGGGCTATCCGAGTTGCACTTGAAGATGCTGGTATTACCGGAACAAACGGGGCAGTGATCGATCATATTGAGCTGTTCGTCCCGGCCGATGATGGAGTTTCTGACAGCAAGAATTTTGTACTCTGCCCCGGCAAAGCCTACGATAGGTCACCCTGTGGCACAGGTACCAGCGCCAAGCTGGCTTGCCTGTACGCCGATGGCAAAATTGCTGAAGGTCAGCAGTATGTCCAGGCGGGAATCCTTGGCAGCGCATTTGTGGGGTCCGTAACGCTACGTGGTGCCGAGATCATTCCAACAATCCGTGGCCGAGCCTTTGTTAACGCCGAATCAACTCTGATCTTGAATCCGTCCGATCCATTCTGCTATGGAATTCGTGCAGTATGACAACACCACGCTCAGTAGCCATAGTTGGTGGCGGCGTTATCGGCCTCTGCTGTGCCTACTACTTGATGCAGGATGGCTGGCAAGTTACCGTTGTCGAGCGCGGTAACCGAGATCACGATGCCTGTTCTCTTGGAAATGCAGGCATGATAGTTCCCAGCCACTTTGTTCCGCTGGCTGCTCCAGGCATGGTCTCCTATGGCCTCAAGGCTATGCTTAGCCCGGAAAGCCCATTTTACATTCGTCCACGCTTGAATGCTGATCTCATTCGGTGGGGATTGCTGTTCTGCAAAACCGCAAATGCAGCACATGTAGATGCCGCTGCGCCGGTACTGGCAGCCATGAACCTTGCCAGCAGGGCAAGTTACGAAAACCTGGCGCAAACGCTGAAGGATGGCAACTTCTTTGGCCTCACGCGCCGTGGCCTCCTGATGCTTTGCAAAGATAAAACGGTGCTTGAGCATGAGGCCACACTTATTCCGCGGGCAAAGCAACTCGGGATGGATGCACAGCTCCTGAATCCGGAAGAAACAGCAAAGGCAGATCCTGCCATTCAAATGGATGTTGCGGGATCTGTGTACTTCCCGCTGGATTGCCACCTTAATCCATCCAGATTTGTTCAGTCTCTTACGGCCGAATTGGAACGTGGGGGCGCAAAAATACTCTGGAACTCCCCCGTTACAGGTTTTTCCACAGATGATGGCAAGATCCAGTGTATCCATACAACGCAGGAAGATGTTGAGGCACAGGAGATAGTGATTGCTGCCGGCTCATGGTCGGCAGAAACGGTAAGTGCACTTGGCCTGCGCATGCCAATGCAGGCCGGCAAGGGGTACAGCATAACTGTTGATGCCCCGGCGCAACTACCGGAGCTCTGTTCCATCTTAACCGAAGCGAGAGTTGCCGTAACTCCCATGGGGAGCACCTTGCGATTTGCCGGCACAATGGAAGTCACCGGCCTGGATCTATCCATCAATCAGCGCAGAGTTTATGGCATTTTGAAGTCGATCCCACAGTATTTTCCAGCCTTTCAGGCGCAGGATTTTAGCTCGGAACCTGTCTGGAGTGGACTGCGTCCATGCTCACCAGATGGGCTGCCGTATATCGGCAGGAGCGCGCGCTTTAGTAACCTCAGCATTGCCGCAGGGCATGCCATGATGGGCCTTAGCCTGGCCCCCATAACGGGTCGGCTAATATCCCAGGTTCTGGCAAACCAGAAGCCAGAGATAGATCTCTCGCTTCTCCATCCAGACAGGTATGCCTGATGCCTGCCCGAATTCGCTGACTTCTCCAACGAACAGAAATGGACAACATGCCATGAAGATAAGCCGATTGTGCTTCCTGTCACTCCTCTGTCTGGCATTGCCTGGCATTCGTGCAGAAGCCAGAGATGGTTACCCGCTGGGGCCTGATTCTCAAACAAAACCTGGAGTGCCACAGGGAACAGTAACCCACTCGGTATTCAAAACCAGCAAGATATTTCCTGGTACTGAGCGTGATGTCTGGGTGTATGTGCCAAAACAGTACGACTCCAAAATTCCGGCGGCTGTTATGGTGTTTCAGGATGGTGGCGGATTTCAATCACGCGAGGGGCAGTTTCGGGTGCCTGTAGTCTTTGATAACCTCATTTCCTCACATCAGATGCCTGTGACTGTTGCCATTATGGTAAACCCGGGAACCGTGCCAGCGGCAAATGCAAATAGCCTGCCACGCTATAACCGCAGCCATGAGTACGATGGTGTAACAGATGACTATGCGCGGTTTCTGCAGGAAGAGCTGCTGCCCGAAGTTGGCAAATCGCTCAACCTCACTAAAGATCCAGCGGGCAGGGGCCTTTGCGGTGCAAGTTCTGGCGGAATCTGCTCCTTCATCGCCGCCTGGGAGCATCCTGAGTGGTTCAGCAAAGTGGTAAGTTTTGTTGGCAGTTTTACCGATTTACAAGGTGGCAACACCTATGCCTCCGCAATCCGCAAGTACGAACCACGCCCCATTCGAGTGGTTCTGCAGGATGGATCCGCAGATCAGGATATTTACTCTGGAGTGTGGTTCCTCGGCAATACAGATGTTGCCATGGCGCTTAAATTCGCAGGGTACGAGTACCAGTTTGTAACCGGCACCGGTGGCCACAATGGAGAGCAGGGTGGGCAGATCCTGCCAGATGCCCTGAAGTTTGTATGGAAGGATTATCCCAACCAGGTTCCGCGGCCATTTAACGTACGGCAGCCAGTTATGGAAGTTGTGAAGCCTGGCGAAACCTGGAAAGATATAACACCGGCAGGTTCCACAATAACCGGGCTCACCTCCGGTGCAGATGGAACCGTGCACATAGTAACCGCTGCAGGCACCGTCCACACAGTTACCGCAGATTCTGCCTTGCAAGAAAGCCATACAACTGTACCCGGTGCCGGAGCTGTTGCTACGCTGCCAGATGGCGGAATTGCCATCGCAGAGCCATCTCATCGGCGGATAGTTAAGCTTGGTAAAGACGGGAAGCTTCGCACGCTTGCTACGGGCGTCATCGCATCCTCCCTGGTTGCCGCGCATAATGGCGATCTCTACGTTACTGAGGAGAAGGCAGGCTGCGTGTGGCTGATAAAGCCAAACGGTAAGAAGACCGTGGTAGATAGGGGGCTCCCGGGCGCCGATGGCGTTACTCTCACTCCAGATCAAACACTGCTGCATGTATCGACAAAGGCACCTGGCAAATACGTCTATTCCTATGTTGTTCTGCCCAATGGGGAATTGGGACATAAACAGGCATATTTCGATATCCGGCTTGATTATGCTACCGCAGAGAGTTACGCGGCTGGCATGGCAACCGATACGCAGGGACGCCTGTATGTAACCAGTAATACCGGCATTCAACTGCTCGATCAAGCTGGACGCGTTATTGGTATTCTCGAAAACCCGGCCCACACGCCCACCACTGCGCTGGCATTTGGTGGCCTATCACGAGATCAGTTATTTACAATAGCAGGTGGCAAGCTATACACACGCACCGTGAGAGCGCACGGCGTAACGCCGTTTACAGCCGCCATCAAGCCGCCCGGCCCGCGCCTCTAACCCGTGAGGCGATTTAACATAGCCCGCTTCCCAACTAACTGTTGGAGGCGGGCTATTTCTTTATCTCAGGGCGACTTTGCGTGGTAGTCGAGTCATCTGAATAGAATTAAATGCATCTTTCTGAAACGAATCACTGCCCGCGTTGTCCATCAGATATCCGCTACTTTTGTGGGTGCTTTAAATGAACGTGCGGCTCTGGAAAGGCAGGATGAATGACGGCGGTAAATAGGAAGACCCGTGGTTTTACACTCATCGAATTGCTTGTAGTTATAGCGATAATAGCGATCCTTGCTGCAATTCTATTTCCAGTGTTTGCCAGGGCCCGGGGCGCAGCACGCCAAACAACCTGCTTAAGCAATTCGCGCCAGCTTGCTCAGGGTTTCATGATGTACCTGGAAGATTACGATTCCCGCACACCGCGCTGTGTGAACAATGATGCGGCATCCTCTAAGCTTGCTGTTTCTGCCACCCCGCAAATACCCGGTGATAATGCGTTCTTGTCTGCAGATCCTGCTGCAGGCCGTGCAGAAGGGTTTCTAACTTCCTATTTCAAGAACGGACAGATCTGGCGATGCCCCTCAGATAACGTGCGCTTTGACGGCAAAACTCTAAACACAAACAGCTCTCACAGCCTCGCAAATGCCACAAGCTATCATCTTAGCCTGTACTTAACTGGCAGCCAGGTAGATGCGAATATCGAGGTCACCAGTGGCGACGGTATTAGTGAGGCCGCCATTGGGCGCGTTAGCCAGACGATTCTTGCAAGAGATGGGGATGCCAGCGATGGTACAAATGTCGAAAACAATACCGCAATCGGTGGAGCCCTGGTAGGCGAGCAACTGTACACGCGGCACAGCGATCACACTCAGGCGGTACGCCATGACGGCAAGGGGAATTATGTGATGCTGGATGGTCACGTGAAAACCGTCGTGCCAGAGTGGGTGAGCCCTATGGATGGTACCGACGACCCTGCCCATCCGTGCCCAACGTGTTCTACCATGGTAGAAAACCCGGGCGCAGAGCTATTCTGGAACCTGTTACCATAGCTTAAATCCATATCATATTAATTTAAGTTCTAATTAATATTGTTGCGTTAATATTGCAGAGCCTTGCCGGTATCCGGCAGGGCTCTGCATTGTTATGCATGCGCTCATTCAATAAGTAGGTGCGCAACAAGTGCAGGTACCGCTACGTCGGCAGTTCACATTTCAGCTCCAGTTAAACAAAGGGGTTATCTATCCTATGCGAAGTAATCAAGCTGCTATCCGTGCCCTCTTCCTGCTTCTTCCCGCCACTATCGGCACCCTGCGAGCGGACGCACAGGGCTGCATCGTTGCAAGGCAGTGCGCGCCGCTCTTCAGCGCCGATGAATCGGCGTACATGCAGCCGTACCACTGGAAATTTGATTTATCGCTCCGAGTTCTGGATGCTGCTCGCCACTACAGTGGCACAGTAGAACAAATCATTCGTCAGACGAATCACAACAATGTTGTCAATCGCCAGAGGTTGTTGGATCTCGGCGGTACCTATGCCGCAAGCAAACAACTCAACCTCTCTATCAGTGTGCCCGTCCTGCTTTACGGCCGCTGGTCGCTTCCACTTCCCACCAGCCCCGCAGGTCCGCGCTATGCACAGAATGCAAAGGGAGTTGGCGATATCTCCCTGTCCGCAAAATACTGGCTCTTACCAGTAACCACCAATCCAAAACAGAATATCGCAATCGGCGTTGGGGTAGAGGCTCCTACTGGCAGCGCGCACGAAACGTCCCCATTCCCCAACCTTCAGGGCAATAATCCTGGTGTGATCCGTCCTGTGGATCAGTCGATTCAGCCTGGCCTTGGAGCATGGGCATTTCCTTTCGAATTCCAGGCATTTAAGAGCGTCAAGAAAGTTACATTCTTCGCATCTGGTACCTATTTGCTTACTCCCACAAATATCAATGGCACTCCATCTATTGTTGCCAACCTGTTTGATGGTGTAATGCCAGCGGGCAAAGAATATCAGCGATTCAACTCTGTGCCAGATCAGTACCTTGCTCGCATTGGTGCCTCTATGGGGCTTGGCCCCAAGAAGCTGGGCTTAACCGGTGAGCTTGCCTGGCGTGTTGAGGGAGTTCCAGCTACCGATCTGGTTGGGAACAGCGATGGCTTCCGCCGACCTGGCTACGCCATGTTTATTGAGCCTGGCATAACCTGGAATCATGGCAACGAAAGCTGGTCTATCAACGTGCCTGTGGCCTATCTGCGTAACCGCATTAAGGACTCGCATGGCAACGCGGGAGATGCCACTTTTGCAGATCAATTTGAGTTGATAAGTTATTCACACAAATACTGAACATATTTAGATTCTGTGTCGTCTCTATAATTGCATTACTTATAAATGCTGCCCTCGCCCAACAAACCATCTCGTTGATGTTCGGCGAGGGTATTTTTCTGGTTGCCGTTAATTGCGGTCTTCTTGCAGATTGCGTGATGCGGTGCTATAATCTGGCATCAGCCGTGCAATAAGCCGGTTCCGTTTACGAGTAACTACAGACTATGAGACGCTGGCTCTGCCTGATAATCTGTCTGATGATGGTGCTTTCACCACTTTCAGAGTGCCTTAACGCTGCGATGCCTGCCAACAAAGCTGGCCGGATGTCGCACGCGTTGCAGCGTCAGGTGGTATGCAAATGTGCTACATGCTCTGGCGGCCTCACATGTTGCTGTAAGGGTTCTCATCAACACTCTGGCTTTGAGTTTCTCCCACAGTGCGGATCGCAGGAAACTGCAAAAGCAGTTGCTGCTTCCTCCTCTACGTTCGCACTGCCACCATCGGTACCCGTAGTGTTCATTCGCTTTGCCGCTTCCACAGCGCGCATCGCTTTTCAGTGCGTTCTGCCTTCTGGCAACAGAACCGCTCCCGATCTTCAACCTCCACGTTTCGCCACCGTTTAATTCTCCGCATCCCTAACATGCCCACCTCATTTAGGCGTGGATTGCAGCTACCTGCATCCGCGTAAATCGGTGCATTGTTACGTGCTCACCAGCTCATTTCTTTATGTATTTGCAAACGGCTGCCCAGTAAGTAATTTGCAGCATCCTCTGTGATGCGCGCTGATTACTATGCTATGGGAATGCCGCTGCTGTACTCCCAACTATTCGAACGCTGTTACCAGGCGCAGGTCTTCAATGCGCCCGGCAGTGGTATGAAAGGCTGCGAATGAAACGCAACGCATTCACTCTTATTGAACTATTAGTTGTTATAGCAATTATAGCTATTCTGGCTGCAATTCTATTTCCTGTTTTTGCACAGGCACGGGAGAAGGCCCGGGGTGCAGCGTGCCAATCCAATACAAAACAACTCGGAATCGCCCTGTTGATGTACGCTCAGGATTACGATGAGATGTTTTTTGGATACTATGCGGGCATTGATAGGAAGATGCTTCTGTATCCCTACACAAAATCTGGGCAGATCAATGCCGATACAAAACGAGATCAGGTGTGGTTCTGCCCTAGTACAAAAAATCCAGATAAAGAGGCGGGATACGGCTTTAATACCTTCCTCAATTTTCAGTCGATGGCCGCCTTCGGCACTCCTGCAGAGCGCGTTATGCTATGCGATACGGGCCTGAAAGATACCGCTGCCGGCGTGGTATTAGATTTGCGAACGCAGGTAAATGCTCCATCCGTTGTACCATCCGGTAGCCCATCACGCCCTAATCCTCGCCATACAAACGGCCTCATGGTTGGGTTGCTCGATGGCCACGTTAAGTTTATGAGAATGCAGCGCCCGTTTTATCCCGATACGCCGGATAAGTGGCATGGTAACGGGATTACAGACCCAACCAACCCGGATTATGTGGACCAGATGTGGCAGAAGGACAACTGAGAAGATGGCACGGGCAGCAACAATTGGAGCACTGGCGGGCTTCGCCGCACTACTGACCTTTGCGTTTTCTGGTGCGTCGGCAGATGTTCTTACAGATCTACCGTCGCGAGGAATTCACGCAAAACAACAGACGTCCGGTAGCGACAACGTTAAACCGTTTATGGTAGCACGCCCCGCCGGCGGCGTCTATCTTGCATGGGCGCACACAGCCGGGGGGCAAACACAAATAGTTTGCTCTCGATCAGCCGATGGTGGCACCTACTCTGCGCCCGTTGTCATTAGCACCGCAGGTATGTTTCTGGATCTCGGTGCTGAGAATGCACCTAACCTCGCCACAGATTCGCACGGCGGATTATACGTAGTGTGGACAGCAGGCTCCGCACCCGCCCCAATAGTGCCCGCTACCAACCATGCACACGAGCATGGCGATGCAGGGGCAACAGGTAAGAAATCTGCAGGGCACCCTCCCCGGCCAGGCAATCTTAATATCTGGCTATCCCGCTCTGATGATGATGGCAAAACGTTTTCAGCTCCCATAAGAGTGAACGACGATGCCGATGGAGCCGAACACAGATTCCCCACCGTCGCAGTGGATCATGAGGGGGCAATATGCGTTGCATGGCTGGATAAACGCAAAAAACAGACTGATGGCAGCGATATGGCCCGAGTCTATTTCGCACGTTCCATTGATCGTGGCTCAACTTTCTCAAAGAATATCGATGCCACATCTGGCCAGCCGTATCCTATCTGCCATTGTTGCCGCGTGGCAATCGATCCGGATACCACGCACGGAATCACCATCGCTTTTCGAAACGATATCAACGATCTCCGGGACATATTCTTGCTGCATAGTAAAAATGGGGGGCAGGACTTCGAAGCACCAGTGGCCATCGAACAAACTCACTGGATCTATCCATCATGCCCCATGGATGGCCCATCAATCGCCACCGATGCAGCCGGTGTTTTGCATGCGGCATGGATGACAATGGCTCCCGGAGTGGCAAACCCGCTCTTTGGTACATCCGAAAAAGCCGATTGCAAAATCCTGTACACAACGCGCTCATCAACGGCTCCCACACCAGATGCGCCAACATTCCTCGCAGCTGGCCATCATCCGCGCGTTACAGTAACGCCCGCCGGGCAAACTTACATTGCATACCACCAGGGGCAATCGCTTGTTCTCTGTGCGGTAACGCCGGGGCTCCATGGCAAAATCTCTGCGTTCCAACTTTCCGATGGCAAAGGCACTTCAGGTTACCCCGCAATTGTATCGATGCCGGATGGCTCCATTCTATGTGCATGGCAGGAGAAGCTGTCCACCGATTCAACCCAGATCTTTACAATTCGTCTCAACTTGAGCCAGGGGGTGGGGAGCACCCAGGTTACCCAACTGGCTTCTTCAAACCCGCACACAAACAGTACTACTCAAAACAGGAGCACCGCCCGTTGAAACGCAACGCATTCACTCTTATCGAACTACTAGTTGTTATAGCAATTATAGCGATTCTTGCGGCAATCCTGTTCCCCGTCTTTGCTCAAGCACGAGAAAAAGCCAGGAGTGCTTCCTGCCTCTCCAACGGCAAGCAGATTGGCCTCGCTCTCTTCATGTATGTGCAGGACTATGACGAAACCTATCCCCAGGAACACCCTGGTACAGGCAATCCTGTTGTAGACGATAGTACGGGCCAACTCGAGGGAATCGACTACGGTTCCCCATTCGATAAGATCCTGCCATATGTCGCCAGCAAAGATAGCAGCAAAACTGCTCTGTTCGTTTGCCCTTCCGATCCAGATCCACACGGCAAGGCAATCACAGATAGCTCGGGCAACTGCACCAGCAACGGTGCGCCACCACCCGGCCCGCTCAGCAGCTATATGATCAATGCGTATTACCTGTTTGGTGCAACACTCGCACAGATCTCAACGCCAGCACAGTCGATCTATGTTGCGGAGCGCCGCAGCGAAGGAAAACCTGCTACTGATTTCTGCGATGTCCACTATCATCCGTGGATGGGTGAGATAGAGCTTCCCACCAGCCCAACCGATGTGGTTAACCCTATTTCCCTTTCGGCCTATCGCCACTCCGGCGGCAGCAACTACATCTACTCAGATGGACACTCTAAATGGCAACGATTTGAAAACACGCGGAAGCCATTCGCAGATCACCCGCTGTTCGGGGAACATCAGGCCTTTTAAAAATGTTTGAGTAACGGCACATTTTGCCGTTCACGTGTACAAAGAAACAGTCAAAGGAGAACCTACCATGGCTCGCTCGTTCAATCTCCGTTTCGCAGCGGCAGCAGTACTTTGCGTCCTTGCACTTGGGAGCATCGCTCCTGCCTACGCGCAGGATAAGATGTCCGATAGCAAGATGTCAGACTCTAAAATGAGCTCTGGTAAGAGCGCAAAGAAAGAACCAAAAGTGCTTGCATGCCAGCACTGCAAGTCCAAATACACTCTGGCAGAAGCCAAAAAACATGGCAACAAGTGCTGCGGCAAGGCACTTGTGAAGATCAAGCCCCCTGCCAAGAAGGACGCAGCCAAAAAGGGTTGATAAATCCCTACAATTTGCGGGGCAGCTCACAACCATCTGCCCCTCTAACAATCTCCTACTTGTCTGGGGCCCGGCACAACGGGCGCTATTCATCTTATGGGCTGTACCAATTATGAACCGATATCGATATCTTGCGGTGCTCGCAGGCATCATGTTCATACTTCCTGCGCGCGCTTCCGATAATCTGGCAACTCTCAATAAAGTGCCAGCCATCAGCTCCAACCAATTAACAAAAGCGCTCGAAAAGCGCCACGGGCACGTCGTAGCACTCCACGTATGGGCGGCGTGCTGCGAAAACTGCCGCGGAACCTACCTCGGGTTAGGATCCCTCCAGCGAAATTACCCTCGAGATGGCGTTGAAGTTATTTCAATCCTGGTAGATCTGCCAACAAAGCGGGCCGATGCAAATAAGTGGATCAAACGCAATCCACCACCCGTGCTGCTCTGGCGCAAAGATACTTCCGATCCAGATATATTTGCAGAAGCCATCAATTCCGATTGGCATGGCAAACTGCCGTTTACCCAGATTTATTCTACCGATGGTACTGCCGCCGCCTTGATAGAAGGGCCGCACAGCATTAAGGCAATCAAACAGAAAATTGACCAATGTCTGCAAGAGAGTGCCCGGCAGAGCCAGCTTAACAATCAGTAACTGCCGGATTGTCACCGCATGCAGCGCTAAGTGCAACATCACGAATACCGAAAGGACCATAATGGCCACAAATAACGACAACGGCATTGAGCGCCGAACCCTGTTTACTGCCGCAGCAGTAGGGGCTGCGGCCGCAGTTACCGCCTCGTTTACTGGTGGGGCATTCGCTCAAGGCGCACCCACCATTGCTGCAATTCCTCTGCCAGAGAAACTCTTCAATACAGCAAAAGCCGGCATCAGCCGCAAAACCCACGAGGAGCACTACGAACTCTATAAGGGCTATGTGACCAAGGTAAATGAGATTCGGACGAAACTTACTGCACTTACCCCCGCCGATCTGGGCAAGGCTAATGCCAGCTTCAGCGACCTGCGTGAGCTCAAAACAGAGTACACCTTTGCCCTGGGTGGAGTAAGAAACCATGAACTTTACTTCCGCCACCTCGGCGGTACCGGTGGCGATCCAGAGGGAGCAGTTGCTGCTGCCATCAAGGCATCTTTCGGTTCAGTAGAGGCATGGAAGGCAGATTTCAAAGCAACAGCACTGGCAGCCAGAGGCTGGGTGTGGCTTGCTCTGGATAGGGAAGATGGCAAGCTGTTTAACTACATTGGGGATAGCCAGAACACGTACCCCGTGTGGAATGCAGTTCCCGTCCTCGCAATCGATATGTACGAGCATGCCTTCTATCTGGATTTCGGGCGCGCAAAGGCTAAGTACATCGATGCGTACTTCAGCGTAATCGATTGGGATGCAGTAAACGCCAACCTCAAGGCCGCCGTAACCGCCGCAAAAGGCGCGTGACGAAATCAGAGCCCGCCGTTGCGTTGCAAAATTCTGCGCATTGGGGGGCTCTGTTACAGCAATTGTCAGGCCTTGAACCGGTCAATCTTTGTACCTGCGGCCGAAAGTGCCTTTTCAAGCAAATCAAGCTTCTTGGCACTCCATCCAGCCTTAAGGTCAATTGCCACGCGTTTGCCACCATCTACAACGGTGATTGAGGTGCTGCCAATCTGTTTTGCTACCGTTGCAGTAACTTCCGGGGTGATGTTCTCTCCACCGGTAACTGGCAGTAAAACACTCTTCATATCGATAGTGATGCGCTTAATGCCCGCCTCGGGTTTACCGCTATCGATAAACTCTGGTGATAGGCACACACCCAGTGGGAGCCCTTTAAGCATGTTCTGCCAGGAAGAATCCTTAACGGCATCGCCAACAATGCATCCTGCATTGGTGTCGCACCCACATTGGCTCTTCTTCGGGGTAACGGCCGCCTTAAACTCAAGAACCCAGAAGCAATCCTGGCAAATGCCCTTGAATAGCGATTCGTCGGTAACCAGTGTGTTAACTGGAGTAGCAGTGCCACTGAGTATAAGGGATAGTTTACCATCGGAACCAGCTGGGCTCCACAGGCTGCCCTTAATCAGGTTTTTCTTAGGTGTAGTGTCATCTGCAAGCGCAGCCAGCGGGGCTGCCATAAGCACGGCGCCCACGGTGCGCAGCATTTCACGGCGGGTGAAGATGAGTGAGGATTTGAAATCTGTGTTCATGGCCAGTTCCAGTTCATTAAGAGTGCCAAGCCGTAAAATCTCGGCTGCAATCGGGATGAGAGTGTTCGGATTGGAGCTTACTCCTACCGTCAATTACAGGATAACCCCGGACCCAGCGATTGTAAAATACGCGTTTTCAATGGCCTCATAAGCGGAGTGAATGACACATGAACCCACTCGATCTTACAACTTTGCAGCTGTTCTGTGATATCGTAGAAACAGGCTCAGTATCAAGAACTGCGGAACGAAATTTCATTTCTCAACCAGCTGCCAGCCAACGTTTGCAGGCACTTGAGCGCGAGTATAAGCAGCAGCTTCTGAATAGGGGACATGGCAAGGATCCTGTAACGCCTACTGAGGCCGGCAAAGTGCTCTACGGCCGCGCACTGGCCCTGCTGAACGATGCTCGTGAACTGGATGCCGTGTTGCGGGGAAATGCAGATGGTATTTCAGGCATAGTTCGCGTGGCAGCCGTTTACTCGCTTGGGCTGCACATGCTTCCTGGCCGGTTCAAAAAGTTTATCGAGAAACACCCGGATGCACGCCCACACATTCAGTATTGCCACACTGAGGAGGTGTTGCGCCATGTGCAGGATGGCGATGCAGATGTTGGAGTGGTTGCCATTGCCGGCGATGTGCCGGGCATCAAACAATACGCCTTTGCTTCAGAAGAAATGATACTTATCTGTTCGGCTAACCACCCTATGGCTGCAATGCAGGAAGTGTCACTTGGCGATCTCCACAATCAGCTATTTGTGGCCTTTGGACCTTCATCACCCACAAGGAGCCTCATAGATCGGCACTTAAATAGCGCCGGTGTTACAGTTCGCCTGGCTGGGGAATACGATAATGTGGAAACCATCAAGAGCGTAGTGGAGGTTTCGGGCGCGGTATCTATCGTGCCAGATGGATTGGCACCCAACTACCTTGCCGATGGCAGTATTGTGGTGGTTCGGCTTTCAGAAACAGACAGGTTTGTCCGCGAATCCGCACTAATTGTGCGAAGCGACAAAACACAGCCTGCAATCGTGCAGGCTTTCATCCGCGGCGTACGAGGCAAGCCCGAGCAGCGCACTACATTGCCTGTACTGCCGCAATAGAAAAGGGTGCTCCCAGTTGCGATAGCATGCTCCACGGTGCTGATATCGCGGCTCACCAAGGGATTAGGATTGGAAAATGGTAACTATGAAACTCAAATCGATCGGTGCGGCTATGTTGGCCGCCGCAGCTCTCTTCGGATGCACAACCTTTGCATCTGCACAGGCCAAAACACAGGCCAAAACGCAGACAAAAGCGGAGTGCAAACCTTCTGCACCAGGCAAGCACGATGACTGTGCCGTGCCCTACACCATCAAAGTGTCTGGGCTGGATTGCGAAGGATGCATGGAAACCATTAAAACGGGCCTCACAAAGGTAACCGGCGTAGAGGAAGTGAAAACCAACTTCAAATCCAAGTCTGTCACGGTGTGGATCTGCCCGCATAAGAACGTCAAGCAGTCGTCTCTTACCGCTGCAATTAAGAAATCTGGCTTCAAAGTCAAGAGCATCCGTCAGGGCAAAGCCTGATAGGGTATTCTTAGAGTATTCTAAGTAAATAAGTGCCGCCGAACCAGGATGTACCCGGGAAAGGCGGCACCCTTAACAGCGCTGGATCTTTTCCTGTAATCCAGGAAGAGTTCTGAGTAATATGCCAGGTGTACCTAACACGTTGGCTAATCACGGTGGTCGTTGAGCTGCTTGAATGATTCAACTGGATCGAGGCTTCACGGCTGGCTGAACTCCAATAGCCGCGAAGCTCATGTAACCGAAAGGAAACATCGGATCGATGACACGGTTCCGACCGCGCGCCGCATTCACACTCATTGAATTGCTAGTAGTCATAGCAATTATAGCCATTCTTGCTGCTATTCTCTTCCCTGTATTCGCTCAGGCTCGAGAAAAGGCACGGGCAGTATCCTGCCTCTCCAATATGAAGCAAATTGGCACCGCCGAGCAGATGTATGTTCAGGATTATGACGAGAAGAGCTTTTATCGTGCCAGCGCTACCGCCCCATCTCCATGGCGAAGCGGCGCCGTAATAACCGATGCCAACCAGCGAGCTCAGGCGTCCTGGTGGAACCTCTTGATGCCTTACATCAAAAATGGCCAGGTATTTACCTGCCCATCCGATGCCGGGCCAACACTCAGCAAAGATCTCAATCTGGCACTCACTATCAAGCGCTCCTATATGGCGCTCGCCACTGCCGAATCCCTGGCATTGGCACAGGTAGATTACCCAACCGATACTATGGTAATCACTGAAAAGTGGGATAAAGATTACAGCGGAGTTCGCACCGATAGCTGGATAGAGCCGTTTAACGGCGACTTCAGCCCGGATTCTCATGTTCCTGAGCGAATGTGGACCGCGGGCAACAGGCATCAGGGACGTGTATCTGCTACCTTTCTGGATGGGCACGCAAAGGCATTGAGCCCGGGCCAGATCCTTACCAGTAAGTACATTTCAGGCTGTTATCTGGTGTACGCCTATCCTTCAACAAACATGGGTATCACAAACCCCTCCACAGCGCCCGGGCAGCCCAATATCTGCGATCCAGCAAGCTTCCCACACTTTAGCTACCCATAAATATGTACACGTGAGCGCAGGCCCGAAATAGGGCTGCGCTCACGCTGCGCACAGGAATACACGAGTGAAGTTATCTGCCCGTTGTTATGGGTTTACCCTTATCGAGCTTCTCGTCGTAATCGCAATCATATCGATACTTGCGGCCATTCTGTTCCCTATTTTTGCACAAGCGCGCGAAAAGGCTCGGCAGACATCCTGCTTGTCTAACGAGAGGCAGTTGGCAACCGCTGCCAAGATGTACATGGATGATTTTGATGGCGCACTCTATCACCATCACGAAGAATATGTGCTGGATGATGGCACACAAACGCCCACGCTTCCCTCTTTTCCAGCAGGCTGTATCGGGGGAGGGCACGGCAATTCCAACGCAGAAAAACCCTGGGCTATCTTCTTTCAACCCTATATTAAGAACCGCCAGCTTATGTTCTGTATCTCAGATACCGCGCCAAAATCAACCATGCAGGCAGCCAATATTCAAGCCTACAATGGTGGCATTACCGAACTGGGCCAGGAGTGCACCGCAGCGCCAAATGGGGAGCAGTGCCTTGCAGAAAAGGGCAATCTGGCGATGTGGAGTTACCTGTTGAACTCCATTTTCACCCACAAGTCTTGCCGTTATGCCACTGAAGGAGTTCTGCCGGGGTTCGCTACAGAGGCAGCGCTAAATAGCCTTCCGGATGAGAACATAATTATGTTCTCAGAACGCAACTCTGTGGGGTTGGATGATCCTACTTCCGCCTTTTACTACGTTCCGCAAGATGATTACGATACGTGGCCCGGAGAATCTGCCCTGGTGCGCTGGGGAAGTGGATCAAGGCCAAACGAAGGTTGGATTAAGTATGACAGGCACAGCGCGGGTGCCAACTACATCTATTATGATGGCCATGTAAAATTCTTGCGGTGGGGTAAAGCGCGGATCGACCAGTATCCGGACCACATAGTTCGGTTTCCACTGGCCAATCCGCCACAATAAACTCAGGGCTCAATATTTGCCAGGAAGTCTTTACTCGTTGTGCCGTTTGTATCAAGGCTTGAGTACTTGCGATACTTGGCACTCCCATCATACTTCAGCCCATTAAAGCCTTCAGTATGCCTTGCCGGGTAGTGGGTATGTGCGGAAGTTCCGGTGAGATCCTGACTGATTGGGAACGGGCCCCGAAATCCCGGCACGTTAGAGGTTGTTGGATCTGCAGTTGTGCTGGTGTTTGCACAGCCCGGCGTACGTTTGTGATCCCATACAAAGTACACCGTAGGGTTAGAAACAAAAGCATCTGGCTGGCCCATGGGTCCATTATAAATGTAGCTCATGGCGTAACCAACCTGGCCCGCAGAATAAGAAGGGCACCGGAAGATCTGCTGATTCTTAACATATGGCTGCAGAAAGCCTGCCTTCACACCCTGATAGTTCTTTGGCAACGGTGACGGCTCTGGGCCAAGGGCAGTGTCGTATGGGGCCCACCAAATCTCGTTTGGGCCTGTAAGCACCGTAGGGCTGGCATTGGTGCACAACTGATCCGCAGGCGTATCCGGGCAAAATCTGTATCGCGGATTTATCTCATCGTAGTCGCCACGATACATGGCAATAGCCAGCCCAATCTGGTGCTGGTTACTTACGCAGGAGGCAGTACGCCCTTTCTCTCTCGCCTGGGAAAACACTGGGAACAGAATAGATGCAAGGATTGCTATAATTGCGATAACAACAAGAAGTTCAATTAACGTAAATCCGCGCGATCTCATATTCGGTCGTCCTTCTCCCTGGTGGGCACCAGTTAAATGCTCAAGAACCATCCATAGTTAACAGAAATATTACCTTGTATGTTGCTGTTGATGTGCATTGTAACTGGTAGCCTCGCTGCCCATTAAGCCACTGAGCTCGCGCACGGCACGCTCACGCCCGTGTATTTCCATCGCCTTTGCAAACTCTGCCGCCACAAAATCCGCAGCCTCTATGGCCACGCTCTGCTGGGGTGCACCATCTGCATACTGCCGCACCAGCGGCGGAAGTTCACCGAACAGGCACGTAGCAAAGAGATCTGCCTTAAAACAAACATCTGTGTATCCGTTACACACAATGCTTCCTGCAATAACAATATCTGGCTCACTGTCGACAATCTCAAAATCGGCGGCATCGTTTGCCATCTCGCTGGCCGGTATCCGGGTAACTACGGCACCATGTCTTCTAAACTGGTCGGCTAAACGCTCCGCAAAGGGTGAGAGGCTATGGTCCTGTTCAACTCCAAGTACAATGTGCAATGTGTTCAATGGGCTAATAGGCGCTGCACAGTAGCCGTGCAAGTTGGGCACTGCCTTCTTATGTCTATCCAGGCTCTCCAGCCTGGCAATGCGGTGCTCCTGTTCGTTAAGGCGTAACGTAAGTATTGCCACTGCAAAAGCCAGTACAACAAACCCGGCTATTATCGCTATTAGCATGTGCTTTCCCTGCAGTTTTAGGCACCACCGGAGCCCGACTACGGTGGTGCCTGTGCTGATCTACAATCTCAGTTTATTTAGAACTATCACCACCTGAGTCGGGGGTGGACGTGGGTGCGTTGCTGGCGGGAGCAGCACCAACACCGATTTTTATTTCCGGCAGTTCGGCAACGTGCGGAGCGTCCGCTCCGATGCCCTTGGCTAACACCATAGACATCAAAGTGGTAAGCAGGTTTACTGCGGTGCCTTCATTGTCCGATCCCGCTGCGCCACCGCCGAGCACTATGTTAGTTGCTGGCACCAGCGGATGCTTGATGCCTGTAAGCGCTCTGGATAGCTCCTTAATAGCAAGCTGTTGGATGTTGAACTCAGAGGAACCGTAAGCCAGGCGAACCGCTTCGATGCCTGCGGCTTCTGCCTTCTTGTTCAGCGTAGTACCTTCCGCCTCCGCCCTGGCAAGTGTCAGGTTACGAGATGCTTCTGCCTCCGCCATCAAACGCGTTCGTTTTGCCTCTGCCTCTGCGGCAACAACTGTCTGCTGTGCGTTTGCTTCCGCAACGGTAATCGTTCTCTCCTTCTCTTTCAAAGCGCGCTGCGCCGCAGCGGATCCCTGATTGGTTTCTATCTGTATCTGAACCGATGAGGCAGTCAGGTCCGTCTGGCGTGCAGCAAGTGCCTGTGCTTCGTTCAGGGAGCGCAGCCCGGTTTGCGCCTTCTCCTGCTCTTCGTAAGTAGAAACCTGCTCACGAGCCACCTGCCTGGCGCGTATCTGATCCAGAATGCTCTCTATCTGCTTATCACCCGCATGAGAGTGCGGCGTGCCGATCAGTACTTCGTGCACTGTAAGATCGTACTCCGCAAACCTCTGGCGCATGGCCTCCGTAGCCGAGCGCTGAATGTCACCACGCTCCTGAATGAGCTCAATCAGGGTGCGTTTCTGTCCTTCATCTTTGAAGTAGGCAGAAACCAGTGGGTCAAGGCTCTGCTCTATCAGGCTCTTAATACTTCCAAAGCGTTGTATAACATGCGGCGCCTTTTTGTAATCGATACTGATAACGACGCTCAAAGGCAGCTCAGGTTCAAACGCATCCTGAGTAATCAGGCCAATTTCTCGCAGGCTAGCATCCAGCTTGTGCTCGCCAACTTCACTCTCTTTCCATTTCAGAATAATGTTTGTCGTTGGTACTTTTACCACCTGGCCCGCATAGGGGTTAAAGGCGTACTTGCCAGGCATATACGGGTCTTCCCATATTCCCCTGCCACCTTTGCGGCATATCTCACCATGGGTAAATGCCGCACCAGATGTGTCTTCACCGGGCTGGCCATAGTAAGAAACCACCACTCCCGCGTATCCCACTTCAACGGTAGTCTTGCTGGTAAGCTCCACGCTGGCGTACAGTTGGTTTATCCAGTACGTACCTTCGCTCAGCACCTGGTACTGGCGGCCACGGTAACCACCCGCATTAAGGAACGCCTGAGGATCCTGGAAGTTGTTGTGATAGTTCGGATCGCTGCGAGAATCGCCTACAGTTGGAGCAATAATCTCTCCCTGCGGTAGCGACGGTCCATCGTGAACGGTTACAACGCCAAGTTGGTCCTTGCTGCCATCAATTATTACAGGGCTAAACCCTGCAGTTTTTGCGATATGGTCTGCAACTGTTCTGAACTGCTGCTTCTCTTCTTTGTCCCCAATCGGTAAGAAGGAGATCTCGTCTGGGCCACTTATAACCGTAAATTGCGCCAGATTAATGGCATAGGTACCTTCACGCAGAATGGCGCGCTGAGGTCCCTGCTGTCCGCCTTCGGTTAAAAACTGGCGAACATCAGTAAACGCTCCGTTGCAAACTACATGGCCCAGGGTTTGTCCTGCCTCAACCATCTCCTTGCCATCCACTCGGGTGTACCTGCCAAGAGGCTGTCCATCCCGGGCAAATACGTAACCAATCTGCCCGCGGTGGATGGTAACCAGCGGTACTTTGTGAACTTTGTATCTCCATCCCGGGAGAAAGTGGAAGCCACCACGCAGCACATCTGGCTGGAAGCCAGCCTCTCCGCTTAGCGCTATCAGTTTGCCCTTAAGCGCGCCGCCACCCCACTTTTTTTCAACTACGCCTACTTCTGTGTTGCCAATAATCTGAAGGCCAAAAAACCAGAAGGCACCCTTTAGCACTACAGCCAGGGTAAGCAACACACCAACCGCAACTAGAACCTGATTAGTGTTCATCCAACGCTCCTTCGCGCAGTCACCCGCTCGGATTTCGTGCCAGGCGAATCGCGCACTGGCTCCAATTGGGCAGCAGTCTGCACAGACTGCGGCAGCGGCAGCTACGTTATCCACGGTAATCAGTAATAAGATCTTGCTGCTAAAATAAGATTACGTAAGCATATATAGTCACAGTTTCACTAAAATAACTGTGTAAGCAAAAAATATTTCTGCAGTCATAAAAAGCATCTGAGGGCATAGAAATTCATATTGCTCTCGGGTATGCCGTGCGGCAGAGGGGGCATCAGAAGGATAAGGCAGGGTGCTTAGAGAACACATGCTTTAGCCAACGGCGGTTACGAAGCGTGGCTAAAGTTCTGTTCGTTTGATGAGTTGGAGGGCAATGAATTTGGCTGAAGCACGCAGAATGCTGTTGTTTGGCAGTGTGTGCGCGTTCCTATCGGTAGCTATCGGCGCATTTGGCGCACATGCGCTCAAATCGCGGCTCGAGCTCAATGGCACATCAGCTGTTTTCGAAACTGGGGTGCACTATCAAATGCTGCACTCGGTAGCACTGTTGCTGTTGGCAGCATTTGCTTCCACTGGCCTCGTGCCAGCCAACAAAGTAGATCGCATCGGCGTGTGCTTCCTGGTAGGCATCGTAATTTTCTCTGGCAGCCTGTATCTTCTTGCCATATCTGGCATCAAATTGCTTGGTGCAATCACTCCGTTCGGAGGTGTAGCATTTATGGCAGGCTGGTTGATGCTGGCAGCTTCGGCACGGCAGAAACCGGTGGGGTAACCCGTGATTCCACTGATCGATACCCATCAGCATCTGTGGGATGTAACGCAGTTTAATCTGCTATGGCTCCCCGATAGTGGCCCACTCGCTGGCACGCATGATATTAAACGCTATCAGCAGGAGGCAGCAGCCTGCGGCATTGCATGTACCCTTTACATGGAAGCAGATGTTTCGCCGGAACAGCGCCCCGCAGAAGCCGAATATGTAATAAACCTGTGTCAGGATCCCGCTTCGCGAATGGTTGGTGCCACAATCGGCGGCATGCCAACACATCCCAACTTTGAAGAGTACATAGAACGGTATGGGGCGTCGCCATATGTTCTCGGCATCCGCCAGGTTCTGCACGGATCGCTTCAAACTTCAGAATTCCTGAGCAGTCCATTTCTCAATGGCCTCAAGTTATTAGAGCGGTATAACCTTCACTTTGATCTGTGCCTGCGCCCGAATGAGATTTGGGCCGCCGCAGATCTTGCGGATGCCTGCCCAGGCGTAAGGTTTGTTCTTGATCATTGTGGCAATGGCGAGCCACAGTCTGCAGATCGCAGCAAATGGGCCGGCGATATTCGCTTGGCCTCGCAGCGTGAGAACATCATCTGCAAAGTCAGCGGAATTGTAGCCGGAGCTGCAGAACACTGGAGCGCGGAAGACCTCCGCCCGATCATCGAGCACTGTGCGGAGTGTTTCGGCCCCAATCGGCTCGTTTTTGGCAGCGACTGGCCTGTGTGTACCCTGAGATCTGGCCTGGATAAGTGGGTGGAAACTCTGCGTTTGATCACCTCACGGTGGTCCAAGGATGAGCAGCATGCGCTGTATCACCGCAATGCCGAGAAGTTTTATGGGCTTGCGCCTGTAGAAACTGCCGAATGAGATTTACGACCATTGCACTGAAAATTCCCTCAGTGCGTTCAACACCTCGCAACGGAGCGCATGTAATTGAGTAAAAGGTTCTCTATCCGGCGGCAGCCATCGCTCCTCCTCTTGCTGTTCGCCCTTATCATTGGTCCCCTGTTTGCGCCAGCATCGGCATCTGCTCAGGAGCCAATTCGCCTGGTTGTGTGGGGGCTCGAATCTGGTGAAGAGACACAGGGGCAGGATTCCAAAATCCGAGAGTTTGAACGCAGGCATCCGGGAATCAAGGTAACTGCGCTCTCTATGGGCGCCGGTGCAATGAATCCGCAAAAGCTAATGACAGCAATTGTCGGCGGCGTTCCTCCGGATCTTGTTCGGCAGGATAGATTTACTGTAGGTGACTGGGCCAGCAGAGGTGCCTTCCGTGGGCTAAACGATCTGCTTGCCCTTGAGGCGCAACGCGGCGGCCCGGAAGCAATCCGTAAAGAGGATTATGTGCCCGCAACCTGGGCCGAAACCCAGTATAAAGGCGATACGTTTGCCATCCCCATGGATACGGACGATCGCGTTTTGTACTACAACAAAACGCTGTTCAAACAGGTAGGCCTGGATCCGAATCATCCACCGCAAACCTGGGATGAGCTAATTGACTATGCAAAGAAACTAACTCGGCGAGGGCCAGGCGGTGCCTTTGAACGCATAGGGTTTGTGCCTATTTATGGGCAGGGTTGGCTGTACTTATGGTCATGGATGCAGGATGGCGAATTTATGTCGCCGGATGGGCGCACCTGTACTCTTAACAACCCGGGTACAGAAAAAGCGCTTACAGCCATGGTTAACTGGTACGATGCCCTCGGGGGTATCGATGCCGTAAATACGTTTGCTGGCGGATTCGCCGGCGCAGATCAAGATCCGTTCCTCACTGGCAAACTGGCTATGATGATCCAGGGCGATGGATTTGTCGGATCAATAGCACGCTACCATCCTGAAATAGATTTTGGGGTTGCACCAGCACCAGTGCCGGCCGAGCGCTTGCGGCATGAAGGCCGGTTTAAAGGAGAGAAAACCTGGATAACCTGGTCTGGCGGGTTTGCATGGGCAATCCCGCGCGGCTCCAAGCACTATAAAGAAGCCTGGGAATTTCTCCGATGGATGAACTCCCCGGAGGCCAACCTGATAGCGGCCAAGGCACAGTCTGCCTATGCGCACAGCAAAGGGCGCCTCTTCGTCCCAGCTTTGCTCGCTAACCAACTCTCAACCCGGGCCGTGTTTGATGCGTATAGCAGCTCGTTACCCAAGAAATTTCTGGATGCCAAACAGGTTGCGTTAGATCTCCTACCCAGCACCCAGTTCCGACCTGTAACGTTTGTTGGACAGCGCCTGTGGGACGAGCACGTTCGCGCGGTGGATCAATCTGTTCGCCACACAAAAACACCGCAGGCTGCACTTGCATACGGGCAAACACAGGTTCAGATCGAGCTGAATAAGGTCTATAACCGAGATGCTCACCCGCTTGTGGATAGCGCAAAAGTCTCCGGAGTAATCGGGATTATCGTCCTTGGTGGCGTGCTGGTGCTCTTTTGGAAAATGGCGGTCTGGATGCGGGCACACAGCCGCGCCACCCGCGCCGAGGCATGGGCAGGCTTTACCTTTGTGCTCCCGTGGATTGTTGGGTTCCTGGCGTTCACCTTCGGCCCAATCATTGCCTCATTTATCCTGAGCTTCTGCGATTACGATGTTCTGCACCCTGCACGCTTCGCGGGGGTGGCCAACTACGTATCTCTGGCCACGCTGGATAGAGCATTTGTACTTAAGTCAATCACAAATGCAATTGTGCTTGCGATGATTGGAATTCCGCTGGGTATGATGACCAGCCTTTCGATGGCGATGCTGCTCAATACGAAAGTTCGCGGCCTTAAGTACTATCGAACAGCATTCTACATGCCAAGTATTGTTCCCGTGGTAGCAACAACGGTTCTCTGGGCCTGGATTCTTAATGGAGATCCGTCTCGCGGTCTATTGAATGCTGTCTGGAAAACCACCCTTACGGCATGGTTTCACCTGGCTCCTCCTGGCTGGCTTTCAGTACCGATCTGGGCCAAGCCAAGCCTTAACCTCATTGGCCTCTGGGGTGCGGGTGGCGGCATGATACTGTGGCTCGCCGGCCTGCAGTCAATACCGGCAACGCTGTATGAGGCGGCCTCTTTGGATGGGGCCGCACCACGGCAGCAGTTCTGGCACATCACGCTGCCCATGCTTTCACCATACATCTTCTTTAACCTGATTATGGGAACCATTGGGGCTCTGCAAACCTTTGAAACGGCCTATATTCTGGGAAATACTGCAGGTGGGCAAACAACCGGGCCAGATGATAGCCTGCTTGTACCCGTGGTTTACCTGTTTAACAATGCGTTCCAGTACTTTAAGATGGGGTACGCAAGTGCACTCGCATGGATCCTGTTCATCATTATTCTGGGGCTCACCCTTGGCCAGGTAAAGCTCTCGAAGCGGTGGGTCCACTACGAGTCTGAAACTCGCTAACTTGCCATCTTGTCATGATCGCGCCGCTATAGAAACTGGACCACAGAGAAATCTATGAATGCACTGGGCTGGCTAATAATAATCATACTGGGCTACGGGGCACTGGCGCTCTGGGTGGCTCACATCATGCGAGCGTTCCGCTTCGGCAACAAAAAGCTTGCAGGCATACTTCTGGCGTTGCCCCTGCTGCTGCTGCTAATTGCAGGGTTAATTCCGGGCGTTCTGCGAGCACCGGGTATAGAGCTGCTGCTGCTTGGCGGCACAGTTGCGATATCGCGGGCGCTGTTCGCCAGCCAGCCACTCGTACCAATCAAAGAAACGCGCCCTGCACTGCTGCACCTGGTGCTAATCACTGGCTCCGCACTGTTTCTCGTTCCATTTGTGTGGATGGTAATCACCTCGGTGAAAGAGGACACCCAGATGTCCAAATTCCCTCCAGAGTGGATTCCAACGCAGCAGGTTAAGATACAGCGCAATGGCAAGGCACAGGGCCTGGTAAAAGTAAAGTTTGGCGATCAGCTGAAGGCTGCAGCTGTTACGGAAACGTTCACGGATGGAACCCTGCAGGTGGAAGCACTGGATGATGCCACCCTCACAAAGCGCCTTTCACGAGCGGATGTAGAACAGGTCCGTCACTTTGATCCGGTTTGGAAGAACTACCCGGATGCACTGAAGTTTTTGCCACGGGATTCAAAGTTCGGGTTGGTAAACCTGCAGAACACGCTGATAATTGCAATCATGTCCGTGCTCGGTACGGTACTTTCCTCCAGCCTGGTTGCCTACAGCTTCTCACGGTTGCGCTGGCCCGGGAGAGACTGGCTGTTCGGCCTGGTGTTGGCAACAATGATGCTGCCAGATGCAGTTACAATGATGCCGCGCTTCCTTATCTTTAGATCACTGCATTGGATAGATACCCTGAACCCACTGTGGGTACCCTCATTCTTCGCATCAGCATTCAACGTATTTCTGTTGCGGCAGTTCTTTATGGGAATACCAAAAGAGCTGGAAGATGCCTCTCGCATAGATGGCTGCTCCTACTTCGGCACCTACTGGCGCGTAATGCTTCCCATGGTAAAGCCCGCACTCGCGGCAGTAACCATAATGACCTTTATCAACGCCTGGAAAGACTTCATGGGTCCGCTCATCTACATCTCCAGCCCCGAAAAAATGCCCTTATCGTACGTGCTGCAGCTGTTCAACTCATCGCATGGCAGTGAGCCCGGCATGCTAATGGCCGCCACCACGCTGGTTATGACTCCCGTAATCGTGCTCTTCTTCTTTACACAAAAGTACTTCATAGAAGGCGTAACCCTCACCGGCCTCGGCGGAAGATAATAACGAAAGAAGCAGAAAAATGGCTCCGAATCAAATCTGGTTCGGAGCCATTTTGCTGCCCCCACTATGCCCGACTCTCCCAACCCACAACCTATCGTATCTGCAAACCTCAATACGGTGAACCTGGCTCTCAACAAACCTTTGCTGCCTGGAGACTTTGCGTGAGGCTATATCACTGAATGTTTCCAATTGCCTTGCCGCTCGGCGCCTGCACGCCATTGGTGCCAACTACTGGCCCTACGGGTCGTACCTGTCGTACTCTGGTCTTAATCCCCAATTGTGCAGGCAGGACGTTAATAAAGAAATGCCGAATTAGTGCGCAGAAAATTGGAGCCTTGTGATCATGAGGTGACAATTCGTACTGCGAACACAACTGAGCGCAGGCTTTTTCAGCGCTCGCCCGGGGGCATCAAGGTTGCTGTTGTATTTGCGAAACTGGCCCAACAATAGCAATGTATCGGCCGATACGGCATGGAGAAGGTAGGCGCATCACTGATGTGCCGATCCTGGCTCTATGCTGACTTGCCCCGGCCTCCATCTCCTCAAAGTGGGGCGTCCAGAAAACCACGCTGGTACTGCCTTATTACCATGATCGGTCAATTCGACGGTTTATTATAGGCTCTGAAGCATAATCTCAGTGCCGTGTGGGCTTTGTTCCCCGCATGCTTTCTAGTCATGTATGAAGTGTATATTCAACCTATGCACGGATGGTGATGAGATAGGTTTACTACGAGACCAGGAGAAAATCATGCGAAAATCATGCGCACCGCGCAAAATTAGGATTTGGTCCCGCAGGGACTTTGATTATTCGCAAGGTGGGTACCGTGGCGGACAGATTGGTTGTTACGTTATGGCAGCCCTTGCGATAGGTGTCCCAGTAGCAGCCCGTATTGGCGGAATCGATAATGGCATTCCAAAATATGTAGAGGCCGCTGTAGTGATCTATGGTGTTGCTTGCCTGATGCTGGGTATTCACCAGGCTTACATAAACAGTTTGCTTAGAGGTGCCATATCTGAAGATTCCGTTGCCGATAAGTTAGATCTGTCCCTCTTGCTTATGTCTCAGATCAAAAGCAGTGGCAAGGTAACACCAAAATTTGAGATAGATGGGGTCCGGTTTTACGACCCACGAGATTTTGAAGAGTACACAACTTTACCGGATGCTTCACACCACAGGATTGGTTCGTGAGGCTAGCCGTATCGGTCTGCAGCAGCAGGATTATGTAATCACGGAATTACCTGATGTAGACACGCAGTTACGAAAACCACGTGCCACGTTTGGGCCAAGCATTTTCTAACCCCAATCCCTAACACTCAGCCCCGCGCTGAACGCGCACGTCACATCTTTTCCGCAACTCGCTCAGCCACATACTCTCCAATCTCAATTGATGCCGTTGCGGCTGGCGATGGGGCATTGCAAACATGCATGCTAAATCGTCCTTCTGAAATCAAAAAGTCATCAATCATGCTGCCATCCGGTTTTACGGCCATCGCTCTTACACCTGCTGGCGCGGGCTCAATATCGGCATCGGTGATCTCCGGGATCAATCGCTGCAGGGTCTTAAGAAACGCATGCCGAGAGAACGACCTGTATTGTTCGTGCATTCCCTCCCGCCAGTGCGCTTTTGCCATCTTACGAAAGCCAGCGTAGCCCAGCACTTTGCACATCTCAGTCATCGAGAAATCGGTACGATGGTATCCCTCGCGTTTAAATGCCAGAACCGCATTCGGCCCCGCGTGGATCTCACCATTTATCATGCGGGTAAAATGCACGCCCAAAAAGGGAAATGCCGGGTTGGGTAGTGGGTAAATCAAATGGTTAACCAGCCTGCGTGCATCGGGCTTGAGCGTGTAATATTCCCCACGGAACGGAATGATCCGCGCCGGAGGTGCCACACCAGCCATGGCGGTAAGCAGGTCGCTCTGGAGGCCGCCGCATGTTACAAACAGGGTCGTCTCAATTGGTCCAGATGGCGTTATTAGCTGGGCCACTTCGGATCCTATCTTAACCTGTTGCACGCGGCAGTTCCAGCGCACCTCACCACCATTAAGCTCAATCAGTTGCACCATTTTGCGGCACACACCGGGATAATCGGCGATGCCTGCAGTGGGCACTTCCAGAGCGGCAATACCTGCCGCATGAGGTTCGCGCTCTCGTAGCTCTTCGCCAGAAAGCCTGCGCACGGGTATCTGGTTTTCGGCAGCCCGAGCCTGCAACTTATCCAGCCGGGGCAGCTCTTGTGCTTCCACCGCTACCACAACCTTGCCGCAAACATCGTAACGTACGCCATGCTCTTCACAAAATGCGGGCATAGAAATGCCAGCCTGTTTTGCAAAGCGCGCCTTAAGGCTGCCCGGGGTGTAATAGATGCCAGAGTGAATAACGCCGCTGTTGTGGCCACTCTGGTGGATTGCTGGCCCACGCTCTTTTTCAATCACTAGCAGGCGTTTGCCCGGGTGCCGCTTCTGTACCTGGTATGCCGTTGCCAGCCCAACAATGCCAGCGCCAACTATCACAATATCGTATCGCATACACTATTATAAACTGCTGCAACAAAATTAGTGTGCTGCACATTGCAAAGGTTTAGCTGTAAATGCTATGCATACCTAAATGTATCGCCAATCGGTTGCGGCACGCACAAAGCCAGTGGTAATCGGTCTTAATATAGGAACAATAGGTCTGGGATGCGTGTACTCGGGGTATATCGGTTCCCATTAGCGAATTTCTGGAGATGAGTGATTACCTTGACTTCGGTATCTAGAGCAGCCCTTCTTTGCTTTACAGCAATAGCTATTAGCAGCCATTGCAATGCACGGGCGGCAGGGAGCGCAAACAAGTTGGATCGTAAGGCTCTCGTTACACGCCACAATGTGGTGCGCATCATTAACTCAACCAAAAGCCCAATCCAGGTTGGAAATGGAGAATTTGCAATTGGAGCAGATATAACTGGTCTGCAAACTTTTGTGCCATTCAACACCATGTCCCACTGGGGATGGCACGCCTTCCCATTTCCAGCAGGTTCAAACCCCGAAGCGTTCACCGGCGTTCCCCTCCAAACCCATGGGCACGGTATCACCTACCCAATACCAAACGAAACCCAGCCCTCTCTTTCACACTGGTTGTACGCTAATCCACATCGCTTTAACCTCGGCAGAATCGGTTTTCGGATATTGAAGTCAAATGGCACTACCGCTTCCCTGGATGATCTCACGAAAACTCGTCAGGAACTGAACCTGTGGACCGGCATACTGAAGAGCCACTTTGAGCTTGAGGGCCAGACAGTGGATGTAGAAACATGCTGCCACCCAACATTTGATCAGGTTGCCGTGCGGGTTCGATCAGCACTCGTAGCCTCTGGCAGAATGAGCATCTTTGTCGATTTTCCATACGATGACCGTAACGAGTTTGCAGACTATGTTGGCGACTGGGGCCAGCCCGTTAGCCACACCACTACGGTAACCGCGCAGGATGCCGGGCATGTTGATCTGTTACGGCAAATGGATGCAGATCGGTACCATGTTAGGCTGGCATGGAGCGCGGGCAGCAAACTGCAGATGCCTTCAACGGATAACGGATCCTCTCCGATACAGGTTTTGAAGGCAGAATGGGGCGCCGGCAACAAAAACACGGATGTAACCGCCCTGATCAGAAAACTAAATAGCGGAAGCAAGCTGCCGGCGCGTGTTGATGTTGGGCTACTGGGAGATCCGGCCCCGGGGCAGGGCAAGCGGCTTAAACTAACGTATGAAAATGGCGTTAAACAGCAGGTTGTGGAGGTGCCCGAGAACGGAGAGCTCAGGTTACAGCCGCAATCTTCTAAACACCGATTTACAGTAATTCCGGGTCCAACAGATACTGCTGACTTTACCTGTACATTCTCTTCTGCGCCACTGCCAGCATCTACCCCCAGCACCCTGCAATCACTTGCCGCCAGTGCACGGCACTGGCCAGAATTCTGGAAGTCTGGCGGGGCTGTCGATCTTTCTGAAAGCAAAGATCCACGCTGGAAGGAGCTGGAAAGGCGCATTGTCTTATCTCAGTACCTGTTGGCCATAAACGAAGCGGGCTCCCTGCCACCGCAGGAGAGCGGCCTTGTTAACAACGGATGGAACGGCAAGTTTCATATGGAGATGTACTGGTGGCATGCAGCACACTATGCCCTGTGGAACCGGTGGCCACTTTTAGAGCGCAGTGTTGGCTACTATCAGAAGATCCTTCCGCAAGCACTCGCATTTGCGAAGTCTCAGGGCTACAACGGAGCGCGATGGCCCAAGTGCACTACTGCAGATGGAAGGGAGGCTCCGCACATTATCCATGCGCTGTTGATCTGGCAGCAGCCACACCCATTATTCTTTGCGGAACTTGATTACCAGTCGCATCCAACAAGGGCCACACTTGAGAAGTGGAAGCAGATTGTCTCCTCAACGGCAGATTTTCTGGCATCGTATGCATATTGGGATGTGCAATCCGCCCACTATATTCTGGGGCCTCCCCTGGCACCCGTATCTGAAAACACCGACTTCTTTAAGACACAGAACCCAACCTTCGAGCTTGGATACTGGCGATTTGGACTGCGAATAGCGCAACAGTGGAGCAAGCGGCTTGGGGATTCGCCCAATCCAGAATGGGGCAAGGTACTGAACGGATTGGCACCATTGCCCGTGCAGGATGATAAGTATGTGCTACACGAAGGCATCACCGATATGTGGACAAAATGGAACTTCGAGCATCCAGCCCTAATCGGTGTTTATGGATGGCTGCCAGGAGATGGGGTAGACATGCCCACCATGCGCCGCACTGCCGATGCGGTATTTTCTGCATGGACCCTTGGCAGAACCTGGGGCTGGGATTTCCCTATGATGGCAATGTGTGCCGCACGCCTTGGAGAACCTGAAAAGGCAATCGACTTGCTTCTGACAGACGCCGCAGGGTTTCAGTTTGATGATTGCGGGCTTGCCACCGGTGGGCCATTTCCATACTTCCCCAGCAATGGAGGCCTCCTGTATGCTGTCGCTCTCATGGCTGCTGGCTGGGATGGTTCGCAGAATAAGCCCGCACCCGGGTTCCCTGATAACGGCAAATGGAAGGTGCGTTACGAAGGATTACACAGAGCGCTGTAAGAGGAATTTTGCATGCATAAAGATTGCGCCAGGCAGGGGCCGACAATTTGGGGCAAAATTCTGTGAAAGATTGCTGGAAATCTCTGACACCGTTTGTGCAGAACCTGCGTCCTATAGTGTAATGGTCTCACAGTTCTCCAGTGCAGACCGGTGTGGCGATTTTCAGTGTCAATATTTTCACTGGATACGGAGCGCGCAGGTAAGGCAGAAATGGTCACGGCCCGGTGGTCTCCGGACGGTGCGCGCTTCCCTCTAAGAAAGCACATAAGATCAGTGTCGACGTTGCGGCTGCCGGTAGGGTAGTGCGGCAGGTTGCATCCCAAAAAATGGGGAACTTATCGTCGGTACGAAGCTTCATTTAAGCATAGCTATTCTTAAAATCGCCGATCCACACGGCCTCTCGTCACCTGGTTGTTTCGCGTTCATGCTGAGATAAAAGAATACGATGGATACACACGCCCTTATCATTGCAGCAAGTGGCGGCTTTGGCTGCATGCTTGCCGGGTTCGCTCTTTCCCGTCGGAGCACGCTGCCGGCAAAGCTCCCTGCCGATAGGTCCTTTGTTCTGGCCGCCATATTGCTGCCAGTGCTATTATTTCTGGTTACGTTCCCTGTGCATGGCAAGATATTTGCACCGGGGCACGATTTGGGCAATGGGATTCTGATTGGCGCACTAGGGGCCCTGCTTGCGGCAAAGATTACTGCTCCTATGTGGGGTACGCCAGAAAATGGCCAGTCGATACTTACTCGCTCTGCCATTCTATCCGGTGCGCTGGGGGTGGCGGTTCTATCTCTCTGCGGTGCTTCAATTCTGCACTTCGATACCTTTTATGTGGTGGTGCTGGGTACCGCCATAGGATGGATAGTATCGGCATCCCTTCTGTTTATGGCCATTTACAGGCAGAACGATGGGCACACCAGCAGCAACTGGCCAATCTGGCTATTGATTCCAGCTGGCTTTGTTTCTGCTGTTGCCGCTGGCATGGTGCTTGGAAGCATGCGCACTGCGAATACGCATGTTCACGCGGGCCTCCAATTGCCTCAAATCACAGGTCTCTTACTTGCTGTATCTGTACCTTTTGTAATCCTGGTGGGTGCGCTGTTAAGTGTGCTCGTCGGCCTAAAAGGCAGCTCAGCCAGGCTCTCCCCGGTTATTCAGGGCGTAGGTGCGCTGGCAGCACTATTCGGCAGCACGAAGTACATAGATAAATTCTCTGGCCTGGCGCGAGATTCTGTAACGGATGTGCACGGGCTTGAAAAGGCATTTGCATCACTTACCGGGGGCTCTCATCTCATACAAACTGTGCTGCTTGGGGTAGTGTCTACCCTGCTGTGCACATTCCTTTGCTCACAATCTTCGCAGGGACAGAACCGAGACCATGTAGCTGTTGGCCGCTCGGCATTTGCGCTAATAACTGTACTTACATCCTCCTTGCTTGCTTTTCAATTGCTTTCTGGTTTCGGTGTTGCTGCAGCCGCTATCAGTGGTTTTGTAACGCTTGGCACCGTACTTGTGCTACTGCCTCAGCTCTCCAATAAGTGGAAAATCTCAATCAGCACGATAGCTGCGATGCTGTTTGCCATCATCGGAATGAGCCTATACCGCCTATTTTTCAGTTTGTAC
>CAIONQ010000064.1 GCA_903859705.1 uncultured Chthonomonas sp.
CTGGCGGATGGGTGTGGGTGGGGAAGAATATGAAGAGCAATTCCTACCGCGCTACGATTGGTGATATTAGCCGATAACTTTTGGGCCTCTCCTAACCTCTCCCCGATGGCTCGTACCTCTCCCCGATGGCTCGTACCTCGCCCCTACGCCGTAGTTGCTATCGCAACGCGCAGGGAACCCGAGAGGAAGTTATGGCGGCAACGGTACCGTTTGGCAATGGTTTGGCGGAAGGCGGTAGGTTTTCCGGCACTAATTTTCGGTGAGGTCGACGTTTGGGAGTTTGAAGCTGAGCAGGAGGCCAACGGCGGTGATGGCGGCGGTGAGTACGAATAGTAGTGGGTATTGGCCTACGGTGATCATGGTGGTGCCGCGCATGAAGAGGCCGCCTATAAAGGGGAATAGCGCGGAGGGGACAAACAGGAGGCTGAGTGTGGCGATATGGGCCGGGCGTTGCGCCATGGATACATGTGCAAGCAGGTAATGGTTAACCACTATCCACAGCCCCCAGCCGAGGCTGCCGCCCATTAGCATGAACACGAGGCCAAACCAGGCGGGGCCGAGGCTGCCAACGCCGAGGGCTGTTAGGGGAGTTAGCAGAATTGTTATGCCTACGGCACGGATGGCTGCGGCTGGATTAATGCGCTCTGTGATGAGGGTCCAGAAAGGCATTAATAAAACTATGCCGAGGGCCTGAAGGCCCTGGTAGGCTCCACCCCAGAAATCGTTGACATGAAAGTGCTGCACGGCATAGAGCACGTAGAATGGGGCTGCTGTGGCGCCAAAGCCCAGCAGCAGTTGCACCAGGGCGAGGCGGGCGAACACGCGGTTGTGCAGCAGGCGCGGGATTGCGACAAAATAATCGCGAGCAGGGATGGCGGGCTGTGGTGGTCCGACGGCGGGTGGCTCTTTGATGATAAGCACACCGATTAGAGAAACCATGAACATTGCGGCGGCTATGCCCGCAAGCAGAGCATAACTGTGAGGGTAAGGGATGTGTGGGTTTTGAAGAATTGCCCGTACGGCAAGCAAGCCTATGGCCACACTACTTACCCCGGAAACAATTTGACTGGTGGCAAAAAACCTTCCGCGGGTTTTGGGTTCAAATGCACGGGCAACAATCTCCATCCAGGGCACATATCCCAGCCCATCTCCCAGGGACCATAGAACCAGGATGCCGATCATGCCATAAAGTGCAACTGTTTTTGCACTTGCCGAATCGGATGCATGGTACATAATTACTGGCATGAGCAGGAGCGGCAAACGCGTTATGGTTGCCACGGCAGAAAGGGTTGGTTTTTGGCGTGCTTTGCCGTGAATTAGATAGGCAACCACCAGTTGAAAGCCATTGAAACCGAGCGACTTGAGGGATGCGAATGCACCGATGAGGCTGCCCGAAGCACCCAGGTGATTTAGCAAAAGAGGCATGATGGCGGTTGGATCTATAAACGCCATGCCCAATGAGTAGAATGTTACATCCAGCATTAATGCTGTGAGGTTCCAGCGCACATGTGGCCTACTGGGTGCACCTGCAGAGGAGGGAACATTCATATGGTTCATACTGAGAAGGATACCTCAGGAGATTTCTATGCGCAAATGGCTGTTCGATCTGTTTAGTAGCTCTGAAAACTCGCAGGAAGATGCGCCGGGTACATCATCCAACATGGAGATTGCGGCTGGCTTTGTGCTTGCTATTGTGGTGTTGTTTCTGTTTGTGCTGACCAATGAAGCGATTCGTAAATCCAATGCTAAGAAGTTATCTCGCCTTGCGGCATCCCATGTGAACAGGCTGAAAGACTCGCCTGACCCGTATTTGAGGGCCAGTGCTGCCTTACCTATTGACTGGTACCCCATGGGCGAGGAAGCAATAACGGCGGCAAAAGTGCAGAACAAGCCAATTTTCATATCTTCGGGATATGGGAGCCACTGGTCGAATGTGATGGACCGCGATGTATTTCAAGATCCTGAAGTGGCTGCAGCTCTTAATAAGGGGTTTATTTGCATAAGGGTTGATAGAGATGTGCGGCCAGACGTTGATGCCTTTTGCATGGATGTGCAGATGGTGCTAACGAGCAGAGCCGCCTGGCCGTTAAATGTGTGGCTAACACCAGACTTTAAGCCGTTTCATGCAACGGAGTTTGCAACCGCCTCGGAGTTTTTGAGCCTGGTAAACGAGATATCAAAAGAGTGGCTGGCGGACCCCGAGAAGATGGTTGCCAAGGCTCGTAACGTAAGTAAAGCTATACTGGCTATAGAGGGCGGGCAACCCGGCGGCAATGCTGGGATGCCCGGCAAGATGAGTGAACTTACAGCTAAGTTGGAACGAGATTTGCTTTTGCAAGAAGACAAGCAGAATGGGGGTGTTGGCTCCTCGCCACGATTGCCACACTTGCCAGCCCTACAGGCCGCACTTACTATTGCTGCTACCAAACAGGCATCTCCACTTTCTGATTTAGTAATGCGGGCTGCCAACGGCATGGTGGCAGGAGCCATTAGAGATCAGGTGCGAGGAGGTTACTTTCGTTTTACGGAAGACGCTGCATGGCGTAAGCCACACTTTGAAAAGATACTGGCAGATCAGGCCATGTTTGCTCTGTTTTACTTTGATGTGGCAGATTATTGCGACACTCAGAACCGGAGCACGGGCGAGACGTGGCGCAAAGAGGGCGCCTCCGTATTGAAGTTTGCAATTGCAAACATGAAAACTGCAGATGCCGGCGGATATGGCACGATGATTGGGCCGGATATAGATACCGGAGAGGGCACATCTTACCTTTGGACACGAAGCAAGGTGGCGCAAACGCTGCCTGCAGCGGCGGTTTCGGCATGGTGTGAGGCGTACGGCATAAGTACGCAACCGCGATTGCGCGAAGAGGCTGTGGCGCCTTACAGGGCCAGGCCGCCGTTTGATCCGATTTACCAACAGCTGGAGGCGCAAACCGTAAAGCTGGCCGCCCGGGCACATACTGAGAAGATGCCGCCACTGGAGGCAAAAAGCACCGCAGGCCCCTGTGGGTGGTTGCTGATGGCGCTGGTGAGGGGTTGGAAAGAGACGGCAGACCCCGCGTTTTTGCGGGAAGCGGATGAGGTGGCGAAACTAATCGTTGGCCCGCTGGCAGCGCCCGGGGCATCGCTTCACCGGTATGTTTGCGGCGGGCGCGGGTACGGAGAGGGACGTCTGGACGATTACGCTGCGTGTATTCGGGGCCTGATGGCGTATGGCGCATGCAGGCCGAATGCAGAGTTACAGAAGGCTGCCGTTGGCCTGTGCGATACGATGTGTGCGGGGATAAAGGCTGGCATGCTGCTGGATGCGGGGAGCATTGTTGCCGAAGACGCCAGCCTGGCCCGGCAGCCGCTACCGCAGTGGCTGGGGCAAGACGACACCCTGCCGGGGGCTGCGGGCACTGCACTGAATGCTATAGACGATCAGCTGGCGCAGAACTCGGAAGCGCGGACATCGGGGCGTGGGGACGCGCGTCGAGCGGCTGCGGCATGTTTGATAGATAGGTTTGGGGCCGGGGCCGCGGAGGACAGGCTGCATAGTAGCAGCATGCTGCTGGCCGCGCGCAGGCACGGGTTGATGCTAAGCGCGCGTACCAAATAGCGGCTGCTTATTGCAACCCCAGGCAGCGGGAGCTTGACAAATTTGGGGTAGTGGGCTTACAATACGCTGTCTGAACGAACGGTTGTTCGGCAAGATGCGCGCCTGTAGCTCAGTGGATAGAGCATCAGTCTTCGGAACTGAGGGCCGGGGGTCCGAATCCCTCCAGGCGTATCTAAGTAAAATCTAAAATTGAAACCGCCAGAACAGTCTGCCTGTGCAGAAAGGTTCTGGCGGTTTTTTGTGTGTCTTACGCTGGCGTTTAATCTTTTGCTGGTAAATCGGTATTGCCGTTAACATGCCCACCGTTCCAGTTGTAGATGCTGTTGCCAATGCGCCCATAGAGTGGATCGTGCGCGCCATCCTTTGGGGTGTAGTGCACAACGGTTAGCAGTATTCCGTGCCCATCTGCGGCAACGACGGCCATTCTGCCCCCATGTGCCGATGGGTAAGGGCACAACCCGGCAAACCTTTCGGTAGTATCGCTGTACTCCGTAAATGCGGCGTTTCTATCGTAGTCATCTTTAGTGGGAGTTCGCCACATTCTGCCAGCTTCTACAAACAGCACCGTTTGTTCTGGCAGTTCCAGGTTATCCAGTGGAAATGGCCCGGGCGCAAAGGTGTTCCAGAACCGCTTATTGATAGCGTAACTGCTGTTTACGTTGTAATCGTGTATCGGATCTCGCAGGGAAGATCTGAATGGTACCACCGGGTTTGCAGGGTTGCTGAAAGATGAATCTGGAGAAACATAGGGGCGCACCAGTGTTGGCCATGTAACCCACTCTCTGTGTGCAACTTCGCGTGGCGGGGGCATTACGTTAGAATCCCAATCCTGCGCATAGAGCAGGGTGCCCAGGCCAACCCGCCTAATATTTGCCAGGCTCAGGGTGCGATCTTCCCCGGCACGGTACCAGTGTGCAGCTGAGGTACCGCCGTAGTAGAGCAACACACCGGCAATTGCGAGGGCAAGCAGGCGCTGACGGTTGCTTCGTTTGCTGTTTGGAAGAACAGCAGGCTGATCTACTGTGGGAGCAGTGGTTGATGGGTTTAGTTCAGGTTCAGATTCCAATGTCTGTTAATGCTCCCACGCGGAATTATTTAGCTTACGAGCCCCAATAGATAGCGGGATAATAATGGCTGCTGCGGAGATACCGAGAATCAAGCACGAAGTAATGGCGAGCACCATCGTAACGGAACTGTGCTGTGCTGAAGCTTCGCCGGCGGCCATCATGGTTGAGCCCCACAGGGCCACCCCGGCAACCACGCCAACGGTTAAAACATACCCGCTGCTGGCCATAAAGCCAAGTATAAGCGCCCAGGCGCTAACCCTGAGGGCAGGGTTATCATACACAAACTTCGGGAACGCCGCCGAAATACCTGTGCCGATTCCGCATAAACTGGCGGCAACGAGAAGAATACCTGCCATTACTGCGGCTGTAGCCCCAATTGGAAGGCCGGTTGCGGCGGCGGTAAACAACGTGAGTACTGCAGAGATGCCTGCCGATATTAATGTAGACCATATCCACTTAGCTATTAAAACCAGGCCGGCAGATACTGGTGCCGCTTTGCAGGCCCAGAATCCCTGACCTTCCATGCCAATGGACGACATCGACAGTATGCTGGTTTGCATAAACAGGATGATGGTGATCATCGAGAAGCACAGGGGCGCAAGCAGATCATGCATGGATCGATCTGAAGTTACCAGCAGAAATGGCACTGCAAAGAGGATGATCGGCATTGCTGTTTGGGAAATAAGCACCGAATCTCGTTTGAGCATCTGCAGATCTTTACGAATTACGGCACCGCATGCGGGAGAAACTGGCAACCAGATGCGAGAACCTGCCATCTCCAGATCAGTTCCATGCTGTTGTTCCTGCTGCCCGCCAAACTCGGCTGCAGCTGCTGCAGGGATAGCTTTTTCGCCAAGAGCAACGCACACGGCAAACAAGAACAGAGTGATTATGGTTACCACAGCCAACCAGCCGTAATATCCTGAAGTGCTGTTGTGAGACGCCGCCTGGAAAGCGTTGGCAATGAGTGTGGAGGGTGTAATCGCCCCGCCTTTGCTTCCTCCAGCAAATGATCGAATTTGATCTGCGGCGATACTGCCAATATCGGATACATGGGTTGCCGCCGGAGATAGCCGTGAGAGAACAGAAAGGCACACTATGGCGCCGGTGCAAAGGTTAAGGATATTGACTATGAGGCCGATGCGAGCTGGCCCGAAGACGCGCAGCAGGGCCAGCAGCGCCAGTGCGGTGATGAGCGCTGGCAGAAATGTAAACACGGCGAGAACCAGTGGAAAAGCGAGCCACTCTGCAATATTGAATTTGCAAACAGCAGCGCATGCGGCCAGGGCAGGAAACCCGAGGGCAGAGAACTGAAGAGAGTTTGCGATCGTGGCATCGATAAGCTTAGCGGCGGTTATGGTGCGCACCGAGGCGGGGGAGGTGAGCAGCAGAATACAATCTCGCGATTGAATGAGTGTGCCGGCAACAAACGGAACCGCGCCCCCAATGAGAAACAAAAACAGGTATTGCAGCATCTGACGCACTGCGGCATCGAGCAAACCGATGTCTCGAGCTATAGAGAGTATGAAGTGAAATGCGCCAAATAGCCCAAGAGATATCAGGATTGCGGCCGCGCACAGGCATGCACTGAAAAGAGGCTTATGCTGCAATGAGCTGCGCACTGTGTTTGCCGCACTTTGAAGCCGCACACGCATAAGCAGTATGAACATAGTTCTAGAGCTCCAATTATATCAGGTGCCAGCGAATGAGGCCGTTGCACATTATACTCAAAGCACGTGGACGAAACTGTTTGAAAAAGTTTTAGTCGACATGTGCAACTTTCTACAAGCAGGTTCTGTCTGTTTATTTTTGAGAGCGAATGCAATGTGGCAGAGCTTATTACGTGCTAAGTGTGGGCGTGCAGTGGTGCGGTCAGGATTTCGAAATGACACAACTGATAACAGACGAAATACTGGCTGCACGAGTACTTGCGGGAGACCGTGGGGCGTTTCGGGTGCTAACAGAGCGCCACTACGCCTCGGTGTACCGGCTATCGCGCAGCATACTTAAGAGCTCGGAAGACGCTGAAGATGCGGCTCAAGAGGTGTTTGTGAAGGCGTTTCAGGCATTGAGCCAGTATGCGGGCCGTGGCGCGTTTGCCGGCTGGCTGCGGCGCCTTACGGTGAACCATTGTTTGAACCGCCGAGAATCTGCGGCAGCGAAGTGTGCTGCGCGCAGTTCCTCGCTGGAGTTGATGGCAGAAACGCTATCTGCTGGGGTAGAAGCCGACCCTGTGCGAACGTTGTTGCGCCGAGAGGCAAGGCACCGAATTGCTGCGGAGATGAATGAGCTGCCTTCTCAGCAGCGCGCCGCTATGGCGCTGCGCGTGCTGGAAGACATGAGCTACGAAGAGATTGCCGATGTTATGGGGGTGCCCGTTAACAGCGTGCGATCGTGGCTGCATCGAGGGCGAGCACGCCTGCGATGTGCACTGGATAGTGAAGAGGCTGGAGTATGAAAGTGGTGGAGTTTCCTGAGAACGCAGAAGTGACGACCTGGGATGCTAACAGCTCACAGGATTCTGCAGACATCGATGTGCGTGATCTCGACGTGTATCTGCGTCGACGATTGCTGCCATCTCTGGCCTCATCTGGTAATCTGCCGCCACAGCAGCCGCCATTCTCTGGCGATGCTGATGGCAGAGACTGCGGCTTTTCTACAGAGCTCATATCTGCGTTTATTGATCAGGAGCTTGATCCAGAAGCACATAATCTCGTAGCACAGCATCTGAATTCATGCCCGGCATGCTCCGGCGCCTATGCACAGATGTTACTGGTGGATGAAACAATACACATAGAATGGGAGTGGCGTGATAGTACGCCGCTCCCATTGTGCGTTATCCCTGAAGAACAGGGTGATGCGAGTGCCACGGACCCGCTTGATGCGATAGATCGAATAATGGCGATGCTGCCAGCTGGTGAACCGCAAAGCCCGATTTTTGCCCCACGAAGAGTGCATGCCAGAGCCCGCTGGATGCGGTTTCCCCCAACAAGCCTATCCCCCACAAATCCCGGTAATTCGTGCTGAAAATCGATTGGTGAACCATTCGATCTAGTTAAATTAGGCAGTATTGGACTTCCTTGAGTCCGACTGCTATAATAGGATTACTCTCGAATCTTTTCCCACCGCGATGTTTCGCGGATGTGTGTTACTCACCGGCAGAGGTTCGCTGCCGGAATGCCTTCTCCTTCGCGTTTTATGTATGGAGATACCCATTGGCAGCGTGCAGCAATACCCGAAAACTCAACTGGTTTAAGCACCCTTTTAAGTGCGCTGCACAGCTATGTGTAGCGAGCACGGTGCTGATTTCTATGGCAACCGCAGCAATGGCAGAACCGGAAAAGGTTGTGGTACACCTTGGTGGCCACAACATTCGGGGAATTCATGCCACAGGCAGCGATGGGGACGCCGTATGGGCGCCGCTTTCGGCCCTAAAGTTCATTGGTATAGATGCAAACCGGAGCGCCAAGGGTGATACCGCACAAATATCGGTAGCCGGGCAAGATGGTGCCCCAACCGAAGTGGCAATCACAACTATCCATGGTGCCTCCATGGTTGCGATTAACGATTGTACAGGCCTGATACACGCGAAATTGGTGCACGTTTCGCCTGCTGAATACACATTGCTGGCGCGCATAGATCACGTTCGGCGGGTAGGTAATCGCATTGAGATAGCATCGAGTTTTGACGTTGTTTTTCGTACCGCGGCGGATGCTGCTGGTTCCGTTGATTGCGATGGAGCCTACCTGGATGCCAGGCATTTGCCGAAGCTGCCTGCGGGAGTTTATGCATCTCAGGTGGATGGCACAACGGTGCGTGTGGCCCTGGATAAGGGAATTGGCAGCGTTGAGACCATTCGGCCTCAAACCGGCGTACTTCTGGCAGCGGCGGTGAAGCCTTATGAAAAGCCTGCCGAAAAGCCCGCCCCTGCGTTGGCTTTAGTGCCGCCCTCTGCGCACGAAGTTCAGTTACCCAGGAAGCTGGGAGATGCACCCGCATCTGGCACGCATGGCGATGCCGTTACACTAACCCCGGGTACGGGTTTTAACGTTACCGAAAAGAGCAATGCACTGCGAAGCGCTGCCTTGCCGGAGCAATCGGAACCGCGCAAGAGCGGTAATGTTCGTAGGACTGAACCACCCGCGCCGCAGGTTAAGACACCTGTGGTTGGTGCCACGTCTGGTCCACCCGTTGAAACGCCAGCAGGTGAAAAGGTTTATACCGATGCGCCCTCGCCATTTAACCTGGCCGGGATGAGCGCAGGCGACATGGCTGGCAGCAACATTGCCGTTCGGCCCGGTACGCCTGCTATCAAGAGCGTGGATGTGCGCAATATCGTGTTTAAAACTGACAACACCACACGTGCGCAGATCGAAGTTGAAACCTCCGGGCGAGCGGTGCCGTTTGTAAAGTATGTTCCCGGTGCAAACCGCATGGAGCTTACGATCCCGGCTGGTGTGTTAAAGCTGCCGGCGGGTGATGAAGGCAACCGTGAGATAACGCATCCGATAGTGACGCATATGGGTGTGGATCGCTCCTATACCACTGGAGTAACCGTTCAGATAGATACCACGCGCATTGTTGGTTACACGGTGAATGTGGCGGATGATAAAGTTACTCTGGATTTGCGGGTTCCTCGTAACGCTTCTGGGGCCCTGGCAGATAAGCTGATAGTGGTGGATGCCGGGCATGGTGGAGTGGCTGGCGGAGCGGTTGGGCGCGGGGGTGGATCTGGAGACATTCTGGAGAAGAATGTTACTCTTGCCATCGCGCTTAAGCTGCGTGCGGCCCTGGAGCAGTGCGGTGCGCGCGTGGTAATGACTCGCGACACCGATGTGGATGTTCCGCTATACGCAAGGCCGAGGCTTGCAAATACCATAGGAGCTGACCTGTTTATCAGTATCCACAACGATTCGTCACCACGCACTAACAGTGCGAGCGGTACTACAACCTACTACCACTCGTCGGACCCGAGCAGCAGGGCATTAGCGGAGTGTGTGCAAACTTCCGTACATTCTGTTTCGGGCTTGCCAGGCAGGGGCGCGCAAACGGATACCAGTTTGTATGCAAGTGGCCTTGCCGTTTTGCGTGTAAGTACCATGCCAGCTGTGCTGTGTGAGGTTGCCTATATCAACAACTCCGTAGATCGCCGGCATCTGGCCGATCCGGATTTTCAGAAGCGGGTTGCGCAGGCGATGTGTGAAGGCTTGAGACAGTATGTTGAAGGCCGAGCGCGGCCCATAGAGCCGATAACCACGCCGCCCGGTGATGGCAATTTAACTGTTGGAGCCGAGCAGGGCAACAGTGCTCCCGCTCATGGCCCAACCCGTGAGCAGCATTAACCGTTGCAAGTGAGGTAACTGTGCGATTTTCTGGTGTTATTCGAATATCGGTGATGTGTGCGATTGCTGTAATGGCAGCTGCGGGCTGTTCTCGACAACAGCCTGTTTCTGTGCCTGCTCCGCCGCCTCTGGTACAGGCTCCGCCCCACCCAGATGCTGGTGAAGAGCCGATTATCCCACATGACGATGTTAAGCAAAAGCTTACAGATATGATTGCGAAGGATGCCGGCGGCGACCATGTTTTTCCGCAGGGCGTTAAGGTGCTAAGAGTTACGGTTAAGGATGCGGTGGCAGCTGTTGACTTTAGCAAAGAGTTTTCGGCGCTGGCGAATAGTGGCGAAAGCACCGAGTCTGCTGCGCAGAAACTCATTCGCCGCACCCTTTCTAAAGAGCAGGGGATTGAACGGGTGTCGGTGAGTGTGGAAGGCCATTCGTTTGACAGCCAGGCGACTGATTGGTCAACACCGTTCCCGGTGAAGCCTGTGGCTGGTGAGCCTAAGCCTGCCTCCGACGTTCATGAGAGCTCGAGTTCCGGTGTGAAGCCCTCCAGCGGAAAAGAGGGCGGCCTGGGCCAATGATGGATTGCAGTATTTCTCCCGGATTTATTGGCGTGTTTGATTCTGGCGTAGGCGGCCTTACCGTAGTGCGCCGGATACTTGAACAAACAGATCACAGGGTGGTGTTTGTAGCGGATCAGGCGCATGTGCCTTATGGCGGCAGGCCGCTTGAAGAGATTAGCCACTTTGCAGGAGCAATAAGCGAAGCGTTGATTGAAGCAGGCGCATCTGCAGTGATAATGGCCTGCAATATAAGCACGGCAACAGCGCTGTTTGATGTGCAACGGAAATGGCCAGACCTCCCGATACATGGCGTAATTGGCCCGGGAGCCGCGGATGCGTATGCGCAAAGCCAAAGTGGACGCATCGGTGTGCTTGCAACGCTAGGTACTGTTAAAACAGGCGCGTATACCCGCGCTGTTCAGGCTATTAGCCCTGAAGCCTATGTGCGTGAGGTTGCGTGCCCCCGGTTTGTACCCTTGATTGAAAGTGGGAACCTGGATAGCCCGGAAACCGAGGCTGCCGCGTTAGAAGTACTAACGCCAATTATCGAGGATGGTTGTGATGTGGCTGTGCTTGGCTGCACGCACTATCCATATCTGCTGCCAGTTTTACAGAGGCTTGCGCCGCAGGTTAGATTTGTAGATCCGGCGGTTCGCGCAGTGAGATTGTTGCTTGCAGATTTGTATGAGGGTGCCGATAGAAGTTTGTATCATCCTAAAGGTGGGCATACCCTCCTTACAACCGGCAGTAAGGCAGATTTTGAATCTCAAATACCGATGTTTTTACCTGGGCCAGAAGCGGATTTCGGGGTAGATGTTGCTCGCTGGCAATCGGGGCGGTTGTGCCTGGTTGCCGGTGTGCAGGCAGTGGTTTCTTCAACGCGATAAGTGAGAGGGTGTTGGATGTGAAGGAATAGCCTCCTTCATCGCCGAAGTCTGTTCGGGGCCGGTGCCTGCCGTATGTTGCAGTTAACTCTGGAAGCCCGGCAAATGTTTTGTATGAAAGGTTTTTCCTCCAATGGCAAGAGTAGATGGCCGCGCAAGCGCACAGATGCGCACACCGAAGATTATAACGGGCTTTATGCCGAATGCAGAAGGCTCCTGCCTTATCGAGATGGGAAATACCCGCGTAATCTGCACCGCCTCGGTAGAGGATAAGGTTCCGCCGCATCTTAAAGGGAAGAATGAAGGCTGGGTTACAGCGGAGTACTCCATGCTGCCCAGAGCCACGCATACCCGCACGTCGCGTGAAAACCGATCTGGCCCGGGCGGTAGAACCATGGAGATACAGCGGCTTATTGGGCGCAGCCTGCGCACCGTGGTGGAACTGCCGGTGCTGGGTGAGCGGACGATATGGGTGGATTGCGACGTACTGCAGGCAGATGGTGGCACCAGGTGCGCTTCTATAACGGGCGCGTATGTTGCCGTTGCCCTTGCTTGCCAGAAACTGGTTGCTAACCGCACCATCAACCGAATGCCTATCATAAGCCAGGTTGCCGCGGTGAGTGTTGGCATGGTGGGTACCGATGATCTGCTGGACCTGTGTTATGCAGAAGACAGCACGGCTGCTGTAGATATGAATGTGGTTGCCACCGACAAGGGCAAGTACATAGAGCTGCAGGGAACGGCAGAGAAGGTTCCGTTTGACAGGGCCCGCATGAACCGGCTGCTGGACCTTGCGCAGATTGGGCTGGATGAGCTGTTTGCGCTGCAACGCAGCGCACTGGGATAGGGCATAGTTATGGCTGCGTTTGCATCTAATCCACGCCGCCTGCTGGTGGCCACAACCAATGCCCGCAAGGGCCGAGAGATGACGCAGATACTATCGGCGGCCGGATTGGATATTCAGCTTGCAACGCTTGCGGAATATCCGGGTGCTCCTGAAGTGGATGAAACGGGCGATACCTTTGTGGAGAACGCCCGTCTAAAAGCCATAGCAGGGGCGCAGATGAGCGGCCTGGTGACTATTGCCGACGATGGTGGGCTTTGCATCGATGCGCTCGACGGCTTGCCTGGAGTGAAATCGCACCGCTTTCTTGGTGAAGCCACGGGCTTTCCTGAGAAGATGGCTTATATTCTGCAGCAGTTGAAAGATGTGCCAGACGATAAGCGAGGATGCCGGTTTCAATGTGCAGTGGCCATTGCAACCCCGGGAGGCGATTGCATAACCGTTGAAGGTGTTTGTGAAGGCAGGATTGGCTACCAGGTTACCGGAGAGTTTGGATTTGGGTATGACCCCATTTTCTATCTGCCGCAACTGAGCCGGTACATGGCGGAACTAACGCCGGAAGAGAAGCATCAGATAAGTCACAGAGGCAAAGCGCTTGCTTGCGCAGTGTTAGAGCTGCGAGAGCTGTTTGGTGCGTCTATATAGTAAACATGCAGATTTGTGCCGGGCATAGCCAGGCAATGTGAATAGGAAAGGGAAGTGCCGATGGCTGCTCACAGATTTATTAAGCCGGCAGTAGGGTTCTGTGTGCTGGCGTTTGCGGGCGCATCGGCTGCCCTTCCAATTGTAGCGGAGCGCGCTGTTCCGCTTAGCTCCGTAATTATCATTGGCGGTGGCCCCACTGCGGATCATAACCAGGTTGCGATTGAAAGCAATGTGCGTTATGTTTCACGCTTACTTCCTGCGCAGGCTCACAAGTCCACCCTGTTTGCGGATGGCGATACTAACTCTGCTACAGTTCTTTATGTTGATGACGTGAAGACCCTGCCAGAGCCGCAGCAGACAGTAGCCCTGGCAATACAGGGCAATGACCAGAACTTTACGACCTACGGCCACTACCGCAAGCCAACGTTGCCTGGCAGCCTGGATGGGCCAAGCACAAGAGACAATGTTGGGCAGTTGATAGATAGGGCAGCCGTTACTACTCCCTCTGACCATGGCGGATTGCTGCTCTACTTTACAGGGCATGGCAGCCCACTGAACGGCAATCTGGATAACAACCACTACGATTTGTGGGGCAAGGCTGGGAACCTCAGCGTTAAAGATCTCTCCGGGCAGATTGCGCACCTGCCGCCGAACATGCCAGTTTATGTTGTTATGGCGCAGTGCTACTCCGGGGCGTTTGGCAACCTGCTTTTTGAGGGTGGCGATCCCACAGCGGGGTATAGCAAGCGGGATATTGTTGGGTACTTTGCATCCACCAAGAATCGGGTTGCCGCAGGATGTACCACGGCACTGAACGAGGCCGAGTACCACGATTTTACGTCTTACTTTTTTGCTGCTTTAACGGGCTCGGACCGCATGGGGCGGAGGGTAACCGGAGCGGATTTCAACCGTGATGGCAAGGTAGGGATGGATGAAGCCTTTGCCTGGACGCTTGTAAACGACCAGTCGATTGATACCCCTGTTTGTACCTCTGATGTGTTGCTGCGCCACGATGTGCCCTTTGTTGAAGAAGAGGTGATTAAGACACCCTATTCTGATCTCAAAAAGTGGGCAACGCGCCCGCAGCGCGCCGCGTTGGAAGGCTTATCTGAAAAGCTTGCTTTGACTTCGGAAGACAGGTATGCGCAGGCAGATAAGATGATGAGCCCGCATGGAGACCCGACATCTCAGCAGCTGTTTCGGGATGCCAACGGAAAGTTTCGGCAGCTGCGAACGGCTCAACGGCAGTTTTTGTTGGCGAGATGGCCAGATTTGCGCAATTCTGGCAGCCAGGCGTACCAGACGGCGCGCACTGAGGCCGCGAAGTATTACGAAACAAACACTGAAGCGAAGGCCGCTGCAAAGGAGTTGATTGCGGCTTACGATGCCATGCAAAAGGCATCGGAAGGCACACAGCAGCCAGAGAATATGGCCGCCTACGCCATCCGCTTTGTGCGTGTGGCAACTTCTGTGGTGCTGGCGCATCGGCTTCAGCAAACAGGCACACCTGAGCAAAAGGCTCGGTTTGCGCGGCAGAGCGCAAACGAAAGGCGGCCACTGCTGGAAGCAGCGACCGCCAATACAACCCGGCCTACAGAGCCGAACAACGATATAAATAATGATGAGAAGGAGCGAGAGACAGCCACTGAGTAGGTGCCTTACTCGCTCCCTCGAGCCTTTATTCTGCTTCGGTCGCAGTCTCTGTTTCTGTAGTCGCCTTCTTCTTGTGCGGAATAATGGCAAGCCCCAGCTCTTTTAGCTGCTCTGCATCTACAGAAGAAGGGGAATCCATCAGCGGATCGTAGCCAAAGCCCACCTTGGGGAAGGCAATGACTTCGCGAATGTTAGGCTCATCCAGCAGGTTCATAATCAGGCGATCGATGCCAGTTGCGAAACCACCGTGTGGCGGTGCGCCGTAGCTAAACGCCTCCAGAATGTGCCCGAACCGCTCCTTCTGCCGCTCATCATCTATGCCCAGCAACTGGAACACGCGGGACTGGATATCCGGTCGGTGAATTCTGATGCTTCCGGAACCCGATTCTTGGCCGTTGCAAACCAGATCGTAACACTGAGCGCGGATCTTGCCCGGATCGGTATCAAAGTAGGCCAGGTGCGATTCGTGCGGCATGGTGAATGGGTGATGCTCTGCATCCCACTTGCCGGTTTCCTCATCCCACTGAACCAGCGGGAAGTCGGTAACCAGGCAGAACGCCAGTACGTTCGGATCTCGCAGTCCGCAGCGTGAGCCGATTTCGTTGCGCAGGCGCGAGAGCACATTGGCAACGGTTTTCGGTTTTGGGTCGGCAATGATGCAGATGAGGTCGCCAGCTGCCGCTTCGGAAAGTGTGAGCAGACGTGCCATCTGTTCCTCAGTGAGGAACTTGGCGATGGCAGATTTTACTTCAACCGGCTCTACCGAAGTTACAGAAACGGTTGCAAGGCCTTTTGCGCCGAACTCTTTGCAGAACTTCTGCAGATCGTCCACCTCTCGCCGAGAGAGGGACGCGCCACCCGGGTAGCGCACCGCTTTGACCTGGCCACCTTCGGCCAGCGCCTGCTGGAACACCGAGAATTCTGCCTGGGATGCCACCTCTTCGAGATCGATGAGTTCGAGACCGAAGCGGATATCCGGCTTGTCGTTGCCATAGCGGCGCATAGACTCATCGTATGTGAGCCGCGGGAATGGGGTAGGCAACTGCTTTTTGGAGAGAGCGGATACCACATCGATTGTCATACCTTCGATGATGTTCAGAACGTCCTCTTGATCTACAAAAGACATCTCCACATCGAGCTGAGTGAACTCTGGGAGGCGGTCTGCTCTCTGAGATTCATCTCGGAAGCAGCGTGCAATCTGGAAATAGCGCTCACAGCCGGCCACCATAAGCAACTGTTTGTACTGCTGTGGAGACTGGGGCAGGGCATAGAACATGCCAGGATCCAGGCGATACGGCACCAGGTAGTCTCTTGCGCCTTCCGGGGTGCTTTTGGTGAAGATCGGTGTTTCGATTTCCAGAAAGCCCTGTGTGCTCATGTAATCGCGGATCTGCTTGGTGGCCTTGTGCCGTAGCTCCAGCATCTGATACATCTTGGGACGGCGGAGATCGAGGTAGCGATACTTAACTCGCAATGTTTCGTCCACAAGCCGCATGTTCTCTTCATCTGCAAGAACGAATGGCAGAGTTTTTGCGGTGTTGAGTACATCGATGCTTGATGCTTCGATCTCGATTTCGCCGGTAAACAGGTTTGCGTTGTGGGTGCCTTCTCGGCGCTGGCGGACTGTGCCTTTTACTGAGAGCACGTATTCGCTGCGAATAGAGTTAGCAAGGGCAACCAGGCCCGGGGTAACCGAGGCATCCACAACTACCTGTATTAGACCGGTGCGATCTCTGAGGTCGATGAAAACAAGATCTCCAAAGTCTCGTTGACGATGGACCCAACCGTTGAGCACAACCTCCTGCCCAACTTCGGGCAGAGAGATAACGCCGCATGATACTGTACGTTTCCAGGTAGACAAACTGAAATACCCCCTAATGTTCCCCGCATTCGCTCCGTTTGGCGGAGCTCGCAGTAAGTGCCCAGGGCACCTATCGCCTGCCGAACGCTGTGCCAGATAACCCTTCGAAATCTTCAGGTATTGAGATGACAGGCCATACAAAGCAATGGTTGCGTTGAAAAGCGATAGACTGCGCAAAATTGTACTCTCATTGTGACGTATTTGCGGAAAGCCTGTCTACGGGGTAAAGAAAAGGAGCTGTGCGCTTCGTGCGCTAAGTGAAAGCTACGGTTAGCACAGGCATCCATCCAGCAAGAGCCCGGGTGCAGAAATGCATTTGTCGCGCAAGCAAGCGTAGCGCGGTAGGTATTGCTTTTCATAAACATTATGTTATGCGCTGCGCGAAGAAATGCAGCGAAGAGGGAGGTGGTACGGCTCTATATGCGTGTCGCTAAAGCAGAGCATCGTTATAAAATGCAATGGTCACGCGAAGGAAATGCAAAGCACGCGAAGGAGATGCAGCCAAGTGGGAGGTGGTACGGCTGAAGTGGCCTGTTGCTCAGGCACAGCTATGTTCTGAGATGCATGTCTCGCGCAAGCAAGCGTAGCGCGGTAGGTATTGCTTTTCGTAATCATCAGCAAGCGTAGCGCGAAGAGATGCACCGAAGAGGGAGGTGGTACCGCTCTATATGCCTGTGGCTTAAGCA
>CAIONQ010000065.1 GCA_903859705.1 uncultured Chthonomonas sp.
CTCTAACTCAAAAACAACCTGCGCTGTAACCGTGAGCTTGCGAATGGTGTTAAACAGCGCCGATTACAACAAACTGCGTTCTCCCTCTCTGGCGATTAGACATTCCCCCTCTAACTCAAACACCTGCCTTTATTGCAAAAATAACCACCGGTTGTATGCTCGGCCGTGCTGGTTCCATCGGTATCTGATGCATACAGTGTATTCACCGCATCATATCCGTACTGATAATCCGAGAGAACGGTTCCACCACTGGTTTTGTGCTGGATTTCTGTTTCCCTGTTGGCATTATCGTAAGAATAGTAGGTTACCGAAGAATCGCCAGATGTGAGGCTGGTTACGCGATTTCCGGCATCGTAACCATAGCTCCAGGTGCTGGTGCCCTGCGTAATGCTGGTGCGGCGATTGGCATTATCGTACCCATAGCAGGACCAGAAAGCTGGCAAGCGCGAGTACTGATGGTGTATATGTTCACAACGGCCGGTTATATTGCAGCCCCGTAAAACCACAGACAAAAAACGGAGCACAACAGAGGATGTTGTGCTCCGGATCTGACAGGTCGCGTCAGTCTGTGATCGCAACACGTGTGTAATCGTCGTTACGCTTTTCGGCGTCGTTTCGCCGCGAAAGCGCTAACACTTGCCAGGCCAACAAACAGTGCCATAGCGCCCGGCTCCGGGGTGGACGTAAAGGAATCGCCAATTTGAAGTGTAATGGATCCTGTACCAGAGTTGTTTACACTGTAGCTGGTAACATAAATCGGTGTGCCATTTATTGAGAAGCTTGTAGCGCCCCCGTAAACATCCGCCGTGGGGAAACAGTAGCTATTAATTATCGTGCCGGCTGTGGGAAAGAAGAAAACACCAGTCGAATCGGTTGTTCGCGATACAAGTAGGTCTGGCTGTCGTGCGCCGCTTACTGGATTGTACGGTGTGTTGGTTGATGAGAAGAACAGCCCGAGATCTCCCGTTGTTCCACCGTATGCCGAGAGTGGCGTAACGGTATCTTCCCGGAATGTGAGCGTGTTGCTACCTGGAACCAGACCGATGGCTATGTTCTGACCATATGTGGTGCCCTGCGATGTTATGTCGAGCGGTGTAATATGGCCAGACGTGTTTGTATCGTACTGGTAATCGTGCGATGTTGACGCGCCGAGTGCGTTGCTTGCGAACAGCATGGCGCCCACGAGGTATTCATCTGCGTGAGCCTGGGATGCAAGCGACATAACCGCTGTCGTTGCAAGAGAGAACTGTAACGTTTTTAGCAGAGTGCGCCTCTTGGCGAAAGCAATAGTGAGCATGGGTATTTTTCCTTGAAGTCGATTATGAATACGAGCGTACAGTCTGAGGCCGCTTCGGTAAACTCGAAGGCATTTTACAAAACCTACCGTAACAGCATCGCAACAGGCGTCGTAGGTGGTTTAGGCTATAATGAAATCCAGTTGCGTTAGTGGTGAGTACTGTTTCCCAGCCCTGATGCCAGTGCAGACCTGGCTAATCAGTCCGGGCTGTTTTTGGTTACTCTGATAGCAAGCCGATTCATACGGCCATTTCCACATAGAGGAACCTCCACATGCTGTTACAGAAGTGGCATCTCTCTCTTATGAACGGGATCGTTTTGTCCAATGGTAACAAGGAGATTCGCAAGTTTCGAACCCAAAAAACGGGCGAACTTCTGGCGTACCTGGCGTATCATCTCGGAAGAGCGATACAGCGGGAAGAGTTAGTCGACGCTATTTGGCCAGATTATGAGCTGGAAGCAGGGCGAGCCAGTGTCCGAACAGCTGTCTCATCGCTCCGTCGGCAACTGGAGCCACCAGGCACGGTTACTAACAGTGTTATCATTTCGGATAGGTCGACTGTTGCGCTTGCTTCGGCTGCGGTATCTACCGATGTTCAACGCTTTGTTACGGCGTATGGCGCCTATTCACAGCTCGGCTGCACAGACCGACTTCAACTTGCTCTCAATGCCATCGGCCTGTATAGCGGCGATCTGTTGCCTGGTTGCTACTCAGATTGGGCAGTAGCGGCACGCGAGGAGATGCAAAGCTGGCAAAGCGAGCTTCTGCGAGACGCGGCAATGCTAACCCTTGCAGCAGGAGATGCAGAACAAGCTCATCGTTATGCGCTCCGATTAATCAAAGTCGATCCGTTAGTAGAATCTTCCTATTTGCTCGCAATGAAGGCGCTAGCTAAAGCTGAGAGATATGGTGAAGCACTTCAAGTTTTTGAAGAGTGGCGGTGTGTTTCCGAACGAGAATTTGACCTCCCGCCATCCAGGTCTGCACGAGAAATAGCACGCCAAGTAGAATGTGCCTCGGAGCGATACGCGGATTTAAATAATTTTACGGTATCAGTACGAACAGATAATTCAAACAAGGTGCTGCTGCCAGGTTCGGGTGTTAACCCCCGTCAAGAAAATACCGACATCGTGGAGGCCGAATCTGCACAAATTCCCAAAGCACCACCGGTCGAATTGGCGGCTACGAATGTCGGAATTCCGCTGGTCTTAACCCGGTTTTTTGGACGACAACTAGAAGCCTGATGAAAAACTCTCCCACACGAAGGTACCAAACGCATTAGAATCGAATCTTACCATATCTTGGAGACGTAGATTTTGGGAGCTGTTCCAATGCTTGGTAAGCAAGGTGACAACACGGATCTGTTTCAGC
>CAIONQ010000066.1 GCA_903859705.1 uncultured Chthonomonas sp.
AAAATTAAGGAGAACCAGAACCATCCGGAAACGGCATCGCAAACGGCAATGGCTCCAGGAACGCAGGGCGTCCCGCAACGTACCTCAACGGGATTGGCGGCCAATCCGTTCTGGACAGACTATGCAATAGATTCCATACACAAGGCTGCGGCCCAGGCCCACGCCGGTGTGAACCCGAGCGCAGGCGGGCAAAAATCCGGGATTGGCGGCACACAACCCGCAGCTGTTTCACCGCCGCCCACGGCAGATCTTTCGCTGTTGGGAATAGTAACCGATGGCACATCAATGGCCATTGTTAAAGTGGGTGAAGATACGCGCTACTTGCCGGTTGGAGGCAGCATAGATCCAATTACCAGAGTGGTGGCTATAGAGCCGGGCAGGGTAACAATAGCAGAAGGTGTTAAATTGCGGGATTTGATTCTGGGGCAAACACTGGTGCGTGCCGCTGCACCGCAAACGCGGCGCACTGCAGACAACGAAACCGTGCCCATTCCTCCAACACTTCCCGGTTTTGCTGAGCCGCAATCTCTGCCAGCAGAACAAAAGGTAAACGCCGGCTTCTAAAGAGCAGCCGGCGCAACCAGATGGGGACCGCAACAGGGTCGACGCTATGCGTCGGCCCTGTTGTACATGTCTTTGTAACGAACAATATCGTTGGAGTCGTAATGACCGTATGCGATCTCCATGTAGGTACACTCAGCATCCAGCCCATAGGCCCGATGGTGCGCACCGGCAGGGATAAATACACGAGCACCAAAACCGGATAGGCGTATAATTTCACCATCCAGTTCCACATCCATTTCGCCGTTGACCACAATCCACAGTTCGCTGCGGAGTTTATGGCTCTGCTCACTTAGCGCCTGGTGTGGCTGAACATTCAGGAATGCAACAGATGTAGATTCGTTGAGTGTGAGCTGTGTCTGGCTTCCCCACAACCTCTTGTCTACAACGATCTCTGGCACTATACTACGGGGGGCGTTTATGGCAGCTTTTAGCTCTTCACTCACAACCGGTTCTCCTGTCCGCTTCATGTCGGCATGGCGTCAAAAACCATGATAATTAATGATAGCTCATAGGAGCCACTTACTGCACCTGCTATGCGCAATTCATGCCCCAAATTGGCACCATATCCGTTGAATTATGGATACGTTTGCGGCAGAAGCAAAGGTACTATTTAACCGTGCAAGCTGTTTACAGCGGTTTCTTGATTGCTTAACCTTATGATGAATAGAGTGCGAACGGAATCGAGATCTTCGGGTGGTTCAAAAACCGCAGCCCGCAGATTGGCCATAATGGCTGCCGCTGTTTGCCTGATAGCCGCCACTGGTGTGCGGGCGGGGTATCAGGTGGCGCGGCTACGCGTGGGCAAACAGCCGGATGGCTCCTACATTGTGTCTACATTGCAGCGCATAGAGCCAGGTTCGTTTAATTTCCCGGGACGCCCGGTGGATATGGCACTGAGCCCGGATGGGAAGACACTGGCTGTGCTGGATCACCGGCGTGTATTGCTTGTAACCCGATCTCGCACGGTGACTATTGGGCTGCCAGATGGTGCCGGTTTTCGCGGTGTGTGCTGGCACCCCACGGGCGAAAAGCTTTACGTAAGTACGGCATCTGGGATAATTCAAGAGGTAGAACACAGTGCCGGGCGCTGGAACCTACGAGCGCGTTTATCGGTTAAACCCACCGGCGTAAGCAGCAACCCGCGGCCGGGAGGCATGGTAATAACTGCCGATGGCACGCGCATGTTTGCTGCCGCGTTGGATCGCAATGCCATAGCAGAAATTGACCTTGTAAACCGCACCTGGATTCGTGAATTCAAGGTGCAGAATCTGCCATTTGAGGTTAAACTCTCTGCCGATGAAAAAACGCTGCTGGTTACTAACTGGGGTGGGAGAGAAGTAAAAGATGGCGATGACACCGGTATGACCGGGAACGCCGTGATTGTAGTGGACCCACATGGCGCAGCGGCCTCTGGCACTGTGAGCCTCATCAACAGAGAAACCGCATCTGAACGGCGTTTAACCGTAGGATTGCACCCTACCGCAATTGAGGTGGAGGGAGACAGGGCCTATGTTGCCAATGCGGCAAGCGATTCGATTACCGAGATAGCCATAACAGATAGTAAGGTTTTGCGAACCATCAGTTTGCATCAGGCAGGGTTATCGAAGTTCGGTAGCATGCCTTGCGATCTTGTTTTAAAGAACCATATGGCATATATCTGCTGCGGTGGAGACAATGCCATCTGTGTGCTGGATCTAAATAAGGGCCAGGTACTGGGATTTCGGCCAGCAGGCTTTTTCCCCATGGCGGTTGCCATCAACGCGGCAGGCAACCGTGCTTATGTTTTAAATACCAAAGGCAACGGATCGGTACTGTTAACATCCCGAGGGCGGCCAGGCAATGCACATGATTTTCAGGGCACTGTAACCATCCTGGATCTCAGTAAAGATCTGAAAGCTGCTACTTCGCAGGTGACTCAAAACAACGGATGGAACCGGGATAAGGCCGTGCTTAAACCCAACCTGGCCGTGTACCGTGGAGCCATAAAGCACGTTCTGTATATCATAAAAGAGAATCGTACTTACGATGAGATACTTGGCGATATGCCAGAGGGCAATGGGGACCCCACACTCTGTGATCTGGGCGAAAATGTAACTCCGAACCACCATTCCCTGGCCCGCCAGTTTGTGCTTATGGATAATGCATATGTTACTGGCACCAACAGTGCAGATGGGCATCAATGGTGCACCCAGGCACTGGCTAACGATTACATAGAGCATTTTTATACCGGCTACCGAACCTACCCCAATAATGGAGACTGTGCCATGGCGGTTTCGGCAAGCGGTTGCCTTTGGGATGCTGCTCTGCGGAGCGGAAAATCATTCCGAGATTATGGCGAGTTTTGTGATGCCCGCCTGTCTGTTTTTACACCTACTGTCAAAACGTGGTCCGAACTGTGGAAAGATAGGGTAAGCGGGCGCAACAGAATCCGTTCCAGGGTAACAACGCGGCTGGATAGTTTGCGGCCTTATATAAACCAGGAGCTGTGTTACTGGCCGTTAATTCAGAGTGATCAGAAACGTGCCGATATCTTTATTGCTGAGTACTCACACTACAGCAAGCGCAAGGTGGTGCCTTCGCTGATGCTGTTAACGCTGCCCTGTGATCATACCGAAGGGCGAAACCCCGATTTTCCGACACCACAGGCTATGGTGGCCGATAACGACCTTGCGCTTGGGCGCGTTGTGGAGGCGATATCTAAAAGCCCGGAGTGGAAGAACACCTGCATTTTTGTAATTGAAGATGATGCGCAGTTTGGGCGAGACCATGTGGATGGGCACAGAACGGTGTGTTATGCCATAAGCCCTTATACTCGGCGCAAATATGTGGATCACGAGCTTTGCGGTACGCTTGGGCTTATACGCTCTATAGAGCTGATGCTTAATATTGAGCCCATGAATCGGTTTGATGCCAACGCGCTGCCGTTTGCGGAATGCTTTACCGATACTCCGGATTTCAGCCCTTACAATGTGGTTAACAACAAGATTGCTTTGGATGAGATGAACCCACAACTAAAGGCGCTTTCAAAAACAGAGCAGCCATGGACACGGCTATCTATGTCTCTTGATTGGAGCGGCCCGGATAAAGCAGATCCTAAAAAGTTAAGCGCTATCCTGAATCATACTCTTCACGCTTCACCCTCAGATGCACTTCCTCAATAAACCAGCCTAGTGTATGCCGTGTGTTGCTGCATCCAGCGCGGCATTGCCCGGGGTTGCGTGTTCTGCCTTCTCTTCCGGCCCTGTCGCATTTGGAATAAGATCGGTAACATCAGAAAAGCGATCCATATGCTCCGCAGTGGAGTAGTAGCTCTTATCCTTTAGCAGCGGCAGTTTAACATCAAACAGTGTGCTTAATACTACTCGGAACGAGTTAACAGGCGATATTGTTGGGTAGAGTTTTTCGCGAACTGAATCTGGCACCAGGTAGGCGTTAAATATAGAAAACGCCTCGCGAAGATCCGTTCGCTTCTGGCTGTCCCAATCCACCGTCATTCGGCTGCCATGATCGCCCTGTAGGATAATGATTGGCCTCACCTTTGATTTCGCAAGGATAGAATCGATAGCTTGAAGCACGCGTTTATTAACATACTGCAGCTGGCCAGTGTAGCCTCGGATGTAATCTTGCTGAGAGATATTTGCCAGCAGCCAGCTGCCATCGGCGAGGCTATAGGTGCCAGCTGGATCCACAGATTCGCCAGATGGGCCAAATACAAACGGTGGGTGGGGCGAAAGAGCGTGTGCAAACACAAACTTTGGCCCTGGCAACTCGGCGGCTTTTGTCAGGCAATCAAATACACCATTGATTCGGGTTCTGTGTGTATCGTAAAGGCTGTGCTGAATCTTCTTGCTTCTAACCATTACAGACATCTCAAGTGCTTGCTTTTCAAACGCATTAAGATCCGCGTTGTTGTTGAGAACTGTTTCGGCCGTTTCTACCCTGGATACCTCGAGGCCACTCCACACATTGATGTAGTGTCTTCCATGATCTTGCAGAATCTGGGCCACGGCACTGTCGTCGGTGAGTTTGCGCAGGCCCTCCGGGCTGAGATCCATGCTCTTGGCATCCAGGTAGGCCATGCTGAGGCAGCTGGATAGGCACAGAGGAGTTTGATCGTAGTTTGCTCCGCTGTTTTCTGCCACATAAAATCCGCGTTTCTTTAGTTCTGCAATAAAGGCAGAGTTATCATAGCCAAAGAACTGTTGAAGCCTATCTGCCCTGCCATATGCATCCAGAACAATGTAGTACACATCTGGCGCCTTCTTCTCTGGCACCCCCAGTTTGCGGTGCACTCCGGCAACGGCGGCTACTGGCGCGCCGGCTCCAGCGCGTACAATTTGTGGATGGTGGTGGCGTGCCTGATCAACAATTGTATAGGCAGACATACCGGTGAGGGTAAAGGCCATAAGATTAAGCGCAGCGGTGGTATCAAATAGTGGCTGACGTGTTTTTATTGTTGCTGCAGCAACAGCGATGAGCAGCAGAACACATATTGGGCCAACGATTGGGTGAACAGATTCTGGCGTAAGGTTTAGTATGTGGCCGTATGTGAACACCAGCAGGATAGCGGTGGAGGCAAGGATGGCAGCTTTACGCAGGTTGTGCACAAAGATTAGGATTACAGCCCAGAGCCCCATACCAACAGCTGCAGCAATACCGAATGTGCGCAGCGATTGCTGAATAGGGGTTTGAGTAAAGTTGCGCGATAGCAAAGCCATAACCGGGTACAGCGCAAGCAGTACCGGATGGAAGGGGATAGTGCGGCGATTTTTTTGCGGTGCTTCGGCAACAGGCGCGGAGAGCGGTGGCGATTTTAGCGAGGGCTCTACATCACTTTCCAAAGGGGGGCTCTCAATTCTACCAGTACCGCAATATCAGCGGCGGCACATAAGGTAAAGAGTTCGCTCGGTGCCTGGAACAGGTGCACTGTGCTTTATTTCGAATCTGGTGGCAAAAGCCTCTTCAAAGCCGTCTTGCGTATAGCAGGGGAAAATGTCTTCGCGGGATGCCAGCAGGCGTTGAACCTGAGAATCCGATTTGGGGACAAATTCAATTATGAGCCAGTTCCCTGCAGATGCCAGATAATCGGCCACTCCGGTAAGCGGAACATTGTTTGAAATGGCAAGGTGATGCACCAGTGCAAGCGCAAACACCACATTAGCGGGGCCGCGCTGCAGCATAGATTTGCGTTCTTGATGGTTCCAACCAATTGCTGGCGCCGGGTTGGTTAAATCAGCGGTTAACGGCAGCAGGGCACCTTCACCGGTGCTCTTGCATTGCAGATAATTCTTTTCTACTGCAGCTGGGTCGATATCCCAGGCAACGGTGTTTATGCGCTGAGTGCTTGCGATCCTGCTAAAAAGGCCCGTGTTTGCACCCAGATCCCACACCAGTTTTGGCGCAGGCTGGATTGTGCCAAGCATCTGCTGTACCAACTGTTGTTTGCTTTTTAAAGCGGTATCTGTATAGTTGGTGTTGGCGTAGTAGTTGCCCCACTCGGTGCCGCCAGGTGCCCAGCTAAGTTTGCGGACGGTGGTTTCCAGGCTATCCACCAGGCCAAGCATGGCCAGTTTGCTTACCCGTGTTTCGGTTGCCCTTTTAGCTTTAGCGCCAGAATCATCGGCATATTTGCTGCCGGCTGCACCATGAACAAAAATATGCGTGAGCAGGCCGGGGTTCAGCATCAGCTTACGAGGCAGCAGGCTTGCAGCGAGATCCAGTGGGATGCCATCTATCCATATACGAAGCATCTGGCTGAGGCGGATATCCACATGGGCCATTAGTGCCAGCGGTGCAAGGAAGTGCTGGCAGAACTGGCGGTAGGCCACCCAGGGCTTGCCTTCGGCGTACGCTTCGAAGGATAGCGTATCGATGAAAACTGGCTTAGCACCCACAAACTGTACGTTGTACGCGCTGGAATCTCGGAGCGACATTCCTTTTTCAATGGCGCGCTTCTGAATCTCCAGGGTGAGCAAAGCCGCATCTTTAAGCTGGCTGAAGCACCACTCGTAGGGATAGGAGATGAATGGAACCCTATCCACAGATAGCACACGATACGCCCCCGGATACGCAGCGAGGCTAATATCTGCCTCAGTGCTCCGTACCAGTAGCCCATCGGTCATCAAAGCTGCGGCGAGCCCGGATTGCTGCAGCAGATCGTAATTTGCCGCATACGATGGCTGAACCTGCCGGTAGATGTCTCCATCCCGGGTATACACAAACCCGCATGGGTCTCTAAAAGAACCGGGCTCACGCTGAATCGTCATTGTCCGCGATGATGGGTGCGGGATATCGATGTCTTAATTCGCTGCCATGCGAGCTTTACAGAGAAAACCATTGCAAGCATGCCAGCCATTGCCATCTGCACGATGTAGCTGCCGCTTCCGCCATCAAGATAGGCATGTGCCGGGCGCATAGAAATCAGTAAAAGCGCAGCAATTGTAAAGTACTTCATTGTTCTACTCCGGGCCTTAACGCATTAGCACTTGTTGAAGTTGCTATTCCGTATCTGGCCATTCCGATTCGGCTGAAATTGGTAGCACGTCATCTGCGGCGTCCATGTGCCAATTTTGCAAGCCGAACATTAAATCTACATTAGTGACAACTGATACAGAAGAAATCTTTAGTACCCGTTGTCCTTCATCATGAGTGACGAGGCAACATGCGGTTTGTTCTTGCCTATTCTGCCGCTGTGATAATGTTCATAACACCGTGCAATCTGCGGTGTTTACCCCGTCTGCGAACTTTCTTTGTTAACCTGTGAGCATCTCACTTCTTAAATATCATTGCAGGAATAAAGCGCTGCTGCGTCCGCTGGAAGACGTATTTTGGAAGACATATTTGTTCAATTTACTTTGCCTGCTTGCTTGCGGCATTTGGAGACAGGATATTGGCTACAAAAAGACCAAAACAGAGCCGTAACTGTTGCCGAAGCGCAACGGGGCATTGCCTCGGGCTAACGGCGTGTGTAATGAAGAGGTAGATATGATCCCGGGTATTGCCGCGTTTACCGCTCTGCTTCAGCTTGTTTCCGCACCTGCCGGAACAGGCACTTCTGCAGGCACTTTTCCTCAGCTTATGGCCATTAAGTACGGCCTTGCCGATTCTATTCCCGCAGAGGGCCAGGTGCCTCAAGCGGATTATCAATTTGTGCTTCGCAGCCAACTGCCTGCGGGCTGCACCGTACTCTCGGCAGCAAAGGCCATCAACGGCAAGGTGTGGGTTGTAACAGACGCTGGCGTATTCCAGCAATCTGGTGGTTCTACGGCTACGGTTGTGGTGCCAACACTCTCTCGAGCCGGACAGATTGAGATTTCGGCCGGCACAAAGATTAATTGCGTGTGCTCCGATTCTCAGGGGCATATTTGGGCTGCAACCACAAGCGGTGTGTATGTAACGGATGGCGCAAACTGGTGGGAACGCCTGAATCGTAAAGACGGCATGCCGTATGATAGCGTGAATTGCGTTCACCTGGCTCCCAATGGGGATGTGTGGGGCGGCACGCCGGAAGGCGCATGGCGCCTGAGGGATGGCAAGTATCGGTATTTCTGGGGCAAACGCTGGCTACCCGGCAACAATATTGCTTCGATATGGACAGATTCTCGCGGGCACACATGGTTTCAAACCGATGGCGGAGTTGGCAGCATCTTCGAAGAGAAGATGACGCTGGCGAAGAAGGCCGAACACTTCGATAGTATTACCCAGCAGCGCCATAACCGGCACGGGTACATAGGTTTAATTCACCTGAAGACACCTGGTGATCCTACTGCGGGGGCTAACTACGAGGCTGCTGATAGCGATGGCCTGTGGACAGCCTATTATGTTGCCGCTCAATGTTTTCGATATGCCTCTACGCACTCGGCCAATGCTCGGCAAGAAGCAAAAAAATCGTTTGATGCACTTTTGGAGCTGGAACGCGTATCCGGCATACCCGGGTATCCTGCCCGATCAATGGTTACCGAAGAGGAGATTAAGGCCGGCATAAAGGGTTTTAATCCTGACGCGCTGGTACATGTGCCAGGAGAAAAAGATAAGTACTGGGTTAAATCTCCGGTGGTGAAGGGGCTGTGGCTTAAAACCGATACGTCGTCAGACACATTGGACGGTCACTTCTTCGCCTGGTACCTGTACCATGATCTGGTGGCGGACGCCACGGAAAAGAAATACATCGAGGCCCTGGTCCGCCGCTCGATGGATTCGATCATAAAGAACAACTACACACTTATTGGCCACAGCGGCCGTAAAACGCGATGGGGGGTATGGGGGCCACAGTTCCTGAATGATGATCCTGAGTGGATAGATCAGCGTGGAATCAACTCTCTGGATTTGCTCTCTCATCTAAAGCTAAGCTACCATCTTACTGGTGACCGGAAGTACCAGCAAGCCTATGATGAGATGATAGAAAAATACCACTATTTGCAAAACACACTGTTGCTGCGGCGCGGGAACCTTGGTGATTGGTGGGAAATTAACCACTCCGACGATCAGCTTGCGGCTATCACGTTCTACCCACTGTTGATGTTGGAGAAAGACCCGGCCAAAAGGCGCATACTGGTGCAAAGCTTTGCCCGCACCTGGGAAGACAATGAAAACGGGGACATAACCCAGCGTGCCGAGCACAGCAGTTTCTACAACTTCAACTACGGGGCGCTAACAGGTAACTATTGTGATGCGGAGATTGGAGTTCAGGATCTTCAGGATTGGCCATGGGACATGGTGGATTGGAATATAAACAACAGCCAGCGCCATGATGTAAAAATATGGCACAAGCCAGGCACCGATTTTGAGCACGACTCTCATCTGGATAGAGTGGTGCCCTCATCAGAGCGGTGGGTAAAGCGTTGGAATGGCAACCCATGGCAGGGCGATGGTGGAAGCAACGGTGGCATAGAGCAAGATGGCAGCACGTGGCTGATTGCTTACTGGATGGGCGTATACCACGGCTTTATTAAGCAAAACCAGTAATCGGGGGCTAATGAAAACGAAAAAAGGGCGGAGAACGGTATAAACCCGGTCTCCGCCCTTTTGTGTTTTCAGCACCGCAATCTACTGGTACTCTGGGCGCACTTCGTACGGTATAGGATCAACCTGCCCGGCACGCGCAAACCCACGCAGGCGTAGTGCGCAGCTATCACAGAGGCCACAAGCCTTATCACTGCCCTGATAGCAGCTCCAGGTGAGGTGCAATGGGGCATTGAGCGTTAGAGCTCTGGTTACAATTTGATCTTTGGTAAGATAGAGAATCGGTGTTTCGATTTGGATATTGCCTGCGGCCGTTCCAACTTTAATCAGCTGGTTAAAGGCAGCATAATACTCTGGTCTGCAATCAGGATAACCGCTGCTATCCTCATACACCGCCCCAATGTAGATTTTTTTGGCACCAATCACCTCTGCCCAGCTAACAGCAATACTCAGCAGGTGCGCATTTCGAAACGGCACATAGGAGGTGGGGATTTCGGTGCTATCTAAATCGGCCTCTGTAACAGGGATATTAGAATCTGTGAGGCTGCTGCCACCAATTGCTGCCAGGTGCGCAATGGAGGCCACCAGCCGCTTATGCTCTGGAATCTCATAAAAATCTGCCAGTGCATTAAAGGCTATGAGCTCGCGTGCCTCGGTACGCTGGCCATAGTTAATATGCAGAGCATAAAGATCGTGTCCGGCCTCTCTGGCTATGGCAATTGCTGCGCACGAATCCATACCTCCAGAAACAAGCACGATCGCTCTCGTTTGTTGTGTCACACCCTTCTCCAGGCCGCGAGGGGTGGCCCCGCGGCATTCTCACCCCCGCTTGTTTGGCCGTCAGGGTGCTTCGCCGACCGTCATTTTACCGGTCATTTTGTTATTTTCGCGCAGTAGGTCTACAGAAACCGTCTGGCCAATCTTCAGAGTTTTTTCCAACGCTTTGTAATCTTCGGCAGTTTGAACAGATTTACCATTAATTTTGGTAATGATATCTCCTTGATGTATTCCTGCCGATGCGCCGGCACCATCGCGGGCAAATCTAACAGCAATCACACCTGCCGCATCTGGCAATCCGTTGGAAGATGCTATTTCTCGGGTGTTGGTTATAACCACCATGCCAAGCCATGGCCTTTTAACTCGCCCGAATCGTTTAAGTTCTGCGGCAACGTTTAGGGCGGTATCCACAGGAATCGCAAATCCAATACCCTGTGCCTGAGAGGCAACGATAGTATTGATTCCTATAACTTCACCATCAATGTTTACCAGCGCACCGCCAGAGTTGCCGGGGTTGATGGCGCAATCGGTTTGAATCAGGTTTTCGTAGATTCGCCCCTCTTGTTCATCATTTATAGGGCGGCCAAGGGCGCTTACTACTCCATGTGTAACGGTAAACCGGTAACCCAGGGGGTTGCCAATTGCCACCGCCATTTGGCCAGGGATAAGGCCCTTAACCGTACCCATGCGTGCTGCAGGGAGGTTTGTGGCATCGATGTGCACCAGGGCTACATCCGTAACGTGATCGGCACCAATCACCCTCCCCGTGAAAGAACGGCCAGTGCCATCGTTGAGAGTTACCTTAATGGTTTTACCCTCTTCATTAACGGCACCCACTACATGTTCGTTTGTGAGAATATCTCCGGTAGTGTTAATAATAACGCCCGAACCCTCGCTGGATTGAACCCGATTGCCGCCACCATAGAAGAACTCATCAAACGGATTGGCGTGAGCACGCTTCAGGGTATCTATGTTAACAACGGATTTACTGCCGATACTGGCCGCATGCACATAGATTTCGGAAGGGGAGGTTGGGTGTTGCTTGCCAGGTTCAACAAGTGCAGGGTCGGCATGAGAAAATGGCGATTTCCATGTAATTTGAATGCGCGGGCTAATAACCGCTCCCAGCACAAAAGCTACAGCGGTATATAAGGCTGTGCGGCGAATCCGGGCGGTACGCTCGGCGTGCATAGATTGCGGGTTGTAAGAGTTATTCATCGTATGCTCCAGGCGCGGCGCAATACTACACGTAGAAAGAGCGCTGCCGATAAATAAGTAGAGACTGATACTGGTAAATTATACGGACCGAAGAACCAAATGGATTTCAGGAAACCGGGTGTGAAGATTCAGAATCCGAATCGTTTGTCTCTTTCAGCGGCTGTGAATCTGGCCCATGGTGGCCAAAATGCCCGTATGGAAATGGGATTGCAAGAATAAAGGCAGCGGCCCGCAGCAGCTCTAACAGTTGAGAGCGCGTTTCCGCTTTATCTATAGTGCTGCCCGGTGTAAGCACATCCTCAAGGCGTAAGGGGGGCCAGGGGCCCTTTAACACCCAGAAAGGCAAAAGCACACCGGCCAACAGCAAGTAGATTCGTATTGGGCTGCGCGTGCGTGTGATGCCTGCAAGGGATAAACCAAGCAGAAAGCCAGCTGCAACTGCCGGAACTGAAACTCTCACAACAGGTATTGGGCCAGTAACAACAGCTACCCCGGATGCCGTAGCGAGGGCAAGCACAAGGCAAACCAACCCGGTGGGAACTGCAGATCTCTGAGCCATATTTCCTCTGTATCAATACCCGTGCGCTCACAATCCCTCAATTACTCAAAATTGTACCCCGGCATCTTACCAGACATCTGGGCTGTAGACAGGGCACTTTGTGTACTAACGGCGGGCTGTGCGGTAAACTGTTGCGAGCAGAGAGGGCCACTTGATGCCCACTTGCGCCAATTTGTAACCATCAGGCAATTAATAGTGACAACACCACCAGAATCAATACCAGATAACCTGCAGAACTCAGATGCACCAACAACGCCGGCAAAGGCTGCTGTGCCGCGTAAACGACGTGGCAGAATTGTTGGAATCGTATTTCTGTTTGTGTTTCTGTTCTGCTGCTACATAGGCGTGTTTGGCGGGAATGTGCGTGTGGTTGAGCCTGGCAAGCTGTACCGAAGCTGCCAGCTAACCGGCAGTGGGTACGATGCGGTATCTGCAAGGGCCGTTGGCCACGGGCTAGAATCTGTACTTTCTGCAAACGGAATCAAAACAGTTCTGAATCTGCGTGCGGGGAGTATGAAAGACAAACGCTATCGCGAAGAAATAGAGATATGTCAGAAACTGGGCGTAGAGCATATCGACAATACCTTTAGTGCACGATCGCTGCCACCGCCGGATGTGGCTGCAAAGTTACTGGATATATTCGACCATGCAAAGTACCCGATTCTGGTGCATTGCCAGGCCGGATCGGATAGAACCGGGTTAGCAAGCGCGCTGTACGCGCATGTGTACATGAAACAGCCATTGGATGAAGCCACAGGCAGCCAGTTAACATGGCGATACGGCCACTTCCGATTCTCAAACACCAAACCAATGGATATCTTCTTTGATCTGTACCGGGAAACCGGGCAGGGCATGACTCTGCGAGAGTGGATAAAGAAGAAGTATCCTCAGGTGTATGAAACACATCAGGCACAAAAGTAGTGTGAACATTAGTTTGGCTGGCCGGTAATTGCCAATAGGTGAACCCTGTGGCGTGAGGCAGCAACTAATTTAGCAGATGCCTGAAAGATACGTTCGAAAAGTTGTCAGAGCCTGCTCAAGAACTGTTGACAGGATATGGCAAAGCTGATACAATGCGGGGTACGTGTGCCGGCATGCCGTCGGTTCGTCACGTCTCAGTGCAGGTAACAAGAGCGCTCCAAGGAGCGCAAATCAATCGAAAATTAGTCAGGCCAATCTGCCGCTGCATCTGGCAATCACAGGGTGTAGGCGGCCGAATCGAGGTAGAGACAGCATGGCGGGTGGTTCATTTGTCGGGCTGGATATCGGCTCCAATCAGATCAAAGTGGCGGAACTTCGCCGCTCTGGCAGCCAGTTGCAGGTTGTCGCGATGGGTGTTGCTCCAACACCTCTCGAGGCCTATGACAAAAGCGAGATTGTCGATCCCCAACTGCTGGGAACAGCGGTAAAGAACCTGCTCAAGCAGGCAGGGATTACCTCCAGGGATGTTGTAAGCTCCGTTTCTGGTCAGTCTGCGGTGGTAGTTCGAGTAATCGAAGTACCGCAGATGAATCAGTCTGAGCTTGCAGAAACCATGAAGTGGGAAGTTGAGCGGCACGTGCCGTTTGCAACCAGTGAAATGGTTATTGACTGGACCCCGATCGACAGGCCGGAAGGCTACGCTGAGGGACAGAATATGGAAGTTCTGCTTGCGGTAGCGCAGCAGGACATGATCGACCGGCATGTAGAAATGCTGGCCGCGGCAGGGCTTAAAGCGAAATCTATCGATGTTGAGCCGCTTGCTGTGTGCCGCACTCTGCTGGATATCGATCCCAATCAGTCTCAGCCAGGCCACACGGTCACTATTCTGAATATCGGTGCATCTTACACCGAAGTTGGTATCTACAGGGATAAGCTTCTGGCTTTCCCACGTACGCTACCGGTTGCAGGTGAAAACCTGACCCGTGCTATTGCGCAGGGCCTTGGTGTTGATCTGGCAACTGCTGAGAATTACAAGCGCGAATATGGCGAAGTTATTCTGGATCAGTTCGGTGGAGCCGGTGCCCAGCCTGATTTTGGCGGTGGCGGCGGATTCAACTCCCCTGGCTTCCAGGACTTTTCTGCTCCGGCTGGCAACCCCTTCGGTGCGCCCCCGGATCCATTTGCAGCTCCTGCACCGGGCGGGCCAATGCCCTTCGAGTTCTCAACTCCCGGTGATGCGATTCCTCAGCCAACCGGTGCTCCGCTAGATGTGTATGAGGCTCCCGCAGCTCCGGCCCCTGCTCATGCTGAGAACCTGCCCGCTACACCATCCAGCGCTGATCCGGTTCGCGATGCGCTACGAATTCAGGTGTTTTCTGCTATGGCTCCTGTGATTGCTGAAATCGCACAGGAGGTTCGCCGCTCACTCGATTACTATCGTGGCCGAGCCGGTGATGCGCATATCAATGAGATTCTGCTGGTTGGCGGAACGGCCAAGTTGAAGAATCTCGACAAGTTCCTGGAAATGGAACTTGGTATACCGACACGCGTGGCGGATGCTCTGCACAATGTGCAGATCACAGCCAAGTCGGTTTCTGCACAGTATGCTCAGGATCTTGCTCCGGTGTTCCCGATCAGTGTTGGTCTCGGCCTGCGCGATCTGGTAACAGATCCCAACGCTTCCAAGGGGAAGAGCAAAGCCAAGGCCAAGACCAAGAGCGCCAAGAAGAAGTAGTTCCGAACAGTACTCGCCCTGAACAACGGCGTGCTTAGCACATCATAACTCGGGGCGAGGATTGCTCAGACCTTCCAGGTGGGAGATAAAATACGATGCTGCGCATCAATCTGCTTCCAGACTACATAAACGACAAGAACAAGGTTAGAAACCTCTCCTTTGTGTGGGGTGGCGTTGTGCTTGCTGCAGTTCTGGGTCTGATGTTTGTAAACTCGCAAGCCATAGCGGCTCGCGATGCGGCCCTGGCCGATCAGCAGGCAAAAGAAGCCCTGAAAAAAGATACGGACGACTTCAAGTCTAAAACCACAGCCGAGAAAACGAAGCGCGCGGAAATCGAAACCAAGCAGGTTTTCGTTAAGGGCGCTAACATTTACAATAACGGTTGGGCAGACACCTATGAGCTCGTTCGCGATATCACACCAACCGATACCTCGATCATCCTGAAGTCCGTTTTCCTGGATAAAGATCGCAAAACGGTAAACGTTTCTGGGTTTGGTATCAGTGAGCAAGCCATAGTCAAATGGTGGAAGTACCTGCGCGATAATGCCGGGGTTGTAGATCACGTGAACTTCGCGATGATCCCTCACGCATATCAGCCAGAGTCTCCCGCAGTTGTTTCCGGTGGCGGAATGCCAGGCGGAGCTGCCCCGGGCACAGGTGGCGGCATGGCCACTGCGGGCTTCAGTTCCAAAATGGCCAACATGGGTAGCCTGCTGGCAAGCGGCGGTATGCCCGGTGCTGGCCCAACAGGCGGCGGCGGAGCTGGTGCATCCGATACAGTTGGCAAGGCAGAGCTTCGCGGCAAAAATGGATTTAACTTTACCGCTCAGATAGTTCTTAAAACGGCACATGCTGGCGGCATACCTACCCCGGTATGGCCCGGTGGTGGCGGTGCACCTGCATCTACCGCCTTCGCAGGATTCGGCGGCGGTGGTGGTGGCGGCAGCACGGCACCAACCGGCGGCGGCGGTGGGGCTGCATCTGGTAAGTTCAACAAGAAGGATAAGGGAGAGTAGAAGTGAAGAAAACATCTCGCCTTACAGCGCTCCATATTCACATTATTGGAGCCACTGCGCTTCTTCTCGCAAGCCTGATCATCTTCTTCGCGATGATAAAGCCGCGCAACCAGGAAACTGAAACAGCCAAGGCTGCTGGAGCTGCTGCTGAGCAGGCCGGTGGTTCTGAAACCGCAAAAGCCGCAGCCAAGAAGGACCTTGAGAAATCCAAGCTGGATACCATACAGATCACCAAAGACTGGATGGTTTACTCCCGCAAGTATATGCCCACTCTTAAGTGGAGCAAAGACAACATTGACCAGTACTATACGTCCAATGCTGTTAATGATCTGCCTGCACAGTGGGGCCGCTGGGTAACTGCATGGTACGATGCGCAGCGCACCTCTGGTGTGTCTCGCAGCCTTGGGCAGGTTTTCCCTGTACCATCCCTTGCTTCTGATCCTAACGGCATTGCAAACCTAACCTACATCACGCTTCCTTCTGCGAAGGAACCGTGGAAGGTACAGGTAACCTGCAAAAGTTTTGACCAGGCCATGGCACATCTGCGAAAATTCAATGGAATGCTTCAGCATGGTGTACCCGTCGTAACTAATGTAACCCTTTCAGGCCAGAGCCCCGAGCTACTTATGAGCTACGATCTGGCACTGTACATCATCCCCAACACGCCTCCCCCGGCAGTGGATCCCCGCATCGGCGGCGGAGCAGCTCCGGCCGGCGGCGGGTTCGGTGGTGGCTTCGGTGGTGGCATGGGTGGCCCAATGTCTGGCGGACCTCCTGTTAGCGGCGGTATGTTGGGTAAGGGCAAGTAGGGCGGTAGCCTTTTAAGTCCTTCTGGGAGGAAACCTCGGGAATGAACCGAATCAAGGTCTCAAACAAAGTTATAACGGCTGCTTTCGGCCTGAACCTGGCTATTGGCTTAACAATTGCCGGCGCACAGGTAGCTAAGAAGCCGCCGTTGGGCCAGGCGAAGGGTCCGCTTGCTAGCGGTGCAGACAAAGCTGCACCTGCTGCAGCACCCGCTCCTGTGGTGGCTCATCACAAGGGGAAAGATCCGTTCTACATCCCGTGGACGGTTCCGCCGCCTCCGCCCTATGTATTTGATAGCATCCTACCTGTTCGTGTAGCAGATGAAGAGATTGAAGCACCCCCGAAGAATCCGGTAACCGTTCGGGAAGAGCCGACTCTCCGTGTCTCCGGCATTATGACTGGAGATGGCGTATTCGCTATTCTTGAGCAGAGCGGCGGCAAAGTAGATATCGTAAAGCCTGGTAGCTCCGTTGACGTTGGAAACGGACGAACATATATTGTAACCTCCATCAAGGGTGACACCGTCATACTGGAGAGCAAAGATGGCCTGGTAACGTATCAGCAGACAGTTCCACTTAGCGATGCCCCGGTAGGCACTTCAAGTGCTTCCTTCGGGGGTGCACCCACTGGCCCCGGCCGTGGTGCAACCGGCCCCGGATCGTTCGGTGGTGGCCGAATCGGTGGTGGTAAGAAGGGTGGCGGAATGATGACACCCGGTGGTGGTCTTACCCCTGGCGGCGGCGGCGGTGGTTTCCAGAGCGGAAAGTAACTGCAGCTAACTGCTGAAGCAATTCGAAACGGTGGATGCTTGTAAGGATTTAGATCAGAATCTGGACTCAAGTATCCGCTTGCAGGAGTTCTCGGGTACAATCCCGAAACTTGCAGGGTTAATCGTGCTGAAGAACTGTAAAGGCCATGTGCTTTTACAGACTTATACAAAGTCACCGACTGAGCGTGGATTACTGATCGACACGCGTATACTGCGTGGCGAAGCTCGAATGTGTGATACGTTTCGCTACCTCGGAGGAATTGGAACCATGTTGTCAAGGTATGGTAAGGTGGGTCTGGCAGTGATCTCACTGACGGTCCTCGGCGTTGCTACATCGCCAGTTCGCGCCCATGCCCAGGATTCTGGCACGGAAGCAAATGGCGGAGCAAACGATCCGACCAACAAGAAGATCGACCTCGACCTCGAGTCGACCAACCTGTATTACGGTCTGAAGCTTCTGTTCTCCCAGGTCAAGGCGAACTTCACGATCGATGAATCTCTTAAGAGCCTCAGCGTAACTGCGCACCTCACCCAGGTGCCTTTCCGTACTGCCCTTGAGACCCTGCTGAAATCAACCAGCACCCCCCTCACCTATAAGGTTGAGAGTGGCATCTACAGCGTTGTACCCAAAGTGGAAGACGCTGCACCAACCGATGAGGGCAAGAAGGATGATACAACTCCTACTGGCTCCGGCGGCTACAAGTACGGCATGATCCGACCCGTTAACCTCAGTGCAACCGATATTGTCCAGGCGTTCGGCGGTAACGTAGTCAACATTGGCTACACTTCCTTCGGCGGCGGCGGACTCGGCGGCGGCATGGGTGGTGGTATGGGCGGCGGTATGGGTGGCGGCATGGGCGGCATGGGCGGCGGCATGGGTGGTATGGGCGGCGGCATGGGCGGCGGCATGGGTGGTGGTATGGGCGGCGGCATGGGAGGCGGCATGGGAGGCGGTAGCCGTGGTGGCGGCGGCGGCTTCGGTGGCGGCGGCGGTGGTTTTGGCGGCGGCGGCGGTGGCCGCGGCGGCTTCTAATTTGCCCGCTCCTAACATCTGATTTGTGGAGGGCATGCAGGATTCAGGCATGCCCTTCCATAACTGACGTTTAACACAAAAATGAAGCGGCTCGCATATCGGTTTGCTTCAAACCAAATTGGTATCAGATATGCGTGCAATCGGCACATGTATTTCAGGATACATGCCGACTTATCCACGATTTAACACGCCCGTTGGCACTACTGAGGCGTGACAAGGGGGGACATCTGTATGGGATTCCACAGGCAGAAGGGACGCGCTACCGGGCTGCTGTTCGCCAGCGTGCTGAGCGCAGCGCTCCTCAATGGGGCAACCCTTCGCTCCTTCGCGGATGACGACATCCCGGCGGGGCAGAAGGCTGCTCAGGTACGAAACAATCCGCTGCTCGATGTTGAACTCAACGACACCTCGCTCCCGGCCGCTATCGCAATTATTCGACAGCAGCTCAAGTGCAGCTTCGTGTTCCACAACGATAAATCGGAATACGGCAAGGTCACACTTTCTGTTAAGGGTAAGCCTGTCGGTGATGTGCTGAAGCTGATTGCTGATTCTGCTGGTGCAGATATCTGGCAGGAAGATGGCGTCTATCACATCGGCCCGAAGGGTTCTCACACAGTCGCTCAGCCAACCGTTGAGCAGGTGCAGACCTCCGTTGCTCCTCTGGCTCCTGTTTCAACTAAGATCGGTCAGATCCGACTCTACTTTGCAAACGCACAGGATGTCATTGATCAGCTTTCTGGTAAGGCCGCAACAAGTGTTAGCGTCAATACCCAGGGTTTAATCTCTGGTCTTGCTGGTGCAACCACTCATGTGGATCCCCCGAAGACACTTTCGCTCGTTCCGGGATATGCAGGCGAGTTTGTTAATCCGGGCGCAGCTTCCACGGCAGCTCCGATCGGCACTAAGGGTACCCCTCAGGACGGAGGCGCTCACCGCGCTGATGGTCCAGACTTCAACCGCGGTGGCCAGGCTGGCCTTGGCGGTGGTGGTATGGGCGGCGGCGGCTTCGGCCAGCCCGGCGGTGGTATGGGCGGCGGCGGCAACGGTGGTTTTGGTGGTGGTCAGGGCGGCGCAGGTAATGGCGGCGTAGGTGGCCAGGGCCAGAATGGCGGTACCGCTCGTGGTCTGTTGCCTGCAGGTATTGAGCCGCAGGACCTTACGGCCCTCTCAAACAACAATGTAATCATTGTTCGTTACAAAGATGACGCCGAGGGCGAAGCTGCTTTCCGTGAACTGCAGACCCGCATCAGACTGCTTGATATCAAGCCGAAACAGATTCAGGTTCGCGCTCAGTTTGTTACTGTTACGCAGAACGATGCCGATCAGTTCGGTATTAACTGGCAGTTCCAGAAGGTCAACCTGCTCGGCGTGCTCAACGCTGGATATGCCCCAACGGGTCAGGCGGTCCTTCAGTACGCAACAGGCAACCTGCAGACGCAGTTGAACTTCGCGCTGACAACCGGTCGCGGTAAAGTGGTTGCTTCCCCGATGGCAACAACGTTTAATAACGTTCCTGCTATCTTCACAAACACCACTGAGTACTACTCGTTTATCCCTCAGACCTTCATTGGCCCTGGCGGTGCAGCGCAGACAACGTACTATCCGCAGCAGATCCCGGCCACTTCGGTGCTGGCAATCACGCCGCGTATTAACGGAGACAACACGATTACCCTCAATGGTATCTTGATGTTCACCGACCTTAGCGGTACTGCAAAGAGCCCGGATGGTACGGATTACCCGATCCTTGTACAGCAGCTCATCCCGTCCGTAACCCGCATCATCCGCAATGGTGATACGATGGTACTGGCTGGCCTGATCCGCAAGCAGGATAACAACGCAGTGCAGAAGGTTCCGCTTCTGGGCGATCTTCCGCTCATTGGCAGCCTGTTCCGATCTCGCAGCGTTAACACCAACGATTCTGAACTCCTGGTGTTCATCACGGCAACGATCCTTCCGGATCCGATCCCCGGCGGCGCTGTTAGTGTAGGCAACGGTCTTACTGCTCCAGTAAGCGGTCCTTCCGGTAACTGACGCTTCAATAACTGAGGCATCAATTCACACGATCCGCTTCCGGCATTCATGGCTGGAAGCGGATCGTTTTTGTAACAGATCTTCTAAGACATGACAGTTGAGACTTACTACACTTTTGAGCATGATTCTGTTCTGACGGCTCTGCGGGAATCCCGCGCTAATCAGCAGGTTCGTGGTACTGGCCTCGTGTTAACCGGAATAATGGGTTCCGGAAAATCGGTTACAGGGGCCCTGGCTGCGGCTAGTCTTGGGCTACCCTTCGTGGATACCGATGCCGTAATTGAAGCGGAGGCAGGGTGTTCAATATCTTCGATTTTCTCGGAGCAGGGCGAGGCCGCATTTCGGGCACTAGAGTCCGATGTTATATATCGGGTTACGCAGGGTGCTCCGGCAGTTGTTGCAACTGGCGGAGGGGCAGCTCTTTCTGTGGAAAACAGAAGGAATATGCGTCGATTTGGGCCGGTATTGTGGCTACATGCCAATAGAAGAGCGTTACAACAAAGATTGTCTGATTGCGGTACTCGCCCGTTACTTGCTGGCGATATTAGCCCCGCAGATCGTGCTTTGCAGTTGGAGCTGGTAAGATCGCCAGCATATACTGCAGCTGCAGATGGTGCTGTCGATACAAGCAGAAAGTCACCGGAGAATGCAGCTAAGGCGGTTTGCGAGATATACAATCGCCTTATAGGCCCGCAGGAACATAAACCCACTTCGGGGATAGCCCATTTGCACATGGAGTTAGGCGATCGAAGTTACCCTCTATGGCTGGGTGCTGGAATTCTCGGCTCTATTGCAGGGGAGATTGTTACGCGTTGTTCTCCCAATAGAGTTTGCATCTTAACTCACCCGGGGCTGGCGGCGCAATATGCCGCTCCAATTGCGAGTCAGTTAGAAGCACTCGGTATTCCTACTCAAATTTCATGCATTCCGCCCGGCGAACGATTTAAGAATTTAAACACCATAGCCCGCTTTTACTCTGCATTTGTTGAAGCAAAGCTCGATCGTAAGAGCCTGGTTATAGCTGTTGGAGGTGGAGTAATAGGAGACATGGCAGGATTTGCTGCCGCATCCTACTTGAGAGGCATTGCGTTTGTTCAGGTGCCCACAACACTGCTGGCACAGGTGGATAGCAGCATCGGCGGCAAAACAGGGGTGGATCTGCCCGAGGGTAAGAATCTGGTTGGTGCCTTCCATCAGCCAAAGGCTGTAATTCTGGATACGGATACCCTGAAATCGTTGCCGTTGCGGGAACTCAGATCTGGTCTGGCAGAGGTGATCAAGTATGGTATAATCTCCGATAGCTCGTTTTTTTACCAGACACAAGACAACCTTCCGGCGATTCTGAAGCGTGAATCTGCGGCTCTTGAGAGGGCTATAGCCCGATCTTGTGAGATAAAGGGAGCTGTAGTATCTGCGGATGAAACCGAGCAGGGACTACGAGCCATATTGAACTTCGGACATACCGTGGGCCATGCCCTGGAAACGGCAACCCGCTACAGGCGCTATCGGCACGGCGAAGCGATATCTATTGGTATGGTATCTGCCTGTCTGGTTGGTGAGGAGCTTGGCATTACCCCCGCCGAAGTTACCTCTCAGGTGGTTAGCTGCCTTAATGCTGCCGGGTTACCAACGGTATTCCCAGCAGATGTTAGCCTGGATGAGATTCACCGTGGCATGCTGCTCGATAAGAAAACTGTTTCCGGAAAGCTGAAGTTCGTGCTTGCAGAATCGGTTGGAACGGTAACCGTCGTTTCAGATATCGATGCTTCTGCAGTAACCTCAGCGCTCAACCGTCACCTTAACCTGGCGTAAGAACTTAACACATGCTGGAAACAGAGCAACAAACATCTGAAGACGCCTCAGACGTAGTTCCACCCGCCGTAATTACGGCTGTTGGGGTGCTGTGGCTATTGTTGCTGGGTGGCAGGTGGATTCTTACACCAATTCTTCTATTTCTCGATCCCTCCGTATCCAGAAGTGTGGCCGAACAGGACAGAGGAACCCTTCTACCCCTGTTTCTGGCCCTGTTTTCCATGATGCTGCTAATTGTTGCACTGCGCTTCGTGCGTAACATGGAATCTTCTCGTAAACAGGCTGGTAAGAGGGCAAACGGTGCCAACGGAAGTTGATCTCAGCTTTCGGCGGTATTCGGAGAGCGTGAAACGTGATTAATCAGATCATAAGTCAGCGCTACGAAATACTTGAAAAAGCGGGGGATGGCCCCCTCTTCGTAACGTTTAAAGCGCGCGACACGGCTATGGACCGTATTGTTGCCGTAAAGATGCTGCAGCAGCCGTACCTGAGCGATGCACGGCTCCCGGATGCAATGCGGCTTGCTTTGGAAGAGACGGTGGTGTTAAACCACCCGGGTATTACCCGCTTTTATGAGTATCGAGACGAATCCGATATTATCTACACCGTTTCGGAATTTGTGCGCGGTATCAATCTCAAAGAGCGCATTCGCAGGATTGCCCCCTTTACACTTTCGCTTGCAATCGATTTTGCCTGTGCAATAGCCGAAGCCCTGCAGTATGCACATACACTTGGTAAAGTACATGGAGATCTGCGGCCCCAAAATATCATAGTATCGCCAGAGGGTGTGCTAAAAATTGCCTCGTTCGGCGTTCAAAAAGGTGCAACCGCATGCACGGCCGCACAGGAAGCTATTCTTGAGCTATCTGCGCCCTATCATGCTCCCGAGCTATCAACAACGCAGCCTGGTTCAACCGCCGGCGATATCTATGCTCTTGGGGCAATCCTGTACGAAATGCTTACAGGGGCAACTCCTTACACAGGCCACACCGCCGATGAGCAAAGCGAAGGGCATGCGTTTAATGCAATACCTTCTGCAAGAGTGCTAAACCCGGGAGTGCCGCGGCCCGTAGATGGTATTATCAGCCGTTGTTTGCAGAAGCGCCCGGAAGAAAGATACCGGAGCGCTGCCGAGCTGCTAAACGATCTGAAATCCGTGCGAGATGCTCTGCGTTTCGGTAAGCCTCTGTCGGGCCTGGCCTCAGAGCCCATTCCGGAGCCAGCTGCCGCACCAGTTCCATCACCTGTAAAAGCCATTGCTATTGAGGAGCCGGCCGATGCAGAAGTTGCGGAACGGAAGCATGAGAGGAACAAATTGAGACAGCAGGATGAACGCGTCTCGGTTTACATTAGGGTAGCCATTAGCACGGTAGGCATCATTATTCTGCTGTGTGGCATATTTGTTTACGGTATATACCTTGCAAACTGGGTTGTGCCGCCCACAGCTACTGTGCCTGAATTTGTGGGCAAACCCATAGAAGATGTACGTAAAATTGCCGCAACTAACAAGTTCAGGCTTATGGAGCATGCCGAGTACACGGAAAAACCACGTGGAGTGGTTTATCAATCGGATCAAACGGCCGGCTCCCAACTTCGAGCTCAGCACATAATCAACGTTTGGTACAGCCGCGGCCCAGAGTACGTAAATGTACCCAACGTAGTAAATATTCCCAGAGAACAGGCAGAGCAGCAGCTTAAAGATGCAGGCCTCAAAGTAGGCCGCGTAACTCCCGAGTACAGTGATAAAGTGCCGGAAAACGTGGTTATGGCTCAGGATGTATCTTCCAAGAAACGCGTATTCCACGATACTGCAGTTAGCCTTACTGTTTCCAATGGCCCTGATCCTGCCAACCCGGCAGCAACGCCGGATAGCGGCGGCACAACTCCTGGCGCACCGGATACTAATAATCCGGATGCTGGCGCGCAGCCAGGTGCCGATCCGCCTGGCTCGGATGGTGCTGATGCCCAGGATAAAGAAACGCATACATTCTCACGTACTATTAGCATCAGCCGTGATGGCCGTGGCCGCAGGCAGGTGCGCGTAGAGTATAAAGATGCCCTTGGCGAGCACCCAGCCGTTATCGATGAGGGGCACGAAGAGGGCGATAAGATCCTGATTAAGTTTGACTATGTGGGCAAGGCAATCACCCTCACCATTCAATACGATGGTCAGAAAGTGTTTGATAAAACCTTCGATCCACAAACTGTTCGAAAGCGCACCATCCAATGACCCAACCTTCCATAATTATTGCTCCCTCCCTGCTTGCAGCCGATTTTGGCAGGTTTGCCGAAGCCGCTATCGCATGCGAACAGGCCGGTGCAGAATACCTGCACTTTGATGTAATGGATGGCAGGTTTGTGCCAAACATAACCATGGGGCCAGCTGCGCTGAAGAGCCTACGGCCAGTTTCGAAGGCGTTTTTCGATGCGCACCTCATGATTGTAGAGCCAGAGCGTTACATAGATGCGTTCCTTGCTGCGGGTGCCGATGGCATCACCGTTCAGGCCGAAGCATGCACCCATCTTCAGCGTACGCTTGCACAAATTCGCGCTGGCGGAGCCCGTGCCGGAGTTGCGCTAAATCCAGCCACCCCGCCCGATATGCTCCCCTATGTGCTGGAAGATCTGGATCTCGTGCTGGTGATGACAGTAAACCCCGGTTTTGGTGGCCAGGCCTTCTTGCCAGCTACCCTGCGTAAAATACGCGAAGTGCGTACATTGATAGAGGATAGCGGCCTACCGATACACATAGAGGTAGATGGCGGCATTACTGCAGAAACTACACCACTGGTAACAGCTGCCGGCGCAAATGTGCTGGTTGCTGGCACCTCCCTGTTTGCGCACCCCGGCGGCCTTGCACAAGGAATGCTGGCGCTGCGAGCGGCTGCAGTGTAGAAGAACATCAAACCAGGTTTGCAGCCTCGTAGTAACCGGGGCTCTGCGATGAAGATGATAAAGCGAGAGGAGCCCGGAATTGGCGCCTGCAGAAACTGCCTACAACGCAACCATGGTTTCCCAAAAATCCAGAAGACTGCGCACCATTGCCTCCATCTTGCTTGTGCTCATTGGTGCATTTACGATGTATGGCGTGCTTGTTTTAATGCCATCGTTACGCCACAATGTCGATAGATACAAGCGGCTTCAGCGTGAAGTTCGATTAGAATCCGCGTATAATTCTCCAGCGACCCCCGATACACAAACTGCGCCGGGTAAACACACTACAGTATCCAGGGCAGCAAAATCTGTAAAAGTTCAGGTGCTGTTCATGTATGCATACTGGAGCGTTACGCTTTTGCTGCTTTCAGCTCTGATAGCCGCAGTATGGTTAGATTTGAGAGAGATAACGCGTCAGTACACAGAACACAGGCTGCGGATGGTGGCTACGGCTGCCGCAGAGGCAATATCTGCAGAAAAAGAGGCTGCCAATTCTCCCGGGGCCGATGACTGATGGGCTTTACTACACAAGATACCCGTTGGATGCGCCGCGCGCTGGCTCTTGCCGCGCGCGGTTTTGCTCCGCCAAACCCCATGGTGGGTTGCGTAATTGTTAAGGATGGATTGCGGGTTGGTGAAGGTTTCCATCCGCTGGCCGGCCAGCCCCACGCCGAAGTGTTTGCTTTGCGTGCCGCTGGTGCCGCAGCAAGCGGTGCGGTGGCATATGTTACGCTGGAGCCATGCTGCCACCATGGCCGCACAGGGCCCTGCACTGAGGCTCTGATTGCTGCCGGTATAAAAAAGGTAGTGGTTGCCACACAGGATGTCGACCCACGTGTTGCGGGTAAGGGGATAACACGCCTGCAGGCTGCGGGCATTGAGGTAGAAACAGGCCTTCTTGCAGAAGAATCGCAGCAGCTTAACGAAGCCTTTTTTCACTTTCACACGGTGGGTAGGCCATTTGTGGTGCTGAAGGCCGCCATGAGCCTGGATGGTAAAATTGCTGCCCATACGGGAATATCGCAATGGATTACCGGCGAGAAGGCACGGAAGCATGTGCACTCGTTGCGCGCTCGCAGCGGTGCTGTTATGGCCGGGATAGGCACTGTACTGGCAGATGATCCCTTGTTAACGGCACGCCTTCGGCCAGCCGCTCCCCGCCAACCACTGCGTGTGGTTATCGATAGCCATTTACGCCTTCCAAAATCATCAAAACTCGTAACCACTGCCGCACCCAGTACTCCTGTAATCGTAATCTGTACAGAAAGTGCCGACGCAAATGCCGAAAAAGCACTTGTTAGTGAAGGCCTTGAAGTGGTTCGCGTAGGGCACCAGAATGGCAGAGTGGATCTGAGCGCAGCCATGCGGGTGCTTGCCGCCCGGCAGATTATTAGCGTTTTCTGCGAAGGTGGCGGCCAGCTAAATGCTTCTCTGCTTATGGCCGGCCTGGCAGATCGAGCGCTGTTTTATGTTGCCCCAAGGCTCATAGGTGGAGAATGCGCTCCCACCCCTGTAGAAGGGAAAGGCGCAGAAACTCCACAGCAGGGTTGGAAATTGGGCGAGCTAAATGTGCTACATTTTGGCAATGATATTGCTATTACGGGGCGCATACTTGGCCAGGGCCAATAGGTGCGAACCCGGGTGCCCGGTTTGTTGAAAGGATATGCAGATGTTTACGGGGCTGGTTGAAGAGGCCGGTAGCGTTACCGAAATTTTGATAGAAGGCCGCACTGCGCGCCTTACTGTGCAGGCAGCCACGGTTCATGAGGGTGCCAATGAGGGCGATAGCATTGCAATCAACGGTTGCTGCCTTACTGTGGTGGCCATAGATGGCAACCGCCTTACCTTTGATGCCGTGCCCGAAACGCTGGCACGTACCAACCTGGGTGGCCTCAAGGCAGGAAGCCGTGTAAATCTGGAGCGCCCTTTGCAAACCGGCGCACGCCTTGGCGGGCATTTTGTTCAGGGCCATATAGATGGCGTAGGGTATGTAACTGCCGTTCGGCCAGAAGAAAACGCAGTGGTGATAGAGATAGAGCTGCCCCAGGAGCTGGCAAAGTATGTAGTACAAAAAGGCTCTATTACGGTAGATGGAGTCAGCCTTACCGTGGCAGGAGCGGAAGGCAACCGTTTCAATGTTTGGACAATTCCGCACACCCGAGAAGTAACAACTCTTGGTGAGCGCATTGTTGGTGATGCAGTAAATCTAGAATGTGATCTGCTGGGCAAATATGTAGAACGCCTGATGCTGGCTGGAGTAGCCGGAGGCGTTGCCTGATGGATGCGGGCTTAACCGCTGCCCTGGCTGCGCTTGAAACCGAAGGTGTGAATCCGCGAACAACACATCTGGACCAGCTGAACGCGCAACAACTGGTGCAGTTGCTGCATTCTGAGAACCACCTGGTGCCAGCTGCACTGGATCCTGTGCTGCCACATATTGCGCTGGCAGTTGAGTGCATTGCGCAACGTTTGAAAACTGGCGGCAGGCTATTTTACATAGGCGCCGGAACAAGCGGGCGCCTTGGGGTGCTGGATGCCAGTGAGTGCCCGCCAACCTTCAGCGTGCCTCCCACACTGGTGCAGGGCATTATTGCTGGCGGAGAGGTGGCTCTCACTACCTCCATTGAAGGTGCCGAAGACAGCCCGGAACAGGGGGCATCCGATTTGCGTGCGCGTGGTGTTAGCTCAGCCGATGCCGTGGTTGGCATTGCAGCCAGTGGGCGCACGCCATATGTAATGGGTGCGCTGCACTATGCTAAAAGCATCGGCGCGGCAGCAATTGCCGTTGCCAATGTAACCGCGCCTGCCATTGGAGCCGAGGCAGATATCGTGATTGCGGCTGTAACGGGCCCGGAGCCGCTCACAGGCTCTACGCGCCTAAAGGCAGGAACTGCACAAAAGCTAATCCTGAATCTGCTGAGTACAGGCACCATGGTGCTGCTGGGTAAAACATACGGTAACCTCATGGTAGATGTGCGGCCAACCAACGTAAAACTGCGTGATAGGGCCATTCGGATAGTAGAAAAGGCAACGGGGGCAATCCGTGCCGATGCGGAGTCCGTACTAACCGCCGCCGGCTGGCAAGTAAAGCCCGCGATACTCAGTATTCTGTTGGGCTGCAGCCCTGCAGAGGCAGACACACTGCTTCAAAATAGCGCCGGGCGCATATCCGAGGCGCTTACTACCCGCCGGTAACGGGAGGCCCAATCATGAATCTGGATGTGATTGCGCGCGTAGCGGAAGGCAAAATACAAGAGGGAATAGAAGAAGGCAAGTTCGATAACCTCCCGGGCAAGGGCAAGCCCGTGGTAATCGAAGAAGATTCGTCTACGCCTCCCCACATCCGAATTGCAAACAGGGTTCTGAAGAATGCGGGTGTGGCGCCGGAGTGGATTCAGATTCGGCAGGATATACTGGAAGAGCGGGAGGTTATAACAGCTTTGCTTGGCCGCCTGGAGCGCGAAAGCCGTGCTCGCCGAGAGCGTATTACCTCCTCCGATCCTGCGGATCCCTACTTCCAGCGTTGCCTGGCATGGCATCACAAATCAAGAGATGAGTACCTGCGTCGGCTTAAAAGTGTGAATACCAGTATTCTAAAATTCTGCATGTGCGCGCCACAAACGGCCGATCCCTTTACACCATACAGTATCACAAGAGAAATGCAGAATTACGATGAGCGCGTAGCGGTGCCTGAAACTGCTCCTCCCACAACAAATGAGGGGCAAAATCGCAGTGGCCTGCTGCGGCTTGCTGCGCTGGCAAAGTATCAAAAATCCCGCAAATCGCAGGAATAGCCCTGCTGTTTTTCCCTGTTTTGCGTCTCCATCAGTAACCCTTGCTTTCCGCCCTTTGTTTACACAATGGTATACTTAAACGCCCACAGTTCAAGGGCAATTTCAACCGCATTTTCACAGTTGCACATCCGCTTTGGAGCGTTCCTATGACGCGCGAGACAGAGCTAACAATAGCTGAAGAACTTCCGGTACCCGCCCAGGCATGCAAGCCCGAGCAGGCACCGGGTTACCATATAATGACCTGGGGCTGCCAGATGAATGAAGAGGACTCAGAGCAGATGAGCCTTTATCTGGAGCGTCTCGGCTATCGTCCGGTAGACGATGCCGCCAATGCCGAAGTGGTGTTGCTCAACACGTGTTCTGTACGAGCCAAGCCAGAAGAGAAGGTTTGGAGCGAACTCGGCCGCCTGAGAGACATGAAAGCAGAACGCCCAGAAATGGTGATTGGCGTTTGTGGCTGCATGGCTCAGGTAGAAAGCAAGGCGCTGAAACGCCGTGCCCCATTTATCGATCTTGTGGTGGGCACAGGCAACATATCGGCCATTCCACAGATGATAAAGGCCGTTAAAAGCGGTGGCATTATCCCCGAGGAAGAGAGTGGCACCGATTTCACCGAGAAGTTTCAGAGAACTCTGATTCCGCTTGGTGTTACACGCTCTGCTCCTGGCACGCACACAATAACAGCATTGGATCTGCCAGAACGCAAAGGCGCCATTGTAGAGGATATCCCGGCGCGTGCTCTGGAGCGCAAAGCAAAGCTCAAAGCGCATGTGCCCATCATGTACGGATGTGATAAGTTCTGTACGTTCTGTATAGTGCCTCATACGCGTGGTAGGGAACGCAGCCGCCCAAGCACGGAGATACTACAAGAGATAGAGAGCCTTGCCGCAGCGGGCACACGTGAAGTAACGCTGCTTGGGCAAACTGTAAACTCCTACGGCAAAAACCTTGCCGAAGGACGAGTGCCTTTTGCTACTCTGCTGGAAAAAATTGATCAGATACGCGGTATTGCGCGTGTTCGATTTACATCTCCATACCCTCGTGATTTCACCGATGAGCTGATAGATACAATCGGCAGCCTTAAATCGGTGTGCGAGCATATCCATCTCCCGTTGCAGGTGGCCGATGATGAGCTGCTTACCGAGATGCACCGGGGCTACACCGTAGCGCGTTATCAGGAGATTGTAGACAAACTGCGAGAACGCGTACCCGGAATTGCTATCACAACAGATATCATGTTAGGGTACCCGGGTGAAACCGATGCGCAGTATGAAAACACGATGCAGTTTATGGAGAAAACCCGCTTCGATTCTGCATTTATGTTTGCCTACAGCCCACGCCAAAACACAAAGGCGGCCGTGATGGAGAATCAGGTTGCGCAAGAGGTTAAGATACGTAGGCTCAACGCACTGATAGCGCTTCAAAACAGAATAACCATTGAAATCAATCAGAAGGGAATCGGATCCATTGTTGAGGTTCTGGTAGAGGGCCCAAGTCAGAAAGATCCCAAGAGGCTCAATGGGTACACCCGCACACTCAAAATGGTGAATTTCTCGGTGCCGGCCGGTGGTACGCGTTCAGCGGCATCGCTCGTTGGTAAGCTGGTGCCGGTAAGAGTGAAAGAGGCGCTACTTACTGGCTATATTGGCGAGTATGCCGAACCGGAACAATGATCACTATCCTCAATGCGCCGCCCTCCGTGCCGCAGGCACGGTAGGGCGGCTTTTTTATGCCTGCCCACTCGTTCAGCTATAAGGTATAATCCACCGTTGCGGTGCACTCTTGCCGAACTATATTCAGCCAATTACCGATCGAGGCACTGAATGGATATCCGGAAACTTACGATGCCAGCAATGGCGCTGGTACTTTTTTACTGTGTCTATCAGAGCGAAAAGCTTACAAGGGTGGAAAATCCGCCTGGCCCAATACATATTACGTACTGGGAAAAGTGGACCGAGTTTGAAGGCGATGCCATCCGGGCTGTTGTGGATGAGTATAACCGCAAGCAAAACAAAGTTCATGTAGACCTTCTTACCGTTTCGGATATCGAAAAGAAGACATTGCTTGCCGTATCTGGCGGAAACCCGCCGGATGTTGCCGGGTTGTATGGCCCCAACGTAGCGCAATATGCCGATGATCATGCCGTGATGGAGCTGGATGCTTATTGCAAGCAATACAACATCACCCGTGATAACTACATTCCCATCTATTTCGATATTGGTTACTACAATGGGCATGTCTATTCGCTTCCCACCACGCCAGCATCCACTGCTCTGCACTATAACAAGCAGCTGTTTCGAGAGGCCGGCCTGGATCCGGAGAAGCCGCCTGTTACTATAGAAGAAATGGATCAGCTGGCAGAAAAGGTAGTAACCCGCAAGAACGGCCACATCGATAAATCTGGATTTATGCCTGCAGAGCCCGGTTGGTGGAACTGGGGCTGGGGCTTTGTGTTTGGTGGCAGATTGTGGGATCCTGCTACCGGAAAGATAACTGCAAACTGTCCCGAAAATATCCGTGCATACAACTGGGTGCGTTCTTACACCGATCGTTATGGGGCTTCAGAGCTTTCAACATTCCGCAGTGGCTTTGGCAACTTCTCATCGCCACAAAATGCATTTCTATCCGGCAAGGTAGCTATGGAGATGCAGGGTGTTTGGATGTACAACTTTATAGATCAGTATGCCCCGGGTATGGAAAAGCCGGTGCTTAACTGGGCTGCCGTACCATTCCCACATCCCGCTGATAGGCCGGATCTGGCAGAGACTACCTTTGCCGATGAGGATATTCTGGTAATACCACGGGGCTCCCGACACCCAAAAGAGGCGTTTGAGTTTATTGCATATGTGCAGTCTCAAGAGGGGATGGAGTTGCTTTGTATGGGCCAACGCAAGCACTCGCCACTGGCAAAGGTTAGCCCAGATTTTATCAAGAAACATCCCAACCCGTACATTACCGTGTTTTCTGAGTTGCCGAAGAACAAAAACGTAATCTCACCGCCTAAAATTGGCATCTGGCCGGAGTATCAGGCAGAGATGAATGCTGCTTTTGAACAGGTGGCACTGGGCAAGAAAACTGCAAAAGAGGCACTGGATTATGTTCAGAATCGCGTTAGCCTGATGAACGAAGATTACCAGGCACAGCTCAAGGCACGCAAGGAGGCAGGGCAATGAGCAACTCAAAACGCGAAACCCGCACGGCACTTCTGTTTGTATCGCCATGGATCATCGGATTTCTGGTGTTTCTTGCCTATCCGCTCTCGGCATCCATCTATTACAGCTTCTGCAACTATTCCGTGCTTAAAGCCCCTGTGTGGGTTGGCATGGCAAACTACCGTAACCTGGTGCAGGATGATGTGTTTCGCACAACGCTGGTAAACACACTGATTTACGCGTTAATGTCGTTGCCGGTTGGCATGGCCGTTGCCATTGGCCTGGCGATGATGCTGAATGCAAAAATAAAGGGCCAAACCATTTACCGCACCATCTTTTATGTGCCGTCTCTGGTGCCTGGTGTTCCACTTGCAGTTCTGTGGCTGTGGGTATTTAACGGCAAGCAGGGAATTATCAATGCTGTGCTACAACCACTTCTGGATCATGTGGCCTCTGCCCTATCAATAGTTGGCTTCCATGGCCATCTTAACGCTCCGCAGTGGTTGAGCGATGCCGCATGGGCAAAACCTGCCCTGGTAATCATGTCTGCCTGGGGTGCGGGCAATGCCATGCTAATCTACCTGGCTGGCCTTCAGGATGTGCCACAGCCGCTTTACGAAGCAGCCGATCTGGATGGTGCCGGATGGTGGTCTAAAACCTGGAATGTTACGCTGCCAATGCTCTCGCCCGTTATTCTGTTTAACGGTATTATGGGCATCATTGGCGCACTGCAGGTGTTTACCATTCCGTACATAATGTTTCCTGGCGGCAGCCCCGCGCGTTCCACCTATTTCTATGCGATGTACCTGTACGATAACGCGTTTGTGTACCTGAAGATGGGGTATGCCTGCGCAATGGGCTGGATTATGTTTGCCATTACCGTGATACTTACGGTGGCGGCACACAAACTGTCCGATCGCTACGTGCACTATGGCGGCAGTTAGTATTCCAGTAATCTACGGCACATATTTCGTTATCGGTGATTGGTGAAGGATTGGGTGTCTGAAAGATGACAACAGCAGTGAATACACGCAGAAAAAAAGGTGGCCCGGGTAGGCAGCGCAATGCATGGTTGCTGCACCTGGTATTGCTGGCATTCTCAGTTCTGTTTCTGTTTCCGCTGGTGTGGTTGGTTTCCACATCACTAAAACGGTCAGATCAGGCCATGCAGATGCCGCCGGTATGGATTCCGCATCCTCTGGAGTGGCATAACTACAAAGATGCGTTTATGTACCACCATGATGTTCTGGGGTACATTCCGTTTCTGCAGTATGGCGAGAACACTGTGATACTTGCAGTGCTTACTGTTGCCGGTGCAGTGTGCTCTAACGCACTGGTAGCATATGCTTTTGCACGCCTGCGGTGGAAGGGGCGCGATGCCATATTCGCGCTCACTCTTGCCACCATGATGGTGCCCTTCCCAGTTACCATGGTGCCCATATACGCACTATACAAAAACCTGGGTTGGGTGGGTACCTTCCGCCCGCTATGGGTTGGCTTCTGGTTTGGTGGGGCATTTAACATCTTCCTACTTCGCCAGTTCTTCCGCACTATTCCGTTGGAGCTTTCAGAAGCTGCGAAGATAGATGGCTGTTCTGAGTTTGAAATTTTCCGAATGGTGATTTTGCCCCTTGCAAAGCCAGCCCTCTCCGTAGTGGCGCTGTTTACCTTTCTTGGAACATGGAACGATTTTCTTGGCCCGCTTATCTATCTGGTTAACCCAAAAACGTTTACCCTTGGCCTTGGCCTTCAGGCTTACCAGAATCAGCATGGTGGTACGCCCTGGAACCTGGTAATGGCCGCCACCACTATCGTTGTAGCGCCTGTAATTGTTCTGTTCTTCTTTGCCCAGAAGCAGTTTATTCAGGGCATAGCAGTAACAGGGCTAAAGGGTTAAGCAGCAACAGTAAGCCTGTACCGATTCGCTTGTCTAGTCTGGCTGACAGATTATAGCAGGCAAATCAGAATCGAACGGGCGCCATGTTGAAGGGTAAATCCCAGTATTTACGCTCAAATCTACGCTGTTTGGATGCCCGGAAAAAAACTTTCTGATTCTTTTGTCCAGGTACTTGTCAAATCTGGCTGACATTGATATACTTAATTTGTCAGCCACGCTGACAAAGTTTTGCAGAAGTGCTATGTCGACGCGGGGGGCGTCCGATGTAGCCATGTAGCTCAGGCGGCTTGCCGCAGGAGGTGCAGCAAAATGGGGTGGGCAACTCTGGGGGGATGTGGCCCACTCCGAACATAAATCGCGCGAGAACTCAGGTTCTCGCGCGTTTTCTGTGTTTGGCTGTTTGCTGAATGCATTTCTGTCTCACAAACACTGCCATGTGCTATACTCCACCCACATGAAACTCTCTGCAGCAAACATCAGCGCCGGGTATGGCGCGGCAGATGTGCTCTCCGGAATATCTTTTGATCTTGAACCCGGTGAGTTTGTTGGCCTTGTTGGCCCTAACGGTTGCGGAAAATCCACGCTATTGCGCGCTCTCAGCCGCACCTTACCGTTGAGAAGAGGTACTGTAACACTTGGCGGCCGCTCTGTGTGGGATATGAGCCCGCTTGCGCTTGCGGTAGAAATGGCGTTTGTTCCTCAGCAAGAGCCCGCAAGCTTCGATTTTACTGTGAGAGAAGTGGTGTTGATGGGCAGATATCCGCACCTTGGGAGGAGGCGGAGTTGTGGTGAAGCCGATTATGCGCTGGCAGCAGAGGCTCTGAAGGCTGCAGATATTGTTCACCTGGCAGATAGGCAAATAACACGGTTATCTGGCGGTGAGCACAGAAGGGTTCTGCTTGCCCGGGCTCTGGCACAGGATACACCCGTGCTGCTATTGGATGAACCAACTGCGCACCTGGATGTTACGCATCAGGCAGAGCTCTTGGCGCTTGTTAGCAAACTTGCCCACCGGCAGGGAAAGGCCGTGCTGGCGGCCCTGCATGAGCTTAACGATGCGGCCCAGTATTGCGATAGGCTGGCACTCATGCGAGATGGCAGCATAATTGACCAGGGCACTCCCGAGCACGTGATTACCCCTAAAAATCTTGAGATCGCATATGGAGCCAGCGCCCGGGTAGGGCTTAACCCTGTAACGGGCCGCCCAATGATTCTTTCACTGCGCTCTCTGCGTGAGCCGGAAGGCAGCACGCTAGCCGCGCGTGTGCACCTTATCTGTGGGGGTGGCTCCGGCGTTTCCATACTTCATTCCCTCATCCGGGCCGGCTATTCGGTTACCGCAGGTGTGTTGAATGAGAGCGATTCGGATCACGAAACTGCCAATGCACTGGGGGTAGAGATAGCCGCCGAGCGGCCGTTCTCTGCCATAACGCATCAATCCCGCCAGGCAGCGGAAGCACTTATGGCAGATGCACACTATGTGCTGGTTGCTGCTGTGCCATTTGGCACGGGCAATCTGGCAAACTTAGAGCTTGCCGAACTGGCACAGAGCCGCGGTTCCAGAGTGGTGTTGCTTGGTGCGGAAGATATAACCGGCCGAGATTACACTGGCGGGCTGGCAACTTCTGCTTTCCAGCGGATGCTTGCACAGGGAGCCAGTAGCTTTACCACGGTGGAAGCCTGGATGGCATCTGCAGTAACCAACTCAGGAAATGTGGCGGCTCAATCCGGCCAGCGTGGTGCCGAGGTCGGCAATTCGCTCTGATTCTTCCAGTTCAGCTTTCCAACTGTTAGGCAGTGCTGAGGCACCATGCGCAGCTCCCACCAGTGCGCCGGTCATACTGCCTATGGTATCGGTTGCACCGCCCGTAAGTCGGATGGCATCCGCAATAGCTTCTGCCGGGTTATCTGGCAAAGAGGCAAAGGTATATAGTGCTGCAGGCACTGCCTCACGGCACCAGCCAGAGCATCCGATTACACGCAGAGCATCGGAACGATCTACACCATCTGCCAGCAAATCGGCAGCCATCGTGATGCAGCGGGCCATCTCTTCATAGCCAGGTGAGGCATGGCGCAGTACTTCTTCAATATTTCTCAGGAACCTGGCACCCTGAAAGGTGCCACTTGTTGGGCTGGGCGCAGCCACCAGCAATGCAATTGCCTCAGCCATCGCAAGTGCGGCAGCCTGAGCATCTGGGTGGCCATGGGTAACAAGTGCCTGTGTAACCGCCACGCGCCTCCGGGTTTCGGCATCGTGGCAGTATAGCAGGCCAACAGGCGCTACGCGTGCAGCTGCCCCGGAGCCCGCACCATCTGGGTCCGCTGCCTCATCCCACTCCACACCTCCTGTTCGCAGCTGAAGTGCGGCCTGTATGGTGGAAGTGCCAGAGGATCTTGGTTCTGCATTCACCCAGCGTACAAGGGCATGCGCCCAGCTTTCGCCAACAAACAGGCCCCCTTCTTCAATAAGTGCCTGCGCAAGAGCAATTGTTAGCTGGGTATCTTCGGTAAATTGGCCGGCCTCCAGGGGTTGCCCAATTTCTGTTGCGCCATATTCGCCCACTGGCAGGCTGATTGCCATTGAAAAGCCAGTAGCAGGAACATACTGACTGCCGCCACCTGCCGCCTGTATTTCGGCTGCAGATCTGCCAACATACCCCATGCCGAGCGCATCTCCAATAGCTGTGCCCAACAGGCAGCCGGCAAAGCGGTGTTCCAACGAAATAGACATCGCACACACCTCCACATCACAACCGTGAACTACTTTGAACTAACTTGACACCTGGAAAAGACAGAAGATACAATCAAGATACCTTTGCCGCAAGCAGCTGTGGATCACAGGCCTGCAATCGGCTCAATTTGTACCCTGTTTTTTGATAACTGGATAACCTCCGCATGAAAATTACGATTCGCACATTGACTCCGCAGCACGCCCGAATTTGTGCTGCCTTAGGCACAGTGGCAGCTTGCCTGCTGGCAGGCTGCAAACCAGATCCGGCAGTAGATGCGTTAAAGCAGGAAAATGCGATGTTGCGCAAGCAAGCGCAGGAGCACAAGCTTTCCGATGGCCCCCTTACACAGCCGCTGGATGCGGCTCCTATAGGCAGCCTGCCTGCCGCAGGGAGCGGCACACCGCCCTCTGCCGGTTTGCCCGGCAACGCTGGTACGGCTGCCGTTGTGCCGGGCAATACCGGTGGCGGCGCGCAACCGGGGGGCATCAAAGGCAAACCCGCGCCAGAGGGCGACGCTAAAGCACAATTACCAGCTACTCTTCCTGATTATCCTGGAGCCGTGCCGGATACACTGGCCGGTATAAAGGGCACTGCGGATAAGCAGGCAAGCGGAATCAGCCTGCATATGCTTATATCTAGCGATCCACTTGATGCGGTTGTTGCATTCTATGATAAGAAGCTCACCCGCAATATAGAAGACCCCATGCATGCGGGCTCCTGGATATATCGGCACCCAACCCGCGCGGAACGCGGCAGTGGCAAAAGCCGGCAAGTTCGGCTTTCTGAAGCACAGGCAGATGGCAGCATGCGCGCTGTGCTTGTTCGCGAAGATAACGGCAAAACATATATTGAACTGATGCAGATAGCAGCAACAGTGAAGGATGTGCCGGGCACTGTTACCACTACTCCACCAGCGGATGCACCCGCTACTGGCACTGCTCCAGATCCGCTTGCACCACCATCTCTGTTGCCACAAAAGAGTGGCGGACGGTAGACTTTTTCGTCTGCCGCCCGCCATCAATCCGATGCCCTGGTGATGCCTAACTACCAGTCGGCAGTGGCCTCGTCTACTGATAGTACATTCAGCTGTTCAAGCAACCGCTCTGCCTGAATTGCAGCCATACAACCAGTTCCCGCTGCTGTAATGGCCTGCCGATACTCGTGATCCTGCACATCGCCAGCGGCAAAAACGGCAAACTTTGAAGTACGCACATTGTGGTGTGTATTGATGTAGCCGGCATCATCCAGCTCTATTTGGCCAGCAAATACCTCTGTATTCGGCTTATGGCCAATGGCAACAAACACACCCTGCAATGCCAGCTCTGAAAGCGCTCCGGTAACGGTGTTCCGCAGGGTTACGCCGGTTACCTTGCCTTCTGCGGGATCGTGGATCTTTTCAACTGCAGAGGTCCACACAAACTCAATCTTGGGATGCTTAAGGGCACGCTCCTGCATAATCTTGCTTGCACGCAGGGTATCGCGCCGGTGTATTACATATACCTTGGAGGCATGGTTCGTAAGGTAGATTGCCTCTTCCATGGCAGTATCGCCACCGCCGATAACTGCAACCTCTTTGCCACGGAAGAAAAAGCCATCGCATGTTGCGCATGCCGAAACGCCGCGCCCACCAAGCCCGCCTTCCCACGCAGGCTTTTCCTCATCAAGGCCAATCCACTTTGCGCTTGCACCAGTTGCAATAACTACTGTTTTTGCTTCGTAAACGTCGTCGTTTACCCAGATTTTGTAGGGGTAAACGTTGAAGTCTACTCGTGAAACAAGCTCTTCTACAACCTCAACACCAAATCGCAGCGCCTGCTTGCGCATAATCTGCATCAGCTCCGGCCCCTGAATGCCGTGCTCAAAACCCGGGTAGTTCTCTACTTCCGTGGTTATCATCAGCTGCCCGCCAGCGCCAAGCAGCTCTTGTCCCTTACCAACGCCGCCATCAATCATCAGTGGGCCAACATTCGCACGTCCGGCGTATAGCGCCGTTGTGTATCCGGCTGGGCCAGATCCAATAATCACAAGGTTGTGTACCATGGCTTGTGTATCGCTTTCAGGAGCGCCATTCGGCAAAACATCGCCGCGGCAAATCCCGGATCATGCCCGGTGGGCACAATCCCTGTATTTTAATTATCTAAACCGTATCTATTACGTGTGAGATCAGAATGGTGTTACCGGGGCCAATGGCGCGGGCCACAACTGCAAAAGCACGGGGCTCGCTACGGCGGCACTGGCTGGCGAAATTATAGCGCAGTGCTTCGCGCAAGTCAACGGGCGTCTATTGAGGCTGAGGTATCCTGAAACCGTACAATCATTCTCGCAATTGTCTCGTGATGTCGTTGAGGAGGAGCAATCCAATGGCGTGCACTCTGCATCCGGTTGAAATTATATGTGGCCTGGCACAGCATGTAAAGGCTGCGGTAACTCCGCATTTGGGAACCTGGCGCGCTCGCAGAGTTACAGGCATTGCTGCCAGCGGAGATGCCACCTTTGATATTGATGAAATCGCGGAGCAGGCTGTTAGCCAGTATCTTGTTGAAAATGAGGTGAATGTTGCGTACTACTCAGAAGATAGGGGGCTGGTGCATCCTCTGGGTGGATCAGAGCCAGAAGGCATCCTGATAATTGACCCCATAGATGGTACCCGCGGGGCCATCGCCGGATTTGAAGCCTGCGTGGTTTCTGTGGCCTGGACAGCCTTTAAAGCACAACCGGTGCTATCTGATGTTCAGTATGCCGCCCTGGCGGAGATTAAAGGAAGCCGCCTGTTTCTTGCCGAACGCGGTGCCGGTACCCAGATTCGGGAGGCAGATGGCAGCAGTGTACCTGCAGCTCTATCACCACAAACCGAAATACCCGGGATGGCATGGGCCACTGAAGTGGTGGGTGCGCCGGTAGATCTGGTTTTTAAGGCATTAGGCGGGTTCGCCAGCCAAACCACTGTGCGTGGTGGGTTGTTTATTTTGAACAGCAGCGCTTTTGAACTTACACGCCTGGTATCGGGCCAGCTTGCCGCAGTTGTGGATATTCGCAATCGGCTACTACGCTCTCACCCGCAGTTAAAGCCCACCTTTACAGAATATGGAGGTGGAAGATTACTTTCTTTGTATGGTTATGATATAGCCGCCGCCGCACTGGTGGTGCAGGAAGCAGGCGGAATAGTAACCGATGCCTGGGGCCGGAGCCTTGCGAACTGGAACTTACTGGATACTACAGAAGCGAATTTTGGAAGCCTGGTAGCCTGTGCCAACGCCGAATTACACAGCAAGCTGATGGCCGAGATAGATGCGAGCTTTGCAAATCTCACCCTATAAGTGAAACAGTGTGCATATGTTGCATATCTGTGATGATGATTGAGACTTCTGAGCATGGAAGCGGCCTATTGCGGGTATAATTAGGCCCCTGCACAGCTCCATAATCCGTTGCCCTGGCAATTGCCAGGGAAATGTTGGCTAAACGCTGTGCCCACCTGTTTTTGGCGAGCGCAGTGCAGCGTACTGGTAAGCCAGAACAGGGCCTAAGGAGACTGCCTGCGATGTCGCCGGACTACCTGCCTGGTGCCAATACCTCCTCCGCCAGCACTCCCGGGGTGATCTCGCATGATGAGGTTATGAACCGCATCGAAGAGATCATGGCGCGTATCCTCACGCGTCTCCGAACCTACCGCCCTCAGGGTGATCCCGAATTTGTTAGAAAAGCTTATGAGTACGCCGAGCTAAAGCACCGTGGACAAAAGCGCAAAGGTGGCGAGCCATACATCATTCATCCGGTAGAAGTAACCGAAATCCTGACCGATTTTGAGATGGATGAGAAAACGCTTGCTGCCGGCCTTCTGCACGATGTGGTAGAGGATTGCGGCGTTACCCTGGCCGAGTTGGAGCAAGAGTTTGGCATTGAAGTTGCCAACCTGGTAGATGGTGTTACCAAGCTCCAGATATCTGGCGTAGACGAAGGCAAAATTCGCGATACCGATCCAGAAGAAACGGCCGATATGAGCGCCGCAGCTATCGAACGATATCGTAAGAATGCGGAAATGGCTAAGAATGCCAACAACCTCCGCAAGCTGTTTGTTGCTATGGCCCGCGATCTGCGGGTAATGATTATTAAACTGGCCGACCGCCTCAATAACATGCGAACGCTGGGCGCCCTTTCTCCCGCACGCCAGTTTCGTATGGCCACTGAAACTCTTCAGATATTTGCCCCACTTGCCCACCGCCTTGGCCTCTGGAAGCTAAAATCTCAGCTGGAAGATCTCTCATTTAAGTATGTTGAGCCAGAACGGTATGTCCAGATATCGCAACAAGTGGCGCAAAAAAAGGAAGAGCGTCAGGCCGATGTTGATGAAGCCATGAGTGTGCTTCAAGCCAAGCTCAAAGAAGAGGGCATTGATGCGCAGATTAGTGGGCGGCCCAAGCATCTATTCTCAATCTATAACAAGCTGCAAAAGCAGAAGCTCGAGTTTGCCGATTTGCTGGATCTTATTGCGCTGCGCGTAATAGTGCATACCCGCCAGGAGTGTTACCACGCCCTGGGTGTTGTAAGCGGCCTCTGGACACCTATTCCCGGCATGTATACCGATTATATTGCGCAGAGCAAAGCCAACATGTACCAGAGCCTGCACATAAAGGTAATGGGCCCGGCCAACAAACCGCTTGAAGTGCAGATTAGAACCTGGGAGATGCACCGCACAGCAGAATTTGGGGTGGCCGCTCACTGGCAGTATAAAGAGGGCGGAAAAACCAGCGATGCGTTTGAACGTAGGCTTTCGTTTCTGCGCCAGCAAATGTTTGATTGGCAGGCAGAGAGCCGCGATCACAATGATTTCATGCGCAACGTTACCGAGGATCTTTTTACCGATCAGGTATTTGTGCGCACTCCGCGGGGAGATATCGTTGATCTGCCAGCGGGCTCTACCCCCGTAGATTTTGCTTACCGCGTTCACAGTGATGTTGGCCACCACTGCGTAGGGGCACGCGTTAACACACGCATGGTAACGCTTGCTTACCAGTTTGTGAATGGCGATGTGGTAGAGATTATCACTCGGCCAAATGCAAACCCCAGCCGAGATTGGCTTGCATTTGTAAAAACATCGCATGCCAAGAGCCGCATCAAAGCCTACTATAAAAAGCTGCACCAATCCGAAAATGTGCTGCTGGGCCGTGATTTGCTAGAAAAAGAGCTGGCGCACCAGATTGAGCGCGATAGCAAAGCCTGGGGAGATGATTGGCGACTCCTGATTAAGGATGAATCGCTGCGTATAGTTGCGCCACTCTTTAATATGCCAGGCGAAACTGAGCTACTTGCTTCTATTGGTTATGGCACGGTTGCAGCCTCTACGGTGCTAAACAAGCTGAAGCCAAGTGTTCCGCCCCCAACAGGCATACAGGTTGGTGGCCGCAAATCGGATGATCGCAAGCTGCAGATTATGGCTGGCGGGCTGGAGGCAGATAATGTGCTGTTCCGCCGCTCTCGCTGTTGCCTTCCAATCCCGGGAGATGATGTAATAGGCTACGTAACCCGCGGTAAGGGAATGGCGCTGCATCGCAGAGAGTGCCCCAACGCTATGCAGTACTTAAAGCGTGAGCCGGATAGATGCACTGGCGTTGAATACGTTGGCCACGATGGCCAGGTATACCAGGTGTACCTGATGATTGATACACTTGATAGAACTGGGCTACTTGGGGATGTTGGCTCTGTTTTTGCAGAAAACAAAACGAATATTACTGCCGTGAAAACACAATCTCATCGCAATAAAACAGCCACGTTGGAGCTTGCCATTGAGGTGCGAAACACAGCCCACCTTGCGGCAATTATCGATAAGGTGTATGCCCTTGGCGATATTATTGGGGTACGTAGGGCAACCGGCGGCAGAGAAGAGCCACGGGTTAAATAGCACCGGGCTCTGGCAATTAGAACAACAAACCGAGTGGAGATCCTTTACAGGGTTCTCCACCCGGTTTATTTTGTTACAGAGTAAGTAGTAGAAATGCTACTTCTTTTTCTCGGGCATAATAATGGGCGAATTATCTGGCACACCATTTTTCTCGCCCTTCAATATGGGGCCAATGCTGCTCCACATTCCGGCGATAAAGTGAACCAGCTGCTGGCGTTTTAGAGTTTCTGCAACCCCCTGATTTTGTGGAATAAAACGCAGGAAGTAAGAGGGCTGGCCAGCATCTCCAAACACCATCTGATGCATGATGGCATTCCTGATCTGGAACTTATCCTGCAAGATCTTGCCTTCTACCACATAGCAGAACATGAACTGGTTACGGGCTGAATCCCCTGGAATATTATAAGTGGATTCTTGCACCTTAACTGGCCCCAGTGGCGTGGGAAGATCTGGAGTACCAACATCGGTAAGCGCTGCATTGCTGCCAAGCATGCAGGAGTGCGGATCGTGGAAAGTCTTTCGGCCAGAGCCAGAAGTCATAAAGAACTGGGAAACGGAACCATCAGATCCTTCATAGATGCGGTTGATTACGCGTGTTGGGCTCAGCGCCTCGGCAGCTTCATGCGTTAGGCGGTCTACCTGAGGATCCTGCGCATTGGTGGCTGCCTTATAATGCACGCCATCGTAATCAAACTCAAACGGCACCTGGAAGGTTGCTATAGGTGGATCTGAGTGAAGCGGCTGGGTAACTGCCTTTTTAAGGCCAATAGCAAGCAGAATCACCAGGTTGAGCGTAACCATATACGGCATGGCACGCTTCAAAAATTTCTCAGATGGCCGCCAGGTGAGCAGTTCCTGCCACCATTCTGGATCTGGAGTTTTGCCCTTTTTGGCCGCAAACATTGCTGCATCTCTGGCCTCTTCTTCTTCTGTTAGGGGTATGCCCAGGAAGCGTCGGCACTTAAGTACCCGTGAGAAGTTGAAGAGGAACAAGAAGGCAAGCGTTAACACTATAAAGCCGCTGTAATCGTGAAACACTGCGGCAGCCTGCTTACTGATAAGCTCACCAACAATGCCAATAAAAGCAATGCGCAGGCCGTTGATAAACAGGCTGAGTGGCATAGTAACCACAAACAGCGTAACGCGTTTCCACAGCTCGCCCTCTACAAGGTAGCTATATGCGGCCGTGAAGGTCATAAGCGATATAAGCGTTTTGAAGCCGCTGCAAGGCAATTCCACAGCCATGGAGTAGGTTTCCATTTTTATGGTCGTGCCTTCACAAACGCTCTTAAGCTGTATAAGGTTAAGCATTGCAGTTGCAAGCTGTGCCGATTTTACTTGAATTGGAAACGCAATTCCGTTGATGATCTGATCTGGCAGAAGCGGCATCATCATGATGAGAAACATCAGCGGAAACACTATTATGCGTGTTTTCTTCATGCCGAGCACAAGGGCAGAGAAACCAAGAATAACAAAGAGCACAGAAAACGATTTCACAGCCACAACATCCAGCCGCTGTGCCATGAGAAATATGAACATACCAAATAGCAGAATGCCTGCTCCCAGCCAGGAGGGGGTATGTTCGGCGGTATCAACACGCTTGCGGTTTTGCCACACCATCGCTGCCGCAAAAAATGGCACAAACATGGCATGGGCATAGAAACTTCCCGGCGCTGTCCATTCATCCCACCAGGATTGCATGGTTTCACGGTACAGCACACAAAGTAGCACCATTGCAAACATCAATGGTGCAAGCAGTTTCCAGTTCGTTGGCTGTTTATCGGGGATAGCTGTCATATTGAGTATGGTTGGATTCAAAGCGATCATCCATGATCATTGTTATAGTCAGCCCTCTATTTTGCAGTGGTCTGGGCTTTATCAGGGAAGAGTACCCGCTCAATGTTGACGCGGTCTGCAGGGTCATCGAACGAAAGGTTAGCCTTGTTCCAGAGCTCAGACATCAGCTCGGTGGAAGGCCGGGCGCGGCGGCGCGCTACGCTTATTTTGATCTTCTTAAGTATTGCCGGGTCGGTAAGGTCTGCCCGGTGCCCGGGAATCAGTTCATCAATTCGGATCAGTACTTTGCGGGCACCCTGCCTTGCGAGATCTGCAGGCGGATCTTCCACCTTGATGGCTTTCGCTTCCATTTTGAACAGCGAGGCATTGTAATCTGTACCGAACGGCTGTGCGAATGTAAAGCGGTAGTTATCGCCAAGAAAAACAACCTCACGGGGGTAGTTTTCCATGATTTTAGCCGGGCTAAAGGGTGGGTTTTGTGAAACTAGCATCCGGCGGATGTCTTCTACTCTGGCATCTGCCAGCACCACCGCAACGGAGCACTTGGCTTTGTTGGGCGTATCGTACAGGCCGTGATTCTGCTGGTACTCGGTTCGCACCTCATCCTCAGTAACCTCGGTGCCACGGGTAAGAAGTCTGTCTTCTTCCAGCTGAATCTTAATTTCAGCCTTGGCCTCGTCTGCAAGCCATGGCGCGCGCATCAGGCGCTGAGCATACGTCCAGTTAAGCTCTTTCTGGTTTTCAAACTGCTCTGTTACTTCGGCTTCAGTAGGTTCTACGCCTTGCTTTTTTGCCGCCTGCTCCAACAGCACGCGAGCAACAAGGTTGGCTTTGTATTGTGGGCCAAATTGAAGCTCCAGCGCCCGATTCATATCATTTCTGGAAACTGAGACGCCGTTAACCTGTAAGATTGCTCTGCGGCCCCTTATCTTTACGAGGAGAACGGCATTTAGCAGCACGGATACAGCAATAACAACGCCAAGAAGGGGTTTGACAGCCCTCATGAACTCTTCCTTTCTGCTGAAGCCGAGTCGTTGCCGGCGGCAGCAGTTTTCGGCAAATAGGTATCTGGTTTAACGAGTGCAGTCATTGTTTCCGCAATCCGGGTGGCCCAGCCGTCCAGCGTCATACCAGGGGTATTGAGCAGAGTTTCGCGGCCGCGATCGCCCATGCGCTTTGCCTCTGATGGGTTTTCCAGCAGGCGGGAAATGGCACTTCGTAACGCGTTTGCATCACCTGCCGGTGTTAACAGGCAGTTCTCCTCATTTATCAAGCCTGGTGCCATGCCATCTGTTTGTGTGGTAATCACGGGCCGGCCCATGGCCATGGCCTCCAGAATAACCGTGATTCCGGCCTGAAAATCGTTTTGTTTTAGCGGCACCACAACTATTGCGGACTCGCTGTACAGTGTGCGGAGTTCCGCATAGCCATACTGCTTTACGCAAACATTGGGGGGCAGTGTTACCCCGCCACCTTCAATACCGCTGGATTGGCGACTCCATGGGCTGTGTGCACCTATACACACATTAACATGCAGGCCATCCACGGCACGAAGCAGCGTTGCATAATCGCGCCACTCTAACCCCGCGCTGCAGATTGTAGGCATGCCCTGTGGCCCACTGTTGCCGGCACTAAGCGGCCTAAAAAAGCGCTGATCAGCGTGGAACGGTATCAGCAACAGCCTGTTTGCATTCAACTGCAGCAGATCTGCCGCGACTTTACGCTGTAGTTCGGAGTATACGAAAACGCAGTGTATACGGGAACGCGCCGCACGTAACAGCAAACGCTTCTTGCCCGCCGAGAGCCTGTGTCCGATCATCGCATGTACGGGAGATCTGTCAGAAAGGCGAAACAGCAGTGCAAGAGGGATACCGATGTTCTCGGCATTAGAGAACATTATATCATAGTCTTTCCTCCGAGCGTAAGCCAGCAGCGCCAGAGCCCCACAGTTGCTGAAGCGTAATAACAGGCTAACAAGCAACGGCAGCGAGTTGCCCTCCAGCGCACTCATATCTAAAATATCCGCATTTAACCTGGTTTGCAGGGCATAGAAATCAGCCTGTGGCCTAAGATCATTCGCAGTTAGCGTGCTGGTATTGGGCAATATCTTACTGGGGATAATAAGTAAGCTACGAATTGGCACTCCTGGCTGCTCAGGCATTGTGTGCCTCCTGCAGGCTGGCAAGTATGGCCCGGAAGGATCGCAGCGAATCAAAGTGTTGAACAGCTGCTAACCTGCTGCTGGCTCCATGCTCAAGCCTTAAGGCAGGTTCCGCTATATAGGTACCTATAGCCCGCTCCAGCGCCGATGCATCACGCGGGTTAACCAGGGTGCCATTTTTGCCCGGCACTGCGGCTTCATTTATTGCCCCAACACATGTGGCCACTATCGGTAGCCCACAGGCCATCGCCTCTAAAATAGCAAGTGGCAGGCAATCTCCCAGGCTTGGAAGCACAAAGATATCGGCGGCCCGGTATAACGCAAGCATTGCCTCGCTGCCCGGCATGGCATTTGTATGAATATGTACGCCAGGTAAAGATGCTTCTGATGGTGGTGTTGGGCAAACCAGGTTAAGTTCACAATCCAATCCACTTCCACGCAAATTTGCAAATGCCTGCAGCAGTTCAACTCCACCCTTACGCTTAAAATCGCCACCAACAAATAACAGTTGAACTGGCCCGGTTCTGCCGGTTCTATTGGTTGCCACAAATAGCGAGGTATCCACCCCCGGGGGGATCACCCGGATTCTTCCCGGATCTATGCCATAACTGGCAATAAGGGAGTTGGCTGCCCATTGGCTCCAGCAAACCAGGTACTTTGCAGAAGTAAGGGTGCGTCGCAGCACAAGTTTTTTTACGCGTTCGGCAATGCCACTGGTTGGCATCTGGCCATACTCGCTGCCCATCTCATCAATATTCTCAGGGGTGGCATCCAGCGATATAACGGTAGGTATCCGCCGCATCCATGGTTTGCATAGCTGTGAAATGGTTTGCGTATGTATAAACAGGGCATCTGGGGCAGGGTTGGTAACAAGCTCAGCCGTAAGCAGGCTGCGGGCGCGCAGGCTGCCTCTTAATGTCCAATTGCTGCGTGCACCGGGCAGCTGATCATATCCATCCGGTGCTGAGAACGGTACTGGCAGCCACCTGCACTGGATATCGGCAAATTCTGGAGTTGATGAAAGCCGTTGCAGCGTGTTTGCGTGCACCACGTGCCCAAGGGTCTGTTCCATTAAGAATGCGTATCGGGGCATCTGTATCCTGCAGCGCGGCGCTGTCAGCCTCGTATCGGGTCTCCAGCACGGTTGCTTCCCAGCCGGGTAGATTGCACCGCGTTGTGGGGCAATGAGGGGGAGTTAATATCCACTGGCAGCCGCATCAGTGTCATCAGTGCGCCGGGTGTATCGCTTAAAACAATATCTATTCCCATATCACGCAGCGATGCATCCAGCAGAAGAAGTGAGCCAGCAGCCTCGGCATCAGCACTGCCTATGCCAGCCAGGTTTATAGTGATGCGCCTTGCAGAATCCGCAGGAAAATCTGTTGCTGCCTGCATGGCAACCCGATTCAAATCCCGCATTGTTGCAGCGGTAAGCGGTCCAACTGCCTTTATGTGAATTGCCACCCCACCTTCAAACCCGTCATCGTCTGTAAGTGTAAGATTAAGCTGCGTACCTGGAGTGATGAGGCGTGCGGATGCAAGGCGTTCCTCGCGCACTGCGCGGCTAAACTGTCGAAAATCCCGGCTATATCGTGCCCACAGACGTCGGGGATTTAGTGCCAGCCGGTGAAACCACTCCAGCCCGCAGTGCTGCATCCATAAGGGGGCGCGCCGCACATCTCCAGCCAAAAAATCGAATGTGCCGCCAACACCCATACACACCGGTACATTGCCCAGCGCTGCCCGGTTACGGTAAATCCATTTTTCTTGTTTCGGGTTACCAAAGGCTACCAGCAGAATATCCGGCCTGGCCGCGCGGATTGCAGCCAGAATGCGCGGCGTATCAAGCGAATCGAGATCGGCCATAGGTGGGGCAAGCCTGCCCACAATCTTAATACCAGGGGCCACCAACTCTAACCTCCGGGCGGCGCGGTGCAGAGTTGCTTCCTGGGCACCCAGCATAAACAGGCGGTAACCACGCTTTGCTGCCAGAGATGCAATATCCGGAACAATATCCGCACCGGTTACGCGCTCCGGAATATATGAACCCACCAGCCTGGCAGCCCATACTACAGGCATCCCGTCCGCAGTAACCATATCCGAATGCCGAAGTATGTGGGTTAACTCGGGATCTGATAGCGCATTTACAAGAAAATCTGTATTTGCAGTGGCAACCTGGTGAAACCGGCGCGACTTAACAAACGAATCAATCTTATTCACAGCCTCAGCCCGGCTCAGGCGGTCAATTGGGGTGCCGGCGATGCAAACTGTGTTTCTGTGTGGCATTTCAGAGGCGCCTGGGCTTTCGTATTCTCTGGGCGAAACGGCAGACATTATACAACTCGGGGTAACGGAAGCTATTTAGTAGAACCAGGCAGGGCCGTTTGCCCTAAAGATAACCCTGATTATATGTACGCATGATTATGCCATGTATACACCAGCTATGGAAGCAAAGGCCGGGCTGCAACTAAGGGTGCAGGGAATCCTGTAGGGCGTGCACACAAGAATCAGCTGCTGCGGCCACATAGCGAGCACAAACAATTTGTTAAGTTACGCCCATACCACAGGTGGTCTATTAGCCAGCAAGTGCTCAAATTCCCGCACATAAATAGATGCGCGCACGTACGCGAGAGTAACTGGCTAACCTCCGAGTAAATAACTGCCTTCCCGGAGTGCCAGGAACTGAGCGAATGTTGGATTCTCAACTCGTAAAAACCAAATCCGGCCGATTCACAAACTCAACAATCTGTAATTAAATATGAATGAACGAGTACTGCTATCATTAAATAACAAACTGAAGAGTACTTGCAATGCTGGCTTGCTTGATGAGCAAACAATCTTCCAACTCTCTTCTCATTTACCCTTGACACCCCGGGAATGCTGGAGTACTATACTGAGGCTTTGAGATGAAGGCGCTGAAGTCGAGCGCTGAAGAGAGTTGAGGAGAGCGGCGGAAGCCGCGAACTGAGATCTCTGAGGTGGTTCAGAGGCGGGGTTTTTTAATCGAAGCGGACTGGTTATCCCAATGTAGGTAACTGCGTTCTGTTTGATCCTTGAGAGTCGCGTGTGACGTTTGATAGAGTTAAACCGAGCATCTG
>CAIONQ010000067.1 GCA_903859705.1 uncultured Chthonomonas sp.
ACTTAGGGTTAAATGCAAGTCCAGATCACAATGATGAGGCATTATATCCGTATTTCCCTCCTCGTAAACCGTACCAGCGAGGCTCAGTTCCGTCTGTGACCATCCCTAGTGTTCCGTCCGTAAAAATTCCAGGTGTTCCGTTGCGTCGTAATACAATTTGCGTGAAAATAAGTGCATCTCCGGATTTTGAAAAAAGAGTCTGCTCTTGCATTAAGCGATTCGGACCAGATACTACGTTGTTTTATTTTCCCGGATTTGTGGATTGTAGAGACTGGGTTGACCTTATTGTCGACTGCGCATCATATCCTATTTATGACCGTGGCACCACAAAACACGGCTACCCTAACAATACATATGATAAGTGTCACCAAGATCAAGATCCCCGCATACCACCCTGTGATTGGCCGGAGCGCTGGTAATTCAGCACGATAATGGGCTCAAATCAAGCGTATGGAATACAATTAACCTATGAATAAGCGCTTTCAATGGCAGCCCTCTGTCGCCAGAGGAATGATTGTAGGGTTAGTAGTCGTCATCTGTGTGTGGCGGTACGTAACGTATCGTCATCAGCTTCACAATCTACCTCAAGCATTGGCTGGCAGCATCATTTGTGTTGGAAAAGACGGCTGGTATCGGATTGACTTGCCGGGCCAGAATGAAGTCCGCATAGGCGACCCTTCTTTCGTGCTTAAAACAGATGATGGCTCGCTTGGCCCAAGGCGTATCGTAGAGCTTATAAATGAAAAAGTAAGTGTAACAACGGATGCCGATCATGCCTGGCAGGGCGCTCTGCCTGCTAAGATTAGTGAACAGCAGGACGAAAATACCTATCCTATTGGCCCCAATAGCGTAATTATTGAACTACAGGATCGGTGGATACTGCGCAGGACAGGACAGCCAGACGCTGAAATTAATAAACGTGGAAAAGAGTATGTTTGCCCATGGGCATGCACTGGTAATGGCAAATTATTGTTTGTAACGAATGATGGCGGGCCAACCAAAAAAGCTCTCTATTCCCTGGACTTAACCAGCGGGCATTACGATAAGTTGGGCTATACTCCGGACAATATATTGATGATGAAGTGTGACGTTGGCACCGGTAGAACATACACATTGGATGGGAATGGAGTGCTATGTGAGATATCCATTACAAGTCAGAATCGACTGCTATGTAGCACCTACAGTCTGCCCATGCCAAACGGCGGATGGCCACCACTTGATGTGCTTGCAATTCTGGGAAAAGAATGGGTGATCTACGCAACTCTGGCAGATGACAGGGAAGTAGCTATAGTTTCAGGTTCAGGAATTCACGAACGCTATATCGCCTATAACTTGTATTCACACAGAAGCATAACGCTGTATGACCAATCGGTATTTCACAAACGTAAAGCTCAAATTTGGATTACGAAGTAACCAAGTTCTCATGTGGTTCTGGTTGTTGGAAGGTTGTGCGCTGTGCTCGGCAAGGTAACCTATGCCGCCCCTTCAGGGCTCGGATTTTTCTGTAACGGCTGGTTCCATCTTCACAGAAGAGGTAGTTTATGAAAAGTAATTTCTACCGCGCTACGCAGAAAAGAACTGGCGGAGCCAGGAGTCGGGGGGCAGGAGTCAGGGACAATGTGCGCCTGCCGGTAGTGTACGGCGACTTCACCGATAGCTCGGGCGGGGACAAGCCGCCGCCCCTACGCCGGTGTTGGAGGTGTGTATTGAATGTTGATAAATGGTATTTACTTGTAACTATTGGGCATCTCCGTGCTTCTCGCCTCAGGAGGAACATTGATTGCACACAGTAACATAGAAGATAGGCAAGTCCCTGTTTTCACCTGGCACAGCAAAAAGGCTCGCCAGCCTCAGTCGGCGCAGGCATACTTCGTGCTTGTTTAGCCGGGACTTTAGTCGCCGGGCTCGCCTATACGATCGCCCTTCCGGTGCCCACGCATTTTGCCCTGAAGGAGCTATCTAAAGTAGCCTGGATCGCAAGAGGCCACCAATAAGAAAGATATGGCAAATGTTTGAAGCCCTGTAGGAGCTGGTAAAGTCAATGAAAGCCACGCGTTCTGGGTGTAACAGATCATAACACGATGGAAGCGGCCGACCAGGCACTTTAAGCGGGCATACATTCCCCGCACCGAAGCCACTCCTCCTCTTGATCCTTAACTCCCGCGCGGAACGTGCACCGTGTGTACAGCCCCGCCTCCCCAACTGTTGAGAAGTATAAGCAAGTGATGAGATTCTTAGCAGGGTGCGTTGAGATTGTAAGGCAGCAGTTGAGAATGTTATCCAGCAAGGGAACAGGGAAATGAAAATCGGGACAAGGGAGCATATGAAGCAAATACCACCTTCGGACAGAACGGCAGAGCGCATTCGGCACGGGTACAGAGGTTAGGCCGCAGGGTACGGTGCAATGCAGGGCCTTTGGTGCGACGTTCGGTTTGGAGTGGCTGGAGATTGGGGAATAAACTTAATATTTGATGTGGGTTTTTCACCGGCAGGCTGTGAGCCCGGCACGTACCCCCCGCTCTTGCGCGCGTACCGCGCTCCTCAGCGAGCTAACCAGCTGGCAGCGTAAACATGAACACGGAGCCGTGATTGTAGACGCTTTCTACCGTAACCTGGCCGCCATGGGCTTCGACGATATGCTTTACAATGGATAGGCCAAGGCCGGTGCCGCCAGAGGCGCGGGATCTGGCCTTATCTACACGGTAGAAACGCTCGAATATGCGGGATACATCCTGGCTCATTAAACCGATGCCGGTATCCTTTACGCTCACGCTTAATTGGGTGCCCTGTGGCTCTGCTGTAACAGTGATGGAACCGCCAGATGGCGTGTACTTAATTGCATTATCAATCAGGTTTATGAGTACCTGCTCTATCTGATCCGGGTTTCCACAGGCACTCAGGCCAGGCTGTACATGGGCTACAAACTGCAGGCCTTCTTGCGCGGCCTGCTTGCTTAGCCTGGAAGAAACATCTTCTACCAGGGAAGATAGGCTGAATTTCTGCCGTTCTGCAGCATTGGATTCGGCATGAGAGAGGATAAGTAGATCTTCCGAGATGCGCGTGAGGCGTTGGGCTTCGGTAGAGATAATGCCAAGAAACCTATCGGCCACTTCGCCATCTCGCAACGCGCCATCCTGAAGGGTTTCTGCCATAGCACGGATAGAGGTTAGCGGTGTTCGCAGCTCATGAGATACGTTGGCAACAAAATCTCTGCGGATTGTTTCGAGCCTGCGCAGTTCCGTAACATCCTGCGAGATTACCAGGCACCTGCCGCGCTCTTTATTTGCTGGCACTACGGTAATACTAAGGCAGGGTGTGCCAGATGCGCCCAACCGAATTTCGCAATGTTCGGGCTGGCCCGCTGTGCGGGCATCTTTTACTTTTATAATCAGCTCGGCAGAAAGCGTTACCTGAAGCAGCGATCTGCCTTCCAGCCTCGCTGCCACCGGGGTGCCAAGCTGCCGCACTGCCTCTTCACTCGCCTGGATTATTGTATCCTGCGCATCCAACACAATTACACCGGCCCCACAGCCCGATATAAGAGATTGGTACTCATCGGTAAGCTCTTTCAGCGCATCGGCAGCCTCAAGCAGCTCTTTTTGATGCCCCTCTACCATCCTGCTCTGCGCTTCCAGAGCGGATTTTAGCCGGGAGTGAGCGTTAGCCCCCCAGAAACAGGCTCCTGCCAGTGCGCAAACGAATACAGATATAACAATAACTATCGAACTCATGTATGTACGAATCCTGGCAGCCGGCAGCAGCGGCACCCATTGCTTAACCGCCGCTGAATTTGTAGCCAACCCCGCGCACTGTTAGCAGCCGAACCGGGTGAGAGGGCACTGTTTCAATCTTCTCTCGCAGCCACCGGATGTGCACGTCTACGGTTCTATCCTCTACATAGGCATCCGCACCCCAAACCCTATCTAACAGGGACTGGCGAGAGAACACCTGCCCCGCGTGGGAAGCCAGAAACCGCAAGAGATCGAACTCTTTGGGAGACAGGTCTACTTTACGATCTGCAACCGTTACCTCGTACCGCAATGGATCTATCACCAGATCTCCAACACGAACGGTAGAGCTTGCCGAGGGCATCTCGATTGCCTGAGTTCGACGCAAAATGGCCTTTACGCGCGCCATTAACTCCCGAATGCTGAATGGTTTTGTTATGTAATCATCTGCGCCAAGCTCAAGACCAACAACGCGGTCGGTTTCTTCGGCGCGAGCTGTTAGCATAATAATTGGCACATCACTGGTGCGGCGTAGGCTACGGCATACGTCGAACCCGCTTGCTGCGGGCAGCATAACATCCAGAATTATAAGATCCGGTTTTTCTGAGCGCGCAAGATCAATACAGGTTTCAGCGTCCATCGCCGAGACGGTTTGAAAGCCCTCTTTACGCAAGTTATACGTTATCACTTCAACTATTGGCGCTTCATCATCAACAACCAGCACCTTCATCTCGCCAGCTCCTCACAACCAGACTGCAGCACCGCTGTATATGGCTAAATTTGCTGCCACATCAGCAAGCACTGGCACTGCACCGGCAGCACCATTTCACAGTGTAATCTGCACCCATTAACACTATGTTATGACAATGTTAAATTGCCGTTAAGGCGCAGGTTGGTGCTGCCAGATCAGAAAATCAGGAGTTTGCCAGCATCACAGAGTCGCCGCCGCCCAGATAGGCGTAAATCTCGCGGGTGGCCGTTGAGCGGTTAAGCGTGTAGAAGTGTATTCCACGCACCTGATTATCCAGCAGATCCCGGCTTTGCTCGGTAGCCCACTGAATGCCCACTTTGCGAATATACTTTTCATCTCCATTGGCACGGCGGATGGCGCGCATCAGCCGCGCAGGGCAGCGTGAGCCAAGAGCAAGCTCTGCCATGCGGGTTAGGCCGTGAGCGGAGGTAACCGGCATGATGCCTGCAATAATGGGCACGGTAATCCCTGCCAGCTCACATCGCTCTCTAAAATCGTAAAAATCCCTATTATCAAAAAAGAGCTGGGTTACTATGTAGTCTGCGCCGGCATCTACTTTTGCCTTCAGATAGTCCATCTCCAGTAGCCTGTTTGGTGTTGCGGGGTGGCCTTCTGGAAATCCGGCAACCCCGATACCAAATCCCCTTGGGTCTGGATGTGCGCCGCTTTCGTTAAACTCTTTTATGTACGCAACAAGCTGGGCGGCGTAACGGAAGGCATCCTGGCTGCGATCATAGCCAGCCATGTGTTTTGGTGGGTCGCCGGCAAGTGCAAGCATATTTGAGATTCCCTCTGCCGCATAGCGCTCCAGAATAGTGCGGATTTCGGGCTCTTGATGACACACAATTGGCAGGTGTGGAATAGGATCACAATTGGTTTCTCGCTTCAAACGGAATACCAGATCCTGCGTTAAGCGGCGCGTGCCGCCGCCTGCCCCATAGGTTACCGATACAAAGGATGGCTTGAGCTGCTCAAGCTCTGAAATGTTCTTAAATAGCTTCTCAGAAGCTTCGGCATCTGCCGGCGGAGAAAACTCAAAACTAAATGTTGTTCTGTGGTTTGCGAATATATCCTGGATATGCATTCTTTACCTCGGCTGCCCCGCCGTACCCTAACTGGTGCAGTGATACTCTGCATGGCACATGCATACGAAACATGCAGTAACTGAGATGTATTCTACCACATATCAATAAATCATGATTAATTGATATATTCCGTTCTAAAGCAGAGCAGCAGGTTGTTGGCGTGGTTTGACAATTGCCATCAACACTCGGCACCCTGTTGGAAAGTTCACATTCTACCTTTTGAACTCTCATCAAGGGTTGCAGTCTATACCGCTGTGCATGAGAAATGCCCTTGCAAATTGCAAGCGCTTTCGTTCTCGGTGTACATGGATGTGCTGTTTTATTACCATAGGAGGGTTATCGATGAAGATCAAAGCTATCGGCATTGCCGCTGCGGCATCTATTCTGCTTGGCACCACCGCATTTTCTGCAAGAGCGCAGACTCCCACTACCGTGCCTGCTCCTACGCCCGGGCCGCATGGTAAGGCCGAGCGCCACCCCGAAATTCGCAAAGCGATTCACGCTCTAGTGAATGCGCAAAATGCCCTTCAGCATGCCAGCCACGACTTTGGCGGGCATCGAGAGAAGGCGCTGGAGCACACACAACAGGCACTATTGGAGTGCCAGGCCGCCCTGGCCGCAGACCGGAAGTAACCGCGTCCAACCTCTGTTGCCGATCTGGCTGAAGCTGCACCTACAATCTGTAGCCTCAGCCAGTTTTCTCTAACCGTTAAATTCAGCTCTCGGGAAGACCTCACAGTTCCGGTTGCTATTCCTCAGTACATACTTCACCTCAATACTGCCCACATACCAGCACCTGCAATCGGTTGGCACTTCGTTGACATAGCGGCAAAGCCCATGCCATACTCTTGCCTATCGGGAGCCTCTGAATAGCCCGCCAAATCCGCTTTGTACAGCCCTGTACAGGGCCAGGATACCAGAGGGCTCGTTGGGGAAAAGCACCAGCCTTAATGAAACGTTCACCACTAATTATTCTGTTTGTTACGATCTTTATCGATCTTCTCGGCTTCGGACTGATAATCCCGCTTATTCCAATCTACATACAGCACTACGGTGGTAAACCGTGGACAGGCGGCGCATTGCTGGCCTGTTTCTCGCTGATGCAGTTCATATTTTCGCCTATATGGGGACGAACATCGGACCGAGTTGGCCGCCGCCCAATGATTTTGCTGAGCCTAATTGGCTCCGCAGTTAGTTTCATGGCTTTTGGCTCGGCACCTAACCTGGCAATTCTGTTTATTGCCCGCATCTCCGCAGGTATTCTCTCAGCGGCCAGCCTGCCTGCAGCCCAGGCCTATATTGCGGATGTTACCACTCCGGAGAAGCGCGCCGGAGGCATGGCTATGATGGGTGCAGCCTTTGGCCTGGGTTTTGCGCTGGGCCCGGCAATTAGCGGCCCACTCAGCCAGCACCCTATTCTCGGTATAACGCCGCTGGCTATGCCTGCCTACTTTGCAGCGCTGATGTGCCTGTGTAACTTTATATTTGCCTGGTTCAGACTGCCCGAAACCCATGTGGATCGCTCTGAGCATAAGGCAACACGCGGCATTTCCGATATCTTTAAAGATATGACAGGTGCACTGCACAACCCCGCAGTAAAATCTCAGCTCACCGTATACGCGTTTACAACCTTTGCATTCACCGCTGTGGAGTCTTCCTTCTCCTGGTTAACACTCCTCAGGTTCAAGAACGTTATTCGGCAGAACGCGGAACAGATGTGGGCCGGATACGGGCACCTACCTGTGTACCGCGTTCCACTCGAAATTCAACGCATGGTGCCATTGGGAGCCAACTGGAGCAGTTACTCTCACCTTGCTCTCTCTAAAGTTAATCCAGATCTGTTGCAGTTGCTGCTGGATAAGGCCGCATCCGGTATAAACACGCGCATCTTCATGATTGTTGGCATCACCATTCTGATTGTTCAGATGGCGGTTATGCGGGGCGTAGCTGCGAAGGTGGGAGAGCGAAACCTGATTGTTGCTGGCACCACAATCTTAACATTTACGCTGCTTGGCATAGCTTTCGCGCACAGCCTATTTGTTATCGAAATTCTCAGCGCTTTCATTGCAATCGGCAACGGTATACTTAACCCATCGCTCAGCTCGCTCATAAGCCAGGCCGCTTCCAAAACCAATCGCGGTACTATAAGCGGTGCACAGCAGGGCATAGGCAGCCTTGCTCGCATAATTGCTCCGCCCATTAACAACACGCTGGTTGGTGTTAACTCTGCCATTCCTTTTGTGATATCAGCCTTCTTGATGGGAACCGCTATTAGCCTATCTTTAAGGTTAAAGCAGCCTCTTAAACTGGATTCCACATCGGAATCTGTTACCTCCGCCCACTAATTCCCTTCCATATTGATGTTTGAATTAACGCTAAATGGTTAAGGTGAATTAATTTCTCTTAAAGTTTGCTTAATATCGCTGTATCCAGGAAACAAACGAGGTAATCCTTGCGTCCGTAACTTTGTGGGCATATTTATGAGCAGTTACCACCTGCTCGATTCGGGATCCGTTACCCACAGACGGATCGGCCTACAACAGCGCTTTGCGCGCTGAGTGTGCGGAAACCTCGTTCGCAAAGCATGGGTGTATTCAAGGCTTTGTCGCTTTGAATACAAAACATATAAAGGAGCAGTATAAAAGATGCCAGAGAATACAGTTATGGCTGACCTGACAACGGAGTCGGATACGCAGGAAGAGCATATTGCGGGCCGCGGATGGCACGGCAACTCGGATGGCCATGCCGCTGCTGGTCGCAAGGGTGGCAGCAAGGTATCTATGAACCGCGAGCACATGGCGGAGATCGGCCGTAGAGGCGGATCAAAAGTTTCTCAGAATCGCGACCACATGGCAGATATCGGCAAAAAGGGCGGCGAAAACCGGTAGTTTTTCGGTTAGCTGTACCCCGTACTAAAAATGAAAAGCCCCGGCCAATTGGCCGGGGCTTTTCACAATATATTAATTTACCAGTCGGCTACAGAACCATCATCCTCGTGGAACCATCGCCCCACATCGGGCAGGCGGCCAAGCGGATTCGCTCTTACAAACTCCTCGTCCAGCTCAATGCCAAGCCCGGGGCCTTCTGGCAGATCAATGTAGCCATCTTTTACAACAAATGGTTGTTTCAGGTACCCGGCGCCCAACCCTAGCGGATCCACAAACTCCTGAATCAGGAAGTTCGGGGTACAGGCATCCACCTGCAGGCAGGCCGCAAGGTTAATGGGCCCGTAGGGGTTGTGGGGTGCAATAGCTGCATACCAGGTTTCGGCCATGCTGCCAATTTGCCGGGTCTCAAATATGCCGCCCACAATACAGGGGTCTGGCTGAAGAATGGTGGCTGCCCCCTTCTCCAACACTTCCCGAAAGCCCCACTTGGTAAACAGGCGTTCCCCCGTTGCAACAGGTGTTTTGCTGCCTGCTGTAAACCGGGCCAGTGCCTCCACATTTTCGGGCAGTACAGGCTCTTCAATAAACATTGGGTGATAGGGCCGAATTGCCTCTTCCAGCCACATCGCCATAGTTGGGCTAACCCTGCCGTGAAAATCCAACAGAATATCTACGTTGTTGCCCACTGCCTCACGCACAGCCTGTACACGCGCGGCAGCTTCCTCCACTATGCCATAGTGATCTACGATGTGCACCTTTTCAAACGGGCAGAATTTCATAGCAGAGTAGCCGCGGGCCACAACCTGTTTTGCGCTGGCGGCCAGCTCTTCGGCAGTGTTGCCAGATGGCCGCGTGTATACGCGGATACGATCGCGCACGGCACCACCCAGAAGCTGCCATACTGGCACGCCAAGTGATTTGCCAAGCAGATCCCACAAACACATCTCGATACCGCTAATAGCAGCGTTGAGAGTGGGGCCGCCGCGCCAGAACGCCTGGCGATACAGGCTTTGCCAGTGATGTACTATTCGGCGTGCATCCTGGCCAATCAGTGCGTCCTCATAGCTCTTCACTGCTTCGGCTACCACAAAGGCTTTGTCTCCCAGGCATTCGCCGTAGCCAACAAGCCCTTCATCGGTTTCCATTCTTACAAACAGCCACCGTGGCTGCACGGGAAGAGTTTCTATCCGGGTAATCTTCAACGTGGAACGCCTCCTACGGTACGTAAACTATCTGCACACCGTCTGTTTCAAATGTATTTCTCAGCTGCTCCGCCAACCTTTGTAGCCCGGGAGCAACAGATGGTCCAAACCCCACATCTATCAACACGGTTGCGCTGCCATCGGCCAGTGCCATATCTACCGTTGATACGCCGCCAACTACTAGCGCTCCGGCCTCTTGCCGGTGTGCCGCCCATAGCAGCTTTTCGCCCTGCCCCGTTCCACTGGCAACAGCCAGGTTGCCTACTGGCAGGCCCGGGCGGTGGGAGCAGCGAGCACGGTTATCAGAATCCAGCTCCAGTGCATCGTTTACCTGTGCCAGCACGGTATCCAGAGATACCTTTAGCGGCAGTTCGCCAATTCGGCCCCTGCCAAACAACACTCCGGGGTTGCGAAGCTGGTAGATATCGTATGCCACTTCTTCGTAGGGGTGCGCATCCAATACGGCAGCAATCACTCCCTGCAGGTCACGCTGAGCTACAAGCAGTTCCAGGCGCACTTCTGGCACCTCTTCCAGCCGGCCTACCGTACCGATAGATGGGTTTGCGCCGGGCTGAGGCAAGAACGTGCCCTTACCACTGCTTGCGTAAGAGCAGTACTGGTAATCACCCACCACGCCTGCCCCCGCCTCGGCAGCCGCAGAGCGCACAAGCTCCACATCCTTTTCAGGAACGAACACCACAAACTTTAGCTGGGTTTCTGCCACAGTGGGAACCAGCGCTCCAGAAGGAGCCAGGCCAAGGCGCTCCGCCAGGCAATCATCAAAGCCGCCGGGCGCTGCAGCAAATGCGGTGGAGAGCACATAAAGAGATACCTGGCGTTGCACCAGGTGCGCAATTTTTGACCCTATTGGATCATCCCACCTGAGGCCGCTTAAGGGCTGGTTCACGAGCGGGGCAGCCGCTATCAGCATCGCTGATTTATACACAGCTGCACAAGATATAGCGCTATAGGTGGGCAGCGGGGTAACAACCACGGTTTTAACCGGGTTTGCTGTGGCCCCAACCTGAAGGCCAAACGGCGTGGAAGGAGATTCTAGCGCTGGGGGTGCCAGATACTCCAGAAAATCGATAACTTCCGAAACGGTTACTACACGGCGGCGACGCCTGCGAGCTGTATCCTCAGCGCCCTGTGTCTGTTTCATATCTGATATGCCCCCTCAGGGCAGTGTGAGTTATGCGGCCTGGCATGAACCTCACAGAATAAGAAAAAAGGGAACAGATGGCTTATGCCGCTCTGTTCCCCTGCATCTTTGCTCAGTGCGGAATTTTCCGCCGAGCTCCGGCATCTCCGGTATTAGTCTGCGTGGGAGCTTGCGCCGCCAACGCCACCCGGGTTGCGAGGAGCAAATCCACCGCCGCCCTTGGTAGGTGCACCGCCACCAACAGCGCCCGCACCTTTACCGCCAGTTGCGCCGCCGCCGCCAGAACCGCCACCGTCTACAAAGAACGGAACATGCTGATCTTCGGCCAGTACAACTCCGATGCCAACAACCTTATCCTTGATTACAGCAAATTTAGCATGGTACTTGCTGCCGTAATCCAGAACGAAGCCAGGAGAGATCTCCTCAATGGTATCCGGCCAACCATATGTGGTATACAGATCCTTGAGGGCGCTGCCAAGGTGAATTCCGCGCTGGGTTGGTGTACCGCCTTCGCGACCGCGCTCCATAATTCCACGTACGCGGCCATCTGCGTTAAACAGGAAGCTATAGGCAACCTGTTGGCGGGCATTGTGATACCACCATGAGTAACCGCCAGATTCGCCGAAAGTGGAACCAGAGCCGCTGGAAGCACCTGCTCCAGAGCCACCGCCCGCACCACCAGGCATCGAAGGCCCGGGCGCACCCACACCGCCGCCGTCGCCCTTTTTGCCCATGCCCATCATGCCGCCGCCACCGCCACCGGTCATTGGTCCCATCGGGCCAAGGCCAGGCATTCCCATTCCGCCGCCGCCCTTGGTAGCAGATCCGCCACCGGCACTGCCGGAAGAGGAGCCACCGTAAGAAACGGAGCGAATGCCGCCGAGGTCATTGCCGTTTGGATCAACAGCGTCTTCAACCGACGCGGTTTCATTCAGCGTGACCATGACCTTGGGCTGCCCGAGGCGAGCAAGCACATCCTTGTAGGTCTGAAGGATTCGTATACCGAGCAGACCCTTCTCCATGGTTACAGGAGCAGCTGCACGTGCCGGCACAAGAGCCATTACGGATACAGCGGCTACAGAGCCCAGGATCACACCAGTTCCAGATCGCATATCACTTCACCCCTCTTCAGAACTTCGCCCGAGCTAACGCTCTTACAAAGCGCTGCGGATGCCAATCTACTCGAATTACTTCGTTACACCAACGGTGATGCCAAGCACCACATTGTTCACAATCTGGAACGCAACTTTATCAGTGCGGCCATACCGCATGATGAAGTTCTCTGCAGCGTGGGCACCTTCCAGGCTGAAACCATACTTGTTCATAACCTGGCCCATAGAGCTGCTGAGCACAATGCCCTTCTTGGTTGCGCCAGCATTGGATATCTGGTGACCTTTAAAGGCAGTGAGCTTGCGAGAACCGTACTCACCAATCTGGATTACATTGCCAGTGCGGTTGAAAACGAAAGCGAAGTGAATACCCTTCTGATGATCATGGTACCACCAGGTAGTTTCTTTCACAGCGCCAGATGTGGGAGCATTGCCAGCACCAGGAGTGCCAGCAGAGCCCGGGCCTTCAGCGCCCATGCCCATCATGCCAAAGCCGGGTAGGCCACCGGTAGAAGGGCCACCCATGCCCATCATGCCATCGCCTTTTTTGCCGCCACCCATGCTCATCATGCCCATGCCGCCAGTACCGGGCGCACCAGCGCCGCCTGCACCGGCCATACCACCGCCGCCGCCGCCGCCACCGGGGAAGCCATCACGGCTGGTTGTATGGGAACCACTACCGCCACCAGAACCACCGGCAGCAGCACCACCACCCTTAGACATGCCGCCGAAACCACCGGTAGAAGGGCCCATCATACCCATCATTCCACCGCCGCCAGCACCACCACCAGCCGATGCATTTGCTGCACCAGGAGGAGGCGTGGGCGAATAGGGTCCACCGGCCTGTATTTCGGTAGGCTGGCCAAACTTTTGAAGTACATCGCGGTAGGTTGAACTGAGCAGATGTACACCAAGCAGGGTGTTTTCGGCAGCCCTGTCGGTCTTCTCTTCCAATTCAACTTCCTGCCCCGCCATAAGCGGCCCAGACGCCAGTGTGGCCGCAGCTACCAGGGCCGCTATTCCACCCAGACGACCGAAGCTTTTGTTCATTGTTAAACTCCCCCCTGAGAGATGAGTGTCACCATTTTGTTGCCTTTGGCAGATGTGACAGGACGGAACGCTATTTCTCGTTCGTCACGCAGAAATCCTGCTACATCATACCACGATTCATTTGTATTTGAATCTGCAAAATTGATGTTTTGGCAGATCTATTCTGGCCGAGCGTGCATTGCCTGCCCGGCAGAGCTAATTCCGCTGCCTTTGTTGCACAGAGCATCCACTGTTACAAAGCGGTAACCCCGTGCCCGCAACCCACGCAGTATGCTCGGCAACGCCTGCAGCGTGCTAACTTTGCCGTTGTGCATAAGCACTATACTGCCGGGCCTAACCTGTTTCAGCACAGCCTCGGCCACCTTCTGTGCGCCAATAATCTCAGAGTCAAACACATCCACGGTCCACATACACGGCGTAAGCCCCCAGTTCTTCACCAGAGCGGCAGTTTTGCCATTCCAGTTGCCTCCGGGAGGCCGCATATATTTCGGCAACTTGCCGGTGGTTGCAAGCACTGCCGCCTGTGTTTGAAGCATCTCTCGCTCCGCATCTATCGGCGATAGCGCCGTAAGGCTGCGATGCGTGTAGCTATGATTGGCTATTTCCATACCTGCTGAGGCTATTGCCTTCGCCAGGTCTGGAAACTCCCGCATATGCCTTCCTATTACAAAGAAGGTTGCGGGCACATGCTCCGAAGTCAGCATTTCAAGCAGCGGCTCTGTTACGCCCTGCTTGGGCCCATCATCAAAAGTGAGAGCAACCAGCTTTTCGGTGCCAGCGCCGCTGAAAACAGCGCGCCCACCCTGGCCGATTCCACCCACAGCCACTAACCTGTTGCGAACATCTTGATACGCCGGGTTGATCGCCGCACAGCGCAGATACCATTCCCTGGCCTCACTCTTTCGGCCCAGGTGTTCCGTTGCAGAAGCAGCCAGATAGGCACATGCGGCGCGGTCTGGCTGAAGCTTCATAGCTTCCCACAGTGCGGCCGAAGATTCGGCCCCGCTGGCTTCCCCATCGGAATCGGCCCTGCGATTGAACACACGCATTGTATGTTCAACCCGCGCTATCTCTGTTCCAGATCGATCGTACAGCACGATCAAAATTGTATGCTTGCCGTTCGTAGCCCGCGTGGTATCCCAGGTGTAGCTAAAGGGCGCAGTACCTACGATGCTAAGTGCGCTGCCATCCAGCTCATAACCAGCGTACGCCGTGCCGCGTGGCACATCGGTAGGGCTCAGTAGCAGATTCCCGCTTACTGCGGCATCCACCACAGCGGGTTCTGCACCAGCAGCATTCCGAACATAACTTGCGGCAATTGGCCGTGCAGCGTTAAGCGAAAACTGCGGACCGTAAGAGCCAGTAAACGGATCGTCTCCGCCTTCTGTATCTAGCGCTGCCAGCTGTGCCAGCTTCGCTGCATCTTTCCACCGCTTTTCACCGGCGGCTGACATCGCTTCTATTGCGCTATCTAACGCCAGTTGCCCTGCTTGCCCTGCAGAACCTGTAGAAAGAAATTTTACACAGCGCAGCGCAGTGCGCACCGCTTCAGGGTCTGCCCCTGCCTTCTTTGAGGCCAGTAATTGCGCCTCGGCGCCGGGCCAATCGCTCATTGCCAATGAGCAGATGCCCAGCAAATACTGTATGCGGCTATCCCCCGGCCTCTCGTCTGCCACACTGCGCAGGCGCTTCTGGGCTGCATGGGCGGAGCCTGCTTCTATTTCCAGCAGGGCAGCCGCGGCAGTTAACTGCGGATCGGCGGGAGCCTTGCGCAGAGCCGCTTCTGCAGCGCGTGCCGCTCCGTTGAAATCTCTATCGTGAATCCGGGCCAACACGGTAGCCAGATCCGAATCTGTTTGCGCCGGTTGAGGTGCTGTGTTGGCGCTTCGGGCGCCGGCAGGAGCGCATAGCGCCAACACTAGTAGCATCACTGCCGTAACTGCAACCATGCACGAACACCTGTTTTGTTGGAGTTTCCTCAAAGAGGGTTCACCCATTTTCTCTGATTGAATAGAACGATTCAGCAGGCTATGGCGCGGCATCACGCAAGTGGCCAAACGCATCCAGCATTAACTGCAGTGTTTCCGCCATCTCGGAGCCAAGCTGTGCCCCATTTCCATCCGGGGCGTGCTCCGCAATCCGCCATGCATCTCTAACATGGTCCATTCTTTTTGGCAGGTAACCCAGGTCTTTTGATATCCGGGCCCAGTGTGCCGTATTTGCCGCATCTGCATGCACCAGCGTAGGCACAATGCGCCCGCCATCTGTTGCCTCCACCGCATGCTCCATAGAGCGTACGTACCCGGCCACCCTGTGCAGATACTGCGTTCTGGATTCGGCGGGCAACACACCGCAGATGCGGTTCATATATACAGGCAGTGTTTCGCCCCGAATCCGCAGATGAGGAGATTCCAACAGCTCTCTTTTGCACCGCTCAATTGCCGCGGCATAGTCGTTAATTTTAGCCTGAGTTACAGGCTTTCCGGGTTGAGCGGCCACATGTGGCGCTGCATTGGATATAATAAGCAGGGTTAGCGCACTTACAGCAGCTATTTTATGTGTAATTGAGTGGTTCACGCGGCGATTATACCAGACCGGCACGAACCTCGCAATTGCTTGAAATTGAGCGTAAGATAGTGCTAAACTGAGTCTGGTTATTGGTTAAACCACACGAATTTTCACCGGAATGAGGTGTTTGTATTATGACCACGCAGGCTGGCGGGTTGCGAGGTGTTGTTGTCGGCGAATCTGAGATTTGTGATGTTCAGCCGGAAGGCAATCTCTACTATCGCGGATACAACATCCACGACCTTGCAGATCATGCCACCTTTGAAGAGGTGGTCTTTTTATTGTGGAAGGGCAAACTGCCTACCGAGGCAGAGCTCGCCGCATTCAAAGCGGAGATAGTTGCTGAATACGCACTGCCGGAAGGCGTGCTGGCTATTCTGCGCGATTTCCCAACCAATGCAGTATCTATGGACGCACTGCGTACCGGCGTTTCTGCTCTCGGAATGTACGATCCGGATACTGGAAACAATACTCCGGAAGCCAACCAGCGCAAAGCTCTGCGCCTGCAGGCCAAAATTCCGACCATTGTTGCGGCCATCGATCGCCTGAGCAAGGGCCTGGAGCCGGTTGCACCTCGTACAGATCTGGGGCTGGCAGCTAACTTCCTCTACATGCTTACCGGCGTAGAGGCCGATCCGCTGTATGTCCGCACCATGGATATCGATTTTATTCTGCATGCAGATCACGAGCTGAATGCCTCCACCTTCGCTACCCGCGTTACGGTGGCCACCAGCGCCGATATCTACTCCGGCACAGTTTCCGGAATTGGTGCCCTCTCTGGCCCACGCCATGGCGGCGCAGCCGAAGAAACCATGCAGATGCTGCTGGAGATAGGCTCTCCTGAGGCGGTAGACGCCTGGGTACGGCCGAAGCTTACCGGCGAAAAGCGAACACCCATCCCTGGCTTTGGCCATGCGGTGTACCGCGCCCCGGATCCGCGAGCAACCCACTTGCGCGAAATGAGCAAGCAGCTTGGTGAGCTCCATGGCGATACCAAGTGGTGGCAGATGACCACCAACATTGAGTCTATCGTTGATGAACTCAGCAACACCCCGGATCGCCTGGCAGCGGGCAAGCAGGGCATCTACGCCAATGTAGACTGCTTCTCTGCATCCTGCTACTACGAGATGGGCCTTGGCATGCAGCTATTCACCCCGATGTTCGCAATCAGCCGAACCTCTGGATGGTGCGCACACATGATCGAGCAGTACAAGCCGGGCCAGAAGATCATTCGTCCCCGCGCCGAGTACGTTGGCCCCGTCGATCAGACATGGGTGCCCATCGCCGATCGCTAAGCTCACAGAGTAAGCACGTACACAAAAACCCCGGAGCTCCGAAAGGAGCGCCGGGGTTTTTGATTTCTGTATAGCGCGCGTACGATTCCAACCTGAGCAATCGGCGATCTGCCGATAAAATACAGATAAAGCAGCAAACACTGCCTCCGCTGTAACCATGAGCTTACGAATGGTGTACAGCAGCGAAAGTGACAGCAAGGCCAACTTACCTCGCTCCCACGCTAAGCGCAGCGTCCTAACTTCTCCTAACTCCCGTCTCCCCTTATCCCTGTGTATACCCCAGCCGCCCTTGCATCCCAATCAGGGCTTGGCCGTGGGGCCTTTGCTCTCCACCTGGATATTGGCAATGGTGTATGGCGAGGCAGGGTTATTCAATAGATAAACCTCATCTTCCGGACTCATTCCGGCAATATTATGCAAAATGCTTATGTAGCTCCATTGTTTGGTAACATCAATAACTTTCCCATCTCCACCAATCACGAGGGAGTTGCCGTTTCGGCGGACAACCAGCACACGGTCCCCAAGGTGAATGTTGGCTTCGGAACCATGATTGATTCCGAGCCCGCCGCTGATGAAGGTGACAATGGCAGGGCCCTCATCCGGCAATGCTGGCACCGATAATCCGCCGGGAGCGCGCCGCAGTTCATCGGCAAGTGCAGCTCTGGCGGCGGTAAGCTTCTTCTCCAGAGCGGAGATGTTCTGCAATTGCTTCGTAATGCGCTTATTTGCAGACTTCACAGCCTGCTCTCGCTCTGTAGGAAGCTCCTGCCCCCCACCCGCGGATCGCGGCGAAGCCCCTATCAAACCCAACATCAAAACAGCCACACCAGCAGATTTCAACATAGCGCGTGCCTCCATTATTGGGCTGAGTGCCAACAATACATCCGATTCATCCTAACATCATACGGTAGTGTGACAAGGTTGCTCAACCGATCGAAACATAGTTCTGGTGTACCCAAAAAAATACCCGAACGGGGGAAACAAGGGAATAGGGAAGTGGCGGCCAATGCCGCCATTGGATGGATGGCATTTTCCCCGCCAAAGTATAGAAGATAGCGGAGGGGGTTAGCCCTTGCAAGATTGCAAATAGAAAACCATTTCCACTCTTAGCCGCGCCATGGGCGCGGCTAAGAGTGTGAGCGAAAAAATTGTGTTAACAGTTATCCAGCCCTGCCGGGCTTCGCTAGCATATATCGCCCCAGTTAGGGCTGAATAAACAAGCCATCGGCAGGCACGCAGTTCACCGTCCCCAAAAAAACCTGACGCCCGAACCACCTCCGCGGCGAAGGCGCGCATCTGCTCCCTACGTGAGCAATCGGCGATCTGCCGATAAAATACAGATAAAGCAGCAAGCACTGCCTCCGCTGTAACCATGAGCTTGCGAATGGTGTACAGCAGCGATGGTGACAGCAAGGCCAACTTACCTCGCTCCCTCGCTAAGCGCAGCGTCCTAACTTCTCCTAACTCCCTCGCTAAGCGCAGCGTCCTACCTTTCCTAACTCCCTCGCTAAGCGCAGCGTCCTAACTTTCCTAACTCCCGTCCCGCGTATGCCTTGCCTATTCGGCCAAATACTTAAGCACCGTTCTGGTGAATATCTCTATCCCAATCGGCAGGGCATCATCGGCAAAATTATAGGTTGGCGTGTGCAGAGGTGTCATCTCATCGCCTACACCAAGGCGGAACATGGCGCCCGGTATTTTCTGCAGATACATTGCAAAATCTTCCGCGCCCATACTTGGCGCGGGCAGCTGAGTTACGTTTTCTTCGCCCAGTACGCTGCCAGCAACATCCGAAACAAGGGCATTAACTGCCACATCGTTCACTGTTACAGGTGTGCCACGTTTGTACTTAAACTCATACTCCATGCGGAAAGCAGCGCAAATGCCGCCGATTATGCGCTCCAGGCGCTCTGGTGCCTCAAGCCGGTGGGCCTCAGTAAGGCAGCGCACTGTTCCCTTAAGCTCTGCCGAACCCGGGATAATGTTGTTTGCCGTGCCTGCATGAAACTGCGCTACCGTAACCACAATAGAATCTGTTGGTGAAATCTCTCGGCTAGCAATGGATTGCAGCGCCACCACAAGCTGGGAACCTGCCAGTATGGGATCTGCCCCCAGATGCGGCTGCGCGGCATGTGCGCCACGGCCAATTATTTTCAGATCAAAAGTATCTGAGGAGGCCATCATTGGCCCGGGCCTAACCCCAACTTTACCCACCGGCATTCCCGGCCAACCGTGCAGTGCAACAATGGCATCCACGCCCTCTATTGCGCCCTCTTCCACCATGCGGCGTGCGCCGCCAACGGTTTCTTCTGCAGGCTGAAAAAGAAACCGAACCTCGCCGGCAAAAGCATCCCTTGCCCCGGCAAGCACGGCCGCCGTGCCCAGTAAAGTAGAGGTATGGCCATCGTGCCCGCAGGCGTGCATTACCCCGGGTTTGCAGGATTTGTAGGGAACTTCGCGCGTTTCCTGAATCGGTAGGGCATCCATATCTGCCCTTAGCGCAATGGTGCGCCCCTGGCCTGGCCCCGTGCCCGTGCCGCGCAGGGTGCCCACTACACCGTAGCCGCCCACATTGGTTTGAATACTATCCAGGCCAAGATCTGCCAGCCGGTGGGCAACAAATGCAGATGTTTGCTCTTCAAAATGGCTCAATTCGGGATTCTGATGCAGATAGTGCCGTACGTTCACGATATCCGGGGTTATTGCAGCAATCGCACCGGTTATACGGTCGGCTTCTACAGGCATATTTTCAACTCCTCGAAAGCGGCAGGGGCCACATCTATTTCACAGTTAAGTAGTATCTAACTTCTGTACGCAGGCCGCATACTCCTTGTCACCCAGGTAGCCGCCTCACAACAACGGCCCCCGCAACGGTAGCAGCGGAGGCCGATATTTTTGATTGTAGTTCAGATATTAAACGGTTTTGAAGGCGTTCTCAATATCATCCCACAAATCTTCCACGCTCTCCAGGCCAATGTGCAGGCGCACCAGGCTGCGATGCTCGGTACCGGTGCCGCCCAGGCTCTTTTCCATTGCGCCAGAGGGAATAGCAAGGCTTTCGAATCCACCCCAACTGCATCCAATGCCAAAGTACTGCAATGCGTTGCAGAAGCGATACACCGCCTCGTGTCCGCGCTCTTTAAACTCAACCGTCAGCAAACCCGAAGTGCCCCTCAGTTGAGTTCGGGTAAGCTCTGCCTGCGGGTCGCCGGGCAGGCCAGGGTAGTATACTGCCGCCACTTTTGGGTGCTGCAGCATGCGCGTAGCCACTTCGCGCCCACTCTTCTGGTGGTGCTGCATACGTACAGGCAGTGTGCGCAGGCCACGTATCAGCAGCCAGGATGCAAACGGATCCAGGATAGCGCCGAGCAGGCAGCCCTCTTCAAACTTCAGCTTCTTCATGCGCTGCTTGTTGCCCACAACCACTCCGGCAACAACATCGCTGTGCCCGCCAAGGTATTTGGTTGCGGAGTGCAGCACCAGGTCTATACCAAACAGCAATGGGTTTTGATAAATTGGTGTGGCCCAGGAGTTATCCAGAATGGTAGAAATGTTGTGCGCCTTTGCAATGGCGGTTACTGCGCGCAGATCCTGCTGTTTAAAAACCACACTCGAGGGAGATTCCAGGTAAAACAGCGTGGTGTTGGGCAGAATGGCATCGGCCCATTCCTGTGGATCGGAGCCATCGATATAGCTAACCGAAATGCCATATCGGCACAGGTAATCGCTTAGAAACTGGCGCGTTGGCCCGTAAGCAGTTTCCAGAGCCACCACATGATCGCCCTGCTTTACGCAGCTCAAAATAGCGCCAGAAATGGCCGCCATGCCGCTGCCGAAACAACGTGCCTCTTCGCCACCCTCCAGCGCCGCAATCTTCGCTTCGGCAATATCGGTAGTGGGGTTAGAAACGCGCGTATAATCGTAAACATCCGCATCTGGAGAAACCCATTTGCGGCCCCTATCTTCACAGGTGGGAAATGTAAACAGCGAGTTCTGGAAAATAGGTGGGATTACCGCACCACGCTGCAGCTCCCGGTTTTCCCCCAGGTGGGCCACCACAGTGCCCGCATCGGGAAGGCCGGCATACTCGGGGATAATAAAATCGTTAGCGGCCCTGCCGCCATTAAGAGGTATTTCGGAAGACATAACTGCGAAAACGGGTCCCTTCTAAAGCTGCAGGAATGATACCTTATAGGCATCAAACATCGCGCTGTGCTTCCGAACCACAGGCGCGCCATAATCGTACTACACTGTGTTGAACTCTGTACCGCAATGAGGCTTTCTTGATGTCTGAAACTCCGCCTGAATTTGATGTGATTATCCACTCCGGAACCGTGATGCATGGTTCCTCTCCGGATTCCCCCGCGCTCCGGGCAGATATCGGCATAAAGGGACGAACCATCGCCGCCATCGGCGATCTTAGTGCAGCAACCTCCACCACGCGCTGCAATGCCTCTGGCAAAATAGTTTCTCCCGGTTTTATTGATATTCACACGCACTCAGATATCTCTTTGCCCGTGCATCCGCAGCAGCGCAGCTCCATCAGCATGGGAGTAACCACGCAGATTGTTGGCAACTGCGGCCTTTCTATGGGGCTGGCACAGGATAACGAGATGTTTGCCTTTGAGCGCAGGTGGCTGGCACCACACCGGGGCAAAATAACATGGAACAGCTATGATGAGTTTCTTACACAAACCGAACAGCGCGGTACGGGCAACAATATCATTCCCCTAATAGGGCATGGTACCCTGCGCAAACGGTTTGTTGGCCTGGAGGATAGAGCCGCAACCGCAGCTGAAATGGCGACCATGAGGGCCGAAATTGAGCGCGCTATGGAGTGTGGGGCGTGGGGACTATCTTCTGGCCTGGAATATCCGCCCTCTGGGTATGCCGATGTGGCCGAGCTTACCGAGTTGTGCAAATCGGTATCCAAATTCGGTGGGCTGTATGCCACGCATCTCAGAAACGAAGGCGATACGCTGATAGAATCTGTGCAGGAGGCGCTGGATGTGGCCGAAGGTGCCGGCGTGCCGCTGCAGCTTTCGCACCACAAAGCCGAGGGCCGCGCCAACTGGGGCAAAATCCACACCACCCTGCAAATGGTAGATGCCGCACGCAAACGCGGGCTGGATGTGCAAACCGATCAATACCCCTACACCGCTTTTATGACCAGCCTCGCGGTGCAAACCCTGCCTCGTTGGGCAATGGTTGGCACCCCGGAAGAAGTAGCAGCAAGAATAAAGGACCCGGCCACACGCCGCCGAATTCGCGCCGAGGTGCTTGCAGCCGACCCGGCGAGGGATGGCGACGGCCCCGATTCTCCCTGGGCATCCATCAAAATCGGAGTTAGCCGGGATAGGCCTGAGATTCAGGGCAAAACCCTGGCCGAACTGGCCGGTGCAGCAGGCCAGGAGCCTGTGGATTACCTGCTGGATCTGCTTTCCGTGCCGGTGTACCTCAGCGCCGTTAACTTTGCCATTTGCGAGCCGGATATAGCCGAAGTTCTGCGTTATCCGTTTACCTCTATCGGCTCCGATGGATCTGGCACCAGCCCGGATGGCAGCACCGGCAAAGATCAGATTCACCCCAGAACCTATGGCACTTTTACCCGCGTGCTGGCCAGATACGTAAGAGAGCTGGGCGTGATCTCCCTTAATGAAGCGATTTACAAAATGACGGGGCTGCCCGCCGCCCGCATTGGCCTTACTAACCGCGGTGTGCTGCGCCCAGGTGCCGCTGCAGACATCACTATTTTCGACCCCACAGCAACTACAGATGAGGCAAGTTTTGATACGCCACACCGCTACTCTTCCGGCATCGAGGCGGTGCTGGTAAACGGCGAGTTTGCGCTAAAAAGCGGAGCACTCACCGGCACCCTAACGGGTAAGGTGTTGCGGCATGCCTGATACCGACGCCCTGTTTGAAGCCAGCAGGGAACAGTTTTATATTCCCGAAGGCACCCTTTATCTGGATGGCAACTCGCTGGGCCTGCTCTCAAAATCGGCGGAGCGTAGCCTGCTGGAGGTTCTTAACCAATGGAGAGAGCTGGCCATTGGCGGATGGACCGATGGCCCCCACCCCTGGTTCTTCCTTGCCGAGAAGCTGGCCGAAGCCACTGCCCCCCTGGTAGGTGCCTCGCCAGATGCGGTTATCGTAACCAACTCCACAACAGTCAACCTGCATCAGCTGCTGGCAACCCTTCTCGCTGAGGAATCTGTTGGAAATCGCAGAGAGATCCTCATAGATGCCGGGGCGTTCCCCTCTGATATCTATGCACTGCACAGCTTTGTGCGCAACAGGGCAGATCTAAGTATAGTAACCGTTGCGGCGGAAGGCGGCCTGCTCAACGAAGCCAGCATTCTTGAGGCAATATCGGAAAAAACACGCATGGTTCTGCTGCCCTCCGTAGTGTACACAAGCGGGCAGCTGCTAAATATGCGCGCCTTAACTATGGCAGCACAAAAAGCCGGGGCTCTCATCGGCTTCGATTGCTCCCACTCGGTAGGTGCTGTGCCCCACGAAATGGATGCAGATGGCATCGATTTTGCATTCTGGTGCGGGTACAAATACCTGAATGGCGGCCCCGGTGCTGCCGCAGGGCTGTACCTTAACCACAGACACCATGCCCTGCTTCCCGGCCTGGCTGGTTGGTTTGGATCTAACAAACAAAACCAACTTGCAATGGAGCCCCATTTCACGCCCGCACAGGGTGCGGGTGCATTGCAGATTGGCACACCCAATATCCTCAGCATGGCGCCCCTGATTGGCTCTCTGGAAGAGATTAACCGCATCGGTATAAACCGCATACGCACACGCTCTCTCGAGCTGAATGCCTGCCTTCGAAATCAGGTGGAGCTGCACCTCGCCAATTACGGGTTTCAAATCATCACGCCATCTCAGCCACAACAGGCTGGCGGCCACACCGCCATTACGCATCCACATGCCATTCAAATATGCCGGGCCCTGCGCGCATGCGGCGTTGTGCCAGATTACCGGCCACCCAATATTGTGCGCCTGGCCCCCGTGGCGCTGTACACGCGTTTTGAAGATTGCATTCAGGCCATTGAGATTCTGCGGGAAATCATGGAATCGAAATGCTATCTGGAGCAAAACCCTGAGCGTGGGCTTGTGCCTTAAGCAGAATAATCCGACCCACGCACAGGGCAGCGGGTATACTTTTGAGGCATTAAACAAGGACTGGCATGTATGACGTATATCGATATCACAAGGCCACTGCATCCGGATATCGCCGTTTGGCCCGGAGATACGCCCGTTAGCCTGCAGCATGTAATGCGGCTGGCAGCAGGCGATTCGGTAAACCTTAGCTCTATCACAATGAGCCTGCATGCTGGCACACATGTGGATGCGCCCTTGCACTTTGATGCGAATGGCGAATCTTCTACCGATTTTGCAAACAGTTACTGCACAGAGATTTTCTGTGGTGCCGCACGAGTAATTCATCTGCCCAATCTAAACGGCAGGCAGATAACTATCGAAGACCTGGAGACGGCTTCGGGATACCCGGCTGCACGCCTGCTGATAAGAACCGATGTTTGGCCGCTGGATGCCCCTTTTCCAGACTCAATACCGGTGATTGCGCCAGACGTACCGCTTTACTTAAAAAGCTGTGGTGTTCTGCTGCTGGGGTTAGACCTGCCCTCCGTGGATGCGCTGGATAGCAAAACGCTGGAGAACCACCATGCTCTGCATGCTGCCGGCATCACAATTTTAGAATCGCTATCGCTATCCCGCGCGGATGGCGGACTATATGAAATGATTGCGCTGCCACTCCCGATTATAGGTGCCGACGCCGCCCCGGTGCGCGCGGTACTGCAGGAGTTAATTTAGGGCTGTAACTGGCCTGGCGGACGCTGCTGAAATAGGATCGAAAGGACTAATCGCTTATATGATAGACAGGTACACAACAAAGGCTCTTAAAGACCTCTGGAGCCCGCAGAACAAGACCCAGAAGTGGTTGGATGTTGAGATTGCCGTTTGCGACGGGCTGGAGCACTTTGGCCATATTCCCGCAGGCACCACAGTAGCCATTCGCAACGGCGCAACCTTCGATCTGGATCGTATGGCGGAGCTGGAGAAAGAAACGCGCCACGATGTGATGGCGTTTGTTAAGAACGTTGCCGAAAATCTTGGCCCGGAAGGCCGCTACGTACACTACGGCGTAACCTCTTACGATATTGTGGATACGGCGCTGGCATTGCTGCTGCGCGATGCCACCAACCAGATTATTGAGAGCGCAAAAGCCCTGCGAGAAGTGATTCGCCGCCGAGCACGCGAGCACCGCGATACGGTTATGATTGGCCGAACCCATGGTATTCACGCAGAGCCAATCACCTTCGGTTTTAAGCTGGCCACCTGGCTGGATGAGATGAACCGCAACATTGAGCGCCTGGAGCAAGCACGCACCAGTGTGGCCGTGGGCAAAATCTCTGGCGCGGTGGGCACACACGCCAACATTGGCCCGGAAGTGGAAGAGTATGTTTGCAGCGGCCTGGGCCTGGGCGTTGCCCCCATCTCTACCCAGATTGTTACCCGCGATCGCCATGCGCAGCTAATGAGCGCCCTCGCCATTCTTGCTGGCTCGCTGGAGAGGTTTGCAACCGAGATCCGCAACATGGCACGCACCGAAATTCGAGAAGTGCAAGAGTATTTTGCCGCAGGGCAAAAAGGCTCTTCGGCTATGCCGCACAAGCGCAACCCCTGGAACTCTGAAACGGTTACCGGGCTTGCCCGCGTGGTGCGCGGAAATCTGATACCGATGATTGAGAGCATGGCTACCTGGCATGAGCGAGACCTGACCAACAGCAGCGTAGAGCGCGTTATTCTGCCGGATACCACCATGCTTGTAGACTGGATGCTGAATAAGTTCACCAATATTCTGGATACGCTGATTGTGTACCCGGAGAACATGGAAAAGAACCTGAACCAGATGGGCGGCCTGGTGTGCTCCGAGCAGATTATGCTCTCGCTCATCGCCACCGGCCTTTCTCGTGAGGATGCCTACGGCGTGGCGCAGCGCAACGCGGCCAAAGCCTGGGATGGCGCGGGCTTCCGTGAAGCCATCGAATCCGATCCCATTGTCCAGGAGAGGCTTACCGCACAGGATATCGAACATGCCTTCGATATTCGGTACCACCTTAAGAACCTGGATCACACATTTAAAGTGCTGGATATTTAGTTACCAGCCAACAGAAAATAAAAACCCGCCCTTCAACAGCCTATGGACTGTTGAAGGGCGGGTTTTTGTATTTTAACTGCAGCCGTTACGCTGGCAGCGAATATCCGTTTTCGTAGGGTGGTTTAATCAGCTCGTTGGCCTCTGCATCCCCCACCACCTGCCAGGCAGCGGCATCCCAGCGCAGCTTGCGCTCCAACTTCAATGCCACATGTGCCAGGTTAAGTGCCGTGTGCATCGGCAGATGGTTTGCGAAGCTGCACGAGCACTCGGTGCGGTTAAGAACGCCATCAATAAACTCGCGTTCATGCCCGGGCGAGGGCGGGGCCGCAACCGGGTACTCTTTGCCCACTACCAGATTGCCCTGTTTATCTAACACCTGGCACAGGCCGTAGTTGGCCAGCAGCGTGCCTTCGGTGCCATCAAACACTATTCCCAGCTTGCGCCCACCACCTGCTGCGCCAACACCAAAGTTGAAGCTGCTGGATTGCATCAGGGTCCAGGTCATCACCATATCCGGGAATTCCCACAGCACATCGAAGGTATCTGGCACATCGGCAATGCTGGAAGTGGCGTATCGGCCGCCCGCAGCCGTAACGGAGGTGGGGCAGCCAAGCTCCAGCGCCCAGAATGGCAGATCCACAATATGTGGGCCCAGCTCATGCAGCCAGCTATCCACATAATCTTTAAAGTAGCGGTGCATGCCATCTCTAAACCGGCCAATATTAAACGGCACGGCCGGTGCGGGGCCAATCCATGCATCCCAATCCAGCCCCTCCAGCGGGGTTTCATCTGCCGGGTTGCCCAGCCCCTCAGAGTTATCGTTCATGGCGCAGAAGTTACGAACGGCGGTAATTTTGCCCAGCGCACCACTGCGCACCACATCCACACATTTGTGGTAGTTTTCCGTTGCATGAATCTGTGTGCCAACCTGCGTAATGCGGCCATATTTTGCCGCATACTCGGTCATCAGCTTGCCCTCTGCCGGGAAGCGGCACATCGGCTTTTCGCAGTACACATCTTTGCCTGCGGCCAGCGCATCCAGAGTCATAAGTGTGTGCCAGTGGGGCGGGGTGGCTACAACAACAGCATCCACTGCCGGATCGGCAAGCAGATCTTTGTAATTGCGGTAACCCTTTGCTTTGCCACCAGTAAACTCGATGGCCCTATCTATATGCGGCTGGTAAACATCGCATACGGCAACAATATCCACATCTTCAAAGGTGCTGAATGTTTTTACATGCGCGCCGAAACCACGCCCGGCAACACCGATTACACCCAAACCAACCCGGCTATTTGCTCCACCCATATCAGTTTCACTCCCGGCCACAGATTGCATAAAACCGAAGTAAATTGCCGTTAACCGGGAGCTTTTTCCTGCCGCATTTAATTGAGATGCGCAATCTAGAGGCTATTGGTTCTCGAGAGCGGCTGCCGCCATGCGGCCACTAAACGGTCCACCAAGCTGTTCCCACATAGGCCCGGCAAAAAATCTGCCGAACCGAACCACTGTTTCCAGGCGGTGAAGAGCGCCGTTGGCATTAATTGCCTCTATAGAGCCAAGCTGCCTGGCAAATTGATCCAGATCGGTACGCAGTATTCCAGAACCCCACAGTGGAGTATTGGGCCCAGCCCCCTGCATAACAGTTATATACAGGGTAGACATATCTGGCCAGGCATCCAGAACAAAGTTGCCCGGTATGCGCCGAAACCCTGTGAGCGTAAACTCAGATCCATCTTCTGCACGCAGGTGAAGCCGGTACTGCATCTGCCTGGCAGCAGCTTCTGCGCCTTCAGGTTGATACAGCCGAAATCTACCGTGAACCACTTTCAGCACCCCGGGAGCGAGGCATGCAGCCGTTACGGCGCCCGTAATTCTGGCTTCATATTCAGAATCCGAAAGCATGCTATCCAGGCAATCAGTTTCAATGGTTAGTTCAAATAAAATGGCACCGCCAGATGCCTGGCCTTCCGCCGCCGCCGCCTCATAATCAAGGCCTCGGCCATGCGCAACATAGCCCTGCATCCGTTCATTATATCTTACGCCAGCGCGTGGCCTGTCTCCGGCCACATCGCCCGATACATCCGCTTCGCAGTTCAGTTTCCAGCCCCTTTCCGCAGTCATCAGAGCGCATGCGCGTTCTGCCAACCCACACACCGTTAGAAACGGATCTGTGTTAACAGAACATGGCAATATCGATTCATCCAGCACATAAAGGCCCGGATACACCCTGTTACCGGCCGTAGAGGCAAACACCTGGCCGCGGTCATTCACCGCACCATCCGAAGCATCATCTGCCATAGCACACCCACCAGAGGCGAGGAACGCTACCTGCACATCCGGGGCATTCACACCATCTGTGTTGCATCCTGCTTCACCCGGCACCGAGATAACCGGCCAGCCAAACACATTTTGAATCGCGCAATCACCAGAACGCCGCACAGCTTCTGGAGCATCCATTATAACTGTGGACTTGCGCAAAAAATCACATACTCCCCCATTTAAGACCGTTTCAATGTCCCCTGTTGTTCCGGTTTGCGGGAGATAATCTCGATTTTCGCTGCCACTTCTCCCACCAGATTCGGCATTCCGCTGTGAAATATCGCTTCCCTGCGATAGCTGCTTTACTATCCCCGGCCACAGCCAGGGCTCTGCAGGTTCGGCGCGGCCGGGGCCATTTCCAAGCGTGGGAGAGGTTATTAGCCCCTTAGAGCGTGAGCGCGAAAGCAACTGGGTGCTGCCAGTTACCCCCGCAGCCAGCACAACCAGGTTTGCCTGAACACAAAACAGGCCATGGCCAGCCCCATCTTCATTAGAGTTTGCGGCACGGTATACAACCTGCCACCGGCCAGAATCCTGAAAGATATACTGAACATCGGCCCCTGTAAGCAGGGAAGCGCCGCAACTTGCGGCGGCAGCCAGGTAAGTATGCTTTAAGCTGTTAGGCTCCGCCACAAGCCACCCGTCCTCACTACGGTTTCGCAATGCCCCAAAGCAGCTCAACGCCCTCTGCATGGCACTTATAAGGCTGCCATCACGATCGCCACGTATAGCGCTGGGCCACCGGGCATCGGCAAGCGTTTCTGCAGATGGAAAACACAAAGGGTGAGGTGTAAGCAGGCTGGTACCACCCAGACCACAGGTACTCACGATGCATAAATCAGAGCAAAGGTGCATCTCCAACAGGCCACCGTAGCCAGGCACGTGGTCTCCTGAACTACCAGCACGGCTGGCAGCCCCATCAAAATCCGAAGGCTGGCCCGAATCGTCGTACTCCATTCCACGTTCCAACAGGCAAACAGAGAGCCCGGCACTCGCCAGCCGATAAGCCGCAACGCTTCCTCCGCAGCCAGAACCAATAACCACGGCAGTATAAGCAGACGCAATCTCAGCTACAGACCTGGAAATTTTCAAGTTCCTATTCCTTTCCGACAGTCAAAACCTGCACAACTGGCTCCGGCAAACAACATAACGCCAGTTGGCCCTCAATAAAATAACAGCACAGCAAACCACAAGAGCCTGCGAGCACAAGTTCCGGCCCGTGCCCGCCGCTCTCAGAAACCCAGAGGGTCCTCCACACAACATCAGTATATAAAGAACAGCGTTACAAAATCCGTTATAAAGCGTGCCATTTTCAGGCAGCATCTGGTGTACTTTCGTAAAGACACCACTGAGCTGGGTTTGCATTTTATCCCTTGAGGGCCAGAGCAGCCACAAACCCATTCCAACGCTTACCGCTACCCATCCGGTAGGCGCTTCCCCCCAAAAAACCACCTCCGCGCGGAATGGCGCCTCGCTCCCTACCTCTAAGCGAAGCGTCCTCTCTTTCTGAAAAAACTGGCCCACAGAAATCTGTGGGCCAAAAGCGCTCTCTGCGCAAACGATGATAAAACATGCCTGTGCTTACGGTTGCTGCCGGACGCACCAACCAAACCTGTTGCCAGCCGAGTAGAACAGCATCAGGACCGCGCTATCGGCAATTGGCAGCAGGTCAGCACAATTTGAGTGTATCAGAAGCAACGTTACAAAAAGCGTTACAAATTGTGCCAATTATGATTTTATTTTTATTCTCTGGCGGCTGATATGCGCACCACAGATGCAGTTTCGGCGGGGATTACTCCCTATCGGTGCGCTGCCACGCAGTTACGGGCTTAAACACAAGCACGGTTAGCTTAACGGCCAGCTTCCAGAGAATATAAGCAGGGGCAAACAGCAGTGCACGAGAGATTGTTCGGGGTATTCCGGCGGTTTTAAGCCCCATAAGTACGTACATACCATGCAGCAAAAGCAGCGAAAAGCTCGCCCCAAATGCAGCCTGAGTGCCATCCGTTGGCCACCGAAGGCTTGCAGCCGCACTTAGCCCTGCAACAAGCAGGTTTAAGGCAGTTAATTCAGCCAGGCCAGGAGTAAGCAGATCCAGAGCGCGATCTTTTAGCCGATTATCTTTACAATACAACCCCATGCGATACAGTTGCGGAGCCCGAGAGATCAGCCGGAATCTTCCAGCCTCCCAACGCCTGCGCTGGCGTACTGCCGCCCCGGCCGTTGCCGGCATCTCTGCCCACAACAGCGCACGAGGGTCAAAGGCAACTCGAAAGCCCTTTTCGGCAAGCTGAAGCGAATACTCCAGATCCTCGGTGAGTGCGTTGCCATCCCACTTCACGGACTGTAGGACCGAACGGTGCAAACACATGCCGCTGCCCTTCAAGGTTTCTGAAAGGCCAAGCCGCTCTCGGCCAAGTGGCTTTATGTAGTGCACCAGCGCAAGTGCACAGCACATAAGCCGCGTACGCCAGCTTGCTTCCGGGTTTAAGATGGAGTAACACCCCTGGATGGCAGTTTCGCCATCCTGTATGCGCACTGCAAACCGCTCCAGCATGGCGGGGTGCACAATACAATCTGCATCTACTATAACTGCTGCATCCCACGGGTAGTAGTTTAGCCCGGCAGGCAGTTCAACGGGCGCCACCGATTCAGGATTCAATAACGACTCAAAAACATCATGCAGCAGCCAGCTCTTTCCTACCCTGCCAGCATCTGTTCTAATCGCAACGTCACATCCAGCGGCTTTTGCTATTGCTGCAGTTCTATCTGTACAATTATCTGCCGCAACAACTATCCGAAACTGCGTATGCTTAACTGTACTGCTTTGCAGTGCGGATACCGCCCTTCCAATTAGCAGCTCTTCGTTATGTGCCGGAATTACCACAAGCAGATGTGGGGTACATTCCACACTATCGGCAAGGCATTCTGCCTCTGCAGCGATATCGCGTAAAAAGGGAGAGGCATTGAAGGCACCGATTCGCGCCGTTATTGCAGACCCCAACAAACGCCATTGCAGATACTGAAAGATGGCGCAGAGGAATATGAGAATCGAAAGCAGCCACAACGCTGCAGGCTGAGTAAGGTGGAAATGCATGGGTTAACGCACTGTCTGGGAATAGCACACCGGTGGTACAATGGAAACCGGATTGATCGACTGATGAGTTTGTATGATGCCGGCCAGGCCGGAAACGCGCGGAAGACACTATCTGCACAACACGCACCTATGATCGTACCCGTTAACACACAGATTACCAACCTGTTTACAGCATTCCGTGCGTGCATATTAACGTGCGCCGCACTCGTGCTGTTGCCCGGTGGTGCTCCCTCTGCTCAGGTAACCGTTTCCACACCGACTGTAGTTGCGGCCACAGCTGGCACCGAAAGTTATCGTCTTCGGTTTGAAAACATCCAATACGGCCGGGTGGAAGTGAGCCTTGATGCGGGCAAAACTTACTTGCTGATAGGCCGCGTTACGCACGCAGCGGCGATTTTTGCTCAGGAAAAAGCCACCGATCCAGGCGGGGTTGTGCTGCGTAGTTCTGCCGAGGGCATCGCCTTTTCTGGCCCAACAGGGCAGGTTTTAAAGTTGAGGCCTCAGCCGCCAACAGGTGCGCGCACAGGGCCGCAGGCCAAGAGTGCAGACAAAGAATCTGAGATAGTTACCAGCATCTCTGCGCAGCGCGGGCTCTGGAGCAAATTTCTGGCGCCTGCTGGAAGTGCCGTGCAACTGCAGATGGATGGCCATGAGCCTGGCCCCTTCCCGGATGGATACACCATGCAGGCTGGCGACCGTTACCTGGTTACCGTTGCACTGCCTTTGCCGGCCCCACCCATTGGTGTTGGGCTTCCACCCCAAACTGAGCAGGAGCGCAAAATCCAGTATGCACATGCCTTAAGAGCGCAGTTTGAAAGCATGGCGGCAGAGTATAAAGAAACAGTTGTTTCAAGAGCCCTTGCCGAAAAGCGCAAAGTGGTGGCTGGCACCCTTACCCTGCGACCAGGCATAGCACCGGATGAGCCAGATCCTGTTACTGCAGTTACCTACGCTGTGGATGAATTGCCCGTGTGCGCACGCACAACGCCGCCCTATCTGTTTGCCTGGGATACTACCTCGGTAAGCGATGGGGAACATGTGATAGAGGTGCGCGCACTGAGCGCAGCAGGAACAGTGATTACCCACACAAGATATCTGGTGGTGATTAAAAACACAAAAGATCCCGTGCCCACACAGCCCTGAATTAGGATTTGCGGGTTATTGCTGCAGCAATTGCCTGCTGAATATTATCTACCGAAACAAGCTCCATCCCAAGCGATGCCGGCAGCCTATCTGCCCCATGCCGGGATAATACTGCCCGCGTAAAGCCCTGCCGTGCCGCCTCTTTAAGCCGCTTTTCCGTTTGAGATACCGCCCTAACCTCGCCTGCAAGGCCAATCTCACCCAGCACTACCGTTGTGGGGTGCACGGCCTCCTCTTTAAAATTAGAGGCAATAGCCACCGCCGCAGCAAGGTCTGCCGCAGGCTCCACAATCTTCATTCCGCCCGCAACGTTAAGATAGGCATCCTGCTCTGCAAGGCGCATGCCGGCACGCTTCTCAAGCACTGCCAGAATCATGTTTACACGTCCCGGGTCCAACCCATTCACTGTTCTGCGTGGGCTGGCCAGGCTGGAGCGTGCAACCAGGGCCTGGGTTTCTACCAGCAAAGCCCGGCTGCCTTCCAGTGCGGAGGTAACCGCGGAGCCATAGCCGCCTGCAGCGCGTTCGGATAGCAAAACAGCCGATGGGTTATCCACCCCTTCCAGCCCTGTTTCCCGCATCTCAAAGATTCCGAGTTCATCTGTAGATCCAAACCGATTCTTAATGGCTCGCAGCAAGCGAAATGCGTGATGCCGATCGCCCTCAAAGCTGAGAACCGTATCCACCATGTGCTCCAGCACACGTGGCCCCGCAATGGTGCCATCTTTGGTTACATGCCCAATCAGCACAATGGGCAACCCTGCGGTTTTGGCATATCTGGCAAACTGGTGGGCACAGGCGCGCACCTGGCTGATGGAGCCCGGTGCCGATTCCAGTGAGGAATCAAACATGGTTTGTATGCTATCCACAATGGCAAGCGTGGGAGCACAGGATTCGAGCTGGCGTAAAACTAACGAGATCTCCGTTTCAACGCTGAGGAATAGATCTGGCGCTTCGGCATTCAACCTGCCGCTGCGCATTCTTATCTGCTGGGCGCTCTCTTCCCCGGAGATATAAAGCACTTTAAGAGCATCAGACGAAGGGGTTGGCCCGGCACCTGCAAGCCTGGCAGCAACCTGAGTAAGAAGGGTGGATTTGCCAATGCCGGGATCGCCCCCCACAAGCATCAGGGCACCCGGCACAATACCGCCACCCAGCACCCTGTCAAACTCAGATATGCCGGTTATAAGCCGCGGAAGCGGGCGCATTTCTACCGATGTGATGGGCACCGGCGCATAGCCCTGCACCGCAAGGGTGGCCCTGCCGCCAGAACTACTTTTTGCAGTGCCGGGCTTCTCTTTGAGAGTAACCTCTTCTACAAAGGAATCCCAGGCATCGCACTCCGGGCATTTGCCCATCCACTTTGGCGATTCAATTCCGCACGATTGACAGAGGTAATGTGTCTGGAGTTTTGCCATAACGGTTATCCTGCGGTATAAGCGGCCCGAAGCTGGCTACTCTTTTTCTTTGTCTTTGTTTTCAGCCTTTCGGGCCTGAATCCGGATAGGAGTACCCTGCAGCGGATACACAAGACGCAGCTGATTCTCGAGGTACCGTTTGTATGAGAAGTGCATCAGATCGGCATCGTTACAAAAAAGCAGCACAGTTGGCGGCTTAACACGCGGCATAGTGGCGTAGTAAATTTTGAACTGTCGGCCATGCTCCATCAGCGGGCGGCGCTCGGTGGCCTCACGCATCAGGCGGTTGAGCTCGCCGGTGGGTATGCGGTGTGCATGGTTGTGCGCCGCCTCAATGGCGGTTTCAATGGCATGCCGCACCCCGAAGCGCTCTTTGGCAGATACAAAAACCAGCGGTGCATACTCCAGGAAGGGGCAATCCTTTCGGAAGGCCTCTGTAAACTTCTCTATCTTGGCTTTATCTGGCCGGCGCTGCACACCCGGCTTGTAGATAACGCCCGGGTCTACAAGGTCCCACTTGTTTACAACAACTATACAGGCGCGCCCTGCCTCTTGCGCCATGCCGGCAACACGCTTATCGCCATCAAGCACACCGGTGCTGGCATCAATTACCAGCACGCCAACATTGCTGCGCTCCAGCGCTGTTTGTGCGCGCAGCACCATGTAGTACTCAACGGTGCCCTGAATTTTGCCGCTTCGGCGAATACCTGCGGTATCCAGCAACACCAATTCCTGATCGTTCCACTGAAAGGTGGTATCGATGGTATCACGCGTGGTGCCCGGTATGGGGCTTACAATCACGCGCTCTTCGCCAAGAATGGAGTTTAGCAAAGAAGACTTGCCTACATTTGGACGGCCAATAATCGCCAGCCGAATCGCATCTTCGTTGTCTTCCACAAAATCGAAATCTGCCGGGAAGTGGGCAACAACCTGATCCAGAAGATCGGCAACGCCTGCACCATGAATTGCAGATACCGTGTGTATATCTCCAAGGCCAAGGGAATAAAACTCAGTCGCATCCAGAAGCAGGCGCGGGTTATCTGCCTTGTTCACAACAAGCATCACGGGCTGGGTAGAGGCGCGAAGCACTTCAGCGATATCCAGATCCGTGCTTGTCATGCCAGATTCGGCATCTACAACAAACAGAATGATATCCGCCTCTTCCATGGCGATTTCAGCCTGAGTACGCACCTGAATTGCCAGTGGATCGGTTTCATTCAAAATGATTCCGCCGGTATCGATTACCGTGAACTCCTGCCCCTGCCACTCTACCTTGTGGTAGAGACGATCTCGGGTAATACCAGGCGTATCTTCGACGATGGCCACGCGCTGGCCAACCAGGCGGTTAAAGAGGGTGGATTTGCCGACATTTGGTCGGCCAACAACAGCAACAACAGGACGAGACATGCTCAAACTCCGATAACGGCCCCAGGTCTGCAACACGGGCCTGCTCGGCGCCCGGGCTTTACATGGGATGGGTGGCGGCGCGCATATCCACAGATAGCGGCACAAAAAAGTGGCTGGCTTTCAGTAGTTCTCTCACTTCGGCTAAGCGATTAGCGGAGCCGGGACCGCGTATAGGATCTGCGCGGGTTCCTGAATCCGGATGCAATGAAAGCACATATAAACAGTGATTGCCTCGTATTGTACCCTGCCCACCTCCCCATGCGCAAACCGGGGCTGTTTAGTGGACCGTCCACACCTATGCCACAAAGCAGATTTTCGCAACATAACCGCACCCATTATATTAAAATGCGATTGTGGATTTTAATAATGGACAATAATAAGAAATATTAGCAACTAAAATTGTGGAACATTTAGCATATTACGTCATTCTTTATTGACACAGGTGTCTTGTTGACTTAAAATAACCCATCTGCCAGGATGGAAAGTTACTGTGAGCCAGGGCAGGCGAACGTTAAAGAAAGGGGGACGCTCTGTTTGAAGAAGGAGATTAACCCGGCGGCAGCAGGTGCGGTGATTGTGGTTATCGTGCTCGTTGTTGGCCTGTTTATCTGGCGAGGTGGGCAGGCGCAAACGCGTGATGGTGAAAAGCCGCCCGGCATCCCGCCTGATGCGGCTGCAGAGATGCAACGCAGAATGGGTGGTGGTGGCATGACTGCGCCCGGAAAACAACCGCATGGGGGAACCCCCGGCGGCAAATAGCCGCCCTGGTTGATTGTGTGCTTCTAACCGAGATCACCGCGTGCCTTGAAGCATCTTGATGCATTGGGAGGAGTGAAACGATCGATGAGGATTCATAAAAGTCAGGGCTTTACCCTGATCGAGCTACTAGTTGTTATCGCAATTATAGCCATACTTGCCGCAATTCTATTTCCGGTATTTGCGCAGGCAAGAGAGCAGGCGCGTAGCGCCTCGTGCCTTTCCAACTTCAAACAACTTGGATTATCCATCCACATGTATGCTCAGGATTATGATGAGCAGTTCCCTATGGGTACCTACCCTGGCCCCCGTAACTGGGAAGTTAACCCGGATGTTAACCCATATGCCCCTTCCAACCAGTGCCTGGATAACTTCGGCAATTTACGAGGTTTCGATCCTGGCGATGGCGGACCGGTGTTTACAGGCTGCGCCTACGGTGGCGAATTCTATCGCACCCTGATGACAATTCAACTTGGCCCATACATTAAGAACAAAGCCATCTTCTACTGCCCATCGGATAAGTATCGCAAACCAAGCCAGGCCAACATCTCTACAGGGATGCAAAGCTACAGCTGGTTCCCCAACTGGGTTTGGAATACGTGGTGCCCCGGCAGCACGGCTGGCTATCCTGGCCCGTTTGCCTGCCTCGGCCCCAACCTGTTTGATGATCCGCCGAGCGAACTCAGCGATAACGTTGCCACCCGCTACATTATGACAGAGCGCGGCAACTTCGGCTGGGATGGCGTGGATGCCAACAGCTATGGCGGCACACCAACACCAAACAATAACGGCAACCATCCGCGCGGATACAACGCCGTATATTTTGATGGCCATGCTAAACTCATAAACTACGGTAAGAAGAAGATTACTCTGCCCGCCACATCCTGGCCAGATTAATTGTGATTGGAACCACCCTGCTAACAGGGCCGGTGCTCCACTGGGGAGCACCGGCCCTTCGTTTTACGGTGTTAACCCAATTCGGTGCCCTTCATAAAGGCGCACCGGGCCAGTTAATCCGGATGCATCCGGAACAGGCTGCGGGCCGGGGCCAGAGATGGTCCAAGTTTTGCGCAGTGCCTCCGGCAACGAGGCATCGTAGGATAACCGGTTGTGCCAGGTATTTGTTACCCTAACATCCAGCGTGTTTTTACCCCTATGAAGCTGGCCCGTAACCGGGAACCTGAACGGGGTCGCCCATACAAATTGGCCAGCAGAACCGTTGACGGATACCCGAGCCATGGCGCTTAACTCTCCGAGATCCAGCAGATACTCTTTACCACTATCAACATTCGCCATTTCAAACTCAATGTGATAGGTGCCTTCGCCTGAGAACCAGCGAATATCGGCATCTGTGAGGTTAGACCACGGCTGAATGCTCTCCAGCTGAATGGGCTGTGCTGGCGCACCTTCGCCATGCAACTGCACAGAACATGGCCCCTGAATGGTAAGGGATTTAAGACCAAGCAGGTGCCTGGTTGCAGAAACCCTTTTGCCAGCGGGAGTTACAGCCAGATCGCCATTCTCCCAGCACACCAACGCACCATTCGGGAGCACTGTTATAGTGGATAGCTCCGTTGGTGGCTGTGTAAGAAGGATGCTTTGCCCCTCACCTGCCCGCAATGTGCGGGGTCCTTTGCTGGATTGTATGGATATCCACAGCGTTTTCACATGCCTCAGGGCCGGATCACCCACCAACCCATTATTGGCCGGAATGCTCGTTACTCCCGAAGCAGCCATGCGCTTTACCAACGCAGTTACATCTGCCTGAAGCGTTTTATCCCCTTCTACGCCGTAATGGGCAGATAGGATTGTTGGCCCACTGGTACCAACGGCGGCTGCAAGATCGTGCCCATTGTGCCGCACAGATTCCAGATGTGGCACCGCCAAAGCGCCATGCTGCAGCACAACAAACACAGAGGCCGCCCCAGGCAAATCCAGCCATACATCTGTATTGCCGCCACTTTGCCTGTACACAGGGGCCGGCACCATGCTGCCGTTTACCGGATTAAACAGCAAGGGACGGCCGATTGATCGAAACCGTACCATGCCATTGCTTCCCGAGCCATTGGCCGCAACAAAGTAGATATCTGCCTGCGAGGTTATGCGGTGATTCCACTTGAGGCCAGAGGCAAACGCCACATCTGGCGCAAGATGCATCCCCTCCAGGGCTTTGCGCGGAGATTCAGCCACTTCCGGGTACCACACAATGCGCCCCTGCCCAACGTGCCTGTTGCCAGATGTCCCGGGATTGCTGCCCCAGATCTGCCGAATAAGGCGGTCACAAATCCTATCTGCCCCGGGCTCAAGCGTTGCACAACCGGTGGGCGGTGCCCCGGCAACCGTTGCACCCGTTTGCAGTAACCTCAGCACCCCACGCAGGGTGCCGGGAGTAACACGCCGGGTGTTTCTTAGCCACAACAGGCGCCAGGAAGTGCCCTCCGGAATCGTCAGCAGCCCACGAGATACCCGCAGCCGGTTCTGCACAACATCTGCATTGCAGTAATCAAAGTGGTAGCCTGCGGGAAATGGAGTATCTTGCCGGGGCTTGTGATCCAGTTCGTCACCCAGAAACCAGAGCACATCGGCACTTGGCCGGCCAGCCTGAAGCAAAGTTTCGCACCGAGAAACATAATCCGTGAAAAAGGGCATCTGCGGCCACCATGTTTGACCACGCAAAAATGGCGACCCAATCCCCGCTCCAAACGAGGTGCCCGGAACTACATCGGTTCTGGGATTGTGCGTAAAGGTGTGAAATACCACCTGGTTCACACCCAGCGCGAGGCCTTTATCCAGAGTGGTTTTCCAGGCCGAAAAAGACTCGTTCCAGTGCAGATCCACCGAAGTTAGCGATTCTGCCGCCACAACCTTCTTTCCATAGATATGCGCCGCCGAGGCGGTTGGCAAAATAGGCTTTGTCTCCTCGCCGCCGCGCTGCGGGCAATCCGGATACCAGAACTCGCACATGGGCACATCTGGCTTGCTCATGTAGCGCAGAATATCCCCGGATACGACATCTCCCAGGGCAGTTTCAAAGGCGGTGGTTATGCCGCGCTGCTTTGCCAGCCGCGCCATTTCACCGTAAAACGCATCCGTTATCTGATCGCTAAGCGTGCTGCGCCAGTCTCTAAGAAAGCGCTCTGTACTTTCCGGGCTCTCCACAACCCATCCCTGGATAGCAGGCAGCCAGGGGCGAAGTGGATAGCCGTGTTTGGCCTTGAAGATGGCTTCCAGCTGTGGGGTCCAGGTCTGGCTAATGCATTCCCAGCTATCCAGCACCATCCCCTTCAATCCGCTGCCAGCCGGGCCACCAGGTGCCGAGAGACGACCAATGTAGTGAGAAAAGTGCAGATCTGCCGCGCCAGCATCCATCTTATCTACTTCGGGGCCAGTGGCTTCTGCCGGTGCCGGGCCATTTTTAGCACCCGTGTAGTAGTGGCCGCAGCGCAGCACCGCCCATCTGCCGGAGGTTGGAGTCCAATTCAGAACTCCCCGCGCATCCATCTTGCTGGTAATATCCAGCACGGATCCGGGGGCAATACACGCTTCCTTTGGCCTTGGGTAAACGCCAGTGTCATCCAGAGCTCGCAGCGTGTAGGCAGCTTTCCCCTGCCAGTCATCGGTTCGGGCTGATTCCTGAAGTTCCAGATAGTCCAGTGCAATGCTGCGCCCCAGATGAAACGTAATTCGAAACTTATCTGATTTAAGATCTGGTACGGCCAGAGATAGAGGAAAACTATCTTGCCAGTTGGCCCGTGGAATCGCCCGCTTCACTCGCTGGGTCCAGGTACCAGATGGACCAGGAACCGATACCGAGATCTCTATGAGTGGATTAAACTCTTGCGCATGCGTCATCCTGGCAACAGCGGGGAGCATAAGGGTGCGCAATACCTGCGGTTTATTAAACTGAACAGTTACAGTGTGCTTGCCGGGAGGCAGCTCAATGTTGCCCTTGCCGGAGATCATCTTGATCCAACCGCCAGAATCCTCGGTTGCATCCGTGGAAACACTATCGGGCTTGAGCGAAGTTCCCGAATCGCCAGCAGGAAGTGGGAAGGCCAAAACGCAGATATCCCGGTAATCACGCTCGGCACCGGTAGCTTCTGCACTAATCGGCAATGGGTTTGAAATGCGCTGACCAGCGCTGATGTCGGTGCGGTTCTCACACAGATGGCGCATTCCTCGCGATGCTGGAATCCAGGGCCCACCCGCCATCGACCAGCCTGCACAGCCCTCCATAGAAAACTTAAGCCCCAGCCGTTTACACTCCGCGGCGGTATGGCCAATCATTGCGTCCCATTCCGTACTTAAGCACGGCACCTGAGGAACGCCTGGCCACGGGCCACCAAACTGCCCGTTAAATAGCTGAATGCCCGCAAGCCCGGCACCCTTAATGGCCTCGAGGTCTTTTGTAATGCCCTCCTTACCGATGTTCCCACCAATAAAGTGAAACCATGTTTCCGGGTGATATCGCAGGGCTGGCTGCTGAAATTGGTTGCACAACTGCCGGAACTCGGCGGAGGAATCGGGTGAGCCTGCGGCCAGAGTGGCACAAAGCAAAAGGGCATTAAGTGCCAGCATTCAGGTTTCTCCAGAGCACTATATCGAATAGAAACAGTTTGTTAAGCAGAGGTTTGATGGCGAAGGAGTGTTATCCTGTTGTACCACGCCGCGGTATGTGGAATATCTAAGGCAGAAGCCTTTTGGAATAGATCATAATTACATAGACACACCGTGTATGGTAACAAACACGGCCTATTTTGTGCGCTTGAGGAGCCGGTTGGCGATATGAACGTATTTGAGTGCGCGCGGGTGGCCTGGCACGGCCTGGTAAGTAACAAGATGCGCGCTGCGCTCACAATGCTGGGAATGATAATTGGCGTGGCCGTTGTTATCATTGTTGCTGGCATTGGGGAGGGTGCAAAACAGCAGGTATCCGAAACCGTAAACTCCATGGGTACCAACCTCTTAAACATCAGCACAGATCGTAACAAACTGCGAGTGGGGACAGCTGCATTTAGAGCAAGCACGGCAGTATCTGCTACTGCCGGCGCTGCGACCACGCCTTCTGCTTCGGCGCGAGCCGGTACTCCTATCAGCTCCCTAACGCTGGAAGATGTTCGGCTCATCTCTCGCCTCTGTGCATCCACGATAGATGGCATCGCTCCACAGATTGATTCTCAGCTTCAGATTCGATACAGCGGCATAGATACCACCACCGAGGTTGCTGGCACCGATCTGGACTATCCCTATGTCAAAAACATGGAGGTTTCCTCAGGGCGCTACTTTAATTCCGCCGAGTTAGAGGGATCCGCAAAAGTATGTGTGGTAGGAAAAACGGTGGCACAGCACCTGGCCCCATATGGCTCATCGGATCTTACAGGGAAAGATATTAGCATCGCAAAACAGTCGTTTCATGTGATTGGCATGCTGGCCGAAAAGGGATCTGGAGCAGGTGGGCAGGACCAAGACGACATTATCCTGATACCCATAAGCACCGCAGAGCGCCGGTTACTTAATCGGCAATCGCTTAACAATATCTATCTTCGCTGTAAAACGGTGGCGGCCATGCCGTTGGCGCAGGAGCAGGTATCCGCCTATCTGCGCAACAGGCACCGCCTGCATCCGCCCTTCCCGGATAACGACGATTTCAGAATCAGAAACCAGGCGCAACTGCTGGAAACGCAGCAGGCAATTACCGGCACCATGACTACCATGCTTTCTATGGCTGCCATTATTTCGCTGGTTGTGGGTGGCATTGGCATTATGAACATCATGCTGGTATCGGTTACGGAACGCACCCGCGAAATAGGCATTCGCAAAGCGATAGGCGCAACTCCACGGGATATCTTGCTTCAATTTTTGATAGAGGCTGCAATCATCTCCATGGCGGGTGGACTAATAGGCCTTGCGCTTGGCATTGCTGGAGCGAACGAACTATCCAGCCTGGCCGGGTGGCGCACCTCTATCGATGCCGGAGCCGTGTTTACCGCCATCATAGTCTCTGCCGGAGTGGGGCTATTCTTTGGCATTTACCCAGCGCAAAAAGCTTCAGTGCTGCACCCCATTGCTGCATTGCGATTTGAATAGAGGAGCAGATCGATGCCGGTTAAGCTCTCCCGACGCGAAGTGTTGGAAGCCGCCACCGTGGCAGTGGCCATTTCAGTGGCCGCTGCCGGCTGCCACCGCGGTGGCGGAACCACACCTGCAAAGGATCCTGCATCCGCACAACCGCTAGCTACACCTGTGCCTTCCCCCACAAAACCCCTCACCGAAATGCGCCTGAACCCCGCCGATATAGAACTGATCACACCAACAGATGCGCGATACGCTGCGCTGAAAACAGGCTACAATCTGCGAATTCAGCATCATCCAGCAGCAATTGCCATGTGCAAAACCACGGAGGGCGTGTCGGCAGCAGTTCGTTATGCCGCAGCCCGGGGCTGGAAAATTGCCGTACGCAGCGGCGGCCACAGCTTTGAGGGATACAGCGGATGCGATGATGGCATGGTGATACACCTGCGCAGCATGCATGCCATCAAACATCATGAAGACCAAGGCATTACCGTTGGGCCAGGCTGTATTCTGCGCGAACTGTATACAGATCTGCTGCCGAAAAACCGAATTGTACCCGCCGGCTCCTGCGCCACCGTGGGTGCCGGAGGGCTGGCATTGGGCGGCGGTTACGGCTTCTTTAGCCGCACCCTGGGCCTTACGTGCGATAGCCTGGAAGACATTACCTTTGTGGATGGAGCTGGCAATGTTCTAAGCGGCAAAACCAATCCGGAGCTGATGTGGGGCTGCCGCGGAGGAGGAACGGCGGGGCTGGGAGTGGCTACCGAGCTAACATTCAAAACCCATGCAGCGCCAGCCGCATTCCGGAGTTGGCGGTTTAAAGCAAGGGTTGCGGAGGGTGCGCATGCGGATGCAATACTGGCGAAGTGGTTTGCAATGTGCATCAAATTGCCACAGACCTCCTTCTCTGCCTTTGTACTGAACGGCAAAGTGGCAACTATCTTAATTACGGGTACCGAAGCCCCGGATGCCACCCTCACAACCGTGCTGCAGGAGATGCGTTCGGGCTACAAACAAACCAGCACGGGCCTGCCTCAGCCGCTGGAAAAAGCGCTTCCAAACTACTACGGCCAAACGCAGCCTCTGCGATTCAAGAACGCATCCGGCGGATACTATGCTGGCTACTCCAGCATAGAGGCGGCCGCAAACGAGATTCTATCAATGGTGATTGCAACGCCCGGGCTAATGTTTCAGGTGAACACCCTGGGTGGGGCAATCCAGAATCCAGAGGCAGAAGCCAGATCTTGCTACGCACACCGCAGCCTGCAGTTTTTAGCAGAAGTGCAGGCGTATTGGGACCGTGGCGAAGCCCCAAAACAGCTGATGGATGGCTACACTGCCCTGCAACGGGCAGTAGCAAAATGCGGCATTACCGCACACTATGCAAACTACCCCTCATCAGAATTTATAAACTGGCCAACGGCATACTACGCCAGCAGCTACCCACGGCTGCAGGCCCTGAAAAAACTCACCGACCCATCAGATCTCTTCCATTTTGAACAGAGCATTCGGCTACCCGGGTGATGGGAGTTTGCGGAATTGTGATCTCTAACAGTGTGGCTTACACCGTTGGATTTGCCCGGTTTCAAGATAACTGGCATACAGTTTAACACCCCCCGTTAGCGATCATATTTGTAATCCGTATCTCTGCTCCGTGCCTTTGCACCCTCAATAAGTAAATCTCCCTAATGATGGCCGGTTGATATCTGAAGCTCAACGCTCAGAATTTTCTTTTCGCCAGCAGAGTTGCCTGCAATCTCTATTACGTTCTCTTCCCCGAAGCGCAGCAATGGCGATATCTCAAACCGAAACAGATGCGTTCGCCACAACTCTCCTGTTTTGATAAGGCTGCCATTGATCAAGACGGAGAATCGATCTCCCGTTGCCTCAATACACAGGGTAACTTGCTTATCCCGATGCTCTGCATTCAAGTGTATCTGCTTCACAAAGTACTGCCCCTTTGCCGTGCCCGGCAACGAGACCAGCTCTCCACGCTTTGTTGGCGAGGAATCGGCGCGCCACGTCCCACTCAGATCAATGCGTTGTACTGCCTTAAGATCCGGACCGCAGTTCAGCCATATAGGCCCTCTGCAGCCCATAAGGGTGCAATGACTCTGAATATCCAGCGTGAGCACATGGCTTGTGCCTGGCTGCAGCAGCCCCCCGAATGCTTCCTGATACGGACCATCTGCGGTTTTACGCCCATTTTCCCAGGGACTGCCATCCAGAAATATTCGGGTTTCGTGGAAGAACTGTGCATAGGGCACATCGGCACAGAGCATTACGTCTCGACCCTGCCACCCGGCAGGCACGGTAAACTTACGCCGCAAAATTATTCGCTTAACGCCCTTATTTCCTGGGAAGAGCCACAGACCAAGGGTGCGGCGCTCCCATTGTTTATCATCCAGTTCCGTGGCCGCAAGGGCAGCCGCTTCTCCATCACTCAGACCATCCGCACGCTTGTACGCCCAGCCATCACACAACTCCAGCGTGTTGATCTGCATCTGCTGTGGAGTTGGCAACGCATGCACCGGGGGAGTGGTTGTGCCCTGCCACCACCCCGCCTGCAGCTGCAGCCACTCTGCAGGAGCGTGCAGCAGCTGTTTGGCACTGCGAATGGAAACGAACATCCGGGTTTCGTGCCGATTCAGGTGGATGTTTATGAGCTCCCAATGACTGTAGCCCGTTGCGCTCTCCGGGGTAAGAGCTTCCCCGCTGAGCACATCGGTAAGCGTTCCGGGATTTACGCCCGGCAGAAAGCTGAGATCTGTGGTGTAATCTTCATCCGATTCGTTAAACAGCACCCACAGATCGTGCAGGCCTGCATTGCCTACAAAATGCCGAAAATGCAGCCCCCGGAGAGGAGTGGCCATTGCGGGCACCCTGTCTGTAACGCCGAAATGGCGCAGCAGCGGAGCAATAAGTCGCACAAACGCATCTCCATTTACCTCTGGCCCAAGCACTACAATGCTGCCCTTGCCAACCTTTCGAGTTATTACAGCGGCACTGTGGGCATCATCGTCCCAGATTAGCAATGTCTTGCAGTCGGCAGCAGCTGGGGTAAGCCGCAGCCCGCCGCACCGCAGTGCTTCTGTAGATAACATCGCGGGTTCATGGAACCCGGCGGAGGCATCCGGGTACACAACCTGGCCAGCAGCTGCTTTTGCAGAACGCCCATCTCCCCAGCCGAATATGCCAGCAATCTTCACCCCGGCAAGGCGGCTCAGCATCCACTTATCCGGCTCAAGCGGGGTATGGCGCCCCGTTTGCCCGAAGGTAATGAAAATGCCGCCTGCCCGCACATAGGCCTCGATGCCGGACGCAAGCCGCTCATCCATAAAGCAGGTATTGCTATCGATAATAACCCGGTAGCGCTGTGCGGCTCCTGTTTCAAAATCATGCGGGTTAACTCCCACCCGTGGGCAATGGTTCAGTAACTGGGTGGCCGCATTGAATACCGACTCGTATCCACCACGCTGCGCCCCCTCCGGGCTAAATGGAAAATCGGGCAGCCAGCCGCTGCGCAGGCTGAATAGAACTGCCGTTTGAGGGAAAGGCGCGTGGTATTTCCCCACCATTTCGTACATTTTTCGGCAAGCTTCAAACCGTTTAAGAACCTCCGGATTCCAGGCAATTTCTCCCCAGCTTTGGAAGTAGTGCACGCCGTTTACACCTTCGGTGATCCACCTACCCCAGAACAGCTGCAACTCCCGCTCATTCGGCGCGCCATTGCCCGGCTCGGCGGTAACGGGCAGGCGTGCCCCGCCCATCATCAGGCTGTTGGCTTCTGTCCAATACCCGGCCATGCCCCCGGTATCATGAAACCGGCCACCGTACTTCTGGCAGATCTTGCGCACGGGCTCAAAATAGTCATCGGCAGCCATGAAGTTTATGGATCTGTGCGGATCAACCTGCCGAATCATATCTGCACCGCGCTCTATCTGCCTTCCCCGGCTCTCAACCTGAAACTCCACAAAATCTACCCAACGTGCATTCTCACCCACATTCCCATCTTGCATATACTTGCGAATGCGAGCCTTTGTGATGTATATGCGATAACAGCAAATCCCCCTGGGCAGCAGCAGTGAAATCTGGTTTTCGCCGGCATGGAGCATGCCTGCAACATCGAATTCACTCCAGTGCCTGTCGTTTGCGTTATGGCTTGTTTGCCGCGTGCACGCGTCTCCATTTACATATAGAACCGTAGCATCCTTATCCCGATTCGCCATATCCCATACAACCAGCGTAATTTGTGGGGCATGCTTTAGCCATTGTTCTGATATTGTGATGTGCCGCCGAAACAGGCGAGGGCTGCGAGCAAGGGATAACTGCCTGTCCGACCCTGGCATTGTAAATAGGTCCCACTCAGAATCATCATAATCACGTTGATACCATTCCTCAGGAACTGGTGCCGTGGGCGGCGGTGAAGGAAGTCCCCTGGCTTCATCAAGAGTGTAAGTGTGCCAATCTGGCGCAGGAACGGCCCGGGTACGCCACTCGGCTTGCAGATCCAGCGCATCGTTGCTGGCATCCCCGGTGCGATTAAAACCGACAAACTCCGCAATCTCCGGCAGCCGAATATCTTGCCAGCTCTTGAGCGCATCCTCGCGGCCAAACCATCGCCGAGATAGTGCAGCAAGAGAAGGGAAACGCTGCTTGAGAAACCTGCCATATGCAGCATTTGCATGCGGCCCGTAATCCAGGAAAAACTTTTGAGGAGACTCGTATGTTTCGCCGTGCGGCTCCAGCCACCCAACAATGTTAGGGTCGGCGGCAAATCTCCTCACCGTATGCTGAAACACACCCAGCACAGCATCTTCGGCCTCATCGGAAAGCCAGGAAATGGCGCTGAGGCCAGTAGAATCGTGCCCAACCCCGTAGTATCCGCCCAGGAACTGCGGCGCCTTTAACATGGTTTGGCCACGCCAACGGTTTGCCAGCCACAGCTGCGGTGGATTAATTTGCGTATTGATGTGCACGGGTAACTGCATGCGCCGGGCGTTCTCTTGCACCCAGCTCCAGCTCTGTTCCGTGGTAATGCCTTCCGAATTATCATCTGGCAGCGGGTAGCTCCACACCACCAGCCCCATATGCTGATCTTTTACAAACTGCAGGCCCGATGTGTAATCAAAGTTCTGATCCAGGTACGGTGTGTTCGGCGGAGTGGCCTCGGGAGAAAAGTAACAAAGCAGGCCATGTTTATCCCACCTATCCAGCCACATTGGAACGCGGGTACGGGCACGGACTTCCGCTGGGCGGGTGGTATTGCGGCGCAGGAGGGTAACGATCTCGGTGAGGGAATTACCACTTATGCCAACATAAATGCTTACTTCTGTACGCACGGCGGCACAAACTATCGCTGCTCCATTCGGAGTGTGCCATACCGAATATCCTTGTGTATCTGCCACACTGATGCCGGGAATGGCAGCAAGATCGCTGAGGAACTTGGCCTGAGTTAGCAGCGCTGCAGCAGCCGATTCGCAATGAATGGATGTGAGCATCAGGCCATCTGAGAGGGTGCTGCTGTGTGCCGAGAGTGTGCCGTAGCCATGCAGGCGGGTTGGTGAAAGCAGCAAAACCGAACCGGCCGCGGCATGCGTGGATACAGATTCTGATAGCGGAACGGTGGCTGCCGATAGAGCAACACCCGTTTTCAGCAAACACCTTCTGGATAACTTATTCAAAGCATATCTCCCCTCGGAACAGGGCTTGTTTAACAGGGATTATTGCATTTTAGAAATAGGTTGGCTTAAGAAGCTGTTAGAAACTACTACCAATGGCGTCAACAACACACACGCAGAGAATACAAAACGGGCTTGAATCTGACATTGGGCCACGTGAAAGAACCGATACAGTTGAAGGGCTGCACACCCTACGGGCTATGGCTATTCTGCTTGTATTTGCGTACCACTACATGGTGTTTGTGAGCCATGCACCTACGTTTGGCTGGGTGAGCACTGTTGGTTGGACCGGTGTGGATCTCTTCTTTGTGCTAAGTGGGTACCTGATTGCCAATCAGATCATCGTCGGTGTAAAGAGTGGCAAGAAGCTTTCCTTAAGCGCATTTTATGGCCGCCGGCTGCTGCGCACTCTGCCGAACTATTATGCTGTGCTTGCGCTCTATCTTGTTTTTCCCATCGCAATGGGAGGTGGAACTCTACCACCCGTGTGGAAATTTCTGACATTTGCGCAGAACTATCATTTAGAGCCGGGCACTGCATTCTCACATGCGTGGTCGCTCTGCGTGGAAGAACAGTTCTATTTGCTGCTTCCTATTGGCGCTCTCCTCGTAACCCGCCTAAAAGGTTCTGTACGCCAGGTTTGGTGTGTGCTATGCATGTTAACCGCTGTAGGAATCGCCATCCGATGTGCTCTGTGGCACAGGTTTGGGCCAGAAGCGGACGGTGGGGCTACGGAGTATTACCGAAACATCTATTACGCAACGATTTGTCGGGCAGATGAGTTTTTGCCCGGTGTTGCGGTGGCAGTAATTAAGAACTGCCATAGTGGAACCTGGGAACGATTGATGAGCAGAGGGAACCTTCTGCTGGCATCTGGAATTAGCTGCACTTCCGTTATGTTCTATCTATTGCTGCGCTATTATCAGATAGAAGATTACGGATACGGATTTGCTATGACAGGTTTCGGTTACACCCTGATGGCAGCTGCGTTTGCGGTGTTGGTTGCGGCCGCCCTCAGCAAACAAAGCCTGCTGAACCAGGTGCGGATACCGGGGGCGGCGCAGCTTGCAGAGCTATCCTACGCAATCTACCTTACCCATAAACCAGTATCGACTATGATGCAACGAGCACTCCTGAGGCATGCGATAAGTGCAAGCTCCTATATCGGCATTTTGATCATCACCTGCACATGCCTTACTGCCGGCTGGATGCTTCATACGCTGATCGAAACCCCATTTATGCGCCTGCGCGGTAAGTACATACCTCGCAACTTTGTACGCTGAATTAGCGGCGAGTATCTGAACATGAACCGACCAAACGCGAACAGCAGTAAACCGAGCTTTGGAAGAGAAATTGTTAAAAGTACCGACGATTACCACGTTTCAGATCCGCCAAACACCAACCGATTAAACGGTTGAGAGTTGTGCGGTAATTGTGAGAGGAAACGTTTTGGGAGGAAACCGCGCTGGGATCACCGTATGATGCAGAGGAACCACGGCGTTGCGGCGCCCTGTGAGAATTCAGTGCCCAAAAGGTACGAAGAAGCCCAGCTCTACAAAGTAAATTCTGTAACATATTTTCGACGCAGGTACCCAAAGCGGGCACAGGAAGCGGCGTTTGTTGGCAGCAATCCTCCCTTAGAATTAACAACCCAGGGGCCGATACAATCGCAAGGTTTTCTTCGGTGAAGCCTTGTGATCTTCATCTGCTCACCCGGGCGGAACAAGCCACCGCCTGTACCGCAGGTAGAAGCATTCCACATCTATTAGCAGCCATTACAAATTGTTAGCTGGAAAACATCCCATTGTTATGCTGAACCTGCATCCGAACATATACCTCTAAACAGCTTTCGGCACAAAATCCAAAAACCGGGCGCAGATGGCAGCATTCCATATTTATCAACAGTCATTACCATCTGTTACCTTCAAGAACATTACGCCTTGAACACAGTGGTCCCATACCCCGGGCCCGAAAACCCAACCGCGCGCCAGAGCCGCAGGCCCTCTCCAAAGCTAAACGCCCCATACACATCATCGTGTACGGGGCGTTTAAGGTTATTCTGGCGGCTACCTATCTTCCCGGAGGGTTGCCCCTCGAGTATTGTCGGCGTAAGTGGGTTTCACTACCGTGTTCGGGATGGGAACGGGTGGGCCACCACTGCTATG
>CAIONQ010000068.1 GCA_903859705.1 uncultured Chthonomonas sp.
ACAAGCTGCCGGGTACCAGGTTGGTTATCATCAAGGGTGCGGAAACGCCATCTGTGCGTTATCCGCTGGCCGGTTGGCACACAACACCGCTAACGCGGAGGCAACCGGTATTACTACAAAGCAAGCATTGGTTGGTGAGCTGTTAAGTACTACATAACAGCATCTCCGCAATTATACATAACACCCAGAGAAGTGTCAACCGGTATAGGAACAATTTCGACTCAACCTATGGTATTATTGGCACTATTGTTATATATAAAACCATAGCTATTCAGGGTGTGGAAGCGAGGCGCTGCGCCAGAAAAAGACAACAGGGAATAGGGAATTGGCGACGAGCGCCGCAGATGGGTGCATTGCATCTTCCTTTGCAGAAACAGAGCAGATAGCGTACGGCGTTAGCCCTGGCAAGCGTGTACACAAAAAACTATTTCCACTCTTGGCCGCGCCAGGGGCATCCAGGAGTGGGAGAGAAAAATGTGATAACAGTTATCAAGCCCTGCCGGGCTTCGCTATCATATGCCGCCCCGATGGCGCTCGGTAGTAAACAAGCAGTGCGGCATTTTTCTTACCGATTCTCTATTCCCACTTTCCTTTCCCATAATGGTGCTCCATGCCGTAATTGTCCGTGCCCCCTTCTTTCCTGGCTTCCCCGCTGAACCCAGAGTCCATTACCCATTGCTGAGCGGGGTGGCAAGCATGATTCGGTGGCCGGTGGGGAGTTTCATTGGAACCTCCCGCATGCCCCATGGCTCATCGGCTGGCTCACGCAGCAATGCCCCCGCAGCACGCAGCCCTGGCAGTACAGAATCCAGATCGCTTAGGGTGAGGTAAGCAAAGTAGCGGTGATCCCCGAGGGTATCTGGATCTTGCGCATCCGGGCAACTACCCATGCGAATTTCACAGCTGCCGTTGGCAACGGTGTGCCACATGCCGGGCAGTTGCCATACGGTTTCAAAGCCCAGATTGGCAATCAAGAATTCTGCTGTTTCGTGGCAATCTGGAACGGCCAACACGAATGCAGATTTGGTGATGTTCATGGTTTGAGTATTTCCACGCCTTCCCTTCGGCCTTTTCCTCAATACACAATAATAAACTTGCCACCGGCATCCGCCACTACGCTTGGCAATCCCCACACTGGCAAATCCCCCGTGCGGCCGCGCACGGCTGTTGGGCGTCCGGCGGCATCGTACATCTGCCACACAAGGCTGCCGCCACGGTTCCAGCCTGTACCCTCTGCCCACGCGGCAAGCAGGCTGCCGCCGGCACCAACGCCTATGGATGGGTGTTTCTGACTCTCCCCAACACACGCGATGCGCCCAGTGGGCGTATACCCGGCCCCGGGCAACCGCGCAGCAAACACATGGCCTTCTGTTTCCCATGCGGCGGTTAGCGCCCCTCCCGGGGCCTGGGCCATTGCATAGGTGCTCATGGGGCAGCTATCTATCTTCCAGCTATCCAGCTTCTGCTCCCGAAATGTTGCGCCATAATCGGAGGATACGAGCAGCATCGTATCTCGATTGACTTTGCGATCTGCCGACCGATATAACACAGCCAGCGCCCCACTCTGTGTTACGAAAGCCCGAAGTGCACAGCATCCGCAAGCACCCAGCGGCTCCGGGTTGGCCATCTTTTCACGCGAAAAGGTTTTGCCGCCATCGGCTGATATGGCGACATAAACGGCCCGCCCGGTTTCATCGCGGGCGCCCGCAAGGGCATGCCACACCATGTAAACCCGGCCAGCGCCATCTGCCGCCAGCGATCCGCCACCATCCAGCCCTCTGGCCCAGTGGCTCACGTTGCGCTGAGGCTCGAACTCTGTGCCAGAATCGCTGAGGCGAGCAAATGCCGGGTACGCTTCCGGATAGCCATTGGGGCCTTTCGGCCCAAGGCCATTCCAGCCCACCATCGCACGCCCATCCGGGCCAAGTGCGATATTCGCCACCCGGACAGTGCCAACCGACATCGCAGTGTTCGGCTCCGAATTAACACGGATCGGCCTGGAGAAATCGGTAGCGCCGGGTGCGCGGCGTACATAAAAGATATTGCCAGCGCGTTCATCGCCTTTGAAGTAGATGAGGTGCATGGTCCCCTTAGCATCCAGCACTGCCTGGGGCTGAATACCGGCGTTAGGTGTGCGTAGCAAGGTAACCGTATCCGCACATACCGGCCTGTTCGCAAACGCCGATATCGCGATTAGCAGTGCCAGCAAGCGAAGTGCTCTCATCATTTTTACCCCCATTATTTGCTATCCTATCGGCCGGGATATACCCTCAGCAGAGCCGCGCCATGCGCACCCACCTTGATGGAGATTGCTCCCTCCACCGGATGCAGGCTTGTGTGGTTCCAGAGATCTCTTACCGGTGCCGGGCCACCAACGCCCAGATCCTTCCAGGTAAGCGATGCCAGCGTTTCTGCCCCTATGCGGTTAAATACCCCCACGGCAATGCTGCCATCCGAGAGCATGCGTTTCCATATCTCTACTGAGCCCATACCCTGTGAAGCGTTCTTAACAGGCACAGCCTGTAGACCGGCCGAATCCTGGTTGATGGCCAGAACCTCATCGTTGGTTATCAGCGATAGGGTCCAGGCATCGTTATCTGGCAGATGCATCCCCAGCATCATTGGGGATGGCGCTATTGCCCACAACGACATCATGGTTAGCTGCTCATCCCGGGTTAAGCCGGTATGCCTATCTGGCCCTACACTTCTGCCCTTTACGGATACATGGCCCAGCGGAATCATATCTGCATCTGGCCAGTGGCCTATGCCGCCCAGGCCAGCCCATCGGCGCAGCAGATCAAACTGATGGTTTACCGCCCCCCAGTTATCCCAGAAGTCGCCAGAAATCCGCCACAGGTTGGCATTCTGGCCAACATGCTGGCCATCCTCTACCGGCGTTTCGCCCGGTGAAAGGCTGAATACGATGGACCGGCCGCATTTTGCGATAGCCTTATGCACCGCCTCAATCTCATAACGAGAATAGGGCGCAGACATATCATCTACCTTGATATAATCCACACCCCACGAGGCATAGAGCCTCAGAAGAGAATCGTAGTAAGCCTGCCCGGCGGGCTTCTCTGCATCCACCCCAAACATATCGGTACACCAGGGGCAAAGGCTCTTCTGGTTGCCCGCCTGCTGCGCCGTAAACGGTGATCCCTCTATGGGCATATTATCAAGCACTGCCTGGCGCGGTATGCCACGCATGATGTGGATGCCAAAGCGCAGCCCCATGCCGTGTATCTTACTGGCAAGCGGGCGGAAGCCCGCCTCGCCGGCCGCCGATGGAAACCGGTTTGCAGAAGGCATTAGCCTGCCCCACTTATCCAGAGTTAAGCCCTTGCCCTGATGGATGTTGGCATCATTTGGCGCCCTGGATGCCTCGGGATCGTACCAGCGGTAATCCACAATTACGTAATCCCAGCCATGCTGTTTGAGATTTGTATTGATGTAGGCCGCATTCTCCAGCACCTCTGCTTCGGTAACATCATCGCCAAAGCAATCGTAGCTGTTCCAGCCCAACGGAGGGGAAAGCGCAAGGCTTTGCCCACTGCGTATCTCGAAGGATAGTTTATCGGAACCTGCCGCATTTGCAGCACTAACCGCAACGCGGTAATTGCCTGCAGCTGGTGTTTTGCCCGTTATCTTCCCCGTGGAAGCATCCAGTTTCAGGCCCGCCGGCAAACCCTTTGCCCCAAATTTTATCGGCTGCTGCCCACCGGCAGTAATGGTGTACAGAAATGGGGTACCCGGCAAGGAGCCTGCCAGCCCGGGCGATGTAATGTGTGGGCGCGTATATGTTTGTGGGGCAGCCAGTACCGGATTGGAGTTCGCCGGAGTGGCTGCTTTGGGATGCGTGCCAACAACTTCCAGGGTGGCATCTGCCCAGTCGGCATGGTCATACTCAAACCCATCGCCAGCATCGCCAATTAGCAGCGCAAGCTTCTTAACCCCGGTTACATCCACGCTCAATGGCTTTGAGGGGTCGCCGCCATGCATTACGCCGCTGGTCCACAACACTTTGCCATCACCGGCCACCGTAAACTCGGCGCTGCCACGCTTCCCAACCTCATCATCTATGCCAACGCTGGCGGTAAAACGCTTACTTCCACCGCTCAAATCTATTAGAAACAGCCCTACAGAGTGCGTGCCAAGCCCATGCTCAAACGGCTTGCCGGCAATCTTTATGGCATGCCCATCCACGCTGTGGTTTACGCCGGGCTTTCCCCAACCCTGTTCTACGTGGCTCAAATCCAGGGTTTCTATGCCTATGCGCTCATCGGCACAGGCAGAAACACTGGCAGCAAATAGCAGCATGGCCGCGGCACCCACGGCGCGACGATTGCAGCGCAATAACAACTCCGAACTCCTGATATTAAGAAAGTAATAAAACGGGCCGGCAGGAATATGCTTCCTTCCGGCCCGCCATAAGGTTTGTACACCAACGGCATGCGCCGCTGTTAATAATCAGGCGTTGCCAGAACGGCGCTGCCTTACCTGTGTCATCGGTTTGTGGCCGGCTGCAACTGTTTGCTGCTTTGCGCGGCCGGTATCCTGCTGAAGAGCAGTCTCTTTCTTTTCTACCTGAGCCTGCTTCGCTGCTTCGCGGGCTTCCGGTGTTGTGCGCTGCACTTGCCGTGCAAGCTTTCTTCCTGGACTGGACATGTTTTTTATTCCTCCTGCCAAAATTGTACCCGCCGAAGCGGCACTGAGTACGCAACCAATGGAAATACTCGCAATTCAGGGCCAAATTGGTATCAGGCTTGCGCTTTTTCCAGGCCGCTGTAATTCGAATCGTACAAACCGGTGAGTATCTCTGCACTATCACCAAAGTGCTCTGCCGGGATGCCGAAGCAGCCAAGCATGCCCCGATACAGGTTGCATAGCGGTGTATTCTTGGGATAGATAAGGTGCCTGCCGCTTGCAATTTTGCCACCACCCCGGCCCGCCAGCACCACTGGCAGATTATATGGGCTGTGCGCGTTGCCATCCTTCATACCGCTGCCGAACATCACCAGCGAGTTATCCAGCAGGGTGCCATTGCCCTCTTTAATGCCCTGCATCTTCTCCAGCATGTAGGCAAGCTGTGCGCTGTGCCACTGGTTAATGCGGGTGTACTCATCCAGCTTGGTTTTGTTGTTTTCGTGGTGCGAAATCTCATGGTGGCTGCCGGTTACACCGGGCAGGAAGGCAAAGTTTTTGCCGCTTACCTCGTTGCCAAACATAAAGGTTGCCGCGCGTGTGGAGTCTGTCCAGAACGAAAGCACCATAATATCCAGCATCAAGCGCACCTGATCGGTGTGATCGATCTTACGCTCACTCAGACGTGCGGGGTCTGCATAGTAATCTTTTATGCGCCCGCCCAGCCGTTCCACCTCTTTCATGGCCTCGGCATCGCCATGGTACTCACCCTTGCGCCGTGCCGCATCAAATGCTATGCGTTTCTCTACGGAGCGCACCGAATCAAAGTACTCCTGAAGCTTCAGTTTATCGGAGGAGCCCACCGATTTCTGAAGGCTCTTTGCCTGATCCAGCACGGCATCCAACACGCTGCCATCCGCGGCGGCGGCCGCTGCCCCCGCGCCTCTGGTGTTGGATCGAAACAGTCTATCGAACGCCAGCTGTGGGTTGATCTCGCGGGTTACGGGCGTGGTAGGCGTGCTCCACGAGATATGTGAGCCGTACAGACGGGTGAAGCCAACGTTGGTATCTACCCCCATGGTAACGGGCTCAATGCTCAGCTCGAGCGATGGCAGCGGGGTGAGGTTGCCAAGCCGCTGCGCAATCATCTGATCTACAGAAACGCCACCGCAACGCAGATCGCTGCCGGTTGTTTTGGTAATGTGCGTGCCGGTGAGCCAGGGCGCAACCTTCACATAGTGACCATCGCCCTCAATGCTCTGCTTGTTCATCAGCTCAGAAACCACCAGAAGCTGGTTCTTTACATTCTGCAGTGGCTCCAGGGCTGGTGAGAGCGTGAAATCGGCACCATGGCCAGCGGGGGTCCAGGTATGCGGGTTCACACCATTGGGCATATAGAGCGCGGCGAAGCGCACCGGTGGCTGTGCGGCCGCACGCCCCATAGCCGATGCGCCCGTAGACGCCAGCGATTCCAGCCAGGGCAGGAACATGGTAACGCCCATGCCCTTCAGCACCGTTCGGCGTGATACTCCTGCAGATTCGGTTCTGTGTGTCATCGCTGTGTAATCTCCTTGCGTTTGGCCGGCGCACCGGGTGTGGAACCCTCTGCTCGCACACGGTATCGGAATGGATAGCTCTTCACAATCTCACGTATTAAGGTGCCGCTTCGGAAATCGGCAGCGGCGGTACGATCGGCGATCTGTTTTACGGATACTCTATCGTACTCTTCCAGACCACGCCCCAGCGCATACCCCAGCATTTTTTCGGTAAGGTTCTGCACAAACTCGCCGCGCGCTGCCTGAATGTGCTGTTTCAGCTCTGTGGGGCCGCTAAACTTGGAGCCATCGGCAAGTACCCCGCTGGTATCTACCGCTTTGCCGCCAATTTCAGATCTCCACTTGCCTATGGCATCAAAATTCTCGAGGCCAAACCCGATGGGATCCATGGAATTATGGCATGAGGCACACTGCGGCTTCTGCCTGTGCTTCTCTAACCGTTGCCGGAAGGTAAGGCCCTCTCGAAACGAATCGTCCTGCGAAAGCCCTCCTGCATTGGGCGGTGGGGGCGGAGGAGGCGTGCCAAGCACCTGCTCTAATACCCATTTACCACGCAGAACGGGGCTTGTGCGCTCCGCATAGGAGGTTATGGTTAGCACGCTGGCCATGGTTAGCACGCCACCGCGCCGCCTATCTGGCAGGGCAACTCGCCGCATCTCATTGCCGGTTACGCCTTCAATGCCGTAATGCGCGGCAAGGGGAGCATTCAGATAGGTGTAGTCGGCATCTATAAGATCCAACACGCGATGATTATCTTTAAAGATAGACTGCAGGAACTCAACGGTTTCGCCATACATTGCATCACGCAGAGCGGGCGTGTATGCCGGGAAGCGGCCGGGATCTGGCTGAGCCGTGGTGTATAAGTCTCGAATGCGCAGCCACTGAGATCCAAAGCTCTCGGCAAATGCATGCGCTCGAGGATCGGCAAGCATGCGCGTAACCTGGCCATCCAACACATCGGGCAGATGCAGCAGGCCCTTTGCTGCAAACTTAAACAGAATGGCATCTGGCATGGAGGCCCACAAGAAGTAGGACAGCCGGTTTGCCAGAGAATAGTCATCCAGCGCATAGGGGCCGGGCTTTACATTCTGTGGCTCTGGCTCATAGCGGTACAAAAACTTCGGCGAAATAAGGGCAGCTGTCATGGCATAACGCATGGCGTTATCGATGGCCAGCCCCTTTTTACGGCCTTTGGCATACAGACCGGTAAGCAGGGAAACATCCTGCGCTTCCGCAGGTCGGCGGTAGGCCAGGCTGGCAAAGGCTGTTAGATTTTGCCGGGCAGCCTCTGCCTCAGAAACCTTACCGCCCGGCTTTACGGAAAAGAGGCGAGCCGGCGCAGCTTTCGCAAGGCACTCTGTGGCAGCCGTTACATACCGTTCCATCAAAATCGGCGGAATAAACAGGGTATCGGCGTTGTTATCAAAGCCGCTGCCGCCACCTCCATCTGCCGGGAAGCTATCGGCAGGCTTTGTATCCACCCCCAGCAGATCTCGAATGGTGTTGTTGTACTCGGTGCGGCTTAACCGATGGATGGTAACACGCCCCGGGTTTACTGCCCGGGCACCGTTCAAACCGGCATCCAGCCAATCACCGATCCATGCAGTTATCTGCTTGCTCTCTTCCGGGGTTGGCTGTGCGGCATTGGGCGGAGGCATACTGCGCGTAGTTAGCTGATGCACCACTTTGCGCCACACATCCGGGTTGCGCTGCACGGCAGCGGCATCCGGGTAGATGGTTAGATCCACGCCGCCAGCTCCTGCGTGCCCGTGGCAACGGATGCAGTACTTATCGAATGCTGGCTTCAGAGTGGAAGCAAAAAAGGCAGATTCTGGCTTCTTCTGCTCATCGGCAACAGAAGGCACAGGCACCATAGCGGCCGCTGCAAGCAGCAGACCACAGGCGGCCGCGATGCTGGCACCGATGGCAGATTTAGGCGCAGAGAGTTTGAAGAGTTTAGGATTGGTCAAAGATGGCCTCAGGAAGTGCGATGGGCGGCAAAACAGGTTTACCGCCCGCATAAACAGATCTGAACAGGTTAGAGGTGCCAGGCTGTAAGAGGTTACAGTGGCAATTGAGATTACTTGCGCAGATCGCCCGCTTTTTCTTCTTCAGATGGTGCCTCTGCCCTGCCGCCAGCCAGGTATTCGGCAAGAAATAGTTCTGCCGCCGCAAAAAACTTCATGCGGTTTTCTGGCCGAGCAAAACCATGGCCTTCATCCGGAAACAGCAGATACTCTACCGGTTTGCCGTTACGGCGCATGGCTTCCACTATCTGATCGCTCTCTGCCTGCTTAACGCGCGGATCGTTAGCACCCTGCCCTATTAACAGCGGCCGCACAATCTGATCGGCTTTAAACAGTGGCGAACGCTCCTGCAGAAACTCTTTCTCTGTTTCAAGATCGCCTACGCGCACAGCCATCATGGCGGTAAGCGTTTTCCAGTAGGGTGGGAAAGACTCCAGCAGCGTGATGAGGTTGGAAGGCCCAACTATATCCACGCCGCAGGCAAACTCTTCCGGGGTAAACGTGAGGCCCACCAGGGTAGCGTAGCCGCCATAGCTGCCACCCATAATGGCAACCTGATCTGGATTGGCAATGCCAGCGGCAACTGCCCAGCGCTTGCCATCAATCAGATCATCATGCATTTTTCCGGCCCATTCTTTGTTGCCGGCATTGAGGTAGGTTTTGCCGTAACCCGTTGAACCTCGGAAATTGATGCACAGAACCCCATATCCCCGGTTTACGAGATGCTGCACCGCAGAGTTGTAACCCCATGTGTCCCGATGCCACGGGCCACCGTGCACAAGCAGGATGAGCGGCAAGTTCACGGGCTCGATGCCGGGCGGAGTGCTGAGGTACCCATGGAGTTGCAGGCCGTCCCGCGCAGGAAAGGTAATGGGCTCCATCTTTGCCAGCGTGTAGGGCTCCAGCGCGGGTTGTGCAGTAAACAGAAACCGCATTTCGGGGTTTTCACCACGCAGGTAGGCGTAGTACACAGTGGAGCCTGTATCCTGCACCAACGAAACGGTCCACACGGTATCTGCCAGATCCCGGCTCAGGATGTGGAAATCGGCATCTGCAAAGCTTTTCAAGAACTCAAAATCGGCACGTACGGAGGGCGAAATGGCAATCCATTCCAGCCTGGCGCGCAGCACTGCGAATGCTTCCAGCGCATGCGTGGTTGGGTGGATGAGAATATCCGTTATATCGTATTGATCGTTCTCGGCCAGTACCCGGGTGATGTGTGTGGCAATTTCGATAGAAACCAGGCGGGCAGCCTCTGCACCCACACTGGTTATTACCAGCACACCGAGATCATCGGGCGTGAAGCCCACCACGCCACCAAACGTTTCTTCTGGACCCCACACCAGGAAGCTCTGCCATGCAGAATCTACCGATTCTCGTAGCCGAATTTCGGTGCTGCCATCCGGCAGCATGGCCTGTGCTGCCCGAATGCGGAGGCTGTTATCTGCGGTCCAGCCAGCAACATCGCCGGGGTTTTCTGTATCCAGAGTGGCCTCTGCGGTTGTGAGATCCACGCGATACACATCGATAAGCTGTGGGTTGCGCACATTGAGCCCAACCAGCAATGTGTTGGGATGGTGCGGGCTAACCGCAATTACCTGCGCATGCACTTTGGGAAACGGCGTTAGATCTTTTACTTCCAGGGTTGAGATGTTGGCCTGGTAGATGTGCCAGTCTTCATCGCCATCCATATCTTGCATAAACAGGATGTGCTTGCTATCCTGCTGCCAGAAGTACACCCGGATTCCCGTGCGAGAGTCGGCGGTAACAGGCGCGCCGTCCCCATCTGCATCGGCAACAGCGCGCACCCAAACGTTCAGCACGCCATCTTTTGGTGCCAGGTAAGCAAGCCACTGCCCATCGGGAGATACCTGTGGGCCAGCCTTAACCGGGTTGCCAAACAGGATGGAGCGCGGGATGAGGGGCACGGCATCGTAGCCGGAATTGGTTTGCGTCTCAGCTGTCATTGGTAATCTCCTGAATTCGGTTTATTCACTAAACGAATGCGGGGCAAACATGATTCGAAGAGCGCCAGATGGCGCTCTTCGATAAGTTTTTGCGGGCTGCACTGGCAGCGTAAACAGTTAGACTTTGGGGCCTTTGCGCGTTGCGCTGAGAACGCGCTCTATCATTGCCGGGTCTACCTGCTTTTCGAAAGATCGGAATCCTGCAAGCCCAAAGCCATGGCGCTTTGCAATCACCTGAATCTCGTCGACCTGCTTCACGGTAACATCTTTGCCCAGCGTGAAGCACTCAAACCGTTTATCCAGCGCCAGCATCATTGTTTCAGACATACACGCATAGGCGGTGCCGGGCGGAAAACCGAACGAGAACTCCGAATCGGGCCTATCTGGCTTTGGCAGGCGCATCTTGCCGGGCACCTGCACCATGCCGCCTTCAATAACCAGCACATCTTCGCGCTCTTTAGCCACACGCACAGAAACATCTCTGGGACGGGCCACATCGCATACCACCGCGCCAGATTTGATGTGTTCCGGCAGAATAACGGCATCCACGGCACTGGTAACGGTAATTACGATATCGGCATCTTTCAGGCCGGTAGCAACATCCGTACAGGTTTTGATGTTCGCCCTGTAGCCACCAGCTCTAATCCTATCTGCCACCACTTCCAGGCGCCCTGCATCGCGCCCAACAAGCACCACTTCGGCACAATCTCGTGCCAATATCTCCGCACAGGTGGCACCAATGGAGCCGGTTGCGCCCACAATGGCAACCTGAGAGGTGGCAATATCATGCCCAAGCAGTTCGCCAGCACTGCGTGCACCTTCGATAGCGGTGGCCACAGTGTAGGAGTTGCCCGTTGTGATGGCGATATCGGGCAGGCGTTTGGAGAGGGTTACCCCTCCATCGCCAACCACCGAAGTAAATGCCCCGAGGCCAAGAATATTGGCACCCAGATCCATGGCTATGCGGCCACACTTCTCCAGCTTATCCCATACAAAGTCGATGGGAAGCGAAGTCATCTGCCTGGGTGTTAGCGGGCAGGCGATAAACCAGCCCTTCGCTTCTTCCCCGGTGGGCGATTTGATGCCAACAACTTCTGCGACTACGATAGGATCTCGTCGCTTGATGTACCACTCGATCACATTCTCTGGCAGGTACTTCGCAATCGGATATTTCCGACTAACGTCCCGCTTTGCATCGATAGGGTGGATGATAAACGCAAACTGCTGCATTCAGGCTCCAAACATGTTCTGGATGGTGCGCGGTTAGTTGAGGTCCTGAACCTGCGGCTTCCAGCCAAGCTCTTTTAGTTTCGCAAGGTAATCTTGCGGAGATATCTGATCCGGCGGGCGCTCCATAAGCGTAACCAGCACGGCTTCCATCACATTGGTTCCGAACGACCTGCCTTCAAACACCGGGGTGGTAGTGATAAGCTGCTTCACGCCGCGCTTCTTCAACTGCTCTACATCGGCATCTGTAGTGGTGTTGGTGAGAATTGTTTTCCCTTTGAGGTCTTCGGGCATGTACCTTCGTATCAGGTGAAAGTCGCCAGCAATCACATCGGCCGCACCATAGTACTCACCCCATTTGGGGGTAACCGCTTCCTGCTTTTCGCCGGTAGGATATAGATACTTAAAAGGTACGAACTGAATGATGGGAAGTATGATGCGCGCCAGGCTGGTAACGGTAGACCATTTGCGAATGGGCATGCCGATATTAAGGCTAAACATCATATCGCCAAAAACAATGGATTTGGCACGGCTTGCCAGCGCCTCCGCCATGCCGAACCTATCCACGGCGCACACCATCAGTACATTCTTACTCTTAAAATCTACGATGGAGTTATCCTGAAGATACGCAACGGTTTCGCGCTCCAGCGTGTGCTTCAGGCCGCTGCCATCTACGTACGGGGTTTTTTTGGCGATCGACCAGAGTTCAACGATTTCTCGCAGGGCATATCGCTTAGATCCGGCATACACATAGATATCTGTGCCGCCTACTCCAAACGCATCTACTTTGCCATCCAGTTCCGCAATCTTCTCGCGGTACTTCTGCATGTCGCCATCGGTGCCAACGCGCTCAATTTCGAACTCGGTGCCAAAAAAGTTGGCAACCACCTTCTTGTCTCGCTTCGAAGATCCCAGGCTGATGCTTACAACGCGTTTCATGAGGCCTCCCCGGTGGTTCCATCCCCCGAATTGTAGAGGAAAGCGAACATCCATGTCAAGTTAAGTAGTGCCGTTTAAGATGTGCGGCACCTTATGTGCCGCCCTCATTAACCCAGATGCCTTCTAAAACGGTTAATCGCCGCAGTTTTGAAACCCAGCGAGGTGTAGATCCTCTCGGCATCGCTACCCGCATCGGTAAACAGGTAGGCGGTTGTTGCACCCTCTGCAGCAGCACAGGCAAGGGCCGCATGCACAGCTGCACTGGCCGCCCCCCTCCTACGCATAGCGGCAACGGTTTCCACCATCTCAATGCGTGCAAGACCATCCACTATAAATAGGCTTGTTGTGGCCGCTGGAGTTTCATTCACAGCGGATAAAAACAGTTTTATTTGTTGGCACTCCGCCTCGAGGCGTGCAAGCTCAGCCCAGGTTTCCGGAATATCGGTTTCTTCAACATCGTGCAGATTAACGCTTAGCCACCTGGAAAGCGCCTGTGGCTGCTTATCTATCTCGTAGGCTGTTACGCCGGGCCGAGGCACAAAGGGTATTGCCTCAAAGCCACTGAGGCTAAGTTCCATGTAGGCGCGCCTGCCCACAATCGGCATAATACCGGTTCGGCGAAGCTCCGGGCCAATACCATGCGCCTCGGAAACCGAATCTGTATCCACACACAGTTCGCAGCCGGTCCCTTCGAAGTACGCCCGAACCTCCGCCACTATGGAAGCGGCCCCACGCCCATCATCTCTGAGGCCAATAACGCGGTTAACCTCGTGGCTCTCCGGCAAATCGGCGCAGCGCATAACCACACCCCAGGGCATTTCCTGAATCTGTGCTGCATAGCTGAAATAGGCGGCTTCATGCTTCAGCAGCGCATCCAGATCAATCTGCAAAACTCCGGCCTCCAAAGGGTGAATAACAACGGGTTAGATTGGCAGTTATGAGCCATATCCTATATAATAGTATTGCGCAGGGCTTATGAGAATAGGCAATTAAGGCAATGCAATTTGAATCTCCCGACTCTGTTCACGGGTAGATTCGAGGCCGCCCCCGCACAGATTCCGGCTAAGAGCTTCAGGGCACTCTGCCAATGGTAGTGGAATCTCCGTTTTGCTTGACACTGTTCTGCCCTTATGGTATATTTCTGCACTGACTCCGGTGGGTGGGGCTTTTTTTTATGCCTCTCAGTTCCCGTGAATTTGCCGGAAACCGGAATACATTTTGCAGATGGAGTTCGCCCGCGCGCTGGCCGGGTGGCCACGCGAGATCGACTGGAGATAGTTTCATGTACGCAATTGTAAAAACGGGTGGCAAACAGTATCGCGTCACCGTGGGTTACACCGTGGCGGTTGAGAAGCTGGAAGGCGAGCTGGAGAGCAGCATCGTTCTTAACGATGTTCTGCTTGTAAGCGACGAGAATGGCACCAAGGTTGGCGCTCCCACTGTGGAAGGCGCTAAAGTTACGGCCACCATCGTACACCACGGCAAAGGCAAGAAGATCAACGGCTTTACCTACAAGCCGAAGAAAAACGAGCATCGCCGATACGGTCATCGCCAGTCGCTCACAAAGATCAAGATCACCAGCATCGAGGCCTAAGTCGCCTCTGCACAGAATTCACTACGGAGACAACTTTAATGGCACATAAAAAAGGTGTTGGAAGCTCACGCAACGGCCGAGACAGTAATCCTCAGCGCCGCGGCGTAAAAGAGTACGGCGGTGAGGTTGTGCGAGCCGGTAACATTCTCGTTCGCCAGTGCGGCACCAAGCTGCACCCGGGCAAGAACGTTGGCTGCGGCAAGGACTACACGCTGTTCGCACTGATCGATGGCGTTGTTAAGTTCGAAGGCGATAAGAAGAAGCGCAAAGTAAGCGTATACGCTGCAGAGGCCCAGGCCTAAGCTTCCTCTTCTCCAGTTAAATTAAGGAAGCCCCCGGAACCAACATGGTTTCGGGGGCTTTCTTGCATTTATAGAATGGGTTACGCTATTCGGCAGTTTCCATAATACGGTGGATCTTATCTTCTATGATTTTCAACCCCGCATAACCACCGGCTCGGCTTCGCATGTTACCTTCGGCATCAAACAGGTAGTAGGCCGGCCACAGGGTGTTCTCAAAGCGCTCGCCTATCTCATGCTGATTATCGATAGCGCAGGGCTCCCCAATCTTCATCTCCAACGCATCCGCCTTAACAGCGTCTACATTGGTATCCTCTTCCTGACGGGGCATATGTATGGCGACAACCTTAAGACCTTTTGTCCCATACTGCTCTCGCCACGCCTCAACGGTGGGCATGTTTTCATGGCATATCGGGCAGCTAACCGCCCAGAAGTGCACAAGCACCGGGCTGCCAATAAGCTCTTCCCTGGTAACCTCACCGTTAATCCACTCTTCCGCCCCGGCAAGCTCCGGTAATGGCGTGCCACTGCGCATCGGCATAACAATCAATCTCCTCAGTTATAAAGTTCTGGCTTTACACCCTGAGAGTATTACGCCCGGGCCTCAATAGGCGTTCCTGCAAGCTTATTAACCCAGATGAGATCTGCGGTGAAAAACCCACCATTCCAGGCAAAGTGCGGCAAGTGCCAGCAGAGCAAACAGGGGAAGCAAAGAGATATTGGTTTTTACACGATGGCCCGCTGCGGCGGTTGGGTTATCCAGAATGGTTAGCTGCTTGCGTGGCGCTGTATCCGATTCTGAAGAGCTGGCCAGGTTTGCCGCAAACTCATACTTAAAGCCGTTTGCGCCAGTAACCGTGTAAAGCCCACTGATATCGGTTTCGCCGAATACGGCCCCGCCCTGATCCGAAGTTACGGCATCCCGACGGGAGCCATCCGGCCTGGTTACTACCAGCTTGCCCTGCCCGGTGGTTGAAGGAATGTTTATGGCATCGCCCGTGTGCACACCGCCAATTTCACTGTCATCACGCCCGGTGCCAATCCAGCGCACGGAATCGGAAATGAGAATAGGAAACGATACATTAAGCATAAAACGTGTTTGCAGTAGATCAAAGCCCACAAACACAGCGCGCATTTTATTCTTTTCTCCGGCGGCAACCAGGGCACCAGATTCGGCAACGGCGAGCTGCCGCCCCCATGGCGCGGGCTCTGCTTTAATGGCGCTGCCGAACAGTTCGGTGCCAAAATCCACATAGCGCAGCACAGGGTCTTCCCGTTCCCAGTCTGCCGCCGATACGTTAGCAAGTGTGCCATTTGCCGTTACCGGTGCCTGATCGCTGGTGCAGTGCAGAAACAGGTAGTTGCCCTCTGGCAGATGCGCGGGCGCCGAATCGTTAAACACAACCACATCATATCCAGCGGCGGTGCTGAAGGTTGCGGTTTTGCTTAACTGAACACCGGGATCCACTTTAAGGGCATTTTCAAGAAACACATTCTCTTTACCAACCAGCAGAACATTGAGCGATTTGCGCGGCTTAAGTATCAGCGATGCCTGATTATCGGTGGCAAGGTCGTCTTTAACATCAAGCTTAACGCTTACACGTGTTGGGGCTGCAGGCTCAACCAGATCATAGGGCTCGGTATCTTCCCCATTTGCGGGCAGAGTGACCTCGTGCGCCTCCGCCAGGGTTTGATCCGAATAGATCTCTTCTACAAACTTCTGCTCATGATCCGAAAAGTTGTGCGTAACCACCAGTAGCTGAACAGTCTTCTTCTCAGTGCCAAGGTTACGCCGGAAATCTACCGCGGTTATGCCCACATTGTTTCTGGATTTCCCCACCGGCAAAAAGGTGAGGTGGGTTTTGCCAAGGTTGAGGTTAGAGAGTGTGTATTGAGGTTGCGCGCCGTTGCCGGCGGTTGCATCCTGGCTTTCAAAGCCACCATCGGAGATAAGCGTGATTTCGCCGCTATCGCTGCCACTGCGAGAAGTAACCAGATCCGCGGCTAGATTAAGCGCATCGCGCATATTGGTGGGAGTATCGTGCGCCTTAAGCCCTGCAATGGCATGCTTAAGCTCACTACGATCCGAGGAGAAGCCTGTAACGGCCTCCGGGCGGGCGTGGGCCGAAAGCACCATCATGCGGTCGCCAGGGCGCAGGTTGTTTACCTGTTCATAAGCCCGGGAGCGCGCAGCCTCTAAGCGGGTTGGCTGTTCATCGGTGGCCTGCATCGAGGCCGAGGTATCCAGAATCAAAACGATGTTACGGCCGCCAATGCTGTTGCCAATAATAAAAGGGCGAGCGAGCGCGAATATAATGAGGGCCGCCGCGATGAGCTGCAACAGAAGCAACAGGTTGCGCCGCAGCTTTTGGAAAGGAGCGTTGGCCTGCACATCGCGTATTACCTGACGCCACAGAAATGTGGAAGAGACAACCACATCCTTGCGCTTTAGCTTCAGGATGTACATCACAACTATCAGGCCACCAATAATTGGCAAACCCAGCAACGACAGGGCGCTCACAAAATGCATCAGGGGTTGGCTCCGGCCCACCGCGCCAACCGTTCAGGCAGCGGCGATATCTCCAAACGATCAGTGACGCACAATCGCAGAGTTTTCCCGCTCGGCTGCGGCGTTGTTCACACGCTGCTCTACCATGCGCATTCTCTGCTCCATCTGCTGAAGAGACGTGTCAAAACTCAGATCGTACTGAGTGGTGGTATCCCGAAGGGAATTGACTTGCGCACGCAGCGAATCTACCTCTGCTCGCAGCCCCGAGTTTCCATCCGAACTCTGCCCCTGCATCTTGAGCCGCATAATCTCAAGCCGCGTTTCGTTCCAGCTGGTGAACATCTTCACCATGGCCCCCCCGCCAAACAGGAACGCGAACATTACAATAACTGGAGCGTTTTCCCACATTGCCGCGTATTCTCCCGCACATCCGCAAACAATTGACTCAGTACTGCCTACCGTTGCTCCCACCCACATATTGCGTATGCTCAGTGGAATCTGTACCGGTGTACTTTGCATGCTCCAACTGGCTCACGCGCCGCTCCACCTGCTGAAGAGTGGTATCAAAACTAAGATCGTACTGCGTTGTAACATCTCTCAGGTTGCGAACTTGCTCTTTTATGCCATCCAGCTCTGCACGCACGTCATCAGAAAGCAGCCTGTGCTCTTTTATACGTAGCTCTGCCATTTTGCGCCTGTGATGCTGTGTCATTGCCACCACAGATAAAAACACAACACTAACAATTGGCAACCCGCATACCACCACCAGTGCCGACGCCAACGGCGTTTGCATTGGGATAATAAGCTGTAGCAAAGGAATCATGGGCTAGCCCCCAACCCGTGTTTCGTATGTTTCAGTATTGGCTGAGCGAGTGCTCACAGCATGGCGCTCCAGCAGATCCACCCTGCGCTCCATACGCTGCATTGCGCTATCGAAGCTGAGATCATACTGTGTGCTGGTATCCCGCAGATTACGCACCTCGGCGCGTAATTGCTCGATGGCGTTTGTTACGTTATCGTTGGATTGCCCACGCATCATCAGCTGCATTTCCAGCATGGTGCGTTTGTGGCGCGTCCACACAGCCAGCAGAGGAATGGATAGACCTCCAAGCACCGCAATTAGCCCTATCAGATCTCCCAAATTCCCCCTCCAGTTCATGGTGCAGCGCACCAAAACGCCCGGCAGGCTACTTACCCAGTGCCAGTGCCATCACATCTTCCAGCCTAACCGTGCCTGCGTATAATGCCTTGCCAATAATAACGGCATCCACATTGGGGCTGGAACTGGCCTCAAGGGCTATCAGCTGCTCGATATCCGTAATGGTTGCCACGCCGCCGCTTGCGGTTACCGAGGTGCCCGGAACAGCGGCAGCGACCGTACTGAGCGATTCGAAGTTCACACCCTGCAGCATGCCATCTCGGGAGATATCTGTAAAGATAAACCGCGCTGCCCCAAGGGCAGCCAGGCGCTGCACAAAATCGGTTGCGGGCTCGCCGCTGGTTGTTTGCCAGCCATGAACGGCCACCAGGCCATCCCGCGCATCCACGCCTACGGCAACTTTGCTGCCATAAGCGCCAAATATCTCCGCCATCATCTCCGGGTTGCCTGCCGCTGCAGTGCCCATCACCGTGCGGGCCACCCCGTGAGATAGCATTCTATCCACGGCCTCCCGGTTGCGCACGCCCCCACCAAACTGAACCGGCAGGCCAGTTTGCTTGATAATCTCTTTGAGCGCCGCAATGTTTGCATCGCTCTGTACGCCAGTGCGCGCCCCATCCAGGTCTACAATGTGCAGCCACGGTGCCCCGGCGGCCTTCCACTGCAGCGCAATCTTTACCGGGTCCTCCCCGTAGGTGGTAACACGGTCAAAATCGCCCTGGCTCAAACGCACGCAGCATCCGCCTTTGAGATCGATGGCCGGATAGATTTCCATTCAGACGTTTCCTAACTAATACTTATTCCCAGTTGACGAAGTTTCGCAGAATTCGCATTCCTACGGCACCACTCTTCTCCGGGTGAAATTGAACTGCGGCTACCGTACCCTGCTCAACAGCGCAGCAGAACTCGCCGCCATAATCGCAGGTGGCAGCAATGATGCCTGGATCTTCGGGTGCAGGGTAGAACGAGTGAACAAAGTACACCCGCTCTCCGGGCTCGATACCGGCAAGCAGGCGCGAACTGGGAGCCGGTGTAATGGAGTTCCAGCCGATATGCGGAACCTTGAGATCTTCACAGCCGGCCGGCACGCCTTTTTCAAAAAAGCGCACCACCTGCCCACCAAATATTCCCAGCCCGGGCGTAATGCCCATCTCGGTGCCTTCAGCAAACAGCATCTGCAAGCCAACGCAGATGCCCAGAAATGGCCTGCCAGAGTGGATGGCCTGGATAACCGAATCTGTAAGGCCACGGCCGTGCAGGTTGGTCATAGAGGCGCAAAAGGCCCCCACACCTGGCAGCACAACCTTATCTGCGGCCGCAATCTCAGCAGGGTCGCTGGTTATGCGGGCGTTTGCGCCTACAAACTGCAGCGCCTTCTCCACGCTCCGCAGGTTTGCCATTCCGTAATCCACAATTGCAATCATCGGTAATTCCGTTCACTGTCTATTTCGGCTACAGGGTGCCCTTGGTGCTTGGCACGCCAGTAACCCGGGGATCTACGCGCATGGCCTCCAGCGCGGCACGCGCGAAAGCTTTGAATGCAGACTCTATGATGTGATGCGTGTTGTCACCGGCAAGCTGGCGCAGATGAACTGTCCAACCGGCATTTGCGGCCACCGCCCGGAAAAACTCCGGAGTCATCTCCGTGGTGTAATCCCCCAGCTTTGGCGTGGGATAGGTGAGATCGCATACCAGAAACCCGCGCCCGCTAATATCTATACAGCACTGTACTAGCGCCTCATCCATGGGCACCGCACAGTTGCCAACACGCGTGATGCCGCGCCTATCTCCCAGGGCTGCATCCAGCGCCTTGCCCAGCGCAATACCCACATCTTCCACCGTATGATGGTCGTCTATATGCAGATCTCCCGCGCAATGCACCTTCAGATCCATCAACCCATGGCGCGCGATGTGCGTGAGCATATGATCGAAGAAGCCGACGCCTGTGGCGATATCCCACACGCCAGAGCCATCCACATCCAGCTCTATCTGAATATCGGTTTCGTTGGTTTTACGCGCTATAGTTGCGGTACGAGCGGTCATTCTGCTTCTCCCGACCGCACCACCACGGCCTCGGCATGCGCATCAAACCCTTCTGCGCGTGCAAACGCTATTAACGAACCGGATACCTGCTCCAGCGCCGCAGCGGTGTAGTAGATAAAGCTCGATTTTTTAATAAAGGTATCCACATGCAGCGGCGATGCAAACCGTGCCGTGCCACTGGTTGGCAGCGTGTGGCTTGGGCCTGCCATGTAATCCCCCAGGGTTTGAGGAGCGTAATCGCCCATCAAAATTGCACCGGCATTTCGGATGCTGCCCAGGCAACCCATAGGGTTGCGCACCATCAGTGCAAGATGCTCCGGGGCACAAACATTGGCCAGATCAATTGCCTGATCCAGATCTTCGGCAATTAGCACGGCGCCATGCGCATCCAGCGCCTCTCTCAGGATGCCCGCGCGCGGCAGCACCTTTAACTGCGCCTCTATTTCGGCCAGCGTAGCCTTCGCAAGCTCCGGAGAATCGGTAATTAGGTAAGCCGCACACTCCACATCGTGTTCTGCCTGAGTAAGCAGATCCATAGCGGCAAATTTAGGATTGGCACCGGCATCGGCCACCACGCATACTTCGCTTGGCCCGGCCAGCATATCGATATCCACAATGCCCCACAGGGCCTTTTTGGCTATGTTTACATACACATTGCCCGGGCCAACTACTTTATCCACTGCGGGGATGGTATCTGTGCCAAAGGCAAGTGCGGCCACAGCCTGCGCGCCGCCCACCGCAAACACGCGGTGTACGCCGGCAAGCTTACAGGCAAACAAAACCAGATCTGGCACACTTCCATTTTTTGCTGCCGGGGTGCAAACCACAATCTCGCGCACACCGGCAACGCGTGCCGGTATGGCCGTCATCAGCACGGTGCTGGGGTAGGCCGCCGTACCACCGGGCACGTACACACCCACTTTATCCAGAGCACGCAGTAGCTGCCCGGTAATCTTATCTGGCTGGGCATCCAGCCAGCTTGTTTTTAGCTGCTTATCGTGAAAGGCTGCAATATTCAGGGCGGATCGGCGAAGCGCCTCTTTAAGGGTATCTGGAATGCGCTTTTCGGCCTCATCCCACAAATTGCGATCTACCTCTATTGTGTTAAGATCGGGAGAATCAAACCGGCGGCCAAGCTCCAGCAGGGCAACATCGCCGCGCGTTTTTACATCCTCAACAATTTCGCGAACGATGGCTTCAACCCGCGGATTGTCCTGTAATGTATCGCGCCGAAGTGCGCGGGCAGCCGCCGCATAGCCAGCTTCTCTAACATCGATTACACGCAAAACACACCTGTCCTTACTGTAATAGGAGGGCGATAATCGCCAGATTCCGGGGGCATATCTCCCCCATAACCGACCATTTCGCGCTCGTTAACCATGCCTGATTGCGCCCATTATACGTCTATTCAGCGGGCGAAGTCAAACCAGAGCCAGCCTGAAGAAACACCCGTATTAGGCCGCCAAACCTAAACCGGCTCTGCCCATCCTGTGCGGTGGAACAGAGCCGGAAGCTGGCTTATTGGAGCCCGAGAAGGGCCCGAATTACCGTTCCAGTGTTACCGCAGCGATCTTGATGGAAGGATCGTTGGGGAGCTTAAGCGCTATCAGCTTGCGCGGATCGCGAATTACAAACTGGTAGTGGTAAAGCGATACCGTGCCATCCTTAGGGCCATCCGGCGTATGATGGTAGGTAGAGCTGTAAACTACGGCTTCACTATTGGTGGGCGGCTGATCGTAACGGCTAACTGAGAAGGCGTACAGATCTTCCGATTCGCTACTTGGCTCCTGAAACACCAGCTTGATGTTGGTATTGGGGCTTGCCCCCGTTGCGGCCGCAACCACGTGTAGCACACGGCATTTGGCGCCGTTCGCTTTAAAATCTACGCGCTGGCCGTGGCAGGTAATAAAGCTCTTGCCCTCTTTCGGCCCCCACTTGAAGGAGATTCTGCGGGGAGATTCCGGGCCAGTTTTATCGTAGCTTTGCCATATGCCACTGGGCACAATGCCATCATCCGTATAGGGTGGAATGGTGGCGGCCGGGAAGCTCCAGCCTTTGCCATCGAAATTTGCCGCGCTGGGATTAGAGATATCCGTTACGCCAGCGGTGTTGTACTGCTTTGTAAGATCGATGAATGTGAGCCTGCCACCAATAACCTGCACGGTGTGAACCTGCTGATCGAACACGCGGGTGGCAGCGCTGGTGGATGCCCAGGTATCGCCAAACTTAACATCCCACACAAGGTAGTAGGTGCCATCGCAGGGCGGAGGCGTAATCCACGCCAGCAGCTTATCCACGGCTCCGCCAGGCGGAACATCGTTTGGAAGCGCTGTGCTCTCATCTTCCCACAAAAACTCGGTGCCATCCTGGTAGTACCAGTGGTAACCCACGCGTACGGATTCTTTTTTCCAGGTTTGTGGGCCATCGTTGCGAAGGCCAAGATTAACAGGCTGCTTGCGCTCGCCGGGCAGCCTTGTGGGCGTATCATCCTGAGTAAAGCGCACTCCAAAATCGAAGCTGGTGAGCTGTACCGGTATCGGGTTGGATACGGCGCCCGCCCCTGTTGCGTGGGCAACCTCAAACCGAACAGCCAGCATACTGGGTGCATCGCCCTCGGCAACGGTTAGCGGCTTGCCTGTGGCGTCCACTACGGGAAGTGTGAGTGATATCGCTGCCTCTTCGCCAGGGCCCAGATCTTTTGTTAGCGCGGTGCTGCTATCAGCACTTGCAAGTATGGTGGCTGCATTGAGTGCACCGCCGCCATGCTGCACAAATCGCAGGCCTACCCTATCTCCCGCTTTCCACACCACACCGGTATCGTTGCGCAGCAGTGCCTTCACGGTGTATACGCTGCCTGTTTCAAAGGTGTGCGGCAAATCGGTATTCAGCACAGTAAGCGTCGGCCGCTCCGCCTTAGCGCCTGCCGCCACGGTAACGGGTATCTGAAGCGTTTTAAGATCGGTGCTGGCGCCGCGCTGTGCAGCAGCGATCTCCAGCACATAATAGCCTTCCGCCAGCTCGGTGCCCTTCACAGTGGTGCTTATCTTCAGGTCCACCATGGTGGTGGCGCCACTGGCAACCGTGCCTGCGGGAATGGCCGTTGTTTCAGAAGCCACCACACTGCCGCCCTTTAGCCAGCGGTAGGTGAGGCCAATGTTGGCGCCTGTTGGCCAGCCCTCTGTACCCGCATTCTGGATGCGCACCGGAACCGTTATTGTAGAGTGCGCTGCAATTGTAGATGGTACGGAAGAACCGAGGAACTTCACCTTCACTTTATCGGTGCCGTTAAACATCCGAGAGAAGATTCGAGTTTGATCCGAGGATCCGAATCCCTCTTCTATGCTGGGAGCAAGCTCGCCGCCAAGAGAGAAATCGTTCCAGGTATCCAGCAGAACCCAATCTGACTTGGCCGAGATTGCAGAGGTCCACTCGTTGCGGTAGGCATCTCCACCCTTGCGCGATGTTAAGCCAGTTACGGTGGGTGCAAAAAGCCGGGCAAGGCCAATATCGTAGCCGGGGTTTACTCGGCCAGTTTTAAACCATCCGCCGGTGCCGCCGCCGGCAACCACGCTATCCAGCCCGGCGCCGTTTGCAAAGCCGTTTACGCCAACAAACACCAGGTCGGCGCCATCAAACTCCTGCTTAAACCGGTTTCTTACTGCCTGCAGGCCGGCCGCATCCACGGCTTTGAAGGCGCTGCCATCGGATAAGAAAACAGGATATCCGGCAGTGGCCTTTTCTGCGGTAGAAAGCGCCACACTGGATCGGAACTGCGGGGGTATTTCGATGTAAAAATCTCGGATGGCGGAGTACAGCGTGTTTTGCGCGGCGGCATCTGCCAGGTTTACCTTATCGCCAAGAGATTGAACCAGAGATGTGGTATCCAGGAACATACCCACCTGCGGGCAATCCTGCCCGGCACGCTGCATGCCCTGCAGAGCCTCGGCAAGTATCATCAAACCGCGATCGGCGTATTGCTTGCGGTGCCCGGCATCGGCACGGTAAACCGGCAAAATCACATCTATTCCCGATTTTCGTGCTTCGCTCAGCTCTGTTCTGTGCCAATCGGCACGTTCAAAGCTGAACCAGGGCCCCGGGCCATCCAGTGGATGATGAGCCAGCGCGCTGCTGTGATCCGCATTGGTAACACGCTCGGTGGGCACAGCCTTACGCGGGTCTGCCTGATAATCATAATCATAGCGCGCCAGCACAAGCTGCTCTATTTTGCCCGGCGTATGGGCAAGCGGTGCCGCCGCAAAGGCCGGGGTAGGAATAATCTCAATTGCGGGGCGCGCTGGGGTGGCCGCAAACTCCGCACGCGTGCGTGCCGCAATGGTTGCCGCAATGGCCGCGCTGGAGGAGGCCACGCGTGCTGCCTCGCCAAACTCAAAACCACTCAGGCGGTTCCACTCGTTGGGGGCAAACTGGCCGTCAATGGTGGGCTTGTTTGCAATTACGCGCGGAGAGTTGAACAGAACGCTGGTAGAACCTTTTGGCGCCGAAGCAAGCAACAACTCTACGTACAGCGAGGGATTATCGAGATCGCTATTGCCATGCACAGATGGCGAAAGGCTGAGCACTTTAGGTGAACCGGGAGATTTGCTGATGGCCGCAACATTGAACCCGATGCGCGCTTCACCATCCGGCTTGCCGCCAAGATCCACCCACGGTATAGCCACTTCAAATGTGTAACCGGGATAGTCGCCTGCGCCCGGCCGGGTTCCCCCAACAGGGCTTACTGTTACTTTTGGCACTGTTCCCAGAAGCGCGATGCGGGCTTTTTCCTGCGCCTGCTGATCGGTTGTAGTCTTGGAGATGGCTTCCAGCTTCTGGTTGAGATCCATAAAGCCATTATATAGCGGGGCAGACTTTTCGCCAGCATATATCTGCGTACCACCCGCGGCGCTTACAGCGACCGTTACGCTGCGAGCTGTGCGCGCTGTAGCTTTGTGATCGTTATCCATCTGGAGAGAGATGAGAATGGCATCGTCTTCCAGTGGGTTGGAAAATGGAGCAGAGTTGGTGCCTGCCGCCACGGGCTTGGTTACCTGAACCGCAACGTAAAGGTACTCTTCATCCCACGCGGTATAGCCAATAATCTTGTTGGGTACAGCGCTGGATGCGCCAAGTGGTGGATTGGCGGGAGCCTGTGGCCCCGCAGCCTGTGCAACCCCTGCACTATGCCCACCCAGCAGCAACGCCGCCGCAAATATTCCGAGGGCCATTTTGCCCATCTTAACTCCTGCTTCCCTGATCGCATCCCACACACAGTTCGACACCGCAATGCCGGCTTTAACGGAGATGATTTCACTCTTCAGTACAATTATGCAGGCGCAACGCTGCTATGCGCGGCGCACCCATCCCGGGGGATGTTACCCTGCGGTATCCTGCGTGTCAAGCAAAACAGAGCTATTGCCCTGCCACTGGATACTACGAATAGAGTACGCATTGCGGTAGCGATACCCCGGGCATTACCAATATTTGCCTTCCAGTGGTACGATGAATGGAATATAAGAAAGTAACAGCGAACGCCCCCTTTTCTACCGGGGTGTGGAATTGTTCGCTGTAAATGATTGATATCTGCAAGGAGCTTACAAACAAAATGGAGATAGGAATCGTTGGTCTGGGCAAAATGGGCGGCAATATGGCAGAACGCCTGCTGCAGTTTGGCCACCGCGTGGTGGGCAGTGATCTGGCAGAAGCCGCACGCGATCGCATAGCAGCGCTGGGTGGCAGCCCCGCTTCTTCGGTAACCGAACTGATAGGTAACCTGGCTCAAACTCCGAAAATTGTTTGGACCATGGTAGCTGCCGGGCAGATTACAGACAATGTTATTGCCGAAGCCGCAGCCCTCCTAAACCCGGGCGATATCATAATTGATGGCGGAAACTCAAAATACACCGATTCCGTTCGCCGATACAACATGCTTAAAGAGAAGGGCATCCACTTTCTGGATGCTGGCACCTCGGGAGGCATCTGGGGCCTTAAAGAGGGCTACTGCCTGATGGTGGGCGGCGATACCGAAGCGTTTGATGCGGTAAAACCCATCCTCGAATCGCTTGCCCCGGAAGATGGCCTGCTTCACACCGGCCCCGCAGGCTCCGGGCACTACACCAAAATGGTACATAACGGCATCGAATACGCCCTTATGCAGAGCTACGCCGAAGGCTTTGAAATCCTGAAAGCTTCGCCCTACCCGGATCTGGACCTGCAGAAGATTTGCGAAGTGTGGCGCCATGGTAGCGTTGTACGCAGCTGGCTGCTGGACCTTGCTGCAGACGCATTCGCCAAAGATCCCGAACTGGATGCCATTACTGGCTGGGTTGAGGACTCTGGAGAAGGACGCTGGACGGTTCAGGAGAGCATTGACCATGCTGTTCCCGCACCGGTTATCGCGCTCTCCCTCTATCTGCGCTTCCGATCCCGCCAGGTGGATAGCTTCAGCATGAAGGTGCTGGCCGCCCTGCGCAACGAATTTGGCGGCCACGCTGTAAAATCCGCCACGGAACCTAAAAAAGACTGACAGTACAACCGTTTAACAGTACAGGAACAAACCAATGAACAATCGGACCCCGAGCAAGTTTAGCCTGCCGGTTTATCAAACAGTGTTCTGCACCTGCGCGGTATGCCTCTTCCTCGGGGCCGATATCGCCTTGCGCGCAGGGCATGCTGCACCTCCCGTAGAGCCACTTAAGGTGGTAACCGCGCAGGAGTTTCGGCTGGTGGATAAAACCGGTGCCGAGCGCGCAGCGCTGGCACTTCAGCCGGATGGTAGCCCCTACCTTTCGTTAACCGATAAAGCAAATGCGCGCCGAATTACCCTGCGCGTTCGGCCAGATGGCGGCACCGCCTTCGCCATCAACGATCCGGATGGCAAAAACAGAATTGCTGTAGAAACCGGCGCAGACGGCAGTGCAAGCATGACCCTCTCTGGGGGCAAAACCAAATCCGGCGCAGGCTTCCTGGTTGCTGCGGATGGTTCGCCGCTTGTAATCGTAAAAGATAAGGACGGCACAGTTGCTTTTATGGAGCCGTCGCCCGATCCCTTAGGCGAAGATCTCGCAAAACCGGCAGGTGCGAAGCCGGATGCGGGGCAGAAGCAGCCAACCAGCAAGAAGTAAAGCCAGCTCCCTGGTAAAACATTAGAAAGTGATCACGCCCCTTGATAGCCAACGGCGGCGCAAAGCGTGGCTTTGCGCCAGAAACACAGGATGAAAGCCCCTGCCACACCGGTGGCAGCGAGCTTTCGGAGATTCCGCCCTGCACGCTGGTGCTTTTTGGAGCCACAGGCGATCTTACCAGCCGCAAAATAATTCCCGCCCTATTCAGCATGCATACACAGGGCCTACTTCCACCGGATTTTCAGGTGGTTGCCTTTGCACGTCGGCCAAAAACCGATACCTCTTTTCGAGAGGACCTGCAGCACTCCATCCGCCAGTTTGCCTCACGCTTAAACGCCGATGGCGAGGAGTGGACGAAGTTTGCGGCTTCGGTGTACTACGTGCAATCCGATCTGGATGATGCTGAGGGCTACCAGCGGTTATCCCAGCGCCTGCTAGAGCTGGAGAAAGGGCAGGCACAGCGCCGCCTGTTCTACCTTGCAACCCCACCAGATTATTTCAGCACCATCATTCAGCATCTGGGAACCGCCGGCCTCAACCAGGCAGAAGGTCCAGATGGCTGGGCACGCATCATTATAGAAAAGCCCTTTGGCACCGATCTGGAATCTGCAAGGCAGCTCAACAACCTGCTGCGCCCGGTGTTTAAGGAAGATCAGATCTACCGAATCGATCACTACCTGGGCAAAGAAACGGTTCAAAATATTCTGGTGCTGCGGTTCGCAAACCAGATTTTTGAGCCGCTTTGGAACCAGAAGTACATCGATAATATCCAGATTACGGTTGCAGAAACCCTTGGTATGGAAGGGCGCGGCGCCTTTTTCGAGCACGCTGGCATCACCCGTGATATCGTACAAAACCATGCGCTGCAAGTGCTTACACTTATTGCCATGGAGCCACCCTGCTCTCTCAATGCAGATGCCATTCGGGATGAAAAGGTGAAAGTTCTCCGCTCCATTCGCCCCATCGAAGGTCATGAGGCGGTGGCCGCATCCACCGTACGTGGCCAGTACGGCCCCGGTGTAACCGCCGAAGGCGAGGCTGTATCCGGGTATCGCGAGGAAGGAAACGTAGATCCGCACTCCTCCACCGAAACCTTTGCGGCCTTTCGGTTTCACCTGGATAACTGGCGATGGTCTGGCGTGCCATTTTACGTGCAGGCCGGCAAACGCCTGGCAAAACGCACTACCTCGGTGCGCATTCAGTTTAAAGCGGTGCCAGAGGTGCTGTTTGCCCGGCAGGCATGCTCTGGTGTTCAGCCCAATGTTCTTACCCTGCGCATCCAGCCAGATGAAGGCGCATCGCTCGAAATTGGCAGCAAAACGCCGGGCCCACAGTTGCAGGTGCACCCGGTTGAGATGAACTTTGAGTACGGTTCCTCATTTAATGCCCCCATTCGGGATGCTTATGAGCGCCTGATTCTGGATGCCATAAGAGGCGATGCCTCGCTATTCGCCCGGGATGATGAGGTTGAGGCGGCATGGAGCATCATCACGCCTATTCTGGAAGCCTGGCGAGATTTATCCTGCCCGCTATTTCCCAACTATCAAGCCGGTTCCTGGGGACCAGAAGCCGCCAACACGCTGCTGCGTGAAGGCACCGTTTGGACCAGACCTTAATATCACTATCAGAAAGTAATCTCAGGCATGACAACTGTTCTCGGGCAGCCGCGATCCTACACAACGCGGGCGGAGTGGGTGTTTTTTGATGTGGGCGATGTGCTCTTTAACGAGGACCCACAGCACTTGCTCTATTTTCATTCGCTGATTGCTGCCATTCGCCGTAATGGGATAGACATCACCTGGGATGCCTACCTGGCGGCCATCATGGATGCGGTGCGGAAAGCCCCATCCACATTCCTGAACGATTCTGGTATCGCTGTTTGTGGCTCGGCCGAGGCATGGCACCGAATTCATGCCGAGGGCCGCGCCGTGTACGATGCAATCCGAAAACCGCGCCCATTTGGGGTGCTATTGGATGGCATTACGGCGGTGGTGGAAGAGGCAAAAAAGGACTTTAAGGTAGGCATTATTGCCAACCAGCACCCACAGATCCTGGATGCGTTTGAAGATTACGGAATTCGAAGCCTGTTTGATGTAATCATAATTGATGAGATTGTGGGAGTTGGCAAACCGGATCCTGAGATTTTCCGCATTGCCTTAAGGCAAGCAAACTGTGCGGCAGAGAACGCCATTATTGTTGGCGATAGAACCGATAACGATATGGTGCCGGGCAGAATTGTTGGGCTGAGAACGCTGCGCTTCCGGCGTGGAATGTTGTATGCCGCCGCAGACCCGCTGACACCTGAGCAGGTGCCAGATCTCGAGATTACCGATGTATCTCAGCTTGCAGCTGGAATCCGGGCGCTTGGCTGCGCCCTGTAGACCGTAGCAAACGGAATTAAAATCTACTTTGAAGGAGGCTGCACATGGCTGTACGCCTGCTATGCATTGGCGATCTGCACCTTGGCAGACGAATTCGGCCCGGCATAACAGATGCCGGCGTAAACCTGGCAGAACTGCAGCCAGAAGCAGCGTGGCGCCGAAGCATTGATACCGCCATAAACCTTGGGGTGGATGGCGTTTTGCTTGCTGGCGATGTGATAGATGGAGATAGCCACTTCTTTTTTGGCTGCCAGATCCTTCACCGCGAAATCGCACGCCTTGTGGAGCATGGTATCCCCGTAGTGGCCGTGGCTGGCAACCACGATGTGTCGGTACTGCCCCGCCTCGCCACCGAAATTCCCTACCTCAAACTACTTGGCAAAAATGGAAGCTGGGAATCGGTAACCATCTCCTCTCGCCGTAACCCGGGAGAAAAAGTTCAGATCGTAGGCTGGTCGTTCCCCACCCCAACATTCCCTGCCAGCCCATTGCCGGCATTGCCAGCATTTTTAGCGGGAATTAATCGCGCTGATGGGCCGCTTATCGGGTTGCTGCACTGCGATATTACGGCAAGCAAAGCCAGCCCGCACGCCCCGGTATCTGTATCCGAGCTTGCCGGTGCAGAATTATCGGCATGGCTTCTTGGCCACATCCATGTTCCCGCCTCTCTTCAAGGGGATGTTCCCACCGGGTATCTGGGCTCCCTTATCGGCCTCGATCCTTCGGAAACGGGCTGGCACGGCGCGTGGCTCCTAACCTACGAGCCCGGCACACCCATACGCATGGAGCGGCAAGCGCCCGCCCAGCTGCAGTGGCACAATGCGGAGCTGGATGTAACCGGCATAGATACTCCGGAGGCGTTTGAAGCCTCCATCCTTGGTGCCCTCAGAGCGGCGGGGGAAACCACCGCCCTGGGGCCAGAGCCACCGATACTGGTTGGCATACGCCTTACCATTACTGGCAGCACCGCACTGTGCGCGGCCCTGCCCGCCCTTACGGAAAAGCTGCTGGCTCCTGGCGATACCTCAGATCGCATTTCTGTGGGCACAAGCCCCGTTTGCTTTCTGGATGACATCTCTCTGCGCAACATCAAACCAGAAACCACGCTGGATCTGCGCGCCACCGCCAAATCTGTTGGCCCCCCTGCCGCCCTTGCTGCCATGCTGCTGTGTTTGCAGGAGGAGCCCGATTCGGCGGAAGCGCTGGCAATTATTCATGAAGCTGGCAACAGCATGCGCTTTGCGGTGGATAAACGAACCTATGCGCGCATCCCGGCCCCAGATCTTTCACAAGAGGCCATCCGAAGCCACCTCTTAAATGCAGGGTTCGCGGCGCTTCACCTGCTGCTCGAACAGCGCTCAACGCAGAGCTCGGAAGGGAAATCTCTGTGAAGCTGTATCTTCGCGAGCTGCATGTGCACCGCATGCCCGGCATCTATTCGCCCTTCTCAATTAAAGAGCTATCGCTTGGCCTCAATGTAATTATTGGCCCTAACGGCAGCGGTAAAACTACCGTGTGCCGAGCTGTGCGCCAGATATTGTGGGGAGATCCCGCCGATAGATCCTCCGAAATTCGGGCCATTTGGACCGATGAAAACAGCACATCCACCCTGGAAGCGCACCATATAGCCGGAACTACTCTGTGGCGGCGCGATGGTGCGCTAATAGACATGCCCGCCGCTGCGCCCTACCTTGCAGATTGCTTTTTGCTGCGGATGGAAGACCTGCTGCCCGCAGCACGCAAAGGTGATGCCCTCTCCGCCGAAATTGGAAGGGAGCTTGCGGGTGGATTTGATCTCTCTTCTATTGAAGCTCACCCGCTGTTTAACCCGGCGGGCACCGTAGATTCGGCCCTGAAGGCTGCACAGGAGAAGCGCGGGAAGCTACGAGAGAAGATCAGCGGGTTACGAGATCTGCAGAACTCGCTGAAGAACCTAACAGAGCAGAGAGATCTCCTGAGGAAAAGGATAGAGGGCGAAACGCCCATGCGCGCCGCCCTGCAATGGCATGCGGCACGCAACAGCATACAGCTATGCAACGAAAAGCTGGCCACCCTGCCGGCCGGCCTGGAACTACTTGGCAGCACCGATTTGGCCACCCTGCAAGAGCTGCAAACGGTGAAAGATGGCCTGATTTTTGATGGGATACAGGCGCAAAACGCCCTTGTACGTGCCCGGCTTGCCCGCGACAACTGCCGTGTAAAGTCGCTCATCCCTGCCGAAAAGCTCCTCGCTCTGCAGGAGTATATTCATCGGCTTGCAGCGTTGGATTCGGAGATAGAAGCGGCCCGCAAAGCGGTGGCCGATGCAGATGCCCGGGCAATTGACGAGTGGGCTGGAGTGAGTGCGTCACCGGGGCATAGCATCACCGCTGCTCAGCTGGATGCAGCCGAGCAGCGTGTTGCCGATCATGCAGAGGCACGCTCAGAAGCGTCAGGCGTGCGCAAGGCAGAACAATCGCTCCGGGCCATGCTTCCTGCTCAGCTGCCGGAAGCGCAACCACTCATTGATGCTCAGAAATGCCTCATCGAATGGCTGGCACTGCCCGCCGAACAAAGCAAACAGGCGGCAGCAAACCGCACCACAGCCATAGTACTGCTACTGCTGGGCGCCATTGTTGCGGGCGCCGCAGCGGCCCTGTACAAAGCCTACATTGCCCTGGCAGCCTCAGCCCTGCAACTGGTTGTTATCGGCTTGCTACTGCGCAAAACCGATTCTGAAAACAACGCTCTGAGGCAGAATGCCATTCGGCGCTTTGAAGCGCTGAAGGTTCCCCCTCCTGCCTCCTGGACCCCGGAAGCCGTGGAAGCACGCCTCAATGCCCTGAGTGCCGAACTGGCGGGGGCCCAGCTTTTGAAGCTAACAGCGGGGCAGGCAGAAGAACTGCGGTCACTGCTAAACAACCGGGAGGAACACCTTCAGCAAACATCCCGGCGCATCTCCGAATTCACTCAGCAAACCGGCCTGCAGTTGGAGAGCCTCGGCGCCATCGGTCTGCTGAGGGCGCAACTTCGCCTTATTGATGCTCGCAAATCCCGGGATGCCGCCTCCGCCCTGCTGAACCAGCTTATTGAACAGAGAACACGCCACATTGCGCTTATTAGCGCTGCAGTAGAAGCCCTTGCCCCACTGGATGCAGTGCACAATGCCGTGGAAGCTCAGGCCACTCTGGATACCATTTCTGCGGAGAACACCAGCCTGGATAAGGCGCTACTGGCGGTAACAAACCAGAAGGATAAGGCTTTAGAGATTGAAGAGAGCCTAAAGCTGGCCTCAGAGAAGTTCTCAGAATTCCTGCGGCTTCGCAATGTGCAGGATGCCGCTCAGCTCACAGACCGCATCTCCTATCTTCCCCATTGGGCGCAACTGAAATCTGAGCTGGAAACCCAGCAGCGCCTTTACGCTCACAACGAGGCGCTGTTAAAGGGCTACGAAGAGCTGATGCTACTGGAAGAAAAAGAGATAGTTGCTGAGCTGGATTGGCTGCCGAAAGCCAAAACGGAGCTAAGCGAATTAACCGAGCGCATCGCAGCAGCCGAAGCAGAGATTAACGCAGCTGGCAATTCGGATGATACGGCCCTGGCAGAAGCCGCAGTAACGGCAGAGATATACCGGCTCACCCAGGTTCGAAACCGCCAGCTTTATGCCTCGGCTGGCCGATACCTGCTGGAGAAAGCCCGAAACAGCGAGAGCGCGGTAACACCGGGAGTATTGCGCACGGCAGATGAGCTGTTTCAGCGGTTTACCGGCAATGCCTGGAAGCTGATTTCACGGTATGACAAATCGGGGGCAGAAGTTGCCGCTGTAGAGCAGGATACGGGCCAGCAGCGCACCCCCGCCGAGTTATCTGGCGGAACACGCGTGCAGCTGCTGATGGCAGTACGCATCGCTTTTGCCAACCAGGCAGATAGCAAAAGCCCGGTTAGTTCGCCCCTGTTTCTGGATGAGGCTCTGGCCAATAGTGATCCAGAGCGCTTTGAAGCCGCTGCCCATTGCCTGCAAGAGGTGGTCAATTCCCGGCAGGTGTTCTACCTCACCAGCGAACCAGAAGATCTGTTGCGCCTGCAGCGCAGCGGGGCAGATATCAACATCATAAACATGCAGCAGGTGCGCTCCATGCCCGCCAGTGCAAACATGCTTAGCGCAGCCCTGCGGCTCACAGAGCTGCCAGCCCTGCCCTCGCCACAGAACCACACGGCGGCAGAGTTTGCGCAGATGCTGAGGGTACCGAGAGCCACCGTAACCGAGGGTGCACGTGGGCTCCACCTATTCTATCTGCTTTCCGATAGGCTATCGGTGTTGTACCGTCTGGCGCAGGCCGGCCTTACGACGGTGGGCCGCTGCAATGCCCTCTCCTTCGAGAAGTATCACCGCGCAGGGCTAACCGATGAAGAGGCTCGCGTGGTGCAAACCCGCCTTAGCATCGCCAGATTGTTTGCCGAAAAGTGGTGTGTGGGAAGGCCCGCTGCCGTAGACCCAACCAGGCTTGCGGAGTATGGCGTAACCCCTGCGCTGATGCAAAGGGCGCAAAAGGCACTGGAAGAGGCGGGCGGAGATGCCCGAGGCATGCTTGAGATGATGGGGCGCGAGGGTAACTTCCGAACAGCCACCAGGCAAACCATGGAAGACAAGCTAACCGAAGCCGGACTGTTAACCGAGGAACTGCCTGCCACTCTGGACGATATTCTGGTGTATATAGCGGACCGAACAGAAACCGACCTGGCAGAGATACGTACTGTGGCATCTTCGCTGTGGGATGCGGTGGAGGCTAATCAAACGAGCGCTTCTGCATAACTGCCGACTGCAGCCGTTCATAATACTCGGCGTTAGAAATCTCAATAGCGCCGAGGCTCTGCAGATGGCTGGTTAAGTACTGAGTATCCAGCAGGGTAAATCCGCGCTCATTCAGCCGCGCTACAAGGGCTGTAAGGGCAACTTTAGAGGCATCCGTTTCGCGGTGAAACATACTCTCGGCCATAAACGCGGCCCCCAGCGCCACGCCATAAGTACCGCCAACGAGCTCCCCATCGCGTATTACCTCAACAGAGTGCGCCAGCCCAACACGGTGCAGCTCACCGTACACCTGAATAAAATCCTCGGTAATCCACGTTCCCTCTTCACGGTCCGCACAACCACGCATCACACCCTCAAAATCGGTGTTGAATCGAACCTCAAAAACACCCTTCCGAATGGTCTTTGCCAGCGATTTTGAGATGTGAAACCGTTTAAGCGGAAAAATAGCTCGTGGATCCGGGCGCAGCCAGATAATGCGATCGCTATGCGAATCGTACATAGGGAACACGCCCTGTAAGTACGCATAAAGCACACGCTCAGCGGTAAAATCTCTGGCTCCCCGCACGGCTTCCCCATCCCTCCCAGCTTCAAGAAGAACACCCCACATGGTAACACATTCAGCCCGGCAAATGCGTGCATGCGGAAGAGAGATAGGGTGTTGCCCCGCGAAAACCAAACTTCCGGCAGGGGAATGCATCGAGTCCTCTCCGGGATCTCTACCGGCTGCGTTAGCAACTACGAGGCGCGGCGATCTGCCGCTAAAACCCTGGCAAATCAGCCAGATCAACCCGCGTTGTAACTGTGGTGTTCTCTGAGAACGCCGCGTGCTTGCGAGCAAATGTGGCAGAGGCAAGTAGAGGCCCAAATTGCAACGACTAATTATCACTTATCATCATTCAATACCAGCAAGCCAGAAATTGACGGGTGGTCCCCGTCGATTTTGGCACGGTAGTAATCGTCTTAACAGCACACGTAGTGGCACCGCTTGCTGTGCCAGGTTCGGGCTCGTTCGCCGAAAACATATGATAGTGAACACTCACGGGCAACGTAATAAATAATCCTCAAAATGGCCTGATAAACCTCCCCACCTTTTAGCCTTCCCATCGTGTTATGATCTGTTAACTCCGGAACCGGTGAAATTCATTGATTTAGACCGCCCCAGGGCTTATAACTGATATGGTAACCTTCTTGGGCATTGTGACCCAGGCTACCTTAGATAACGCCTTCAGGGCAAAATGCGCGGGCGCAGGAAGGGCGATTGTTTCCGCGAGCCCGGTTACTAAAGTCGCGGCTAAACAAGCACGAAGTCGGCCCGCACCGACTGGAGTTGGCAAGCCCTTCGGCTGTGCCGGGTTAGCAAAACGGACGGCCAAGCAACGATGGTACCGTTGCCGCCATAACTTCCTCTCGGGTTCCCTGCGCGTTGCGATAGCAACTACATTGTAGGGGCGGGAGGATTTAGGAGGGGGATGGTTGCGATACGTTCCTGATTCGAGATTTGAATACAAAATGTTCGCCATTAAATCTCATACCCCTGGCCAGCCGGACCTGACGCAAGCAGCGGTTTCTGTTTAGTGCGAAACTGGGCGTAAGCCTCGCAATTCACAGCGATAAAGCCGTTGCGGGCTTTATTTGCGCGCGAGATTTGCCTCGAACACCTCCACCCTGGTGCGCATTACTATGGCTAAAAGGCTTTGGTCGGGGCTGGCAATAATCACTCGAATAGGTTCGTTAAACTCGGTATGACTTAACCTGGAACCCGTTGCGACTTCGAATATATCAAGGATGCCCACCTTGCTTGATCTACCTGCGTAATGCGAAATTGCAATCTGCTGGCCATGATTCAGAAACTGAAGGCAAGAATCTTCATTGAAGGAGCCGGTAATTGGGCCACGTTGCGCCCAGTCCAAAGTTCCCAAAACCTCAACCTCGCCCGTACGAAGCGCTGCAAGTTTCGAGCCATCTGGAGAAAACTGCGCCGCCTTCCACTCGGTTGCTTCAACCCTGCGCGTAACTCGATCCTTCTTAATGCTGTATATCAGACTGTTTTTTCCAGCACAGGAAACGATGGTATCACCGTCTGGCGAACACGCAAGAATTGTGCCCAACTTAGGGCGTGATTTGTATTTTTCAGTCCTGATATCGTAAATTCTCGTAAAACGCTCGTTGCCTGCATCAATAAAGGATTCCCCGGAAACAGCAAAGTAACGTCCGTCCGGCGTTAACGCCCCGTGCCGCGTGTATCTGGCGAGCCCGTTTGGATGTAAGCCTCCAAGCAACACACCCAGATCGGCCCTCCAGAACAAGGCATGTTCCGCGCTTACACCCAATAACCACTTGCCATCTTTTGTTGAATGAACCTGGTAAACACCACGCTCATAAACAGTCAAGTCGCGCGTCACTTTTTGAGTTTTAAGGTCCCAGTATAGAACACCGCCATAATGGGCGCCTCCTATCCCGGTTATTAATGTGTTGCCACCTGGCAAAAACACTGCACTGTCAAATTCAGATACCTCATTGGCCTGCGCACTGGATACCTCAAGAACGCACAATTGCTTCAGATCGTTCGAAGTATCCGTAATTGGCACAACGCGACCTGCATGAGGAGTTTTGTGTCCCGCTGTGAGAAGCAGGCATGTCACCATAGCTATAATTCGATTTAACATGTTCATGACCGCTTATACTTCATTGCTTTATCCATGATACAACAAGCGATAGCTTGAGTTAGAGCCTCATATGCGGGGGGCTTTTGTGCTACCGCAATTGCGTCCTTTTCGGTCGACGTCAGGCCACACCCATGGATTATTTCATGTAGCATCACCAACGACATCGCATCTTGCGCTGGGTAATTGTTACACTCAATGCCATAAATGTTACGCGTAACAAGCCTATTGACTGTCATAGTGTCCGTGCCATCTTTATTGGGTTGGCATGGCAGTAACCGATCCACGCATATATAAATGAGGCTGGCTCCAATTCCTGACTTGTTGTTAATCGAAGCTGGGTCAGTGTATGCAGCGACATCACCGACACAATACTGTTGTATACCGAGTAGGGGAGGAGCGCTGTCTTGACAACCAATCACTTTTATCACGCCGGGCGCTGTCGGTTTGCAATAATTAGTTACACATGTCCGCAACTCGACCATTCCCTTTTCCAAGTCACCTAATCGAATGCCCGGTAAGGTTCGGTTTTTGTCCTTGGCTCTATACTTCTTTATTGCGCAATCGTAAATCCCAGCCCAGTCTGTGTCAGTCATTCGAGGAATACGGTCGCACAGATTGTTTAACGAATTAGTCAGGTATTCAAAGCGTGCTTCGCCACAGGTACCACAGGTCTTGCATAACCTGTCGATTTCCAGGCCGGATGCATCAACATTCCTTACAGGATTGTTCTCAACAAAGCCGTTTAGGTTTAGCCCACCCGAGGTACCAATCGGATCCCTATTAATCCACGTTCCATTCACCGGATCGTAGTATCTTGCTCTTACATAAACAAAGCCGGTGGCGTCGGTGTAGTAGCCGTATTGCCCAACGTATTGCATTGGCTCTGGTTGTGCAGGAGGTGTGGAGACCATGTTGCCAAACGCATCGTAGTTCATCAAGTTTTGCCAGAAGCTTGTGCCCTGGAACCAGAATGAGAATCGATTGCTTCCCTGCGCATCGAACATTGGTATTACGAAGTAGCCGTCCTGCTCCTGGTAGGTCAGGTCTCCCCAATCGCCAGGGGCATCGCTCTGGCGTTCTACGAGGTTGAACCCGGCATCGGTGGCAATCGCAAGGTTCTGGTCACTCCATGCGAAGTTGCGGGTGCTGCCACCGCTTGTCTTAGATGCTCTCAACCCGTCCTCTCGGTAAGCATAGGATTCTGCGAGGGATGGCTGCGTGCAGCTTAATAGCCTATTCTCTGTGTCCCATACAAGGGTGGTGAGTGCACCGCCTGTGTTGGAAAGTGTGAGATTTCCGTTTGCATCGTATGTGCGGCTGGTTGAGGCACCAAC
>CAIONQ010000069.1 GCA_903859705.1 uncultured Chthonomonas sp.
GTAGGTTCCCGGCTGAGGGGTAGCAGTACCTGTACGCGGCGGCTCGTAGCTCTTCAGAAATTCGTACGCCTCATTGATCTCTTTCATTTTTTCGAGAGCACGATCTTGAAGGCGTGTAGATGCTGCAAACCGGTCTGGATGCCACACCTGGGCAAGATCCCTGTATGCCTGTTTGATCTGATCTTGAGTTGCGCCGATCTCTAATTCGAGCACCCTGTAATATCGTTCCGCGTCATCCATAAACTAAACAGACTCCCGCTCGTACGTTACCGGCGTTTTGCAAGCCAACGCTCAGTAGATTATACTTCACTGCCACACGTCAGACGTCGCAGAAGCTAATACGCATCGCTGACCATCGAAAGCGGATCGTCTGGTAAACTGATTACCTTAGAGAAATTTGCACGCAGCGTTTGGAGCACTAATATGGCACCACATAAGAAGCCGGAACCTGTAAAGATTGATCCGGCAGCAGGCACCGATGCAATTGGTGTGGCACATCGCAGTTCTGAAGGTGGCACGCAAAGTACAGAAACGGCAATTTTAGACAGAGCAAGAGCCGTTTGCGACCGCGTACTTGGCCCCAATGCCCAGAAGGCGGACCAGGCAAGTGGCCCACTAACCGAGAATTTTGCTGCTCTTGCCGAAGCTGGCTTGCTTGGCCTCGCCATCCCAAGGCGATATGCCGGGTTGAACGCATCGGCAGCAACACAACGACAATACACCGAAATTCTGGCTGCGGCCTGCGGAGTTACCACATTCGTACAGGCACAACATCATGGGGCCTCCCGAATGATTGCGGCATGCGACAATGAGGTTCTTAAATCTACACTGCTCCCCATGCTGGCATCCGGCTTTCGGATGTGCGGAATATCCTTTGCGCATCTTCGCCGACCGGGGCCTCCCGCATTGCGCGCAAACCCTGTTAAGGGTGGCATTGAGCTTAACGGGCTTGCACCTTGGGTTACAGGTTGGGGATTGATGGATCAGATGGTGTTTGGTGCTACTTTGCCAGATGGTACCTTTGTATATGTTTGGACCCCGGCAGACCGTAACAAGTACTCATCACTATTTGGGAATCAGGAACTGCGCCCTGGATCCGGTGGCCTTATGGCAGCATCATCGCCAATTCCGCTCTGCACCATGAATGCCTCTGCAACCGTTGAGCTGACACTTGCAGATTGGTTTGTGCCTGAGGGCCATATACTGAACTGCTCGGACATAGAAACGATGCGGCGCAACGATAGAGTTGGTGTGTTAAGTGCAACCGCAATGCCGCTCGGCTGTGCTTTCGCCGGATGCAAAATCATTGCCGATACTGCGAGGCGGCGATCCATCCCAGCAGTTGAGCGAGCAGCCACGGCCTTTGAGGCAGAATACACCTATTTGCGTAACGAAGTTGAAACGTGGACTGAGCGAACCGGCGAGCCAGACTTCTTTAAAACGGGCGTAAGCCTGAGGGCCTGGTGCATTGAGTTTGCCCTGCGCACAGCGCATGCCGCAATTACTGCTGTTAGCGGTTCCGCAAATGCATTGAGCCACCCGGCTCAGCGCCTTATTCGCGAGGCAATGTTCTATACTGTGCAGGCGCAAACACACGAAGTAATGGACGCCACCCTGGCTCGACTTGAGCACAGAGGTGGCGCCCTGTAAAGCAACCTGACATCAGGTGTGCAATCAATTCCGGGCACGGCTAGTTAGCCGTGCCAGTCTACGTCTGTAACCTCACGGGCGTGCGCAACGATAAAGTCTCGGCGAGGCTCTACTTTATCGCTCATAAAGATATTGAACATATCTTCAGCGGCGCTGATGTTATCGACATCGATGCACACCTGAGCCAGCCTGCGCTTATCAATATCCATGGTAGTTTCGGCCAGGTCAACGGCATCCATCTCTCCCAGACCTTTAAAGCGCGTTACCATAATATCGCGCTTGCCCTTCAGGCGCTCCAGGATCTTATCTCTCTCTTCTTCATTCTTCGCATAGTATTGATCGTTCTTACCGCTTTTGATTCGGTATAACGGTGGCTGTGCAATATATACATGCCCGGCATCTACCAGCGGGCGCATATAAATCCAGAAGAATGTGAGCAGCAGGGTTCGGATATGGTCACCATCGACATCAGCATCCGTCATGATGATGATCTTGCCATATCGCAACTTGCTCAGATCGTAGGAGGGCTCATCCTTATCCTTACTGGATTTGGATGGAACCAGCAGATCGGGATCAATCGGCTCCTCGGGCTCATCATCGCTAGAAACGCCATAGCGAATTCCAGTTCCAATGGCAGTGATCATTGCGCGAATCTCTTCGTTCTCCAGCACTTTGTCTACGCGGGCTTTGCCAACGTTAACAATTTTGCCTCGAAGCGGGAGAATGGCCTGTGTTCGGCGATCGCGGCCCTGCTTTGCGGGTCCGCCTGCAGAATCTCCTTCTACAAGGAACAGTTCGCAGCGGCTGGGATCGCGATCAGAGCAGTCTGCTAGTTTACCGGGAAGCGAGTTGGAGTTAAGTGCGCTCTGGCGCTTAACAAGCTCTGCCGCTTTGCGGGCTGCGTCGCGGGCTCTCTGGCTGGTAAGTGCCTTTTCGATAATTCGCTTGGCAACTGCAGGCGTCTCTTCCAGATACTCGGATAGCTTCTCGCCTACAATTGAGTTAACTATGCCTTCAACATAGGCGTTGGTGAGCTTAACCTTGGTCTGCGATTCAAAAGCAGGGCGCTCGGTAAGCTTAACGGAGATTACTGCAGCAAGACCTTCGCGAACATCTTCCCCGGAGAGGTTGGGATCTTTATCCTTCAGCTGGCCAGACTTGCGGGCGTAAAGATTAAGAACGCGTGTAAGCGCTGTCTTAAACCCGGAAGCATGGGTGCCACCCATGGGAGTATTGATGTTGTTTGCGAAGGTAAGCATGTTCTCCTGGTAACCCATGTTGAACTGTATAGCTACTTCAACAAAGGTTTTGCTTACTTCTTCTTTCACACCTGCAAAGTAGATCGGCTTATGAATGGGATCTTGCGTCTGGTTCAGGTGCTCCACGTAATCCACAATCCCGCGTGGGTAGTGGAATATCTTCTTTTCCGGAAGCGGAAGAACCGGCGTTTCAGAGCTGGCAACGAGCGTTGGATCTGGCTCCGGCAGATCTCTCTCGTTGGTAAACGTTAACGTTAACTCTTTGTTAAGGTACGCAAGCTCACGCAGACGGCGCTCAATAATCTCAGGCTCGTACTGAGTATCACTAAAAATCTGTGGGTCGGCATGCCAGTGAACCCTGGTGCCGTGCTCAGCAGCCTTTGCTCTACCTACTTCTTTAAGTTTCTTCGTAGTGATGCCGCGTTCAAACCCAATGATATGCACCTTGCTGTCACGCGTAACAGTAACGTCCAGCCAATCTGAAGTTGCGTTAACACAGGAAACGCCAACGCCGTGCAATCCACCAGAAACCTTATACGCACCACCACCGAACTTACCACCAGCATGCAGCTTGGTGAGGGCAAGCTCTACTCCAGAAACGCCATACTGGGTATTTATATCCACCGGAATACCGCGGCCATTGTCCTGAACAGACATACTGCCGTCGGCATAAAGCACCACATCGATGCGATCACAGTAGCCTGCAAGTGCTTCATCTACCGCGTTGTCGCTGACTTCAGTGAAGAGGTGATGTAGACCTTTGGAGTCGGTTCCTCCAATGTACATTGCCACGTTTCGGCGAACCGCTTCCAGCCCCTCGAGCACCTGGATCTGGTTTCCACCATACGCGCCTTGAACGTGCCCTACGGAGCTGCTTTGCTCATCGAGCAGCTTATCTTGAGCGGCCCGGTCCACGCTTGCTTTAGACTTTTCGGCGCCATTGTCGCTCTGTGCCATCCGTACTCCTCCGTGCTCACTCAATTGCCGCTCTTCTGGTATTCCGGGCGGCGCAGAAATCTGGACGATTCCAGTAATTCACAGCGCAAACCAAATGGCTGTGCTCAGGACATCATCGGCTGATGAATGCGCTCTGCTATTCGCCTCAGGGAAATTGTCAACAGCTGACAAAGAGTGACGATTACATCGTTACAGACCACCAAATGGTAGCACAAAAAGTAGACAGAAGTCAAGAGGTTTGAGCTTAAACACCCCCCTGAACACTCTCTACAGGGCGCCGTGTTTGAGGAGGAGCGCTCTACTTTTCACCAGTAGTTCGGGTTGCATTTATGGCGGATAATTTGCCAGAGTTCTGCCGTCATTGGTCGGGTTTTCTCGCGAATGCTGTGGGCTCGATACGGTATACTGTGCACAGCGTAGATGTGGTGCAAAAGGCACATCTATATTCGCTGCAGAGGATCGTATGACTTCACCATCGCGGCGCGAATTTGTGGTTCACCGGGAGCCCATTAATCGCCATGGCCGCATCATTGTTGTTTCTGGCCCTTCCGGTGTTGGTAAGGGAACCGTTATTCGCCGCGTACTGGAACAGGTTCCAGACCTGGCGCTAAGCGTAAGCGCCACAACACGCCCCATGCGTGAGGGCGATATTGCTGGCACTTCTTACCACTTTCTTAGCCAGCAAGAGTTTGAAGTTGGCATTCAGGATGGAATCTTTTACGAGTGGGCTCGCTATAAGAATAACTACTACGGCACCCTTAAACGCACAGTAGCCGAGCGAACTGCCACCGGAAAAGACATTATCCTGGAAATCGATATACAGGGTGCGCGTCAGGTTAAGAGCCTTGCTCCCAACGCAGTCCTGATCTATATACAACCACCGAATTTCGAGACACTTGAAAAACGCCTGCGCGGGCGAGCAACCGAAACAGAGCGGGCGATACGCGAACGCCTTGCCGCGGCCATCGACGAACAAAATAGCGTTGAAGCCGATTATGCCGGGCACTACGTAATAACAAATGACAACCTGGATGCTTGCACCAACCTGCTTATTACCATCATCAGTGCCGAGCGCCACAGAATGATCCGACCAGAACCCGAGAACTAAGGGAGCGCACATGAGCGCAGAACATCAGACCGAAACGGCACCGCAGCCGCTGGCCGGGAAATCTATTTTGCTGGGCGTGGCGGGGTCTATCGCCGCGTACCGCGCAGCAGATGTTTGCAGCCAGCTTGGCAAACTTGGCGCACGGGTAACGGTGTGCCTTACAAGTGGTGCCCTCAAATTTGTTGGTGAAGCCACATTTAGAGCACTTAGCCGAAACCCTGTGCTCACGGATGTGTTTGTAGAGCCCCATCAGGAGCGCATTGCGCATATAGACGTGGCACAATCTGCGGACCTTGTGCTTGTATCTCCCGCTAGTGCTAATGTGCTTGCTCGGTTGGCAAGCGGGATGGCAGACGATATGCTGACAGCATGCATTCTGGCACTGCCCCCTGGCATCCCTATACTTGCCGCGCCTGCAATGAATACACACATGTGGAACAACCCGGCAACGCAGGCTAATGTGGCTCTCCTTGCTTCGCGAGGAGTTGAGTTCATTGATCCTGGGTCTGGTTTGCTGGCATGCCAGGATGTTGGTAAGGGACGCCTGGCAGAAGTTGAGACCATCGTAAGCTGCGTGCTAACAAGGTTTGCGCAGATGCAGACGATGGACCTTTATGGCAAGCACGTGGTTGTAACGGCAGGAGCTACCCGGGAGCCTATAGATCCTGTTCGATTTCTTACCAACCGATCTAGCGGAAAGATGGGCGTGGCCCTGGCAGCCGCCGCTTGCGCACGTGGCGCACAGGTTACCCTTATAGCCGGAGCCATTACTGCTACCGTGCCTCCAGGCATCACACTGGTGAGTGCAGAAACAGCCCGAGAGATGGAAGCAGCCTGCAATGCTGCATTTGCCAGCGCAGATATTTTCATAGGAGCAGCAGCCGTTGCCGACTACGCGGTTGCCAACCCATCGGCTGTAAAGCTGAAGAAGCCAGACGCGATAAACGGCACGCTCACTCTCGAGTTGGTTCAGAACCCGGACATTATTGCAGGCATTGGCAAGCGCAAGGTAGCCGGCCAGGTGGTTATAGGCTTCGCCGCGGAAACAGACAACCTCATTCCGAATGCGATCCAGAAAATCCAGAAGAAGAACCTCGACCTCATTGCAGCAAATGACGTTACTGCGGCGGGTGCAGGGTTTGACCTGGATACAAACATCATCACCATTATCCGGCGCGATGGTTCCTCCGTCGCTCTACCATTGATGAGCAAGCATCAGGCGGCAAACCGGATTTTGGATGAGGTTGTTACACTCCTACCGTAGTTACCAGCTCACTCGTACATGGATTTCGACCATTAACCGATGTTAAACGACCGCCTGCGCAAATCCACCGATATTCCCCTTCTGATAATCACAGCAATCATTGCGCTCTTCGGGGTGGTGGTACTGTATAGCGCCACACGCACGGATCCTTCTGCCGCCTGGAAGAAGCAGGTTATATGGCTTGTGCTTGGCGGGGGCGGCATGATGGTTGCGGCTAACATCGATTTCCATGCATATACTCGATGCCAGAGCTGGATATATGGCATCAACCTGGCTCTCCTTGGCGCTGTGCTGGTTTTTGCTCACTCTATTAATGGTGCTGCACGCTGGATAAACCTTGGTGGCTTCAAATTTCAACCTTCGGAGTTTGCCAAGCTGCTGGTTATTATCACTCTGGCCATATACCTGAAGGCCAACCACGAAACAATCCATGAGTTTGGTACTTTCATTAAATCTTTACTGTACGTAACACTCCCAATGCTACTAATATTCCGTCAGCCAGATCTCGGCACCGCCCTGGTAGTGCTGGCTATTTGGACCGGAATGACGTTTATTGCAGGAGCCAAAGTCAAGCACATGGTGCTGCTTGCGCTTGGGCTTTCTGTGATATTTGCCGGTTTGTGGACATCCGGTAAAGTGATAAAACCCTACCAACGTAAACGCATTGAGACGTATTTACATCCAGAATCGGACAAAGCTGGATCTGGGTGGCACGTTTCTCAGGCAAAAACTGCTATTGGATCTGGTCAGTTTCTCGGCAAGGGATTGCTGCAGGGTTCAATGGTGCACGGGGGCTACATTCCCGAGCGCCAAACAGACTTTATCTACACAAC
>CAIONQ010000070.1 GCA_903859705.1 uncultured Chthonomonas sp.
AGCTTGTGGGCGGGGCAAGCGCCGCCCCTACGTGGTCCGGGAGACAGGGAGATGCGCGCCTGCCGGTAGGATGGCGCAGTTCGGCTGGTAGCTTGTGGGCGGGGCAAGCGCCGCCCCTACACCGGTCTGCAATGCGATATTTATCGTAGATAGCTGTTATTAACTCGTAACTGTTGGGCCTCTCCTTGCCTCTCCACTTAGCTCGTTCCTCGCCCCTACGATGTAGTTGCTATCGCAACTCGCAGGGAACCCGAGAGGAAGTTGTGCGGAAGCTATACCGTTGGGCGGGTGGCTGGAAGAATATGAAGAGCAATTTCTACCGCGCTGCACAGGAGAGAGTTGGCGGGGTTAGGAGTCGGGGGTCAGGAGACAGGGTGAAATGCCGCCTCCCGGTAGTTTGCCGCGCATCGGCTGATAGCTTGCGGGCGGGGCAAGCGCCGCCCCTACACCGGTCTGCAAACCGGTAGCTTGTGGGCGCGGCAGAGCAGCGCCCATTTGTATGGCCACTGGTTGTTGTGGTTAGCCAGGTGGGGTTTCTGTGCTGAGGCCGAGGGCGGCACGCAGTGCTGTTTCGCGTTCTGGATGCAGTGCAAAATCGATGTGCTGGCTGCCGGATGGAAGCACATCTACGTGCAGCATTACATCATATTCAAAGCCGCATGTTGTGAAGTGTTTTACCAACCGGCGCATGATCAGCAGCATGGCTTCTGATAATCGGCCCGCTTCTTTGCCTGAGTGCATGCCGATTATGTGGTGCACGTATTTGCCCTCTGTGGTTTTATCCACGAAGCACGCAAAGCGGAAGCCACTTATCTCTTCGCAGGCAACGTCCTCTGGCACTGTTTCGGGAGGCTGAGGTATCCCGCAGGGCGGGACGGTTCCGTGCAGGCGCTCCATGGCACTGGTATGGAGTTGCTCTACGCCAGATACCACCTGGTCCATTCGGCGGTTCAATATCAGATATCGGATTAACCACGCAGTAAATGCTGTGGCCCCTACTGCCTCTAATACAACCTTGTATTGCATATTCTCCGGCCCATTTATATTATTTTCTGTGGCGCTATGCGATTAATGCAGGCACCAGATTGCCATACACATCCGTAAGGCGGTAATCGCGCCCTCCGTATCGGTATGTAAGGCGTTTGTGATCCATCCCCATCAGATGCATGATGGTTGCGTGCAGATCATGCACGTGTACTTTGTCTTGCACGGAGTTCCAGCCATAGTCATCGGTTGCGCCGTGCACATAGCCGCCCTTTGTTCCACCGCCTGCCATCCACATGGTAAAGCCAAACGGATGATGCTCTCGCCCATCCATGCTTTCTGCGGTTGGTGTTCTGCCAAATTCACCGCCCCAGATGACCAGGGTGTCTTTTAATAGGCCGCGCGCTTTCAGGTCTTTCAGCAGGCCTGCAATTGGCATATCGGTTGCCATGCAGTTCTCTTTGAGGCCGTTCTTGAGGTTTCCATGCTGATCCCACAGCTGGCAGCTGGCCCGGTTTTCATTCTGGGTGTGGTACACCTGCACCATGCGCACACCACGTTCCACCAGCCTGCGGGCCATTAGGCACTGTTTGCCAAAGGTTTCGGTGACCTTGTTATCCAGCCCATACAGCTTTTTGGTTTCGGCCGATTCTTTTTCCAGATCGAACGCTTCTGGCGCTTCTCGCTGCATTCGGAATGCCAGCTCAAACGATGAGATGCGGGCGTTGAGGCGCGTATCTGCCTCACGGGCATCCCGGTGCAGCTCATTTAACTGCTTCAAAACATCGAGCTGATCTCGCTGCTGCGCCAACGAGAGATTGGCGTTTGCGAGATTGGATATCGGGTTCTTTAGATCTGAAACCAGTGTGCCCTGATAGGCGGCTGGCAAAAAGCTGGATGACCACAGCGGGGCGCCCTGTGCGGGCTGCGCCGGGCTGATTACGACATAACCTGGCAGGTTTCGGTTTTCGGTACCGAGGCCATAGAGCAGCCACGAGCCCATGCTGGGCCGGGAAAACGCCTGCTCCCCGGTATTCATCTGCAGGCATGCGCCGTTGTGGTTGATGTTATCGGCAACCATTGAACGAATGATTGTCATATCATCCACACAGGAACCTACGTGTGGAAATAGCTCGCTTACTTCAATGCCGCTCTGGCCATATTTGTTGAACTTAAATGGCGATGGCAGCAGGTTGCCTGTTTTGGTTCTTTCCAGATGCGGGCGCTCAAATGGCAGGGGTTTGCCCTGATCCCGAGTGAGCAACGGTTTTGGATCGAACGTATCTACATGAGATGGCCCACCGCTCATAAACAGAAAGATAACCCGCTTTGCCTTTGCTGCATACATTGGTGGCCGAACCGCCAGTGGATCGGCCGATGCTGCACGCACAACATATGCCCCGGCGGCATCTGCCTGGGCAACGGAGGCGAGGCCGAGCATGCCAAAGCCACTGGCAAAGCTTTCAAGCATTTGCCTGCGTGATAGACCGGCAGGTACCAGGTTATGTTCCGGGTGGTTTCGTTTCATAGGTGTCCGCTCCAATGCTTTGGCGCTGCGCCAGCATCAGTCGAAATAGATCATCTCATTGGCACACAAAAGGATACCGCAATAGCTCTGCCAGATCTTCAACTCGGCAGGCGACTCCACTGCAGTTGCCGGGGCAACATACGCTGCGGTATGCGCACTGGCGGCCCGGCCCCGCTTGAGGTAGGCCGAACCGATCTGAATTTCACGCACGGTTGCAGGCCTGCCATAGAGGCGGCTGTATAGCCATATGATGCGCGCACTATCGGTTGTTAACGGTTGTTTCAGCAGCAACTGGGCCAGTGCACTCTCTTGTTTCCCCATGAACTCATTGTTCATAAGGAAGAGTGCCTGCGGTGCCACTGTTGATGTGATGCGCTTTTCAACGCTATTTGTAGGATCGGCGGTATCGAATAGCGGGCCGTAGCCGGAGCGATCTGACCGTATGGTCATAACATACAGTGTGCGCTTTGGTGCTGCGAAATCGCGAACAGCCACGCCGCCCATAGATGTATCCAGTTGATCTGGAGCCAGGGTACCTGCCGCCATCATCATCGTATCTCGAACGGCTTCTGCTTCCAGGCGCTGGCGGATAAATCGACCACAGAGGCGGTTATCCGGATCCGACCGCATTGCTGCAGGATCCCCCTGCCCCGACTGACGGTAGACGCTGGAGAGCATGATGGTGCGGTGCAGGCGCTTGAGAGACCACCCACATGCATATGGATCTGAAGAGCTTACAGGCTGCTTAAATTCGTATGCCAGCCAATCCAACAGGGCTGGATTGGAAGGACGATCTCCCAGGAAGCCGAAGTTGCTGGGTGTGCGAACAATGCCTTCGCCAAAGTGGTGCTGCCATACACGGTTAACCATAACCCGGGCTGGCAATGGATTTGTTGGGCTTGCGAGCCACTTTGCCAGTTCCAATCGGCCGCTACCGCTCTTGATTGGTGGCTGCTGCTCACCGGCGATAATTACCGGAAAATGGCGCGGAACCATATCCCCCAGCCTATCATACTTACCACGTATGTGAACGCGCACATCATGTATGCCAGAGGTGGGGCAATCTGGAATGCCCCCTTCCTGAATGCCATTGGCAATGCCTGCAGCAGCGGGTGCGCTTTTCTTCAACTCATCCAGTGCGGTTGTTAGCGCGGCGATTTTTGCCTGATCTGCCTGAGGCAGCTCTTTTAGATCACCTACTGCGGGGCGAAATGGATTTGCCGCCTCTTTAGGATCCAGCGAATTCTGAACAACGGTTGCTGCTGCGCTTTGCGATGCAACATCAGCCGCTGCGAGATAGGCGGCGATAGCCTTTCCGCCTTGCCCATTCAGGCGATTTTCACGGCGAACGGCGCCCATATCTGCAAATCGCCACACGCCCTGATTGCCAGCTGCATCGGCCCTGGGGTTTGAGCGCGTAGGAGTTTCCATCAGCTCTTTTGCCAGGTCCCACGTTTTGCCATCGGCAGATAAAATCGTAAGTGAGGTAACGGTTGTATCGCAGGTGTATTCGGCTTTTGGTAGAACTACCAATTGAACCCGATCGCCGGCACGCACCTGGACCTGTTTGAGCGACGCTGCCCCCACCCCGGCGCTAAACTCCTGATTACCACCATTGGGAAATGCCCCTGAGGCAAGTTCACGGGTTCCGGCTGCGGCCTGCAAATCGATGGCCCATGCAATGCCATCACCGCCGTTTGGATCGGCATCTGAAACTTTGCCGGCAATTCCGATGGTGCCTGAAACGGGGCTCACCCATTCTATAGCAACGCCATTTGCAGGCCCGGGGTGCACTGCGACAGACTTCGGCGGAAGCGTTATGGTGGTGTAGCTAACGGCAGCGGCGTTGGTGTTTACTACCAGATTGGGGCAATCTGCCTGCCCTCTCCACGTAAACACGCCGGCTTTGCCACCGGTGTTGCCACTGGCCAACGTCATCAGTGGGTAATCGCCACCGCGTGCGGCGGCATCCCAACGTTCCAGAACGCGTATCTCCAGCCCACGGGCAGCAGAAATTTGCGCAAGCGTTGTGGGCTTGCCATTATGAGAGGCTTGCCTGAACTCTGCGATGGCTGAAATGGCTGCCTCGCGGGCAGAAGAAAGTGCGGTGGTTGCTTCAGAAAGCTTCTTATCGTAGGCTGCCTGTGCCGCCTTAGATTCCGCAGTTTCCAGTGGAATGCGCAGCATAACCTCGCCCTGCCCCTTGGGGGTTAAGCGTGGAAGAATGTGACTGCTAAAGAAGATGCCTGCAAGGCCATAGTAATCTTTTGTGGGAATAGGATCAAACTTATGATCATGACAGCGGGCGCAACCCAGTGTTAAACCGAGGAAGCCTTTGCCTATGATATCTACCTGATCATCGGCGATATCGGTGACGATCTTATCTTTATCGGCATCCCCGTTTCCCCAGTTACCAATTGCCATAAGTCCGGTGGCAATGGTGCCGGGCACGTTGAACGATGCGTGCGGTTTACGAGGATCTGGCAGAAGGTCGCCGGCAATCTGGTTCATCACAAACTGATCGTAGCCCATATCTGTGTTGAGAGCGTTTACAACCCAATCACGGTAGCGCCAGGCTTCAGATATATCTCCTTCAGAACCCAGGCCACGTGCATCTGCAGAATCGGCATAGCGGGCCACATCCAGCCAGTGGCGGCCCCAGCGCTCGCCGTACCTCTTAGAGGCAAGCAGCCTATCAAGCACCTTTGGATAGGCATTTGTACTGTGATCATTTAAGAACGCGTTTACTTCGGCCTCTGTAGGTGGCAGGCCCGTGAGATCGTAGGTTGCGCGGCGCAGGAGCGTGCGTTTGTCGGCGGCAGCCGCAGGCTTAAATCCCTTTTTCTCGAGGCCAGCAAGTATAAACGAATCGATAGGGCTAACGCCCCAGTTGCGCAACTTAACGGCCGGAGCGGCTTGTTTCCTGATTGGCTGGAAAGACCAGAAGCTCTTTTGATCTGGCCGGAAGCCTGCCTTAGGCGATGCAGAAGCTGGCCATGGAGCTCCGCGTTTAACCCAATCTGTAAGGACATCTATCTGAGCCTGCGGCAGTTTGCCGCCGGGCGGCATCTGGATTTTTCCATCGTAACGGAGGACGTGGACAAGGGCGCTGGTTTCAGGGTTGCCAGGCACAACCACCTTTAGTGAGGATGCATCCTTCAACAGTTCTGCACGAGAATCCAGACGAACTCCACCCTTTTGTGCTTTGTCGCCATGGCAAACGTAGCATTTATCGGCCAGGATGGGGCGGACTTTGCTTTCGAAGAAGGCGATATCTTCGGGAGTGGCGGGTGGCGCAGCTGTTTGCGCCCTGGCGGGTATGCCAGAACCAAGCCAGAGAGCTGTTAGAAGTATGCTCGATTTGCCAAAACCGGTCATTTAAGATCCCATTTACAAAAGATGGAAGGCTGCCGTGCGCATGGGCGCCGGCAGCCGGAATTTCTTGCCAGTATGATGCTGAAAGCGCAGCTTTGTTGCACGCGTTTACGGTACAAAATTGCCTATTTTGTGCGGGTGTTCCTCCCTGAAATAACGTGAGCGATTATCCAATCTGCCATGACTTTGAGTGCATTGCGTGAAAAGGTTTCTTCGATTTTGCCATATTCGGATGGTGCACCGGTTGTGCAGGTTTGAAACAGGTGGTTCAGGCCTTCGAGTTCTACCACCTTAAAATCCTTATTACCACCGGCGGTGAGCGCTGCTTTGATTGCTGGAAGGTTTTGTTGTGGTGGAACTTGCCTATCTTTTGAGCCATTGAGCGCGAGTACGGGGCACTTGACTTTTTGTAGCGCGGGTGCGGGATCGTACTTCAGGAAGTAGCGCATCCAGGGGGAGTTCATGGTTGCTATGGCGCTGTTAACGGCCTGATCGACCGCTGCGGGATCGGCACCCTGTGCCTTCGCCTGTGCAGCCTGTGCTTCGGCGACCTTTCTTATTGCTGCTTCGCTGCTTGCGGCATCTTTGGAGGCAACAACGATATCGAACAGGGCTTTGTTAGACGCCCTTGTTGCGGCGATTGCCTGATCTGGAGTGCCCATGGCCCTGCCAATGGCTTCTTGCTGAGCAAGAAGCAAGCTTGCCCCGTTAACGCCCGTGCCGGCGAGCAGAACGATGAATGCGATTTTAGGATCGGCGGCGGCCACGGCCGGGGCGATTATTCCCCCTTCGCTATGGCCTGCGAGCCCGATTCTTGCCGAATCGATCTCTGGCCTTGAGCGCAGAAAGGCAATCCCAGATTGAACATCGGTTACAAAATCTGCGGTGGTAGAGGCCGCGAAATTACCGCCAGATTTGCCGATACCTCGATCATCCACCCTCAGCACCGCAATCCCACGCCGAGTGAGATAATCGGCGATGACGAGAAATGGGCGGTGGCCGAGCAGCGATTCGTTTCTATCCTGCTGGCCAGAGCCGGTTATCAAGAGAACGGCGGGAAATGGCCTCTTGCCCTGTGGGATAGTAAGCGTGCCGCCGAGATTAAAGCCAGCGGTTTTGTTTGGGTACAAAACCTCGACCTGTGTATATGGAAACGGAGCAACGGGATCTTGCCAGCGCGAAGTTTTTGGCGCACCCGCCTGTTTTTTGAAGTTAAGGGGCAGCGAGCTTGCGCCCTGGCTCCAGGTGCCGGAAAGCTCTGTGCCCTCTGTGTTTAGTTCGCCAGACCAGGAGCCGCTTGCGATTTTGAGAGTAAATGCTACGGAGTTGCCGTTTACGGTAACAGAATCCAGAGGGAGAGTTTGTGCACCTTGATCCAGGCTCTGGAAAGTACCGCTGTAGGCTCCGCCAGATTTGATGGTAAAGGCAAGGCCTATACGAAGCTCGATACCGTTGACAGCGATAGTGCCCAGCCAATTGCCGGCTATACTTTTATCTTGTGCGGCTAAGGCCCGGCCGCCAGGTACTGATAGAAACAGAATTGCAATGGCAGCGGCCAACAAAATCAATCGTGGCATTTTTGTAGAGATTCCTATCTGAAGTTTATGAAGCCTATTTATATCTACGCATCCGCAAGCGACTTCAAGCCTGCGAGCTGCACTTCTGCGGCCACCACGATGCCTGTATCTGGCAATACTGAAATGGGAGAGTAGCGTGGATGTGGCCCCTCTTTGTATGGGCTGTTGCTTCTGGCGTTGTAGCAGCAGATTAATCCCCAGCGTGGATTTGGGCTTTGGTTTTGATCGGACCGATGCAGGGTGTTGCAATGGAAGTAAACGGCATCTCCGGCCTCCAGTTCTGCATACACCAGCTCCAACTTTTCCAGGGCGGCATTTACGCGCTCCATATCGGCACCGGTTTGGCCACCAATTTTGCCATGATCTATGCGGCCAATAAGGTGGCTGCCTTTGAGCACCTGCAGGCATCCGTTTTCGATATTGGCAGGATCGATGGCAATGTAGCAGCTGAGCATATTGGGGTACAGGCAACCGTTGTTGTACCAGTACCCATAATCCTGATGCCATTCCCAGGCCCCGCCTTCAAAGGGCTGCTTGGCCGAAACCTTGTGGTGGTAGTGGTAAGGCTCATCTCCCAGAAGCAGTTCGGTGGATTTCACGACACGTTCGCTACGAACGATTGCGGAATAGATATCCTCGCCTAAAGAGTTATCCAGGGCAAGGGTGGTTTTTGCACCGGTGGCATCCAGCCTAACGCTCATAATTGACGCGAGGCGGGCATCGAGTGTGGATATCTCCTTTAACAGCGCGGTTTCCCGGGCCGTGAGCAACCCTTTCACTATTACATAGCCATCTCGATGGAAGCTGGCGGCCTGTTCTGCACTAAGGATCATGATTGGCACCTCCTGGAGGATATTTCGACATTTGACTAAGTATCCCTGTTATTGCAACAAAATAGGTAGCTATTCTTAGAATTCTCTGTATTATTGCTCTCGATAAACAAATAGCTAATGATTGCGTGCAGAATAGTTAATTAATAATCAGTATGTGCCCAGTCTCTTGTTGGATTGGCATTGAGATTTGCGACGCTACCACTGATCGCAGCATTTGCTCCTCGTTTTGTTGAATCTGTGCCCTGTTGCCATTCATACCCCGTTTCGAGACGCACGGGATTGTTATTTACCCCGCGTGGGATTCTGACTCTCGAAAGGTATCACGAATGACATCTAAGTTACGTATGTGCGGCGCAATTCTGTTTGCGGCGGCCACTTTGAGCATTCTATCGCCTGTTGCGGCATCTGCACAGGCTTCGGTTTCGGCGAAATCGGCGACGATTGCGAACCAACTCACGACATGGTCTACCGTGCCTGTGAATGCCGCTTCTGCGGGATCGATTCCGGATTTGACAGTAAGCCAGTTTAACCCGGCACTTTGAACCCTGACTTCCGTTAAGCTTACCTATAACTGGACATCTCACCAGGACTGCTTCATTAAGAATACCGACGTGGTTGATGAGATTTTCTACCTTGATGAATCGGTGCTTGTGTTTTCAATCCTGCCAAATGGCCAGATGCTTGCGGGTGGCCCGCCAGATTTGACACTTGGCTACTCTGCTTACGATCCTATATTCGGACTGGATATCGCGAGCGGCCCACTACCTGTTGGCTCGTCTCTCTCGGCTGGACCCGTTGATAAATCCGGCACAACTACTGTAACCTTAAGTGTTAACAGCGGAGACGATCTTTCTCCGTACTATGGCACTGGCCTTGTGAGCTTCCCCACCACGGGCCTTGGTACATTTACCCTGAACGCCATGGGCGGCAACTACGATACGGGCAGCACCACTACTTGCGGTGCAAGCATCTCCATTCAGTACAACTACATCCCGGCAAGCCCATACTTTGTAACGTACACTCAGGGTGGCTGGCATGCACCCGCGGCAGGCGGCAATCCTGGCGCGATATTGAATGCAGGTTGGCGACTGGCAGTGCCATCTGGCACTATTTCGATTGGCACAAACAAGCTGTACGCCTTTGATAGTGCGGCAGCTGTTCAGGCATTTTTGCCGCAGGGCGGGCCGAACAAGGCTTTACCTGGCAGCGTGCTGAATTCGACTAACACCAAGACTGGCAATATTGCCGGGCAGCTGCTATCCGTGAAACTGGCTGTTGGTTTCTCCAATTCTGGAGTGTATAAGGCAGGCCTTGGTGGGCTGACGATACAGAGCGGCCCGCTTGCAGGCAAATCTGTAAACTTCCTGGTTTCGCTTGCCGATGCACTGCTTGGAGGCACCGCTGTGCCTGCGGGAACACCTGCTAAGGTGAGTATCGACGATGTATCTACGGCGCTAAACAACATCAACAACTGTTTTGATGGTGGAAGCAAGGGCAACGGTTACGTAAAGTAACTGCTGGCACTTAACGCAAAACAGGCAGGGCTTTTGCCCTGCCTGTTTTGCTTTGACCCGAGACCAATCTGTATGGGTTATATCCTCATTCTAAACGCGTATCTGGCGCATCCGCTGCTGCGGGAAGAGTTATAGTAACTTCCGTTCCTACCCCCACTTCGCTGCTGAACTCCAGCGTGCCACCGTGCGCTTCTATAATCCCCTTAACAATAGAGAGGCCAAGGCCTGTGCCACCGGTTGGGCGTGTTCGAGAGGAATCTATTCTATAAAACCGCTCCCCGAGATGAGCCAGGTGCTCTGGTGCAATCCCTTCGCCATGATCTCGAACGGTAAATACTGCCTTGCCATCACTCTGCCGGGCGGATACATGCACCATGCCACCATTTGGAGAGTAGTTAATGGCGTTATCCAGCAGGTTTTTGAATACGCGAACCAGCTCCTGTTGATTGCCGCTCACCATGAGATCGGAATCTGGAGGCATGTAATCGATGATCACTTCATGCCGTGGCTTTACCGTTTTAATTGCTTCTGTGAGAATCTCTGGCGCTGTTAGCAACGTGCGGCTGCCCGCTGCGAGGCCGCTATCTGAGCGTGCCAGCAGGAGGAGATCCTGTACCAGCGAAGACATGCTGTTTGCCGCGGTATCTATCTCCTGCATAGACTGCTGATAATCATCCAGTGTAAGGTGGCTTCCCATAGATATAGAGAGGCTTGTATTGCCTTTAATTATCGTGAGAGGAGTTTTCAGTTCGTGCGATGCGTCTGCGGTAAATCTACGTTGCTGCTCTAACAGGGCATTCTGGTGGCGAAACACATTCTCGAGCCTTTGTAGCATGCCATTAAACGTGCGCGCCAGAACCGAAAACTCATCTTCGCCTTCGGCTGGCAGCCTGCGAGAGAGGTCTCCAACGCCCATGGTTTCGGCGGCATTCGTCATCCAGGTGATACGATGTAGAACTCGACCCGTAAGATACCAGCCCCCAATGCTCGCAAATATCAGGCCAACTGGAAGCATAAATAGCAGCGCACGATCCAGCTCTTCCAGCGCGCGATATACATCCGTAAGTGGATACGGAATCTGCATGATGATTGCGCCGAACCGTGGATCTCGCCGGGCAACTGTAAACACGCGTACGGCTGTGCCATCTACATTGATAGTGCTGTATTCAAGCAAACCTGGCGGAGACAGAGGTGCCTGTTTGGCTTTGTCTTGAAAGCGGCGAAACACATCGGCATCCCACGGAGCGAGGTGCCCACGCGTATCTAACACGCTGCCATCCAACGCGAACATGGCGGGCTTATAGGGGCCTTCCTCCTGTGGTGGGGGCCCGGGGCGGTTTTGCCGCATCCCATTATCCTGCGCGCCACGTGGATCTCCTCCACCGCCCGGCGCCCTCTCCGGTGGGTTGCCATCACCATCTGGCCCCTGGTGCCCTGGTTCCTGAGGGGCATCGTTGCCGGGCTGAGGCCCACCGGGTGCACGCCCCTGCCCCGGGTATTGCGGAATGCCCGGCTGTGGTGAATTGGGAGAGGCATCTCTGCCACCGGGCCCGCGCATTGGGCCACCGCGGCCGCCGGGACCGTGCCCCCTGCGCTGCAGCTCTCTATCTATAGATTGGAGCATGAGGCGCTTTACCGAATAGCGAACCGTGATGCCGAGCCCGCCAAGCAGCAAGCTAAGTGCCAGAACGTTTACAGCAATGAGCTGTGTACGGACAGAGCCGGGCCGAAGAATGCGTGCTAACAGCGATCTGCGGGGCACTGGGTTCATATCACGCCTCCTGCGCATCTGGCAGGCGTAGAGTGTATCCCACACCATGGACGGTGTGAATCAGTTTGACCTCATAGTTTGCATCTATCTTCTTGCGGAGCATACGAATGTACACATCTACGGTGTTTGAGTATGAATCTTCATTCATCCAAACTCGCTCTTGAATAGCTTCACGAGATAGCACCTGGCTCTCGTGCGCGGCAAGTGCTTCCAGGAGTTCGTATTCACGGTGGCTCAGGTTAATATCGTCTGCACCTCTACGAACTCGGTGCTGTGCTGTATCTATTTCCAGATCGCCAACCCGGATAATGCGTACTTTGTTGACCTTATCTCTGCGTACAAGTGCGCGAACGCGGGCCAGAAGTTCTTGAAAATCGAAGGGCTTTGGCAGGTAATCATCTGCACCCAGATCCAGCCCTTTAATTTTATCTGGCGTAGTATCTCGGGCAGTAAGCATCATAATGGGCGTTTTGTTGCGCTGCCCACGGAGGTTTTCACAAACAGACCACCCATCCATTTTTGGAAGCATTATGTCCAGAAGAATGATGGAGTAGGTGTTTTCTTCTGCCAGGCGGAGCCCTTCCAGGCCATCTGCAGCGGTATCCACGGTATAGCCAGCTTCTTCCAGCCCTCGCCTCATAAGGCGTGAAATCCCAGGTTCATCTTCTACAAGCAGAACGCGCATCTGGTTACCCTCATCTAATGCTATCTACCGCACATTGGAACTGCGGCTACGCTACGTGCGAGCAGGCTTCTGCGCGGCACATACGCACATACAGATTATATGCGGTTTACAGATGAAAACAAGATGAAATACGAGCTTTTCGGACGTAAACAACTTACCGACAGGCGTGGATGTGAGCATAAAAAAGTTCTTACAAAGAATATTTTGCGTTCACGTGGTTTTCATTTTCTCCTGAGAGAATACAGATGTCAGGGCGAACGAAGACCTGAGTGATTTAAAGATTGCGGTGAACTAACCACCTGATCTGACAGCGAGAGGAGCACGACGATGAAAACACGACGCATGAACAGAAATCGGCCGGGCACGATGATGGCAGCCCGAAATGCAGGACGCACACTGGCGATGGCGCTTGCGGCGGCAGGAACTCTGGCCGCGACGGTTGCTCTCGCTCAGCCCCCCGGCGGCGGCCAGGGCGGCGAATTTGGCCCACCTCCCGGTGGCGGGCAGTTCGGCCCTCCCCCCAATGGACAGGGCCAGCGCCCTGGTGGACCGATGGGCGGCATGCAGGTGAGCATTGTAATGATCCCTGCTGAGGCTCTGAAGGCTCCGCTGGCTTTGAACGATGATCAGGTTAAGAAGATAGCTGCGATCCAGAAGAAGGCCATGGCTGGCCGGCGACAGGGTGGCCCTGGCCAAGGCGGACCAGGTGGCTTCGGTGGCCCTGGTGGTCCCGGTGGTCCCGGTGGACCTGGACAGGGTGGACCCGGCGGCTTTGGTGGGCAGGGTGGACCTGGACAGGGTGGCCCCGGCGGCTTTGGTGGGCAGGGTGGACCCGGACAGGGTGGACCCGGCGGCTTTGGTGGGCAGGGTGGCCAGCGCGGTGGCCAGGATCAGAAACTGGTTAAGGACATCATGGATGTGCTGACCGATGAGCAAAAGACCAAAGTGCCTGCGGTGTTGAAACAGTTCGGCGCCCTGCCTATGGCAGGCATACCGATTGAGGCGTCCACTGCACTCAAACTGACAAGTGCTCAGTTCACTAAGATAGCCACCATCGCTGAGGCTGCCCGTGAGGCAGACCGCAAGACGATGGACGAGGCCAGGGCAAGCGGTGATTTTGAGGCAGTTCGGGACGCAATGCAGCAATCTCGGAAAGCGGTGCAGGACAAGGTTAAGGCTGTGCTGACCGAAGACCAGAAAAAGGCTCTTGCAGACTGGGAGAAGGATCACCCAAGGCGTGGACCGGGTGGTCCGGGTGGACCAGGCGGGTTTGGCCCTGGCGGACCGGGTGGACCAGGTGGCTTTGGCCCCGGCGGCCCGGGTGGCCCCGGTGGATTTGGACCGGGCGGGCAGGGCGGACCTGGTAATGGCCCGAATGCCCCGGAGGACAGAACCCCTCCGCCAGCTGACGACCATGACATCCGCGGTGGTTTGCCGCTTTAGTACGCTGTGAATTACGGCGGGCACCGTTTCGAGGGTTTCCTCGAAACGGTGCCCGCTTTTTTGTTCCTATGCGCGGTTGTTATTCGCTGGAAAGGTTCAGATCATCCAGGTAGAACACGGTGTGCTCCGTTGCCATGCTGCTGAAGCCGGCCCAGGTTAGGGTTGCCAGTTTGCCACCTTCACATGGCAGCCTGTTAAATATCGTTGCTGCTGTGCCCGTTGGCTGAACGCGCATTGTCCACGTTCCATCACTATCTGTCCCAACCCCGGCACGCACCTCAAAATCTACCCAGGTATCCTGCGGAAACTCCATCACAGGTTTGCCCGCAATTACCAGCTTTCCGCCTTGCACCCAGAAACTGGGACCAACACGGTACTGCTCTTTACTCCAATCTCTCCACTCGTGATACATCCTGACCCCTGGCCCGCATCGCAGAGAGAACTTGAAAACCGTTGTGCCCTTTTTGTGGGCGGGAGAGAATACCAGGTGCGGATCGAAACCATTTACTAAGCCAGGCGCATCGGTGATTTTGAGGGAGTGTTTACCGGTGCGGGCCGTTTCATCTGTAACCTGGATAGAATCTCCTTTGCCCTCGGTATTGTTCTGCGCATCCGGGCATGGAGCACCGATGGGCAGCAGCTCAAAATCCTCTTTTAGTGCCATAGGTGGCGCAGGGGGCGGAGGCGGTGCAAACTCTACCGGTGGATATACGGCCTGTTTTGCAAGCGCAATCCAGGCTCGGTCCCCGGTTACACCCGCCAGGCTGTAATTGAAGGGCACAAACCCAGTTTTGAGTGCCGGCGAGTTTGCTGGCAATGTGAAGTTGCCGTGCTCTGGATCTTTGAACCCGGGATCGGCAACCAGAGAGCCCTCGTCGCGCCCGGCTGCCTGCCAGTTCTCGAGGCTCATGCCAGCAAAGCTAACGGGCTGCCCACCCAGGCGATAGTATAAGTTGTGATCGATGCGCATGTTCACATCGGTCCATGTGCCAGAAAACAGAGGGCTATCTTTCCAGATGACGATGTTGTTTTGAAACGTGAATGGAACCCAGGCTTCCACCCTGGAACGCTGAAGCTGACCATCCATACTGAACGCAAAGATGTTATTCTTGATTATGTTCTCTTTGCCATAGTGTTGATGGTAACCGCCCGTTTTAGTGCGGTAAACCAGGTTATTTTCCAGCAGCATGTGGGTGGTGCCTTCATCGTTATAAAGCCCCCAACCGCCCCTACCATATTTATCATAAGAGAAGACATCGTGCACTACGTTGCCTCGAAGAACGCTTCCATCGGAAGGCCCAAGCGTGTAGATGCCGCCCATATCTGAAAGCACGCCCCACCCTATATGGTGAATGTGGTTGTACTCTATGATATTGCGCTTCGCCACGCTTTCTGCATAGCCCCAGCGCCAACCGACTGAAACACCTGTATACCGATAATCCCCAATATCGTTATGCACAATGTGGTTATCGCCACTGTGCCCAATCCACACGCCAACGCAGCCCGGGAATAACTGCCCACCACTCTGCAGAATGCTGTTGGAAACGGTATTGAAGCCCGTGTACTCGGCCCCGGCAGGGTTTTCTTTCTCCCATCCCTGGCCAATGCGAACGGCGCCGGCCCCCATATCATGGATCCAGCAATGATCGATGGTGCAATGCGTACACCCGGCATAGAGCCAAACGCCGTATATGCCGATGTGCCCTATTTCGCAATTCTGGATAGTGAGGCCGGTGCAATAGTTTGCGGTGATTGTGGCGGGAACGGTTGCCGCCGCCTGGCCATCGCTATGGCCTTTGGCTTCCAATATGCGCTGCCCATACAGGAAGCGCAGGCCACGGATAGTTACGCCAGCAACAGGCTTGCCAGGAGTGCCCTGAATGGTAGCAAACAGCTCTGTTGCTGGCGCCTCTACATCTGCAGAACCCATCTTTTCGCCAGGGAGTGGCAGATACTCCAATAACCCATTGCGAGAGAGAAACCACTCGCCGGGTGTATCCAACGCTGCCCGGACATTTTCAATATAGTAGCGTTGAGTGGGGCCCCACTCCATGAAATTCCAGGCGGCCGGCCCGGTGGTTACCAGCGTGTTGGCCTCTTTATCCACCCGGGCAACTCTTAACCGCGATGCTTCCCAACTGTGGAGAACTACCACCGTTGCATCGTTTAGTACTTGCCCTGAAAGGCCATCCAGGCATTTTATATCCTGCGGATATGCTTTAAACGCCCGCGATGCAAGGTTGCCAGGCTTGCCTGTTTCTGGATCGATGCCATACACCGATTTGCCAGCCATGTAGGAGTAAAACTTGTTTGGGGTGCGCGCCCGCACCGCTCGTTTACCATTAACCCAGAGTTGTTCGAAGTACCACTTGCCTGCCGCTACATCCGGAACCTGAGCAGACCACACGCCACCGGGCCCTACATGCCAGCCAGTGATTCGCCTGCCAGCAGATAAAATTGGATGTGCCCCTGGCGCAGCCTCAATCGTTAATGGGCAGGCTTCGGTGCTATCTTCCGGGCCAAGCTGAATTGGGTTGAGGAGAGCATAGCGCCCCTCTGTTATTTCAATGTGAACAGATTTGACAGATTTCCCGGTGCCTCTAATAGCTCGGCTAATATCCAGTGCACGTTCCAGTGATTTTACTGGTCCAGATGTACCGGCATGGTGAGATTGCGCAAGCCCACTCCAGGCATCGCTGCCATTGGGAGCAAGATAGATGTGCACATCTCCCAGATTTTGTGAAGCGTTCTGCTGTGCCAAAACGGCCGTACCACACGCGATTCCCCAGGCAAGCAGAATAGCCTTCGCCAAATGGTTCCAAACGCTCATCAATTTCTCCCAATCTGCGCCAGACGCAACAAAAAACCAGAATTACACACAATGATTTCGGGTGTAGACCGGCGTTATCCTGTTGATGCTTCAACCTTGCGTAAATTTATTACTGCGTACTGGAACACTTACCACTATGCAATCGTCTCAATGCTATCCATTCACCAAAATGTGGCCGACTGGTAAGCCTGTAACCGGGTACTTTCCTATTTCGTCTTATCGAAGCATGTGCCGCCGAGGCATTTCGGCGGGTTCCGCCTGTTAAGCACGTTTCTAAGATTTCGTGTGCGGGAGGTGCGCTATGGATACGTTGCGTCTGTGGATTGGTTCTGGCCTAGCGGCATTCTTGATTCTCACTTCGACCTGGCTGCGTCTGCGGGCAGATGAAATAGTTCCTAACGGAACGTCTCAGACTTCGGGCACTAGCGGCGCAGAAACATCATCTGCCACACCCCATGCTTCCTATAAAGAAGATCATGCGGAAGAGCCGGCCTCAGCACCAACCCTCAAGGGACCAGCGTATAGGCCGTATGCCTTTTCTGGTGGTTATCCATCCATAAGCGATCCGGCATCATCAGGCTTTGTGGCGGGCACATCCAATCAGCAGGGTGCATTCGGGCCAACATTTTCTGAAACTATGCCAGGGCAGCAACCGGAGTTTTCCGTTGAACGAGAAGCCGGGTTGCCGTACCCGCAGGCATCTACTGAAACTAACCGGTGGGTATTTCCCGCGCAGGCCGGCGATATTGCTATGGTAAATCAGTTTATTTCTAGAGACACCGATGGCGCGGATGTGCCGGTATATCTGTTTGCAGATACCCGTACGGATATGACGCTGACAAACACTGTTAACGAAACTAAAATAAATCAAGTACTGCTGACATCTGACGACATCGCGTATGACGTGCCAACTGACGGCGCCGTTGCACTAAATGTTGTGTTTACAGGTGAAACGCAAACACAAGAGTTGGGCCTTGCAACTGTAGATATGACTGCGGATGTTCAGACACAAGATGAAGTAGACATGCCAACTCCTGCACCAGTGCCGACACTTGAAGACCTTTCCGATTAACATAACCTGCGATACAAGAAACAGCAAAAAGTAAAGGCACACCAGGGATCTGCCCGGTGTGCCTTTTCATTGCGTTGATAGCCACTAAAGTTTAATTACTCAGCTATGGCAAGCGAACCCATTGGGTCCCACGGGGGAAGCGAGGTTGGCTGCCCTTCAAGCAGCTTAAGAAGTTCTGCATCCACGTACTTCTTTTCCACTACCACTTCGTACAGGTACTTGTCGAACCAGGCATCGGTCATCATCATGAAGCCCTTATCGCCACCCTTGTCGCCCCAGCTGTTTTCCACGCGCCATTTGGTGGAATTGCCTTCGTCATCAATATCCACGCCAGTAAGCACCATGGCATGGGTCATCAAGCTCTGGCCGTAATCCAGCAGTTCTGCCTTTGTCATACCAAAGTCCAGGCTGTACACTCCAGAGAAGTCATACAGATCCAGATCCATCACCCCAAGATCGCGATCAAACGACTTGCCAACATCGCAGCCAAACCATACTGATTTGCCGTCTTTAATCTGCGCTGCAGTCGCCTTTTTTAGCACGTCGATCTCTACATTAATGTAACGTATGATATCGCCGCCTACCACGTTGCCAAGGTAATCAATGGTGTAAAGCGTGTTGTAGCTCTTTGCGCTCTGCGGGCAGTGGATAAGGCAAACGAGGCTATCGATATCCAGCGCGCAGTGCTTCTCAAGGAACGTGTGCGGAGTTAGCATGCCATCGCGGTGGAACTCTTTATCCTTATCTCGCCACTGCCACAGAAACTCGGTGGGTGGCTCGCCGAGGTGGATACAGAGCATGCGATAAACCTCTTGCAGCATTCCGGATTTCAGTTCCTGCAGTGCATCCGCAGTGGCGCCTGCTGCCGCTTTTTCACGGAGAATAACGGCGTACTCGCGCAGCTTCCAGGTAATTCTATCGTTCATTAACCCGGTGGCGCTGCTGCTCTCGGTTTCTGGCATAACCTCTTTGGGAACTACACCATACTTGCGAATAAGGTTTACAAACATATCCCATTGGCCGCCATCCTGAATTGGAGATGACACCAGGTAGCTGATAAGGCGATCGGTGGTGGGCAATTCTACTGTTTTTAGAATGCTCTCAAGGAAGTAGTTGGATTTTTCCAGCTTATCCCAGAACATCGGATAGTTTTGCGATAGTTCAAAGTCCTCAAGATTCAGGCTCTCGGCTGCCTTCATGCGGAACAGGTTGAGGCCGGCAAACATCCAGCAGCGCCCGCTGCCATGCTGGCTGGTTGCAGCTCCCGCCTTAACCACATGCGAATAGGTATGATTGCTACGAACCACTGCCTGACGGCTCATGGCCACGTTCTTAACCGATGTACGCGTTACTGCATTTAGTGCGGTGCGGTTCGTTGGGAGAGACTCGAATGCGCTCTTGTATGCGCCGATTTCGGCTGGTCCGATAGCGCCACAAGCCGATGCATCGTTTGGAACACCCATAGGATGATAACTGCCTTTCTCCGGGGACGATCTGTAACACATGGGGGCGGCGGGGCGGCTGAATTAGAATGCAACTTCTGAAACGCGGCGCTCACACACAGTTCCCCAACAATCCTGCAATTCTTATTCTATCCTTAATCCGTGTGTTCCTGCTCACAACTTTGGTGGCGAATCATGGGTGCATTGAAGCAGCAGTGAGGCCAGTGAATGCGGGATTTGGGCTAACAGCCCAGCACCCACGTGCTTTATCTAAGTGCCTAAAAATCAGCATTCTATCTTCTAATACGCCAAGCGTGTAATCCAAAATGCGTTTACTATGTTTATCCTGGGGCACTCGCAGATCGAAGGCTACACCAATTCTGTGAAAATCAAGAGTTAGTGGGCCATACACTGCCTGCTGCTGCTCCGTTTGGCACATCTGGCAAACCAGCAAGCGTTCTTTGCCGCCTGCAAGCCGATACTGCCGGGCAACTGCTTTAAGGCACGCTGCTGCTTCAGGAGTTAACGAGGAAAGCATGGGAGATGCCTGTTCGGCGGTATTTACCGGCGGAATAGATATCTGCATGCTCTCTTCTGCGCGGATCGGCACCAGTTCCCCGGCAGCGAGCGACTCCTGAATATCCTTGAGGTTACGGAATCCTCTGGGATCTGTGCCGTACCAGATTGCTGGGGGTGGTGCTCCGGGCAAGAGTAAACCATACATTACACGTATGCCAGTGGGATGATTGTGAAGCGCTTCAAAGGCAGTTGCTGCACACAAAATTTTCCACCAGTAATGCCGGTGATCATCGCCCCGGCTATACAAGTATTCGAAGGCCCGGGGATGTAGGGTAGGCGTAGACGTGAGGTAAACCGTTTCAAAATCCAGAGGGTTACCACCATATCCGCCCCTTATTGCAGCGGCGGCTGTGCCGGTGTATTTCTTACCCATCCAGCGTTTTATTGTGCGTTCGGCACCGGCCTCGCCACCGTGATATGCCTGAAATAGCCAGGATGCATCCGGAAGTTTGTGCCAGAGCGCCAGGAGATACCGGGTTTGAGCAAAGATGGCTATTTGCGGGTTAAACCGATCATCTACTTTTGCACGCTGCTTTTGCAGGGACTTAATGCGTGAGAGGATAGTTTCTAACAGGTGGCTTGCATCCTGGTTTTGCTGCGGAGTTGTTGATGTGGGTGCCTGTTTGATAAGCGAAATGAGCCTTGCAGCCTCCTGATTAAGCATAGATATTTGTAGTGTAAAGGCCAGGGACTTATCGATATCAATTCTGAGCCCCATCTTTTTACCGGGACCAGGCATCCACTGAGCAACACCACATGCCCCTGCGGGAGAAATGGCATCGGGATTTCCGCCAGATTCGAGGTAAAGATCTGCTTCCTGCAAGCGCTCCCAGTAATTCATGAACTCTGCGTTACGCATCTTGAGTTCTGCGGCAAAGGTCTTTACGTCTGCTTGAACCGAGGGTTGCTGTAATGCACGGCGAATGAGCGGGAGCACATCCTCCTCTGTTCTAAAGAGCTCATCAAACGATTCTGCCCTGCCTAGAACGCGCTTTTGCTGGCTGAGAATCAGTATGTCTCGCGGAACTGGCTGGCGGATATCTGCTATCTCGGCCGTTGTGACCTGCAGCGCATTGTAATGTTTTCGGCCGGAAAGCCATGTGCCGTGTGTTGGCACCGCAACGCGTCGCCGCTCCAGTACAAAACTGGTAAGAAGTACTAGCAGAGCAACAGCCAGAAAAAATGTGATCCGCTTCTTCCTGTTGGGCAGTACTTCCCGGCTCATCTGGAAGCAAGCCCGCCCCGCACAGCGCCAATCCAGGACTGCCGTGGATCGAGGTATTTTGCTGCGGCAAACTGGACGTCATCAATCGTTGTGTTTTGCACGCGCTCGAGATATAGTTGTGGCTCCTCAAGCGGGAGGCCATAGATGCCGGTTGCAGCCAACTCCATGGATTGGGAGGAGAAAGTTTGGGAGCCAATGATGTAGTGCCCGAGAATGGCAGCTTTTGCTGCATCTAACTCGCGGGTAGTAACGGGTTCACGAGCCAGGCGCTCGCATTCTCGCAGTATCAGATCGCGTGCTGTCTCTTCATTATCTGGAGCGGTAGAAACGTATGTAATGAGGTTCCCAGACTCTTGCCGAACTCTGTGAAAGGCAGCGACCTGGTAAGCCAGAGCATGATCGCCACGCACGGCTCTGAAAAGCCGCCCACCCATTCCGGATAGTATCTCGGAAACCACATCCAGCACATGCCGATCCGGGCTATACATGCCTGCGCCCATAAACCCAAGAACCGATGCCGTTTGCTGCTTATCTCGCAATACCGCCTTCTCGGCGGTTGAGCGTGCGCCATGTGCGGCCAGCGGCAACCGCTCGGCGGCAGTTGAAACACGCCTTTCGAGCAGGGTTGAGAAGAGCTCCACTGCCTCTGCCTCATCGATATCACCAACCATGCCAACAACAAGGTTTTGTGCGCTGGCGTGGCGCTGATGCCACACCGCAAGATCGGCCCTGAGAAGGGGCTCAACGGCGGTTACAATACCAGCTGAGGGCAGGCCATAGGGGTGATCTTCACCATAACAGGCCGCAGAAAATAGATCCATTGCTACCGCGCCAATGCTATCTTGTTGGCGGCGGATATCCGCAAGTACTGCCTGCTTTTCGCGCTCAACTTGTTCTGTGGGGAATGTGGGATGCGCAACCACATCCGAGAAAATATCGAATGCTTCTGAAAGCAGATCGCGCTTAACCTTCATGCTAAAGCCAAAGCAATCCGCGCCAACCGTGATGCCAATGCCGGATCCAAGCCCCTCAATGCGAGCAGCAACCTCTTCTCCGCTCCAGCGGCGTGTGCCCTTAAGGCAAGACTTGAGCATAAGGTTTGTGATGCCACAGCTTGAAAGCGTTTCTCCACGTTTGCCTCCGTGGAAAAGGGCTGTTATGGATACCAGCGGCAGATCTCGGCGGGTTTTATAAAGCAGGTGGCCGCCCCAGGGCAGAGTTAGCCCCCTGGTTACGGCATCGAACGCGCTACGAGAAAAGTGGAATGGGTGATGCTCTGGCTGTGGCGAGGCGCTCATGCCCGGCGCAACTACCGGCACAGCGCTTGCCGGATGGCCATGCAGAAGCTCGGCTTCCAGGGATTCAGCAGAAAACTCGGGAGTGTGATCCGCGGCTGGCAGATACTCTACTACCGATGCGGCCGAGACGTGAAACCATTTGCCCGCAACGCGCATTACATCTTCGGCGGTAACCGCCCGCAGCTGTTCAAGGAAGGTATCGGTAAGCTGATACCCGCCGCTTGCCTCATTGGCGGCAAGCGAAGACGCCATTCCCAATACCTCTTCTTGCGAAGACAGGCGCTGGCTCTCCACGCGGATTTTAACTCTCTCAAGCTCGATTCGGTGAACCGGAGATTGTTGCAAACGTAGAATTTCGCCCCACAGCGCGCGCTCTGCTTCCCGCGGGTCCGGGTGGATGCACTCTGCGCCAATTAAGAACATACCAAGTTCATCGAAGCCTTCATACGAGGCCCAGAAGGTATTCACCAGCTTCAAATCTTCGCGCAGGTGGCGGAACAGCCGAGAACTTCGGCCATCACTGAGCAGGGCTCCCATCACCATCAACGCCGGCACATCTTCATGCATTTCAGGCGGTGCCGGAAAATGAAAGCACGTGAGGCGCTGCCTGGTGTCTCCGGTTAGCCTGCGGTACCTGAAGCCGGGCGTTTTGACTTCTGCAGGCCCACGCGTAATCTCAACGGATCCCCGTGGAATGCGGCCCCATTGCCTTTCCACCATTGCTTTCACTTCAACAGGATCTACATCACCCACAATGCAGACCACCATGTTTTCTGGCCTATATGCATCCGTGATGAACTGCTTCAAATCATCGCGCGTAAAGCTTCTTAATGTTTCCGGGTGCCCCATCCGCCAGCGGCGTATTCGGTGCGAATCATAGGCTGTTTCATAAATTGTTTCAAACAGCATTGCATTCGGGTTATCACGCTTCTGCAGGCTCTCCTGAACTATCACTTCTATTTCACGCGCTAATGCTTCGGGGTCTACTCTGGTATTGTGCAGTGCATCTGCCTGAATTTCAAATGCATGGTCCAGATGTTCTGCTGGCACAACCACATAGTAACTGGTGTGATCGTAATAGGTGCTGGCATTTAAAACGCCACCCAGTTCTCGGATTTCTCGGGCAAACTGATCCTCTTCCGGGCGCCTGTGCGTGCCTTTAAACATCATGTGTTCAATTACATGTGTAATTCCGTTCAGGCGATCTGGCTCATGAAAGTAGCCTGCCTTAACATAAACCAGGGAGGCTACAACGGGCGAGTTGTGGTTCTCTTTAATCAGCACCGTAAGGCCATTTTGCAGCTTATAGCACTGCACATTGGCTGAAATTCGGTGCTGGCCATGGTCGGACTTACTGGCTGTTCCAGCGTCGCCAAGGCCAATTGTGGTTTCCAGATCCATCAGTTCCCCCGGTACAGAGAGTGTTCTCCGACGATAGAGTGTGCCGGTAAAAAAGTATTGCTTAAGATAAGCGGATACAGGTATATCATGCGTTCAGTTCCGCACTCTTAACCCTGGTTCCTTTGATGTGCACAACCGTTTCAAGTTGCAGGCTATTTGCCCACACAGAAGTCCTCGAAGATGCGGTGGATAATGTCTTCGGTTACGGTTTCACCGGTTATAAGCCCCAGTGCATTCAGAGCTCCCCGAACATCTATTGCGGCGAAATCGCCGGGCATGCGCTGCCTTGCGCTTTCCAGCGCCAATGCAACACTTTCGGCAGCAGAATTTAGTGCCTGAATGTGCCGCACGTTGGATACGATGGCTGCACGCCCGGCAGAATCTGCACCGTTGCCGCAGGCTGCACTGGAAATCTGTTGTTCTATCGGGCCTATGCCCGGCGCGCCCGCGGCTGATACACATTCTATGGCACAGCCACTTAATCCAAGTTCATCGGCAGCCGTTGCGGCAAGTTGAATTGCCGATTCAGCAGAAATCAAATCGCATTTGTTTAACAGCACAACCACTCCGCCTGCTCGGGCAGCGGTTGCAGCCAGATCGCGATCTTCGTTTGTAATTCCTACAGAGGCATCCACTACAAAGAGAGCCAGATCGGCGGCAACAACGGCATCCTTTGCCCGGTCCACGCCGATGCGCTCAACAGGATCCAGGGCATCCCTCAGGCCTGCTGTATCCGAAAGGGTAACCGCAATCCCATCTATTTGCAGCTGCTCATCAATTCTATCTCGGGTGGTTCCTGCAAAGGGGGATACAATAGCGCGATCGGAGCGGAGCAAGGCGTTCATTAACGACGACTTACCAACATTCGGCCTGCCTGCAAGTGCAACAGATAGGCCATCCCTCAACGCCTTACCGCGCCCAGATTCGGCGAGCAGCGTTTGAATGTTGAAGAGCGCAGCCTCGAGCCGCTGCTCCAGCTGAGGATAGTTTAGATCACCCACCTCATCGCTGAAGTCTATAGAAACCTCAATGGCGGCGGCGGCGCCAATAAGTTCATGCCGCAGCGCAGCCACTTCCTTCGAAAGTGACCCATCTAACTGGCGCAGAGCCAGGCGCCGTGCCTCTTCTGTTCTTGCCCGTATAATATCTGCCACGGCTTCCGCCTGTGAAAGATCTATTCGGCCATTCAGAAAAGCACGCCTTGTAAACTCACCCGGTTGTGCAAGGCGAGCGCCTGCATTGATAGTTTGTAAGATGATGGCCTGAACCACGGCAGAACCTCCGTGGCAGCTAAGCTCAACACAATCTTCACCGGTGTAAGAGCGCGGGGCACGAAACAGGGTTAGCAGCGCTTCGTCAATTCTCTCGCCACTAAAAATATTGGCTACATGGCCATAGATAACAGAGTAGCCTGGCAGGTTCAGCAGCTTCCTGGTGGGAGATTTTGGCGTAAACAACTGTGCGGCAGCCGCAATGGCACCTGTTCCACTCAGCCGAACGATAGCGATACCACCGGCACCGGGCGGCGTGGCAAGGCCAACAATCAGCTCTTCACTATTGATGCAGGTAGTTAGGTTCACTGCAATTCGCACTCTTTCAGACGTAATAGCAATGTGATCTCGATTCCGGACCCGTTGCCTGAGCGCCATAGTCGAAAGTTCGACCGAGCGGGCAGCGTCCTCCCAACCTGTCCGGCGGGTACAATAAATAACACGCTATCAGGAGTAGATCGCATGGTTGAGATCCTTGAACTGCCCGAACAGTACGTAGTGCGCATTGGCGGGCAAGAGTTTGTAAAGTATCAGGTTTCAGCCGGCGCCTTCAGGCCGTATCTATACCCCATGCGCGCAGCGAATGGGCTTAGCCTGATTGCCGATGCCCCCACAGATCACCGGCATCATCATGGCATATGGATTGGCCACGGCAGTATTAATGAATCAGATTTTTGGCTGGAAAGGCACAACAGCGGCCGAATAGTGCAGAAATCACTTACGATCACGGCTACAGAAGGCGGCGATACCGCCTCGCTGAGCACAGAAAACCAGTGGATTGATGCCGCTGGCGATCTCCATCTGCGGGATGTGCGCACGTTTACCTTTTACGATACGCCTGCGGACCGGAGATGGTTTGATATTGAAATAGCGCTGCACTGTGTGGGCACCGAGCCTGCCGTTCTGCATCCAACCAACGAAGCTGGCATGCCATATATACGTGCAGCAAGCAGCCTTACTGTGCGCAACGGCGGTCGCCTTGTGAACGCAGAAGGCAAAATGAACGAGCGGGGAACTTACAGGCAACGCTCTGCCTGGATGGATTGTTCCGGGCGGCTGGGGCGGCTCGATTGTGGTTTTGCGGTTTTCGATCATCCCAAAAACCCGGATCATCCCACCAGGTGGTTTACGCGCGATTACGGGCCATTTTCTCCCAATTATGGGTTCTTTGATGAAGATCCCATCGACATACAGCCAGGCAACCCACTTGTTCTGAAATATCGCATCTACGTACACAACGGTGATGCAGAAACAGGCGGCGTGGCGCAGGCTTATGCCGAGTACAGTAATCAGGGATAAGAGTGCTTACAGCAGGAGTTTAGTAACCGTGCCAGACCGTGAAATTGCGACAGTAACCTTCCAGCTGGGAGATTTTGGGATATTTGAAGCCCCTGAGTTTTCGGTGCGGATGCCGCGCCTGCGGGCAGAGGTTAAGCCGCGCCTGATTGTGCTGGGGCAGGAACTGGCGCCGGATCTATCTGCGGTTCTGAAAGAGCCCTTATTTGTGCATGTTGCCCAACACCTCCGCAGAACGGTTAATCCGCCAGAGGCCACCTGGGCTGCATTTGCGCGCACCCACCGGGCGTACAAACCAACGGTGCACATTCGCACCGCAATCAATGCAGCCAGCATCCGAGTATCGGTGTTTGTTGAGGATTATGCGGAAGACAAACTGCTCTTTGCTGATGCGTTGAAAGCAAAGTGTGATGCTCTTGCGGCCTACTTTTCAAAGCACCCCAAAATTCGTGCCTACGATATTCCAGACGAAAACGGCAAACCAGGTTGTGGCGCTCACCTGAGCGCAGAAACGCTGGCAAGCTTTTCGGAGCGCATGCATCAGGTGAAATCCCAGCATGCGGTGTTTGGCATCGATCTGCCGGCAAAGAAGGTAACACAGATGAGTGCCGAAGAGCTGCATAAAGCCATCGTAACCGCGGTGAAAACTCTCAAACCAATTTATGATCTTGGGCGACCGTAAACACGAGAAAGGCAAAGAGGCAAGCCCGATGAATGCACAGAACTATATGGCCGATCAGTTGGAGCGCCTGGCAGAGAGTTACAGCCAGTTTTTAGAGTCTACCGAAGTTGATCGCCTGCAATGGAAGCCTGAATTGGCAGGTGCCAGCGAGCTCAGGACAATTCTGGAGCAGGTTTCCGAGTGTGTGGCTGTTAATATCGCTGTGGCAGCGTTGCTGCGCGGCGAGCCTGTTCCTCCAATGACGGATACACCCGTGCCCGAGAGCGCCACTATCGGCAGATCGATGCTGCAAACAAGCGCTGCAGAGTTGGCGGCTGAGTTCCGAGCTCTCACCGACGAGGATCTAACCAAGGTGTATCCGCATCCAAAGGCCCAGATCCTCGGATCCAACCTACTTATGATGCCCCTGCGCAACATGGCGTACCATTGCGGGCAACTAAACCTGTTCCAGATGCTATACGGTGATGCAGAGTTTCATGCTCCCACCAACTGGCGCTAACTCAGAGCAACACCTCCCGGGATGGCATACGCCACCCGCAGGAAAGCAGGAATAGCTTTTATGTTCAGCCGCCTCGACCCTATAAAACTCCTGGAGCGCTCCGACAAGTGGTATGTCGGCGGTGGAGCCTGCACGATTTTTGCGCCGGCTTTTCCCCGCTACCTGTCTACACCGGGGTTTTGGGATGAGGCCTATTTTGCAGATGTACGCCTTGAAAGGCTGTTTGCAATAACGTTGTTGGATTCTGAGGGCCGGCCCGTGGGCCTGAACTGCGTTATAAAGCGCTGGAACCCGGACCATTACACTCAGGTGTACCTTGTAACAGGGTTTCCCGGCGTAACGCTTCGAGAAGAGCGTGTAGTTACACCGGGTAACACGTTTGCAGTTCGGCTTACGCTGCACAACACCGGCGATATGACTTACCGTTTCCACGTTTTAGCGTGGACGATGCAAACCGTTGCGGAGCTCCCACCCATCTCTCCAAACGGTGCACGCCAAACGGCCACTGTTACAACCTGTACAGATACGCACCGCGAACTGGACCTGCTTTCCTACTTTCACGAAATAAGGTATGGCACCGATATTGATGCTCCCGCAGAAGTAAATGGGTGGGGTACAGATGCGGTTGCTGAGGGAGAATCTGCCGGAGACTACTCAAAGCTCCGTACTGGTATCCATATTGCTATGGGGGCAGACAGGCTTCCAGATTCCTGGACAGTGAATCTTTGTGAGAACTCCGATACGGCACCGCTATACGAGCTGAGTGTGTTCCCGGAGAAGTTTGTGGGTGGCACTTTGCCCCAGGAAGAGATTACAGAGGCAGGCTGGCGAAACACGGGCCAGATGCACCTGGCGCTGCACTACATCCTGGAGACAAGCAAAGACCAGGAAGAAGCGCTAACTTTTGGAGCCTGTACTGCGCTAACCCGGGAAGATGCAGAGCAGGGTTTGCGGGAAGACATGCGCGACGACGCGCTACTTCGCGCGCGCAGATCGTGGCAGCGTTTCTTTGCATCCGTTCCATACCTCGAATGTTCTGATCCGTACATCGAAAACTACTACTGGTATCGCTGGTATGGGCTGCGTATGCAGGTAGTAAGCCTGGCCGCCAATGCAACCGGCAAGCAGCCAATGCATCGGTTGCCCTACCCCTGCGTATTTGAAGGTATTGGCGCATTTCGCAGCCATATATCCTATTCGGCACAATGCCACATGAGGGAAGCATCCTGGATGCACGATTCCACTGTGGCTATGGGCAGCCTCGAAAACTTTCTGCACAATCAGATCACTTCACTGGAATCCCAAAACAGGGGGCTTCTGCCCGGGCACCTGATGCTGTGGCGAAACGAGCGCGGATTTTATCATGCAGATTGGGGCGCTGCAGCCCTGCAGGTTTACAACATCACAGGCGATTTAAACTTTGTGCGCCGGGTGTATTCTGGTCTGGGACTTTATGCCGAGTATTTCCAGCGAGTGCGAGATCCCGAAGAGAGCGATCTCTTCGACATCATTGATCAGGGCGAAACCGGCCAGGAGTATATGAGCCGGTATCTGGCAGCCTCTTCCGATGCGGACCGTTGGAAGAAGATACGGATAAAGGGTGTGGATGCCACGTGCTGCATCTACTCCCTGTTTTCTGCACTTTCGGTGTTTGCCGGTTTACTTGGCCTGCAAACTGAAGCATCCAAATGGCGCAGGCAAGCCGATAGGGTTCGGCGCGCAATTCGAGAACGGATGTGGGATGGTGAGAGCGGGTTATTTAAAGACCTGCTGACGCCAGATCTCAGCCAATCTCCTTACAGTGCAGCCGTTGGCTTTTATCCTCTCATCACGGATACTGCTACTGCGCAGCATCTGCACCCTATGCTGGAGGCACTATTCGATCCCGAGAAGTTCGGTACAAAGTTTCCGGCACCAGCCTGCCCGGTGAATGATCCTTATTACGATGCTACGGCGCAATGGAGGGGCAAGCGAACTAGCTGCCCATGGAACGGCCGGATGTGGCCGATGGCCAGCTCCCATATTGCCGATGGTCTTGCACATGCTTACCGTAATCTGGAGTTTGAAACGGCGTATGGCTTTTCAGATTTCTTTATGCGCTTCCTACGCACGCTGTTCTTTAATCAGGACCCGAAACGCCCGAACAGCTTTGAACACTACAACCCGGAAACCGGAACTCCTTCGCTGTACCGTGGTATCGATGATTATCAGCATTCATACATTGTTGATCTTATCCTGAGACATGTTGCCGGTATCCAGCCTGCGCCAGGGCCCAATGGCGGAGTAGTTATCGATCCTATTCCATGCAAGATTGAACGTATGCTGGTGCAGGATGTGAGGGTTCGCGGCCACTCCATTGATGTTCGATGGGGATATGGTGATGGATTTGTAGTAAGTGTTGACAGGGTAGAGCTGGTTAATCTGCCAACACCACAGATGGTAGAAGTGGAGCTTGACTAAAAGGTGACAAACTCAGAACCACTGGCCCTCAGCCTGGATATTGGTACTTCTTCTTCGCGGGCCCTGTTGTGGGATAGCGCCGGGCGCGAGGTGATGGGTACTGGAGCGCAAGTTCACTACCAGATGCGTACCACGCCAGATGGCGGCGTGGAGATGGATGCAGAGGACCTGCTGATGCATATCAGCGGATGCATAGACAGAGCCCTCTCTGCTGCTGGAGACAGAGCCAAACACATAAAGGCTGTTGGCATCTCCACATTCTGGCACTCGTTGCTGGGTATAGATGCTGCAGGCAATGCAGTAACCCCTATTTTCAGCTGGGCAGATAACCGGGCAGCAGAGCAGGCTGAGATTCTGCGAGCAAAACTTGATGCTGCACAGGTGCACCGGCAAACCGGGTGCATAATCCATCCATCCTACTACCCCGCTCGCCTACTGTGGCTTAAGAATAGGATGGGAGCCAGTTTTGATTTAGTACACAGATGGGTATCTCCCAGCGAATACCTATTCGGCAAATGGTTTGGCAGGCAGGCTGTTACTGTATCTGTTTCCATGGCATCTGGAACGGGATTGTTTCTGCAATCCGAACAGACATGGGATGCAGACCTTGCGGAAACTATTGGTATTGGCATCGAAACACTCTCTCGGATTGTTGATCTGAAAGAGTTCTCCTCCGGACTATCCCAGGAATACAGCAAGCGATGGTCCGCTCTGCGGGAGGTGCCTTTCTATCCTGCTGTTGGTGATGGGGCCTGTGGCAATATTGGCAGTGGGTGTACTGCGCCAGACAGGCTTGCAATTAACCTGGGCACCAGTGGCGCCATAAGGGCAGTGTGGAGCGAAGACGCCGGAAACAGTGAGTATCAGCACCCCGGGCATGGGCTCTGGAGATACAGGGTTGATTCTCGCCGGCCAGTTATTGGTGCGGCATTCAGTGATGGTGGCCATGTATTTGCCTGGATGACACGATGCCTCAATTTGAGCGGCTCCTCACCAGAGCAACTGGATACCGCGCTCTCGGCCATGCAGCCGGGCGCCCATGGGCTAACGTTTCTGCCGTTTCTTGCGGGCGAGCGAAGCATGGGCTGGCATGTGGATGCCAGGGCTGGAATATTTGGGCTTAACCTTGATACCGGCCCGCTGGATATTCTGCGAGCATCTATGGAGGCCGTGGCGCTGCAGTTTATGGAAGCTGCATTGCAGCTTCAGCAAACGTTTCCTGCAGCCACAGAAATTGTAGCATCCGGTGGGGCGCTGGGCCATTCGCGAGCCTGGCAGCAGATGTTTGCCGATGCCATAGGATGCCCGGTAACCCTTGCAGAGGAGCCAGAGGCCAGTAGCCGGGGGGCAGCGCTATTGGCACTGGAAGCTGCGGGAATAATATCAAGCATAGCGGAAGCACCCGCAAGGCTTGGCAAAACCATTGAGCCCAACCTTAAGGTAACCGGGCAATACATGGATATGAGCAGCCGGCGCAACGTGATTTATCGTGCTCTTTTCCCGGATGCGTAATCGCAATAACGCCGCATCTGAACCGCAAACCCGATCCAAATCTGGAGCAACAGAAACCATGAAGCTGATACCCTGGTTGTGTAACATCGCATCCGCTGCTCTGTTATTCTCAGTTATCGGCTCAACCCTGGTAACCCGGACGGCCGAAGCAGAAACTGTGCGAGACTTATCCTCGGCTGCTGGCCAATTATGGACCATTCGCCCCGAAGGGACCGATGGATGGCAGAGCATAAAAGTACCGGCCGGAGGATGGCGAACCCAGGGATTTACCTGCGATGCGGCTGATTATCGAACCGAGATTAAAGTACCTTCGGATGCCAGAGATCAGCTGGTGCAGTTGCACTTTGAGGCCGTGAACTTCGGTTGCGACGTGTATGCCGGCACCCCGGGATCGGTACTCCACCTGGCCGGCAGCCATGTGAATGGCTGGATGCCGTTTGATGTTAGCCTCACTGGTATCGCCGTTCCCGATAAACCGCTGCAGATTGAGGTGAGAGTACGCGGCCGTCGCAAGTTTATGCATGAAGGCAAATTCACTGTTCCAGAAGGTGCCTCCTGGGACGATAAGGTTGAGGATGGGATACTGCGGGGTATTACCCTGCGGGTTAGGCCGCAGTTGCACCTGGAAACAGCCTATGTGCAAACAACGCCTGCATCTTCCGTAAATGCCAAAACAGCATCCGATACGGTTCGCTCGGTTGTTACTCTGGTGAATGCTGGCGCATCGCCCCGGCATGTGACTGTTACGGCGGGCTACCGCGCATGGGGAACTCACAAAGGTGTTTACCCTGGTGTATCCAGGTTTCAGGTTTCTATTGCTCCGGGAGAAACCCGAATTCTGGATACGGGTGTAGTGCGCTGGCCAGGCGGGCCCGCAAGCTACTGGTGGCCGAACGTTCCGTACAGAGCAGGATACACTGCGAAGCTGCACGAGCTAGTGGTGCGGGTGCAGGAGGGCAACTCCGTAATTGATACCCGCACGCAGCGCTTTGGATTTCGTGATTTTGCAGTTAGCAAACGTGTAAAGCACCCGGAACTGCTTGCTGGCCCTGAAGCTGTTCTGCTGGGAGCCCATTACGAACTGAATGGTGTGCGATGCAATTTGCGCGGTGATAATCAGCAAGAGGCTAACTTCGGAACGGATGCCTATGGGGTAAAGCCCGGCTTTGGCAGGCCAACGGCGAATAACCCAGGATGGCCCGCCGCTGTTGATAATTTGCTTCGGCTCAACTTCAATGTAATGCGCATTCATCAGATACCCGCTACCCCTTACATGCTGGACGTGTGTGACGAAAAGGGGCTGATGATTGTTGACGAATCGCCACTGCGTGGATCTGAAGGCATGGAGGATTTTGAGGCTGGCAAAGAGGCCATGATAGAGATGGATAGGGAACTGGTGTTGAGAGACAGAAACCATCCATCGATTGTGATATGGAGTGCCGCCAATGAATGGACCACCCCTATTCCATTTGTTGTGCCCGTTATTATGGCAACGGATAGCACCCGGCCAATTATTGCAGACGGCGTTGGAGATTTCGATCCTCGGTTCATAAACATGGAGCACTATGTTAACGGAATTGGTGGGTTACCAACGCGCGGTGCAAGCAAGCGAGCAGACAGACCTTACGGAGAAACAGAAGCAATTTGGTCGGCAGACAATACGCTGCAGGGGTTTGCATGGATGGCTACAAGTGTACGGCTACGCCGATTGCTTGGAAATGCTGACTTGCGAAACTATGTATTGAACAACGCCTGGTCTAACTATGTGCCCGGTGAAACCGCGGATACCGAGATACTTGAAAAGGCTGTGAAGGGCATGGATGGCGATAAACAGATCCGCCCTGCAATCCGAGATCCGTGGACCAACCCTATTATCCGCCTGATGCAGCGCTGCTACGCCCCGGTGGCGCTATGCGACGTACAATTCGACAAAATAAATGCGCGCAGCAATGCTAACGGCGATTGGCCAACCACTGTTCCAGCGGTGATTGCTGGCACAGAAGTGCGGCGCGAAATTGCGCTGCTAAACGATACCTTCAGAGAATCCAAGCTCACGCTGGAGTATGAGATAACAGTGCAGAAGGGTGCGCTGCCTGTAAAGATAGCCACTGGAAAAATTGACAAAACGGTGGATGCAGGAACCTACGCAACAGTAGATGTTACGTTTGCTGCACCGGCAGAACCCTGCGAGCTTAGCGCGCGCTATGTACTGAAGCAGGATGGCATCGAAGTATTTCGTGAAGAAGCAATTCGATACCGTGTATCTCCTTCAGGACAATTTGGCTTGCCAGATGGCACCTACGTGCTTATAAACGGAAATAGTGGGTTGCCAGCCGAAGCGTCTGCCGACAATACGCTCATACAGGGCTCTTCCGTGGAGGGAGCGCAGATTTGGACACTGAAACGTCTTGGTGGTGATGGCATTACGTTAACTAACGCAGCTACCGGAATGGTGCTTGCGGTAGAACACAATGGCGTTCAGAATGGATCTTCCGCAATACAGGCACGCTGGAATGGGCTTACAAATCAAGTGTGGAGAATTGAGGAATCGTTAGATGGTTCTGCCTACACTATCACGAACAAATCGTCTGGCAGATCGCTTGATGTATACGGGCGTTCAACCACTGCAGGCGGAAGAATTGTAGTTTGGGAAGCGAATGGTGGAGAGAACCAGCTATGGCGTTTTGTGCCTGCAAAACACAAATAGAAGAAGGGCAAACGCATCTAAATTCCCAGCAGCGTTTCCAGGTAGCTGATCTCCCATGTTGCGAGCAGAAGCTTCGTTTTCAGGCTCTTGTTCGTGGACTTGCCCTGCCTTAACAGCTTGAGCACAGTATGGCGCATCACGGCAATATTCTCTGGCGCATGGTCCTTTCTTACCCGGCAAGCATCTTCGTTCATTGCCACGTCTGGTACCCAATGTAGGCTGTTTTCTGTGCCCTAATGGCGGATACCTGGTTAAGTACCACTTCACCAGCGCGTTCTATTGCGATACCATAACGGACGAAAACTCCAACGTTATCACGATAACCCGGAATACGAGGATCTTCGTAACATCTGTTGCCGATGCTTTTTTGGGCCTGGCCGGTCTATTCTCTAATCATCCCAGGTAATACCTTCAGGTAGATGCTGTATTACCACGTTTCAATGCGTCCGTGGTATTTCTCGACAGTGGCTGTATGTGTTCGCGTAGTCAAGCCCGTTTTGAGATGGCGACGAATAACGGCAGTACCGACTCCTGAGCGTACCAAACATGGATCTTAAGGACTCCCGACAACTGTGCATATTTAGATGTGTTCGCCCTGAAAATCTTCCTTTTACCCGGTTGACACTTCTCTGGGTGTTATGTATAATTGCTGAGACGCTGTTCTGTAGTACTTAATAGCTCACCAACCAATGCTTGCCTTGTAGTAATACCGGTTGCCTCCGCGTTAGCGGTGTTGTGTGCCAACCGGCCAGCGGATAACGTACAGATGGCGTTTCCGCACCCTTGATGATATATAACTTGGTACCCGGCAGCTTGTTCTTGACCGTGTACCGCGATTTACCCGTTCTGCTTTTCTTACAACCT
>CAIONQ010000071.1 GCA_903859705.1 uncultured Chthonomonas sp.
ATTGGTTTGCATAAACATCATGTCATGCATTGCGCGAAGAGATGCATTGACGAGGAAGGTGGTTCGGCTCAAGCTGCCTGTGGCTCAAGCAGAGCTACATTTTGAAATGCGTGTGTCGCGCAATCAAGCGTAGCGCGGTAGATATTGCTTTTCGTAAACATCATTTTATAAGTCACGCGAAGGAGATGCAGTGACGAGGAAGGTGGTTCGGCTCAAGCTGCCTGTCGCTTAAGCAGAGCTATGTGCTGAAATGCATGTGTCGCGCTAAGGAAATGCAAAGCACGCGAAGGAGATCGGTGCCTAACCCCCCGGCCCCTCCTTCTCAGCATGCCCACCCCGGCATGCTGAGCGGAGACCAATCCCGAAACGGGAATGGGGAGAAAGACGGCCAATACTATGCTATGTGTGGCCTACCAGGCGTGTTACCTTCTGGATAGGCGGAGAGGTTACTTAGCCCGGGCTGCCGATAAATCAGGCGTGTCAGATATGGGCAGCCTTCAGCCTGACGACTGCGCGCCCTATGATGACCCCAGAGACTGGCTGGTTCGGCTACACCTGCGAAACGCCGAAAGCTTGCCTGGTTACCCGAGGTACCACATTGCACAAATTTACTGGGACGCAGCTACGGGACTGTTATGTGAGTCCGTATCCCAGGGTGTAGGTACTTTCGATACGAATATTTGTGAGCGCGTGGCATTTATAGAGGTCATGGACCCCGAAACGCAAACCTACGGAAGTATCTCTATACCGGCCATTACTCAGGATCGACTGGATGCGTTAGCCCACCATGGAGACCTGTACTGCTTATCACGGCCCGGCAGGGAAGGGGGATAATCATTCTTATCTTTGGAGCAGATAATGCTTCGCGAAATGGGACACTCAGGGCGCCATAGTGAGGCGGCAACATCACAAGCAACCGCCGACCAGACCCGTATTGCAATACTGTTCCAATCATAAAGACAAGTTGTTCTTCCACATTAATAGCCAGGTGGTTTGACGGGCAGCATTCTCACCAGCTTAAACACATCGGTGCCTGGACATTTTGGAATGCAAGATTGGCCGCCCTGCCTGTTTTGTTTGGCTCGCGCGATAGCTGAGTTAACATCCTTTCGGAACTCCACAAAGCGTAGTCTTCTATATTCGTAAGGTGGCAGCCCTTTCATGGCACCTGCCCGCTTTTCCTGGTCCGCATCATACACCATTGAAGGAAGCTCTTTTGGCTCAAATTGGTGCAGATACAACCAGTACTCAAAGCACGGGTTGCTGATCGCCACTCCGAAACCCATCTCACTGGCGCGTTCGCAGATCTGGGCAAGATGCTCGTTTGTTCTGTCATCAACGTCAATTACAATCCAGCAAGAGTCTCCCGCAGCAATATCAATATCGTCTAATTTGAGACGATCGACTAATCGATCGAGCACATATTTCGGATCGCTAAGGCCGTCCTTACCGGTCTCGAGGATTTCTAACTTGATCTGAGTGCTGCCGAACTTATTGAAATAGTCCTTCTCGGTTCGGCGACCTTCGGTGGCAATAACGATAGTGGTACTGTCGCGAACCTCAGTTCGCCGTTCAATCAGACGGTCTCCGGCAAGGAATTTATCCCACTTTGGCAATGGATGGATCTCCTTTATCTCCCTCCTCAGCCGTCCAGCCGAGGCCATCCACGCTGCCAATGAAAGGAATGGCGCCGTATCTGCCGTTCAGGTAGCCCTTTCTAACCTGAATATCCGGGCGAACCTTAAACTCAGCGAGCGAGTACAGGTGGGATCGGCCACCCGCATCCTTCTCCACAAACCATATTTCATCGCGCCTGAGCAGATCCAGATCCAATAGATTTGTGTCGTGAGTGGTAAAAACAAGCTGCGAGTTACCGGTGCATGCCAGCGCTTGTTCAACCAGCATGCGAGTCAGGTGGGTATGCAGACGCCTATCAAGCTCGTCAATTATGAGCACATGTTCGAGGCCCTTCGTCATCTCGAAGAGTACGGGGTCCAGGTGCATTAGCCTCTGGGTTCCGTCAGACTCCTCGCCCGTGTCAAAGTCAACTGCAGTGCCATCACCGGTGCCGTGGCGCAGGTGCATACGCGTAATGAGCGCAATGCCGTCTGCGTTGCGCCTGAACAAGTATCGCGTTCCGTTCATGTCGGGAACCGGTCCAAGGTATAAACCGTCATCTTCAAGTTGATCGACTCGGCTTCTGATCTGCTCTCGAAATTCTGGAGCAAAGCCCACCAGATCCCTATCCCAATCAATAGGGGACTCAGATGTTACAACGTCCTCGATGCCGGTGCCAGCGTTGCGCAGTGTTGTCGCAAGGTGATCCCGAAACACTGAGGATCGGTGGGCGCGGACTTCGAGTGCACGATTTTCAGCGTCCGCGCTTACCACTATCAGCACTTCTTGAAACCACCGCATCACCGGCGAAAGCCGAGGCAGATGTTCCTTGAAGTTGCCGTCAAATACTGCGGATAGGAATGTCTGATCAGGAGGTGTATCCAACACCTTGTATTTCAAAAATGCCCGGACATCTTTACTTACGAAGAGAGGAGCAAAGTCGACTTTTACCTCACCGTCTGGCAATGTCTCACGTCCGAACAGCAGCCGATTGCTCGAACCCTGTCGGCAGAGCAAGTACTCTTCTTCTACCAGGGTTGGGCTAAGAGCAACGCCGTATGTATATTCTTTGCCTTGCGTTACAAATATTGCCTCGAACCGTGTGGGCCGTGAATTTGGCTCGCAAAGCCTGAATGGCTGCATCACCGCCCCGGCGCGAACAGACCTACCTTCTACAACCAACCCGCGTAATGAGTCGATCGCTTTAACCAGATTGGATTTGCCGGAGGCGTTTGCACCATACATAGCCGCACATCGTACTGCGTGGGCACCTTTGCGGGAAGGCAAAACCACCTTATGAGAAGGATGTTTCCCATCCGACGTTGCCAGCATGGAAAAGACGGCTAGATCTCCGAACGACCGGAAGTTCTCACAGCTAAATTGAACTAACATGGATGCTCCGAAATAACGTAAACGAACAGCGCACAGAATCTTAAATCAATTATGCCCCGATTGTAGCCGTTTTTGGTGAAATAATCTCCATAATCGCTGGAATTAGCGCATTTTTTGTGATATTTATGTGTTTGTCCGTTGTAAGCGTGTGAATGCTACGACACTCGGAGCTTGTCTCTATCGCGAGCCTGCTTCACTTATCCGGAGCGAGGTGGATCTTTCCAGTTAAGCCAACTGCTAATTCGATAAGGATGAGCGCAGATGGGGATTTCGCCCGTTATTGTTCCACAGTGGAAATCAACAGAGCTTTAAACAACCGTGGTTCCCGGGGGTACATCGGGACGTAGGAGGAGGGGGAGGGGCGGCGGACGGCCTGGCACGCTTCAGTTTGTGGTGGATGATGCGCGAGGCATACGGCCTCGGACTGAATTTCGATAACATTGAGTGTGCAATGCACAGGAACGGACACGCATATAGGCATGGACACGTGCTTAGTGTGCTGACTGGTTTAGATCCCAACGCTAATCCAACGTGCTCAGACTTCCTGACGACCCGGTTGGGGCTCAGGTGGGATCGACCCCAACGTGAACGAACTCCAACGCCGGAATCGACACCAACATTTGCGGACCTTGACGTGTGTCCAAGATGTAACGAAATGATGTTCGACATTACTAGAACAGATTATGGCCAAAATTGGCTGAGGAACCGGATGCCGGACGTCCATGCTTGAACTAATACAAGTAGCAAGCGCATGTCCGCGTCTGCTCGCGTGCAACGCGTTGGACCTAAAGTGAAGCATGTGACGTTCACACTGGACACAAGTACCCAATATGTCTATATTGGTCGGTGCATTTCGCCAGTGGCGAGCCCGTTTCACCCATTAGGGCGAGAAGGATCTTTCCAATATCACAACCTGAGACTTCAGCAACGGTTCGATTTGTTGGATCTGGTACCGACACTGAGACGCGCCGGCCGAAACAGCGCCGCTACACGAACGCTTACAAATTACGCCTTATCGTGATGGCCGATGCCTGCACTGCGCCTGGTGAATTAGGCAGCCTATTGTGCCGAAAGGGTATCTATTCCTCTACGCTCGCTGATTTTCGCAAACAGAAATCGCGCGGCGATCTGGACCGTAAGCCGGTGACTGCAAAGGTTCCAAATATATTGACACTTTCCGACATGCCTGGCAGTCTGGCGCATAGGAGCCTTATGTAGGTGATCTGGGAAACTGAGGCAAACAGCTCGGGAATGTATACTCCCTCAGCCCTGGGATTACCTTCGATGCCGCACGCTACCGCGGGCCAACTGTCGGATGAAATAGGGGTTACGTGTGTCAAGCCAATTTTGCTCGGCGATGACGACGGAGGTAACAGATTTGGATAACAAGGCTTATACTTATGATGGCTCGGTTATTTTCCATTACACCAACTTGGACGGCATGGAGTCTATTATTCGGAACAGGGAACTGTGGGCGACTCACATTGAAGACTTAGCGGATGAGACTGAGTTCTATTATGGCCGTGACCTAACAGTTTCAACAATGCAGGCAGCAAGCGCGGCAGAAGATTTCGCTGGGAATCAAGGTGTTATCGCGAAGTGGGCGGAGGCTACACAGGAGCTGCCAAACATCGGTAGATTAATTATAAAAATGGGGTATGAGCCGGAAGAATATGACAAGTTAATAGACTGGCACGTGGTTTGTTTCTCTCATCGGGAAGATGCGCTGCCACTCTGGAGAGGCTTCGGAAACGGGTGTAAGGGTTATTCGTTGGGATTCAGGTATCTTGGCACCGTTTATGACTTTCCCGGCTTCGAGCTACCGCTTCAACGCGTCGAATATGATGCAGATCGGCAACATGACCAAGCATTAGAAATAATTCGCTCTGCCATACGCCAAACGAGCGCACCAGGCTCCAACGCCTTTAGTTGGACAATACCGCTCGGTAGGGCATTGTATTTCAAAGATCCAATGTTTGATTCCGAAGCCGAGTGGAGGCACATCAGCATTCCGAAATCTCCGGAAGCTATTCGTGAGCGGTCGCTCGTCGACTGCAATAGGAAAATAAGGTACAGCCTGTTGCCATTCGAAGGTAACTACGAGCTCACGCGTATCGTCTGCGGTCCGCTTGCTGAGCATCGAGCTGACAAACCAGAGGGAATGGAGTACCTGTTGCGCCTTCTTTCCGCTAATGGATACGATACGTCCGCCATTAGCATAAAACAATCGCAGATTAGGCTGTGGCGCTGAAGTGGTGAACGAGCAGCAATACCGGCAGCAGATCGGGACGTCAATAGCAGGATTCGGGGTGCCACCGATGTGTCAATTATTGCTTGACACAATGAGAGCGTCCGAAACGGTAAGCTGCCGCTCATTAGGGACATTTGGCTGTAACATGCAACCAACGAAACACAGCCTATATTCGCGGTGAAAAAATGCTCCAGAATTGTTGCTGTGTTTTGTTAAGCGGACAGGAGTATAGAATTGGGATTACGGTTTTCTTTACAAGACGCTAATTCAGTAGCCTGGCTATTTGCAGGCGAAAGCGATACGTTGGCCGCTCCATGGGAGTTCTTAGAAAATTAGGTCACTGGCACTGGTATAGGGCGAACCGGCTTAATCAACTCACTGACCAGTCTTTTGGAGCGCATAAATGCGGGATACATGTCGTCGTCGAGGATGGACCTCAGCTTTCGCGATCGAATTCACAACACTATCGACATGTTGGAATCCGGCCATTGTCACACAGAGGCGCTAAGAATGCTCAGAGATGGGATGGGTTGGCGCCCATGGACAGCGCTCATAGTTCCGTCTGGAAGAGACAGTGAGGTCGACCAAATGCTGTCGGACTCTGAATTCTTACGCCAGATAATTGGGCGGAATCCAGAGGCACCTGGTCTCGTTTTGCAGCTCGATGAGCCTATTGGGCGCGAGATAGATCTTTGCGCTCCGTTCCCCGCTTTCAAGAAGGCGTTAGCTCGCCAAAGTGAATGGCCGGGTCTGCTGTTGTGGTCTGGCAATAACAGTGTCTTTCTGAGCCGCGGCCGTTCGAGTGAACAACGTGCCGACTTTATCAAACGTACAATTAGCCGCTTATTTAGCCGCTCTATGCGGTTTCATCCAGGTGCGCATGTTTCGGTGGACATGTTAGTGCGTATTGCTGGCTTCCAAGTCATCCGAGGCTCTTGGGAACCTGCGGAATCTGATTTCCACATTATTCAGGCAAGTGACATCCACATGGGGAATCCAAGAGCAAACGAACGCATGGCGCGCTTGCGAAACCTAATCCAGAAGTTCGGCGACGAATATGGCCGCAGATCAAATGTCTTGCCGGTGCTTTCTGGCGACATCATCGATACGCCATCATCTGCGAATTTCAGCTCAGCCCTTAGTTTCAGAAATGAAATCAAAGGCCAGTTTACAAACGCACCGTTTTATGTGCGAGGAAACCACGATTGCCGGAAAACGGTTATGGCCGTCAGACGCGGCTAAATAACCCCATCGACGCGGATCGCATTCGATGGTTCGATGGTCACGGGGTCGGAGTCATAGGATTTGATTCTTGTGATGGTGGGAGTAACGCAGCAGGGCAGGTAAGCGTAGCGCAGCTTGATCAGCTTGGCGGCCTAATTGGCGAACATCCGCGTTCCGTGGATTATGCATTGGTCGGTATAATTCACCACCATCCGCTGCCGCTCGCAGTGCCAGAATGGATCGAACATCGTCGCTTCTTCTGCTTTATTAAACCCTTTCACGAGCATACTGTAGCGTTCGATCAAGCTGGTGGCTTCTTAGACTTCGTGAAAGCACATCAATTCAGAGCCGTCATGCATGGTCACAAACATATACCGCGTGAAGCGAATCTGCCTGGCAACATACCTCTCTATGGGGCTGGAAGTGCAACTGGAATGATCGAGACTGAAGACCATCGACAACTACTGTCCCTTAATATTTTAACGATCGATGTACACAAGCGCGTTACATGTAGATTTCATTTAGAAGACACCCCAGGCGGCGGGAAATCATATGAACGTGAGTACGTGATTCGGGGATAAGCGAGATAGCGAAAGTATATGAAATCAAACCGGTCTGGTCTACAAAACAGCGATGGCAATCGGCCAACGGTTTGCGAGCCGCATATTGATAATTTGCCGTTTTCTGGCTGCCGTCGAGATACCTGTCACTTCCGGTCCGTACTACTCGCCCTGATTAGCCGCATGTGTTTTGAATCGTACCACTTCAATCCACAAACTCGCACCGCGAAGTGATAGTTAGTCACTCTTGCTCACGCGCTCAACCAACTGGCATCCAGCGTCCCGTTACTGGAACATTGCACTAATATTCGCAAGGCAATCTGGGAAGTCGGCATAACCAGCACGCTCAGCCACCAATTGGGCTTGTCCACCCTGTACCGCCCCATAGGCAGTTCCCATCCCCAATCCTTGCAAGCTGCCGCACAGTTCTTTACAGTTGGAGACGCTGCTCTCTGTTATACAGATTAGAACAGCGCCTCTCAGCACGCCGCCTCTCAACTCCACTTTCTGCCCTTCATACCTGCCTGCACAAACACGCCTGCTACCCCCAGAACCAGGCCAACTCCTGCAATATTAAATAGCTCGCGTATGCGGCCCGGGCCAACCTGCTGTGCCTGCCCTGCCGGGCTTATTACCATAACCGGGTTGTGCCCCATGCCTGTGCGCAGTCGTAGTTTTTCGTGGGCATTTATTAACCCGGCCGCGGTTGCCCGGTGCGCCTCTATTTCGCTTGTGAGCACCGTCAATTGAGCATTGTTTACGCCTGTAGCAGGCTGTACTTTGAGCCGCTCCATCTTGATTTCGGCATCAATCAGAAGTTCATTTTCCTGCTTTAGGCGCTCTTGCACTGCTGACTTTGCGTTTATCAGTGCGGATTGTTCATTGCCTTTCAAAAAGTACATAAACGAAAGCGGCAGTGTTTTGGCAAGGCGCTCGGCATAGGTGGGAGTGGTGCTCTCAACATCGATCTGAACCACATCGGTGCTGGCAATTTGGGCCACCGTTACCCGGGCGGAGCCAATGGGGATATCGGCATCCCTGTAGGCTGTGCTCAGCATCTGTTCGCTCTTCAACAACTCAATCTGATTTTGTACGTGATTGGCGTCGTCCGCACGAAACAGACTTGCAACGGGATTATCGGCTGCAAACATGCTGCCGAGTGTGCTCTTCTCCTCCAGCAGAATTCTGGTAGATGTTCGGAAGTGCGGTTTCTTTAACAGGGAGAGCGGAACTCCCACAACCAGCACCAATAGGGTTACTCGCACGATTGTGCTTAGCGCGCGGTGCGAGGTAAGCCCTGGTAACAGATTGGCAGAGGCAGATCTCATTGGGGTGTAACCTTTCAAGCACGCCTGTAACGGTTCAAACAAAAGTGTTAGATAAATCGCTCAGTAAATGGTATGTGCACATAACCACTCTGTTGCGGAATGGTTGTATTCAGGGATTATTGCATACAGGAATGGAATACTGGTTCTGATTGCTGCCTTTGCAGCAATTTTCTTTCAGAACGCTTACCGCAAACGGCTCCGAGTTATCTGAGCACGAGCTCGAATACCCTTTTTCATGCAACAATATCTTCGGTGCGTGTAATTGCATTTGGGGAGATTTCGAAATATGGGTAGGGTAACTCTGGGGCAAGTAGAAGAGTTGGCGCTTGCGCTATCAATATCAGATCAGCAGCTGCTGATGCAGAAGCTTGGCGAGCGACTTACTTCGCACCAGGAGTATTTTGCCCGTGCCGAGCAGTTTCTGCAAACATGCGTAGAAAACCCTGTGCCATCTGCCATGCTGATGGATGCCGGCGCCGAGTGTGCCGATATACGTAACGAGCGAGGCAATGAGCTGGTATGACGGAGCGTTGCATTGATGCAAACGTTGCCATTAAGTGGGTACTTGCCGCAGAAACCGACCGCGAAAGCGCCCTTGCCCTGTTGCAGGATAGCGTGCGCTCCGGAATTGTGCTTATAGCCCCGCCACTCTTTGAGGTGGAGGTGGATAGGCATCATCCGTAAGCGCGTGCATAATGGCTCATTTACTGCGGAAGATGGGGCACGTGCATTTGCTCATCTGGATATGATCCCCGTTCGTATTGTATCCGCTCCCGGCCTGCGCAATAGATCTCGAGAAATTGCAGAACAGTTCAACCAGCGCCTTGTTTACGATTCACTTTATGCTGCCCTGGCAGATATTCGGCAGTGCGAATTCTGGACCGCAGATACCAGGTTCCACCGGGTGGTGAAAGAAGATCTGCCCTATGTAAAACACATTTCAGAGTATCTGGCCAGCAAAAATTATGAGCGTTTGGGTTCTTAAAGGCAAGTCTCCTCATCTCGGCACTCCAGTTGATCGATTAATTCATACGGTACCGGGTTTGCGTGCTCGGAAGGGACAACCGTGGTGCCCAACCGTGTATTCTAATCATCTTCTTCTGCTTCGTCACTGTCGTCAATTTCTTCAAGGGTGTGCGCGAGGTGGGCAGCCGCAATACTTTCCACCGTATATTCTAAAGTGGTCCAACTGAAGTCTTCTTCAAATTCAGGATCGTTCATGAATGTGGTCATGTTCCATTTCCCGCCACTATATCCGCGCCCCTTGTGGTAGCAGCGTTTGCATACCGGCCCGGGGTTCTTAACATCCCCACCCCGCCACACCGGGTTCTTCTTACAAGCTCTGCACTTCTGCACACGTTTGCGGCTCATAATCTGGCCCTTTGCTCTGGCGCTTGTTGCCCAACATATCGCAGATTTTACCATGTGAAGTAAGATTGAAAACCTGATTGCATCGAAGTGGATGCCGGTATTGCATTCATCGCATTTACCATGCACAAATTGTTATTCAAAATGGTAGAATAAGCAGACGCATGTACTCGGGTGGTGCCATTTGGCCCCTGTACGGTTGCACCTGCGGTTTTTATTAAGCGTTGTGTTTGCGGAACACCTCACCGTTTGTGGGGATGCATTCGGTTTGATTACACAGTCAGGAGTGTGGGGAATGCTGTCTCAGGTGCAATCCAGTGCGGTGCAGGGTATCGATGCGTATGAGATCCACGTTCAGGTAGATCTGAGCAACGGCGTGCCGCAGTGTTCCATTGTTGGTTTGCCAGATGCGGCTGTTAATGAAAGCAGAGACCGCGTGCGTGCCGCCATTAAGAACAGCGGTTACCTGTATCCATACGACAAACGTATCACAGTAAATCTTGCTCCAGCCGATGTTCGCAAAGCTGGCCCCAGCTTTGATCTGCCTATTGCACTGGGTATGCTGGGTGCCTCTGGCCAATTAAGCGGCGAGTGCACACAGGGCGCTGCCTTTGTTGGCGAGCTTTCGCTGGATGGAACCGTGCGCCCCATAAACGGGGCGCTGCCTATTGCTATTGGCGCACGAGAGCGCGGCGTGGCGCGCCTGTATGTGCCGGCAGCCAATGCCCGCGAGGCCGCCATTGTGGGCGGGGTGGATGTGTACGGCGTTAACAGTTTAAGTGAATTGATACAGATGCTGGAGATGCCGGAGACAGCCCGACCGGAGCCGCGCGATACCAGTATTCTGGAATCTGGTGGCGATGGCCACCTTTATGATTTTGCTGATGTGAAGGGCCATGCGGCCGTAAAGCGTGCGCTGGAGGTGGCTGCCGCCGGCGGCCACAACATGATACTTATTGGGCCGCCAGGCAGCGGAAAAACCATGATGGCCCGCAGGCTGCCCTCCATATTGCCGCCCCTCACTATGGAAGAAGCGCTGGAGGCCACCAAGCTCTACTCGGTGGCTGGCATGCTCAATGCAGATTCCTCGTTGGTAAGCACCCGCCCCTTCCGCTCGCCGCATCACACCGTTTCCACGGCGGCGCTTGTTGGTGGCGGCACCGTGCCCCGGCCAGGCGAGGTGAGCCTTAGCCATCACGGGGTGCTGTTTTTAGATGAGCTTCCGGAGTTTAACCGGGATGCTCTGGAGGTGCTGCGCCAGCCACTGGAGGATGGCGTGGTAAGCGTAAGCCGCGTGCAGGCATCGTATACCTACCCTGCAGATTTCTGCCTTATTGCGGCCATGAACCCGTGCCCCTGCGGCTACTATGGCGATGTTTTTCGGCAGTGTAGCTGCAGCAATCAGCAGGTACAGAAGTACCAGAAGAGGATCTCTGGCCCACTCCTGGATAGGATAGATATTCAGATCGAGGTGCCGCGCCTATCTGAAGATGAGCTGCTGCAGAGCCGGGTGGGGGAGAACTCGCGAGATATCCGGGCGAGGGTAAACCGTGCCCGCGCCACCCAGGCGCGCCGGTTTGAGGAAGGGCGCACGCCTGTCGAAACGGCAGAGGCTCCGCCACACCCCGCCGATGTTGCGGGCGAGGCAGTGCTTAGCATCAAAAAGCAGCGCCCGCTCTATTGCAATGCCCAGATGGGCCCAGCCGAAATCCGCGCCTACTGTGCCCCCACCGAGGATGTAAAGAACCTACTGCGCGCGGCTATCCGGCAACTCGGCCTCTCTGCCAGAGCTTATGACAGATTGCTAAAAGTTGCCAGAACCATTGCAGATCTGGAAAGCGCACCGGATATAGCGGTTGCGCATGTTGCAGAGGCGATACAGTACAGGAGCCTGGATAGGAAATTCTGGGGGTAGTGGGCAGACCAACATCTCAAGTGGAGGAACTCATGAATAAGAATAACAACGATAGCGATGCGCCTGAAATTGGCCCGGAATTTGCGGTGGCCGCGGCAGAACAGTGCGTACTGATAGTAAAGAAAGTATATGACATAGACTTAGACTTCACGCCCGAGAGCCTGACCAGGGTAGAGACGATATTTGACAGCTTGCGGGAGGAAGGGTGCAAGGCAAACGAGGTGACGGGGTTTCTGACAGCATTAGGGTGCTATCTTGGCGAAGTTATTGTGCGGAACATCGGGGGAGTATGGCGGCCAACCGTTGATACGGTGATGGCAACTTCCACCGATAATGTGGTGGTTATTGAACTGACGCCTCCAGGCATAGTCTTAAATCCCCTTGGGAAAGCCTACAAGAGGATGGTACATGGTAGCGATGACAACGTAGAAGCATACTATTACTGGATTAAGCAAACCTTTGCTGCAGAAGGATGACCTTGTACGGACGTTGAGTGGGTGCTATGAGAGCAAAACCGCACAAGAGCAGCAGGGAAGCAAAACTGTGAGGCATATAAGAACTGCCCGGGCCAGCCTGTATGCGCTTAGCGAAGGTGCACTTTTGCCATGGAACAACAAGAGCCAGATGTGACAATTGCTAAATCAAATCACAGCCTGATCCCGTGGCTCGGGGATCGGCGCGGCTATCTTTCTGATTGGATAACGCAGCGCTGGGTAGAGACAACGGGAATTCGCATCGATCTGGATGAACAGCCCTGGCTTCGCGGCCCCATGGGAAAGTCAGCTAAAATCGGCGCTGGCTATTTTGCAGATCTCGCCAGGGAGGAAGGCTTAGAGATTGCTACAGATTCTTCAAGAGTTGGCCTTATACCCAACCTCTCTGTGCTCGCCAGCCCTACATGTAATACCGGCGGTATAAGTCCTGCCGTAATCGATTTTTACGAGCACACCTCAAGTTATAACATGGATGTGAGTGGGAAATGGTGCGGGCCATTTGGCCCATTTGGTGCGATCCTGGCTCTTATCTTCTGGCGGCGACTTCAGCAGTTTAACATCCCGCTTACATCGGCAGATACGGCCTCTGGTATTACCAGCCAGGTAGTTCAGTTGCTAAATAAAGATACCGGCGAAGTTGCTTACACTGCCTGGATACGTGAACTGGTAGCCAACCACAACGTGATGTATGCAGGGAGTTACTCTACATGCGATGTTCCTTACCACCCTGGCCAGTGCGTAAAGCTTGTGTTTCCGCTTCCAAACGGCAACGCAGTCGTGCTGTTAAAACCAGAGAGCAACGCCGGTGGTTTGCTAACTTTGAGTTCATCTGGTGGGCGTTTTGGCTGCCCGGGATTATATTTTGTGGTTCGCAACGCAAAGGGTGTGGTCTCTGCGAAATACGTCCGTGCTATGTGCGAAAAGATAAATGTGTGGGCTGAAGCCACAGATGAAGTATCCGCAGACCATGTTTTTAAGGTGTGGGGAATTACCTTTTTGCGGCTCCATTACCGGTTAACCCGAAAGCTGTAGAATAAATAGGCGTAGGTCTTGGAGTGCGGCAACAGTCAGAGATGCAGAAGGAACAATTGCCGATGCAGAGGATCATGTATGGGGAGCACATATGCTGTATCTGTCACATCTTTATGGCTTTGCAGCAATGGTATGCGCTTCTGTTCAAGCGGGCCGGGCGCAGTAAACGGCGAGGCTACAATTCACTATAGATTGTATTGAATGATGATAAGTGGTATTTAGTGGCAGATCATTGCTCTCCACTCCGAACCTCTCCCAGTTAATTTTGTGAGTACTGGTGCTGCCATGCACTCCTTGCCTCTACCGCTTGATCCGAGCACACTCGGCGCTCTCAGAGAACACCAGAGTTACAGGTCGGGTCGATATCAGTGATTTGTTGGAAGGCTCAGCGTTGCGGCGCTGGTATACATAGTTCGTACCTCACGATTACAGCGCAGGTATATCTTTGCGCTTTGTTAGTGTTTTAGCTGCAGATCGTCCTGGCTTCGCTCGCGCGCTCGCGGGGAGAGGAAGAAATGCGCGCCTGCCGGATGGAGGGGGGAGCCCGCAGTCAATATTCTTGTGCCTCAAGCACAGGCTTCTATCCACTGGTCAGGATGCTGAAATGCAATTTTCGCGCAAGCAAGCGTAGCGCGGTAGATATTGCTTTTCATAAACATCATTTTATAAGTCACGCGAAGAGATGCGGTGAAGAGGGAACTGGTTCCATTCAAGATACCCTCCGCTTAAGCACAGCTTTCATCCGACAGAACCGGATGAAAGCTTCGCGGTCTTCGCGCGCTAAGTGAAAAGCTCCCGGTTAGCACACGCATCCATCCAGCAAGAGCCCGGGTGCAGAGATGCATTTGTCGCGCTAAGGAAATGCAAAGCACGCGAAGGAGATGCACCGAAGAGGAAAGTTGTACTGCTCAAGCTGCCTCATGCTCAGGCACAGCCTTTCGACCGAGCAGAATCAGAGGTAAGGTGGGTGGCGGTAG
>CAIONQ010000072.1 GCA_903859705.1 uncultured Chthonomonas sp.
CCTCGGCTGGCACTCATTGAGAGAATTCGCTTGCGCGGTATCGCGCAAAACCAGCTGTCTGCGGTGAGCAGAAACCAACTATGCAGTTACGGCCTTAATTATGGCATGGAACATACCTCTTGTCAAACAAGCAGCCGCTGTTACGGGTTGTCGGCTAACTGGCTTCGTAATCGGGATGCCAGCAAACCTGTAGCGGCAACTAAGTCTATGTTTGCCACAAGCAGCCCTTCGCTGCCTCTTGGAAGGTAATTTAGCAGGGATCCATCCGGGGTGGCAATTGCAGTTGTTGTTGGCGATCCTGCTTCCGCATAATTAACGGTAGCGTAATAACAGGTGTTTTCGGCAGCTCGGCACAGTGCTGCATTTTCATGAAAGCTATTTGCCGGGTGGCCATACCCTTCGTGAGGGAAGTCGATACCCTCAGCCCAGGAGTAGTGAGGGTGAAAGATAATCTGTGCGCCCTTGCGAGCTGCGGCTCGGGCTGTTTCTGGGTATCTAAAGCCTTCATGGCATATGACGATGCCGATTTTCACTCCCTCCAGTTCAAACACATTTCGCCCATTACCGGCAGCGTAAATTGATTCTTCAGTAGGATCTAACTGAACCTTATCTTGAAACCCAAGCGATTTTCCAGTGCTATCAATCACAAGGGCTGTAAGGAGCGGCACATCATTTTTGAGTCGCTCTGTACCAAGTATGACGCTGATAGCGTTGGCACGTGCGGACTCGGCCACTCGCTGCCAGGCATGTTCCAGCCACTGGGCATCGATAGTCGGGTAACTATGGCCCGGGCGTCTGTACCCCGGTACAAAACACTCCGGAAAACATACTATCCGTGCTCCCAATGCCGATGATTTGCGGATATAGCTGCAAGTTGCTTCTACTGCCGCTTCCCTGCTTTCCGGGTAAAACGGTGTGGCAAGCGCTATACGAAGTGTATCTGGCATGGCCGTTCTCCTGTTAAGGTTCACACGAGTCTGGAAAACATCTGTTTAGAGTATCGATGGTAGTCAAATGCTGCGGCCGATTCATTATCGGCTGGTTTCAGCTGGCCCATAACGAGGGACCAGCACCCTTCAAATAAGCTAACTACCCATTGCATATGACGCAGCGTATCGAAGCTGTGCCTTGCAGCGAGGCCACTTCGTTCCAGCAAGAACAGAGATTCCGCATCACTCAATCCACCCACCAGAGCCAGGGTTGCAATGTCGTACATTTGGTCACCAAACTGGCAAACTCCCAATCGACAATATAGATACGGCTGCCGTCGTCCAGAAAGTTATTCGCCCAGAGGTCATTGTGTGCCAGGGCAGTGCGAGCACACCGTGTAATTTCCCGCTCGCTATCTCTCTCAATGCCATCCAACCGTTTCAAGCATTCATGTGTTTCAACCGGAACAGAACGTGCGATGTCTATCGGGCTAATTGGAGGATACATGGCTTATTCATCGGCGAAGTGCGCTTACCCGCAGGGCATACGTATGCTCAACTGTAGTGCGTGCACTGTCGCTTCAGATGGCAAGCAATATTTGCGAAATTCAGATTGAAGTAAGGGAGTGATTCGGTGGTTATCCGCAGAGAAATCGGGAATTTCTCGCTCGTTAGCGCTTGTACGTGCCAGAGGTAGCAATAGTTTCAGGTTTTTTTTCCATCATTCGTTGACAAGGTATGGGGCGAATGATATACTTGTCCGGCCGGGAATAAGGGCCTGGCCATTGTGTAAGGAGGAAGTTCTGCTATGCCATCTGGGAAAGTGAAGTGGTTCAATGACGCCAAAGGATATGGTTTCATTGAAACTTCCGAAGGCAAGGACATATTTGTCCATTATTCAGCCATTGTCAAAGAAGGCTTTAAGACATTGGCAGAGGGCCAGGCGGTAACCTTCGACATCGTCGATGGTGCCAAGGGTCCGCAAGCTGCCAACGTTGCCTCCGGTCAGTAGTACAATACTACGAATCCATAAGAGATAACAGCCAGAAATCAACCATTCATAAACCCTTCGGCGACGTATGTCGTCGTATCTTTCCCATTTGTCGTTAATCCGAGCTGCTAAATCTCGTTCACGCAAGTGGTTTTTTGGGGCCGGTGGCCGCAATGATTAGATCATAAAGATCTACATATGCGTTTCACCGGCTTCTGTTTGTCAATTACTGATACATGCATCAACCGAGAAGTGCCTGCTGTTGCCTTTTGGGCTTCAATCAGGCAGGAACCAATAAATCCGGCGAAGCGTAGCATGTTCAGAGGGTGCCGAATCCACATTTAAAAGGGTAAAACATTTCGGCGCCGATAACGCTATGGATCCCAAGTGGCCGGGTAGTACCGGTAAGCAAGGGTACAGATAGTTCGGGAGGTAGTTTCAAATGAGCACTGCAGTCACAACCGCCGATTTCGAGCAGGTGGTTCTCAAGTCCGATGTTCCGGTTCTGGTCGATTTCTGGGCCGTATGGTGCGGTCCCTGCAAGATGATCGGCCCACACATTGATGCCCTCGCCACAGAATATGCCGGCAAGGCAAAGGTGTTGAAGTGCAACGTTGACGAAGAGGCAGAGGTAGCGGGTAAGTACAACGTGATGTCTATCCCCACACTGCTTTTCTTCAAGGATGGCAAGCTTGTGGATCAGATCATTGGTGCGGTATCTAAGGATACCATCGCAAAGAAGTTGAACACGCTTCTATAGATCTGGCATCTACTCTAGCTGCATGCATGCAGAAAAGGCCGCCCGGAAGCGTTGCATCCGGGCGGCCTTTAATTTTCTCTGTTGTACGTTAGGCTACTGTGCTGCTTTAAGCTGCTTTAGCAATGGCGTAATTCGGCGGAAGTTCACCATAACATCTACAGCATATGCCGTAAGGTACTGCCCTTCCTTGTTGTTGGGATCCAGTTTTCGGCCCAGGCGCACTATGCTGTCTTTTTCCATCTGCACCGCAATAGCCTTCTGATCTTTAGTCAGCACGCTCTGCAACGTACCCGTAAGAAACAAGTAGCTGTCACGGAGCACTCCGTCGCGCTTGCCTTCAACCGATATCAGCGCCTTTTTAATTTTTTCATCCAGAGCTTTTGCCGGCTCTGCACCCTTTAACATCTCTTTGTGTTTTGCATGAATCTCATCAGCGAGTGGAGCAAGTGCGGCCAGGCCAATCTCAGTCATGCGCTTGTCGTACTCTTCACGAGATTGATCGATGGCTATGAGCATCTTATCTATCTGGTCTGGAGTAAGCTTAAGTGGCGTAAGCGAACGTAACACATCTAACTCCGCTATCTCATCGAGCAGAGCATCCTGTGAGGCCTTATCGGCAAGGGCCTTGCCCTGTGGCTGGGCTCCAGCACCTACCTGAATAGCGAAGGCAGCTACCGGAATAAGAAGTAGCGTGAATAACAGAGATCGCTTGCGAACCATACATAAACTCCTAAACATAGCCAGCTGTGCACCAGGATGTTGCACAGCGATATGATAATTGGACGATGGCGAATGAAATTTGGTTACCGCGCATTGGCGATGAGCGAGCAATCCCATTGTAACGGATAGCACCGCAACGGTATTATAACTCATACTCTGCGAAATTGACCCGGAAGGAACTATGAACATGCCGCCCACACTCACTGCCTACCTCATAAAGCGCGCCCACAGGCAATACAGGTCCCTTGCAGAGTTAATAACTAACATCCCTGCAGAACATGCCCTAAAGTTCGCTACAGAATCCTGGCCAGATCACCCGTGGGGAGTAGGGCAAAACGGATCTATCAGCGGCATTGTTTACCACGTCACCGCCTGGAAACTCCTTACTCTGCCTATATTTAGTGCCGGTGGCCAACCGTTAAACCGCAAGGCCTTTGATGCCGATGCGGCTCCCGCTGTTTCTGATTGGCTGGCAGTGCGCCAATGGTTCACTGAGGTAGGAAATGAGTGGGACTCGCAACTGGACGCCCTAACTGATGAAGATATGGATGGCGAGCATGAGTGGGAGGGCCACACGTTAACCATGCATGAATTCATAACCGATTTGATGGAGCACGATGTGCAGCATGCATCTCAAATTGAGTACCTGCTACAACGCATAGCATGGGATGCCCGGTAGTTCACTCTGATCCAGTATCCAAATTGTTGATTTTGTTTATTTCTATACCTTGAGCCTGCACCAATTTGAGCAGCAGCTCCTGCTGTTGCTCTAGGTGCTGAAGTATAACCTCAATCTCTTCTTCGGCTTTAACATTCACCTGCAGGTCATGTTCAGCACGCCGTTCAGAGTGCGAACCCTGCAAGTTCTGACCAACCATAATCAATGGCATCAATAGAATTTGGATGACATTGCTCATGAGCAGATATGCCACAAATGCTGGAAATGGATCAAAAGCCTTCCAGTGCAGTGAAGGGACTTCGGTAGCAAGAATATTGAAACCACACCAGGATACCGTCCATGCAAAAATCACCAGGAAGAAGCCCATTGTGCCAACCTTTTCGGTTATCAACATGGCTAACCGCTCCAGCTTTGTGAGGCTGCGTTCGTGTTCTTCGTTCACATTTACCAGCGGCTTTCTGCGTGCACGGAGTTCTTCTACCGTGAGAATAGGATTGAGCGGCTGCTGTTTTTGTGGTTGAGATGCCAATTTGTCAGCTCCAGACTGCTATGAGGGCACTAAAATAGAGTGAGTGGGTGAGATGGTGATGTGTTGTGGTCATTTCCGGGTACAAATGGCTCAACAAGTCCCGCATCATCGTCGGCTGGTTTATTAACCCGGGGCGAAACAGGATAAACGGCCATCCTTTCTGCCTCAGCCGGGCGCATCAGGTGCAAAATCCGGTTAACGTCCGTTACCTCTGGATCGAGCCATAGAGCTTCATCCTCGCGGCCTAAAATTACGGGCATCCGGTCGTGCGCCACAGCTGCGAGTGAGTTGGGTTCTGTGGTAAGGATTGTAAAGGAGTGCACTGCCTCACCTTCTGGCGAGTTCCAGGTTTCCCACAGCCCGGCAAATGCAAACAGGTCAGTATCGATAAAGTGGTAATACAGCGGTTGTTTGGCTTTGCCAACTGCTTGCCATTCATAATATCCATCCGCAGGCAGAAGGCACCGGCGTCTGGAAAGTGCCGAACGGAAAGAGGGCTTCTCAGCAGCCGTTTCTGCGCGCGCGTTCAGCAGGCGGTTGCCAATGGTGGGATCCTTCGCCCAGGATGGGATAAGGCCCCACTTAAACGCATCCAGCACTCGCCCGGAGCCAACGCGCGCCTGCAACACAACAGGAGCGCGTTGCGTTGGGGCAATATTGTATCTGGGCGTTGTTTCGTGCAGAACTGAATCGACTTCGAACCGAATTACTATCTGATCGGTAGATTGGTGTTGTGTGTATCTTCCGCACATGCCCTGTATTCCCCGTTACCGATTAATCTTTGGCCAACGAAACCTTTGAAACTACCGCTCTAACGGTAATTGTACCGAAAGTGGCCTTCTGCAGCACCATTCCAACACCCTTTGCAAACCACAGATCGTTTGCGATTACTTGAGGCTTTCCATTCTCAGTAGAAGTGGTTGAGGAGTGCACATGTAATGCTTTGTATGTTCCTGCAGGGGTTTTGACGCTCTCAAAACCTACGGCATTCAGGGTTGCAGTTGACTGAGACTTCTTTTTTCCCTGAGTTACGGTACCAGTCCATTGCCACTTAGCTCCAGGCGTTGCGGGGTATTTAATCAATGGCATAATCGGAGAAACCGCCGCATTGCCGTCTAATCCTGCTGCAGTTCGGTACACACCAAGTGGAGTAATCATATACCGCTCCACCTGGGTAAGTTGCCCGCCGATGGAATAGGTGAGTGTGGCAATAGTGCCTGCTTTACCTTCACGACTCTGAGTTACAGTAACAAGCTGGGTTGCTTTGCGCTGCATATGAGTTGCCGCATCTACCATCGTTGTTTCCAGTGTCCAACTGGTTCCCTTTGCCATTGGCCACAAGTCGGCATCAGCCTGGGCCATGCAATGGCAGGGAGCAAAGGCAACGGCAGAGAGAACAGAGGCAAGCACAGCGGCCCGGGTAGCGCGGTAATACATTAACAGATCTCCTGAAACGGATACATTGCAAATCCATCCACACTGCACTGCTAAATGGATGTCTGTTCAATATTGCATATTTCTGCCTCTGTATTATCGGCCCACCCGGTGTACAAGGAGTATACATGGCAAAGCAAATCACCGATGCTACCCGGCAACACAGGCATGCACACTAAAGTACACTCCCAACCACAATAGTTACCCGTATATTTCATTGTGATTAATATTTGCGTTTGGTAATATTTATTGTGTTACAATGTGGATAGGCGGAGGCAGTATGAACAAACTGGATTCAGTGCGCAAAGGTGCGTGGCGAATGCTGCTGGTTTCACGTGCCAGGATATCAGAGAAGATCGACCGTGAGTTGCTTGCGGCCGATGTTGTTTGCTTCGATTGGTATGATGTGCTGTTGCGCCTCGAAGAGGCCAATGGTAGATTGAAGATGGGTGATCTGGCAAACAGAGTACTCACCAGTCGCAGCGGCCTAACACGCCTGGCCGATAGGTTGGAAGCCGCCGGACTGATACTAAGAGAACATTGTGAGCAGGATCGTAGAGTAGTGTTTGCGGTGCTCACAGAAAATGGCAGAAAAGCACGCGAAGAGGCGTGGCAGGTTTACGAACCCGCTTTAATTCGGCACTTTGGCCGTTACATTTCAGAGCAAGATGCGGCCGTTATTCAAAACGCTCTCGCCAGAACTCTGGAAGAGGATAGAGAATCCATGTGAACTGAGGATCGACATTCTGGTTGAACCTTGCGTTTACGCAATTTGCACTGTGCGCATAGATAAGGAATACATATGAGCAACCTTAAGATAGCTGTGGTAGTGGGTAGTCTACGAAAAGATTCCATTAACCGCAAACTTGCCAATGCCCTGATTAGCCTTGCGCCAGAAGGGTTGGAGTTTCAGATTGTTGAGATCAACGATCTGCCACTCTACAACCAGGATGATGACGCAGCACCCTCCGCAGCTGCAGTAGCATTCAAATCGGCTATTGCCGCCGCTGCAGGCGTTGTCTTTGTAACCCCGGAGTATAACAGATCAATACCGGGTGTTCTGAAAAATGCAATCGATCATGGTTCCCGCCCATATGGTCACAGCGTGTGGGGCGGCAAACCTACTGGTGTTGTTGGCGCCTCGGTAGGAGTACTTGGTTCTGCACTTGCACAGCAGCATCTTCGCAATGTGCTGGCTTATCTGGATGCTCCAACACTGGGGCAGCCTGAGCTGTTCTTGCAGGTTAAAGAAGACACATTTGCAGCAGATGGCAGTGTTGGCAGTGCAGATACAACCGCATTCTTGCAGCGCTGGGTAGATCGATATGCGGCATGGGTTGCCCACCAGCACGTATCCTGAGCCCACTATGCTCGCAACTGGCCCCTGCCACGCTATGTTGTGCAGGGGCTTTTTGCTTTAAGGTGCCGCAAGGTGAAGGGAATATGTGAAGTTAAGCAGAAAAGGCAGCCAGCTTATAAGCGAGTTACTCGCTTTCACATCACCGTTTGATTCTCAAGGAGTGACGAATGAGGAGATTGATTGGCCAATTCTCCGCAGTGATGGCCATGCTGGCTTTCGCAGTGGTGGCGTTTGCTCAGCAACCAACAAAGGCAGAGAAACCCTACAAGCCGGTTGTTAAGAACGGTTGGGAGATCCTTTTCGATGGCAAAAACTTGGATGCCTGGGATTATGATCAGGCGAGCGGGGCCTGGGGGATAGATGGCGAAGGATCCCTGTATGTAGTGAAGGGCGGCCCACATGTATTCACGCGCCAGCGGTACTGCGATTACATACTGGAACTTGATTACAAGATTGTCTCGGGTAAAAAGAGCAACAGTGGCGTTTTTATCCGCACACACGATAAAGACGATGAAGTAAATACCGGTATGGAAATCCAGATCCTGGATAACGCAGATTATGGATCTACCTGGGATGCGATGAACGGCAACGGTGCCCTGTATGATCTGGTTCACCCCACTGTGGATGCAAACAAACCACTTGGCGAGTGGAACCACTACAAAATAACTGTAAATGGCAGCTTTGTTAGTATCGTTCTCAATAGCAAGGAGATCGTTAAGGCAGATCTTTCGAAGTGGACCACCCCAATGCAGAACCCGGATGGCCACCACAACAAGTTCCCGCACGCCATTGGCTCACTCCCACAAGAAGGCTTCATTGGGCTTCAGAACTACGGTGGTGTGCCAGTTTGGTACCGCAATATCAAGCTTAAGCCACTCTCGAAAAGGCTGCCAAAGTACACAGGCAAAGAGCCGATAGCCTCCCAATTAGGCACTACAAAATAACGCGCTCATTATCAGTCTATTGAAGTAAATAGGAGGCGCGCCGTGCAGGGCGTGCCTCCTCATTTTTTCATCGTTAGCCGAACAACGAAGCCGGTGCGGCAAATCAATCGAATTCTAATGCAAACCTGCCAGTAATCATCCGTGCAAACTCGGAGTGTGGGTCCAACCCATCTGCTTCTTCCGACCAGAGCTCATCTAACATGTAGCCATCAAAGGGCATGCAAGCAATCTTGCTCCAGCGGTCAATGAAATCGGCAAAGTTAGCCGCGAGTCTGCCGCCGTGGCCCCCACCAAGGTCGTGCGAAAGGTAGATTACTGGTTCGCCTTCCTGGGCAGTATCTATCGCAATCTGGTCGCCGTTAATGACCTGGATAAATGAAATTGCGGTATCGAAGTACATTTCTCCTGGTTCAAACTGAAGACCCTCTATCGACTCAAGTATAAGCTTGCGATTTTCTTCACAAGCTGGTAAACGGTACATGTTCCAGAGGCAGAATACATTGTCCGGGTCAAAGTCCTCCTCATCACCCTCTTCGTACACATTCCACTCAAATGCAACCGCCGCTGAAAACTCCGTTAACACATCCCGCATAGATTGCGGAATCTTCCGCTCTAACCGCGCTTCTATTGCAGCCAGCTGTTCTTCGGTAGCAGGCGCTAGTTGTTCAAATGCATGCACAGTGCCGCCATGAGCGGGAATCGCCTCTACTGCAGCCTTCCATCGTTCGGTCCATTTCGCGTAGATCGGGTTCATACAACCTCCATGGGTTTTGATTCAAACTGTATGAGGGAATTGCACAAGTAAGTAAAATGGAGCATCGCTGGCTCCTTGTCGGATCTTTTAGCGGTCAACCAAAAAATCAACCGAAGCCTCACCTGATAATTCTATCAGATTGCTCGAACGCATTTCAAGTGTCACTATTATCACTGTAGGGAAGATGCGTTGAAGTACCACTAACGGAAAGACATCAGAAGTTACTATTCACAGTCTACATTGTGCATATCGAGCATCAGGTTGACACTCCGCTAGCGCGATCGTGCTAAACTTCGGGCGTGCCTGCACTGTTACTAACTGATAAGCTATCGTCTAATCGCCAAAGATGCATAAGCTTTGCAAAAAAAATAGCAGGCACTTGATTCCCAGGGTTCCTATACCGCGCGACGCAAGGAGCGAAGAAGGTACGGGATGAAGTCGGGCGTGCCTGCACTGGTTCGTGACGATTTAAATTCTCGCCATATGGTTACATATGGGCAGTACTGGATTCGAACCAGTGACCCCCTCGGTGTGAACGAGGTGCTCTACCACTGAGCCAACCGCCCATGCTCCCGCAACGCACACGTTAAGTGCATGCTCCGTTTGCGGTGAGTAATTATATCTCAAACATCCGCGGGCGTCAAGGTAACAATCCCGGCATGGGCCAGTGGTGCCATAAGCGGGTACGGCATGCGGTTACCGATTGACACAGGATTTCTTTTGCTTAGCCCTCTGTGGGCCAGCGTAGCATCTTTCGTACTATGTCTACAGTAATTTCAGGGTTATAGTTGGCAAAAACCCTGGTTACCTGCTCTCGTGCTTCTAAAACCCGCAGTCTTTGAGCCTGTTCAAAGCTCTCGGCAAAGGCGTCTTCACACAAACACCACCTGTATCCGTATTTGCCCCGGGTTCGGCCGGTTAGGTCGTACTTAGTTAGCAAGAATTTTTGTTGCAGAGTTGCCAGATACAGCATTCTACTACCCTGTTGCCAGGGCAGCGCGGCTGTGGCGGTTGGCCCATGCTGCTCTATGTGCCGATACACTCGGATAGCGTTTGAAGCAAGCAGGCCGGTTTCGTGCAGGCTTTCGGCATCGATATCACCCTGGGCGGCTATCAATGCAGGCAGAAACCGCCGAGACACAAACACTGGCGTATCCGGTGCAATCAGCATCCCAAAATATAATGATCTGCTGATGTGTAAGTCATCCTTCCAAAACCATGTTTCATGCGTTAACTGCATGCCTCGCCAGGGTGTTGCCATCTCAAGTGAAGGCATCCATTTAAATCGTGCGTTTTGCCTCCATGTGCAGATTTGAACCTGGTTCACGAACTCTACGCACTGTTCTGGCGTGGATATAAGGGGCTTTTCATCTGCTTCTGTCATGAAACAATGTTACCATCCAGTGCAAACACAGATCTGGCAGAGGGCTATACAATCTAATTCGAAGGTGCGGAGCCAATAAGCGTACCAGCAGCCTCTTCTACAATGTGAAGCTCATGAATGGTTGCGGCGGATCGGGCATACTGAGCAGGTACAACATAGGTCAGCAATGCTATCTGCACAACGTGGGGATTGGTAATCATACCTACAACCCAGGTTGCCGTAATGTGAGGCGTAGCATCTTCCAGAAATCTTCGAACAAACGAGATGCACTGCTGCCCACCGCTGAGTGTCTCAATCTCGTGAATTGCCTCTGGATCGAGTCTATCGGCCAGTGGGCCAAGAATACTGCAAACATCATCTTCCGTGGCAGCTTTGTCCCGGTTGTGAAGAGATTGCGCCTTTACGCGAAGTACACCAGAATCAGCGGCGTCACTGTAAAACACGGCCTCGTCGTCGTCTGCATCCTGCGTCCAGATATCGGGAAGGTCCAGCGCAAGAGTTCCGCCGTTAAACTCGTAAATTTTCATAGCATTCATCCTCAATTCAGGCAGAGTTTGCGGGCCAACTTATCTATGGCATGCCATGCACAAGAATGGTGTATGTTAAGTACCCATTCAAGATGGCAATAACAGCTGCCATTATCCATGCAATACATGTTATTAAGCGGCTGTTTGCAAACTGGCCCATCTTGGCGCGGCTCGAAGTAAATTGAACCAGCGGCACCACAGCAAAACTAAGCTGTATAGATAGCACTACCTGACTCTGTATCAGCAGTTTACCCGTTCCGGCATCACCATAAATCCAGATTACGGCAATTGCAGGCACAATTGCCATAAGCCGTGAGATGAGTCGGCGGAGCCATGGGCTAATCCTAAATCTGGTGAAACCCTCAAGTACTACCTGCCCCGCCATAGTGCCTGTAAGGGTTGAATTCTGGCCAGAAGCAAGCAGTGCTATAGCGAAGAGTGGTGCGGCCATCGTTGCGCCCAGTACTGGCGTCAGCAGCTTGTAAGCACCCTGTATATCATCAACTTCATGGTGTCCATGGGTATAGAAAGCCGCGGCAGCCAACACCAGAATGGCAGCATTTATTATGAACGCAAGCACCAGTGCAATAGAGGAGTCTATGGTCGCAAAGCGTATGGAGTCTCTAAGTGACTTTGCATCTCGTTCAAATCGCCGTGTTTGTACTATGGACGAGTGCAAATACAGATTGTGTGGCATCACAGTAGCACCAAGAATGCCGAGCCCAATATACAGCATCTGATGATCTCGCACCAGGCTTGCTGTTGGCAGGAAGCCATGAAGTACGCCGTTGCTGCCTGCCCAAATTGGGTGTGCGTAGGCTATCTCTACCAGAAAGATTGCCACCATTGATGCAATAAGCGTAATTACCAGTGTTTCAATCCATCGAAATCCGCGCTTCTGCAATCCCAGCACCAGCAATACATCTAGTGCGGTTATTAATACACCGACAATTAGCGGTATGTGAAACAACAGGTTGAGTGCAATGGCGGCACCCACAACCTCGGCAATGTCACAGGCAATAATTGCTACTTCTGCAGATAACCATAAAAATATGGAAGTGCGCGGTGAGTATGCATCATGGCACGCCTGTGCCAGGTCACGCCCTGTTGCAATTCCCAGGCGCGCAGCAAGCGTCTGCAAGAACATCGCCATGATGCTTGATATCAGCACCACCGACAAAAGGCGGTAACCGTAGGCACTGCCGGCAGCAATATCTGTTGCCCAGTTGCCCGGGTCCATATAACCTACGGCAACCAGATAACCGGGGCCAACAAAAGCCAGCATTCGCTTCCAGAATGTTGATCCGGCAGGAACGCTGATTGATCGAAAAGCCTCAGGCAAGCTTGCCTGTGTTCGATTTCGGTTCCAGCCGTTCTCGGTAGCCAGCGCTCCGTCTGGCTCAGTACCCAAATTTTCTCCTGTGTAACTCATTGGTTCAGTCTTAATTATCGGCTGTGAGAGCCCTTGCGCGATGGTGAGTTCTTACATCCGTTGTGATAGAAATCAGGGCAGATGTACCGTGCTCTAAGGCTCAGATTTTGTTGCTGCACTAACAAAAATATGCTGTGCTGCCATGGGGGCGATCCGTATTAAGCGATCGCCGATCTGTACGATGTAAGCACCGCCAAATGGCTCTTGCTCCAGAAAGCGGATTGCGGTACCGGGCAGCAGGCCAAGCGATTTGAGATGCCGCAGCAGACCGGCATCTCGATCGCTTACTCGTTGAATGGTAAGGTGCTCCGGCACACTATGCTGCGAGAGGGCATGATCGGATATCAATGCAACAGATCCATCTCGTGAAGGTATTGGATCGCCATGTGGGCATGTAGTAGGGTAGCCAAGAAGGGCATCGATACGTGCTTCAAACTCCTCACTGATGTGATGCTCAAGCTTTTCAGCCTCATCGTGCACGGTATCCCATGAGTATCCGAGTGCTTCTACCAGATAACGCTCCAGTAGGCGGTGGTGCCGCACAATCTCAATTGCCACTTTCTCGCCCGCTTCGGTAAGCCGCACTCCTGCATAGGGAGTATGCTCTGCGAGTTTCAGCGCAGCCAGTCGTTTAAGCATGCGCGAGACGGCCGGAGCACTAACACCCACTCTATCGGCAAGATCCTGTGTGGAAACATCTGAGCTGGATTCCAGCCTGGCCTTGTAAATTGCTTTTACATAGTCTTCAATAGATGGAGACGGCATAATATTAACCCTCTGCAGGTTATGGAGTTAAGGCCAGTATACCTTACAATTTAACAAAACAAAAGTAATGAAATAACCAAGGTTAATTTATTAGTGCAACAAAAAGGCCAGCTGCCATTATGCTGGCAACTGGCACTAAAAGAAGTTGTAACCACTATCGTACTGTTTTGCGTTTCCTCTTTAACACCGTTACACTTGCAATGCCAGCACCGGCAAATAGGGCCAATCCCCCCGGCTCAGGTGTGTCTACCGGTGAAAGCTGATTGCCGCCGAATCCGGATCCGCCACCAAACTGAGATCCACCGCTGCCAGACCCAGAAGACCCATTGCCACCAGCGCTAAATGAAGAACCGCCAGATGATTGCAGGGCTCCCGCACCGCCACCAGAACTGCTCTGAGTGTACAGATCCATGGCCAGCAGGCCCATGGCGAAACCTGGGTTCAAAAAGGAAAAAGGGGAGCCAGAATGCGATGGCGAGCCGGCGGGCTCTGAAGGATCAAATTCTCCGTCGGTATCGCCATCGTCCTTGGGGAACATGGGGCCGGTCACATCCGATGTGGGCCCAGACCCAGATCCGTACGCATCTTCGAAATTGCCGTATGAACCAACGCTAAGGGCACTGGATATCGCCGTGCTCGGAGCAGTAGTCGCGGAATTGAAGATTGCACTTCCATGTGCTGCTGATTCTGCAGCGATCACCGAAGCATTGCTTCCACCAGAACCTGGTGAATTGTTTGCAAGTGTGCTAACGGGCATTGCTGCCAGTGCGCCAACGGTAACTGCAAAACCAGCCAGAAATCCATTTCTTGACATGCGTACTCTCCCACTATAATTTCCTGATTTCGCTGGCCGTTACCCATCCTGGATCCTGGCCCGCTATCCGGTTCATTTCAAATTAGCCGGGTGCATCATATGACCTCAGTTCTTTTAGAATTGTTCTGATGTGAATGAAAATATTTTGTATATTCGTCCAGGTTACGCCTCACTCACGCTCAAATTAACCCTGCAGTGTTGCATTGTTCATAGTTTCAACCCAGTTATGATCGGCTGTTTTGTTGCGCGGTCATTGCATAATACAGGGCGATCAGTCGGTGCATTCATCGCTCAGATCCATAGTCCGAATGAGCATTGGAAAGCCGTATGAATCGAATCGTTTGATACTTTCTCAGCCAGAAGACAAGTTCAGGTATTAATCAAGCAACTGGTGGTTACAACGAGCTGAGTGGGCTTAACGCTTAAGTACCACCTGAGCAATATGACAACATGCCTGCGGCAATTTCTCATGCGTAAGTAAAGATGAGGTAGCAGTCTACCAAGCACCAGGCACAAAAAAAAGAGAGAGCCCAGGGCTCTCTCTTTTTAAATTCATAACATTAGTGCCGAGGACAGGACTTGAACCTGCAAGCCTTGTGAGCATACGCACCTCAAGCGTACGTGTCTGCCATTCCACCACCTCGGCAAGTGCAAATCTGAACAGAAAGGTTCAATAGGGATACGGGGAATCGAACCCCGGTTTAAGGACTGAAAATCCCTCGTCCTAACCTCTAGACGATATCCCCACAGGAACCATACCGCCCAGATTTGCACTCGTATTATACGAAGGAGGGGGCCGTTTGTCAAGAAAAAGATCCACTATTTCAATGAAGTGGCCTCATACACACAATAAGCTTGACGGCTCCGATCCGTATCTCTATAATGAGCAGAGAACGCACAGCTGAAACAGTTTGCCGCCGCGTTCGTCTCACCAGTTGCCGCCATGCCCTGTATCCTCACCTCCGCGTGCAATTCGGCCGGTTAACCGAGTGCAGGAAAACGCAGCGAGGTAAGTGCGGCTATCATCGCACGCTTTGCATTGCCGCCCTGCAAAATAGGTATCTACTGGCGCTGGTCTTCCATACATATGATCCCAATTCTCGCCATACCCAACCTTCTGCTTAAGATGCTCGGCATAACGGCAGCAAACGCCCATTTCGCATTTGCGGCTGGCTGGAGCACAACAGCTCTCGCACTGCTATTTACACTGGCTGCGGTGTGGTTTGGCGTTTGCTACTACCGAGATGGCACAAAGCCTTCCTGGGCCATAAAAGGTCCATTGCTTCTGTTGCGGCTCATAGCAGTGGCCGCGCTGGTATTAGTGCTTGCACAACCCGTTGTGCGATACACCAGAGATGATTCTGTTCGACCACATGTGATCATTATGGTCGATTCTTCAGAGAGCATGGCCGAGAAAGATCTGCATCTGCCGCCAGCTCGGGCCACACTCGAGGGTGGGGCAGCCGGGGTAGCACCGGATCAAGTATCGCAGATGTCTCGCCTGGATAGGGCCAATGCTGCGCTGAACAAGGCCGGTATAATAGGTAGCCTCAGCTCAAAATACAACGTTCACCTCTACAGCTTTGCATCCAAAATCCGCCCTGTACCTTTGCCTTCCGATTCAGCAAAGCGCAAAGGATTCCGATCCGCTATTAAGGCAGATGAAGAGAGTGGCGATACTACCCAGATTGGTACTGCGCTGCATGGCCCGGCTGAAGAGCTTGCGGGCCAGCCTATCGCTGGCGCGCTAATACTCAGTGATGGCGGTAATAACCTGGGTGAAGATCCAATTCTTGCCGCAGAAACTGTGAAGGCAGCCGGTGTAAAGGTAAGTACCACAGGCTTCGGAGATCCCACCACCACCCGCGACGTAGCACTGCTAAGCGTACTTGCAGATGATGTGGTGCGGGTTCACAACACAGTCTCCGTGTTCGCTTCGCTCTCCCAGCGTGGCTATGCCGGTAAATCTGTACTAGTGACTTTGCTAAGAAATGGAAAAGAGTTTCAGCGTCAAACGGTAAAACTTGGGCCAGATGATCAGAAGCAAGAGATTGGCTTCACCTATGTACCTGCAGAAGCTGGCCGGTTCTACTACACGGTTGCTGTGCAGGGGCTGCCGGGCGAGATTACGCTGGCCAATAACAAGAGGGCATATATACAGAACGTAATCGCCAAAAAACTGAAAGTTCTGTACGTAGAAGGTGAGCCCCGATACGAGTTCCGCTACCTGAAGAATGCAATTCTGCGCGATACCAGCCTTGATTTCGGATGTATTTTGCTATCTGGCGATGATGTAGAGAGCGGGGGAGAAGGCAACATCCCCGTTAAAGCCTTCCCCGCCACAGAGAAAGAGCTGTTTGATTACGATATCATCGTTCTGGGGGATGTGCCCCGCAGCTACTTTACAGAGGTGCAGCTTCAGGCCATTCGGAGATTTGTTGAAGACAGAGGTGCCAGCCTGCTGGTGATTGCTGGCGAACAGCACATGCCGCATGAGTATGCCGGTACGCCTCTTGAAGCCTGCCTGCCCACCCAGATTACTTCGTCGCCAGATCCCGTTATCACGGAAGAGGCCTTCCACTGGCAGCTAACTGCCGAGGGTAAGAGAAGCCCAATCACCCAGCTTGAGGATAACACTGCAGATAACGATAGAGTATGGGCATCGCTGCCCGGAATGTATTGGTCTGCGGGTGTCCCTCGCGTAAA
>CAIONQ010000073.1 GCA_903859705.1 uncultured Chthonomonas sp.
GCGATACCCGGCCGGGATCACCATTCCGTAGGGCTGCACAGAGCCATCTACCCTCGAAACATATCCACGGACGATGTGGCCCTTCTGTTGCGCCCACGGCAACTCGGCATGGGTGGTGGCCAGCGCCCTGGCGCGCACAAAGCCATGGTTCAGGGCAGTATCCAGGCGCTTACGGTCGGATTCGGAAAGTGGCAGATCGTATTTAAGCGCCCATTCAGTGGCATGGGAATAAACCTCAGAATCACAAACACGATTCTGCAATGGCTGGCTCTTGCTTACTATTGCAAGAGTGGATTTTAGCTCACCAAGCTTCTGGCGCAGTTGCTCCTCATTAGGTGTGGCAAGCTGAGCAAGCAGAGGTGCGCCAGCAAGCATTGTGGCAATGGCCACTGTCAGCCACATATTGCGGTTCAGCAAAAACATGCATCCACTCCAGTAGTAATGTTACGCATGTGGCAGTGGGAATTCCGGGCTTCGTTGCCTGTCTAACCAGGTATCTGCCTCTTTATCTCCGACAAATCTCCACTTAGCCGGATCCCAGTTTAAAGTGCGGTTGTGCCAGTAGGCCAGGTTTCCAAGCTGAATAATCGCCACCGTTCTGCAGCCGGTTTCCACATCACAAAGGGGCTGTTTACGAGATCGAATACAATCGATCCAGTTGCGATGGTGGCCAGGAGATCGGAACAGATGCACCTCATCGTCCCGCAGAGGTTCTGCGATAAGGCTTAAAGGATCAGAAACCAGTACCCCTCTATCGATGTGCAGTGTTCCTTTGGTGCCAGCGAAGAAGCAGCCGCTTGGGCCTCCATGGGTCATCTCCACACCGTTTTTATATATGTACTTCACGCCAATACCTGTTGTTGGATCGGCAGGCGGAATTATCTTAATCGGACCAGATCTATCCATATCAAGCGCCCATTGTGCTATATCGTAATGATGTGCGCCCATATCCGCATGAGATCCACCAGAATATTCGCTGTAGCTGCGCCATGCTGGGAAGTGGTTATGAACACCACGCGGGCTTAGCACAGAGCTATAGGGCCGGTATGGAGCCGTTCCCAGCCACAGGTTCCAATCCAGGCCAGGTTCCGCAGCCTCTTCAGGCAAATCACAGGGTTTGCTGGGGCCTCCTACGCCAACAGTTACACTCTTAACCGTGCCTATTCTGCCGCTGCGGATAAACTCTACTGCTTCCCGAAACTGGCCAAACACATTACTGCGCTGCTGGCTGCCTGTTTGCAGGATGCGACGGTGTTTACGCACTGCCTCAATACAGCGCCGAGATTCTTCCAGGGTTAGTGTAAGGGGCTTTTCGCAGTACACATCTTTGCCAGCCTTGCAGGCATCAATAATTGGGATGGCATGCCAGTGCTCGGGCGTAGCGATGCACACGGCGTCTACATCCGGCAGATCCAGTATTTTTCGATAATCCGTGTGGCTTCGGCATACAGCCTCTGCTGCCCTATCTGCAGAGTTGTAATAATCATTAACGCGCTTTAGCGCGTGCGCCCTGCGATTTTCGTCCACATCACAAACATCGGTAATCTGAACATCTTTAAAGCTCAGTAAAGTTGGCAGATGAAAATCGTTTGCCATTTTGCCGCAGCCAATTACGGCAACACGCACTCTATCTGATGGCCCAATATTGCCATTGCGCCCCAGCACAGAAGCACTGGCAATGGTCGGAACGCCGAACATTGGTGCCGCTGCCGCTGCCTGCAGCAGGGTGCGGCGAGAAATCTGATTTTTTGTTACTGGTGTGCTCATGCATAAATTCCAATTGGGAGTTCCCATTACAGGTGTTCCCGGTGAAGTGAATAGATATTGCCGAGAAGTTGCGCTTCTGCAGGCAGTTTCCCTGCCTGATGCTAATCTCTGCTGGATGCATGCACAAATAGTTGTTAACTAAAGGGGCTCTTATGGTGGCAGAAGGGTTCGAAATACAGTCCCGTGGGCGATCTGGAGTATAGTATATTGGCCATATGCCGTGCTTACTATCTCACGGCAGTGGATCCATGGAGAAGGATATCCATCCCATGGGTTGAAAGGATGAATTATGTTGGTTCGGTATCCACGCTTGTCCAGAATTACACTCGGTTGTCTTGGCGCGCTCTTCACTCTTGGCCTTGCGGCATCTGGCCCGGTGAAATCGGCGGCAGATGAGCCTGTGGATGGCCGAGCCGTGCACGCGAATTCATTCGATATTAAGAACGGCAATTTCCTGGTAGACGACAGGCCGATCCAACTGATCTCTGGTGAAATTCATTATCCCAGAATCGCGCCCGAATACTGGCGCCAGCGGCTACGGATGGCCAAGGCATGCGGCCTCAATGCCATCACGACCTATGTTTTCTGGAACATGCATGAACCCGAAAAGGGAAAATGGGATTTTAAGGGTGCAAACGATGTTGCCCGCTTTGTGCGCATAGCTCAGGAAGAAGGGCTGTATGTTATCCTGCGCCCGGGCCCATATGTTTGTGCAGAATGGGATTTTGGGGGTTATCCATACTGGCTGCTGAACGAAAAGAATATGACCATTCGCACCCATGATGCGAAGTACATGAACTTTGTACAGCGCTACTTTAATCAGCTTGCAAAGCAACTTATTCCGCTTCAGGCAGATCGCGGCGGCAACCTGATCATGGTTCAGGTTGAAAATGAGTATGGATCTTATGGCAACGACCGAGTTTATATTGGTATGGTACGCGATGCCCTGAAGAAGGCCGGTTTCACCGTACCCCTGTTTATGTGTGATGGCGGCCCACAGCTTGCGAATGACTATGTTCAGGGCCTATTCCCGGGTGAAAACGGTGGCAGCGGGCCAGAGGTTAAACGCACGATCGATAAGTACTACCCCGGCGGCCCTTACTTTGTGCCGGAGTACTATCCTGGCTGGTTGGATCACTGGGGAGCGCCCATGGTGCGTGTTAGCACCCAGAGTGTTGTTCGCAGTACAGAGCGCATGCTGGATGGCGGGATTTCGTTTAACTACTACATGTTCCATGGCGGAACAAACTTTGCCTTTACAAACGGTGCCAACTTTGGTGGGGCTTTTGAGCCCGATATCACCAGCTACGATTATGATGCCCCGCTGGATGAAGCTGGCCACGCTACACCCAAGTTTATGGCAGTAAGGGAGGCAATCACAAAGCGGGTTGGCTCGGTGCCAGATGTTCCCGCTCCGCCACCCGTTATTACTGTGCCACCCGTAACCCTCAGCCAGCACGGAAGCATTGCCGGCACATTACCGACTCCCATAAAGAGCAGCACTCTGAAATCTATGGAAGAAATTGGGCAGGACTATGGTTTTGTTCTTTACCGAACGAAGCTTACAGGCCCGGTATCTGGCAAGCTCGTAGTTAAAGACGTGCGAGACTTTGCGGTGGTGATGTTGAACGGCAAGCGAATTGGCGCAATCGATAGGCGCCACAAGGCCGCCCCTCTGCAGATCGATGTAACGGGTGGAGAAGCCACTCTGGATATTCTTGTTGAGAACGGCGGGCGCATAAACTATGGCCCGTTGCTACTGGATAATCGCAAGGGCATTACAGAATATGTGAGGCTGGGCGATAAGCAGGTAAGTGGCTGGGAGATCTACTCGCTGCCTTTCAAAAGCGTTACAACCCTTAAGTTCGATGGCTTAACTACCGATGGCCCAACCGTGCGCAAGGGCACCTTCACCCTTAAATCTGCCGGGGATACTTACCTGGATATGCGGGGTTGGCGCAAAGGAGTGGTTTTTGTTAATGGCCATAACCTGGGCAAATTCTGGGAGATCGGCCCGCAGCAAACTCTGTATGTTCCCGGCCCGTGGCTTAGGAAGGGCAAGAATGAAATTGTGGTTCTGGACCTGCTACCAACAGGGAAAGAAACCGTTTCTGGCCTTGATCACGCCATTCTGGATGAGGTGCACGCCGAAGAGGTTACAGTGAAACATCGGCCAGTTCCGGCCGTTGTGCCCGCACCAAAAGAAGACGAAAAGATTGCTGCAGGCGAGTTTACCGAGCAGGATGGCCCACAGGATGTGTCCGTTGGCCAGAAACATGCCCGATATGTTGCCTTCCAGGCCATCAGTTCCTGGGAAGGGGATTACGCATCCTGCGCAGAGTTCTTTTTACTGGATGCAGCGGGTAAGCCTGTGAGCCGAGATAACTGGAAGATCCTCTACTCTGACAGCGAAGAAACCGCACAGGAGGATGGATCTGCCGATAACATGATCGATGACGATACAGGCACGCTGTGGCACTCTGTTTGGAGCGCAAATCATAGCTCCTTGCCACATTTTGTTGTTATCGACCTTGGCGGCGACACCAGCTTTTCAGGAATTCGGTATGTAGCTCGCCCGGGTAAGAAGCCCGCAAAAACAAAACAGTTCGCGATATATGCAAGCGATAGCCCCTTCAACGGTGCTAAATAGCCCAGGGATTAAGGGGAGGAGACAATGGTGGAAGAAGCACCCAACTCTGCGTTGAGCGGCGAAGGCAAAATTAAAACCTCGCTAGAAGTAGATCTGAAAGGCTGGGACCTGGTTAAGAAAGACGAAACCGGCTCGGAACCAGATCTTGCTATAACAAAGCACAGCATTCAAATAAACGGTGAGCCCTTTAATTACAAGGTTACCACTGGCAGGCTGCCGTTGAAGGACGAAAGTGGCAAGCCAGAGGCGTGGATCTTTTTTATTGCGTACACTCGTGATGAAACAGAGCCCGTATCCACCGACCGACCGCTGATGTTCTCATTCAATGGAGGGCCGGGCTCCTCCAGCGTTTGGCTGCACCTCGGCGCGCTGGGCCCTAAGCGTGTAAAAATGAAGCCGGATGGAGACCTGCCACCGCCGCCCTACAAACTGGAAGACAACCCGCTAACATGGCTCGAGCATACAGATCTCGTATTTATTGATCCTGTTGGAACCGGTTATAGCCGGCCAGTAAGCCCTGACAATGGCAAAAAATACTGGTGCCTAAATGGTGATATCGCATCCGTAGGTGATTTTATACTACGATACCTCACGAAATACCAGAGGTGGACATCTCCCCTGTTCCTGGTTGGCGAGAGTTATGGCACAACACGCGCAGCAGGGCTCTCCAGCTACCTTGTAGACCGCGGAGTTGCCTTTAATGGCATATTGCTCGTATCCTCTATTCTTAACTTCCAAACGGCCCGATTTGCGCCCGGGAACGATCTTCCATATGTGCTGTTTCTACCAACCTACACGGCTACAGCATGGTATCACAACCGACTTGCGGCAGACCTACAAGCAGACCTGAAGTCAACACTACGTGAGGTAGAGGAATGGGCGCTTGGCGAGTACTCTGCGGCACTCGCTGCGGGGGACAGGCTAAGTACAGAAACGCGGGCCGAAATTGCGCAAAAGCTGGCACGGTACACGGGCCTAATTCCCGAGTATTGTGAAGGAAGCAACCTGCGAATTGAGATATTCCGATTCTGTAAGGAGTTGTTGCGCTGCGAACGGCGCACCGTGGGTCGGCTTGATTCGCGCTTCAAGGGAATAGATGCCAGCGGCGTTTCTGAGCATCCAGAATATGATCCGAGTATGACTGCCATTCGACCACCTTATACGGCAGGATTCAACCAGTACATACGTTCCGAACTAAAGTACACCCTGGACTTGCCGTACCACATTCTGGGGGGTGGTATCACTGGCGGATGGGATTGGAACTCAGACAATACATACGCAGATACCGGTGAAGCGTTGCGTAAAGCCATGGCCCGAAACCCGTACATGCGGCTGTTTGTTGCATCCGGGTATTACGACCTTGCCACACCCTACTTTGCAACAGAGTACACACTGGCACACCTTGGGCTAGACCCAGCCTTGCGGGCAAATGTGAGTACCGCAGATTACCGCGCCGGGCACATGATGTACGTGGACGTTCGGGAACTGCAAAAACTTCAGGCCGATGTGGCACAGTTTATCAGCACAACGCTCGAGGCTCATGCTGCAGACGCCGAGTAGAAAACGCAAGTTATAAGTAACCAGATATACAAAAGGCCGCGCATAGCCACAGGGCACTGCGCGGCCTTCGTATTTTTGCCGATGCAGACTCGGCATAACACAACGTACCACAAATAGTGGTTAGGCGCCGGTGTTGCTTCCTTCGGACGATGCTTGAAGCACTCCACTGCCTGGCAGCTCCCGGATTGGTGATACCCACATCGAAATGGATACCAGCAGGCTGCCAATTAGCCAGATGGGCGCAAACATCACCCGAAATAACAATGTTGCGGCCTTTGCAGTACTGCTGCCGCCCACCGGGCTCGGTCGATTCTTGTGAGGCATTGGTTCCTCTCCTACATTTGCCAGGAACACAGCACATCCTGCAGCCGCCAGTTATAAGTCCTACCAGAGACCCACTACCCGAATACTGCATGCATTGGAAAACTGTGTATGTCAGCATACCCTGTGAGTGCTTTGATAACTGTGCTTTTTTGTGTTTCCTTACTAAAGAATTGCTTAAAGATGCAGTTGATTAACAGAGTGTTATGCAATTGTGAATAAATCGTTAACAATGTGGTCCCATATACTCGTTCATGGGGTCCGTGAGGTAAAGTATCCATATTCAGAGCAACAAAGGATGGACTTATCTGTGAGAACTATGCTCAAACTCGCGGTTGCAGCAGCAGTAATTGCCGGCACCAGCAGCACTGTTTTGCAAGCCAATGCGGATCCGGTTTCTGACGCAAAGAAAGCGATCCAGGCTCAGTATAACGCCTCAAATGCGGCAGCCAGCAAGAAAAACCTCAAAGCATTTACGGCGATCTACGCACCAGATTTCAGCCAGACAGACCCACAGGGCAAGGCAATTCAGTTCCGTACGGTAAAGCAACGCATGGCACTGCAGTTCTCGCAATCGGCAACAATAACGGGTTCCACCACAGTTTCATCAGTGAAGCTGCAGGGCAACAAGGCAACGGTTCACATTAAGGACCGACATGTTTACGAGCATGCCAGCCCGCAGACTGGCAACTCGGACAAATTTGGGATTGACATTGAAGCAGACGATGTTTGGACACTGAACGGTGTTGTTTGGACCCGAAGCGCTTCCAGAATAACTTCGGAAAAAGATACGGTAAACGGCAAGCCAGTAACCATTAAGTAACAAACAGCCTGGTTTACTTGATTGCTCATTCATCATCCGATCCCCGGAATCGATACCCGATTCCGGGGATTGCGAGTATTCGCCGCGGTCCGCTTGCGGAGGGCTCAAGTTTACGGCGTAGATTGCAGATGTGCACGTGCACGGGGCGAACGTCATCGTAGCCCGGTCCCCAAACTGCATTGAGCAGATGATCGTATGTGAGAGCTCTATCTGGATGGGTAACCAGTTCCTTCAGCAACTCATACTCGATTTTTGTAATATGAATGGCTTCCCCATCACGCTTTACTTCACGGCTTGTAAGGTCCAGAGTTATCTTATCCCACTCTATTGTTGTGGCCGAAGCTGGTCGAGAGCCTTCATAGCGGCGCAGTACAGCGCGTATACGTGCAATCAGCTCTCCCATGTGAAATGGTTTGGTTAAATAGTCGTCCCCGCCCAGTTCCAGAGCTGCCACCTTAGATTGCGGCGTATCCGCGGCAGTTACCAGTATTATTGGCAGCTGAGACCACTCGCGAACGCGCCTGCAAACCTCAAGGCCATCAACTTCAGGCAGCGTTATATCAAGAAGCATGAGATCTGGCTGACACTCGCCGAGAGTTAGCAGTGCCTCTTTGCCCGTTGTTGCTACGCGAACATCAAACCCGCGCATCTCAAGTTGAGATTTGAGCAGTCGTTGCATTTTGGGATCGTCTTCTACGACGAGAATATCTGTCTTCATTGTCTGATGCCTTACTTAGATTGTAAAATTGTGCGTTGCCAGCGTTATTCTGTGCTCAGATTATATGCGGGAAGAGTAATCCAGAACTCTGCACCGCCAGGAATACCATCTGGTGATGCCCAGTTGTGAACTCCGATTGCGCCCCCGTGAGCCAGAATGATGCTTTTGCATATAGCCAGACCAAGCCCCGTGCCACCTACCGTGCCAGCGGTGCAGGACCTGTAGAACTTTTCAAAGATCTGTTCCGTTTCATCCGCCGGTACTCCTGGGCCAAAATCTCGAACATGCAGGATTGCTGCACCCGTTGTGGTATCGATGCTACCGGATAGGTTGATGGGAGTATCCGGTGTTGAGTATTTCAGGGCATTCTCGAGAATATTCACGATCACAGTTTCTATCTGAACAGGGTCACACTCTACAAATAACGGTGTATCTGGAAAAGTGAGAAGTATTGGTCTGGTTCCAATAAGCGTGCGCATTTGCTCAAGCGCGGCTCCGGCAATGTCGGTTAGGTCGCTAACCTGAAGGTTAAGCTTCCACATATGTGCTTCCAGGCGCGACATCTCCAGTAGGTTGCGAACCCTTGAACTGATCTGATCCAGGCCCTCTTCGGCCATTCTGAGATTTTCTCTGAAGGTATCTTGCTCCCAGGTTACATCAGGATCGATCATGCTTGAAACGGATATCTGTACTGCTGCAAGCGGCGTTCTCAGATCATGTGAGACATTTGCCAGGAAGTCTGTTTTCAGGCGTTCTGATTGAATCAACGCTTCGTTTTGGGCTGCCAGTGCCCTTGCAATCTGGTTTTGGGCACGGTACTGCTGTAGTAGGGTTAAAGTGCCCAACCCAAGTACCGCTACTGCAAGGAACCCGAGCATAGTGAGCCGAAGCAGAAGCGACTTAGTGGGGGCACGAGCTTGCAGCTCTGAGCGCGCAATAACCACAGCCCAGCCTGGTGACTTTACATACGAATAACCGATATCTGTTGTCTGGCCCTGATACCAGCGGTCGCTGGTTCTGCTTCCAGATTTTTTCGCCATGGCAAGCTCAAAGGAGGGATATCCGACGAACTTTATGTTGCGATCAGCCCGGCGGCTGCAATCGATAATGCGGCCATGTGTATCCAGAATATAGAGCATTGCTTCTGACAGCCCGAGATCGGCGAGCCAGCGGTCCAGCTCCCCAAACCTGTAGTAGGTAAGGAGATAGCCCTCACATTTACCATTGGCAACGATGCGGGCAGCAGCTGATGCGAGATCGCGAATCTCTCCATTCTGAGACTGTATCTGTTGGGTAGTACCAAGTGCAAAGTGGTTGGCTGTTCGTAGTTTTTGAAACCAGAGAGATTTTGATGCATTCTTCGGCACCATGTTCGTTGATGGGTATGCGTACAGTAGTGTGCCATCTGTTTGATACACAGCCGCAAACTCAAGTGCAGGCACCAGGTCCACGCTATATTGAATTTCACGCCGTACACTTTCAAAATCGCGCTTACTTAGGTCCGTGCCAAGGGTTGATCGCGTCTCGAGCTGCGTAAGAACGGATTGCAAATCATTCCACTGGTCGTCTATCAGGCGTGCACAGATCTCCGCCGCATACCTGTTTTGATCCAGAGCGCTTCGAAGTTGGAGGCGATAAGCAGTATCCAGGGCAAGCCACGCGTAGATGATGCTGGAGCCGAGAATCAGCAAGCCAAGAAACACTACTGCGGATGGAACAAAGCGAGAAGATTTTGCGGGCTGTAGAATGTTCACCGGTCGAGCCTGGTACCTACACGCGGGCCCGGGCTCGCAGTGATTCCGGGCGTACCATTCTTGGCGATTCGTGGCCAATCATCTGGCGAATCGAAATACACTCTATCCAGCAATTGCACGCGGCCATGATCATGGTTGGCAGCATGGTACGCGTGATAGTAGTGCCACATACTGCCGGCAGCATCCTGAATAAAAGAACCGTGGCCCGGGTTTACCCACTCCGAGTTTGAACGCAGGATCGGGTTATGGGGGCAGCGCTCGTAGGGCCCGGTAATGCTTCGGCTTCTGGCCACCCCTTCAGCATATCCTGAGCTGTATCCACTGCCGCTATAAAACAGATAGTACCATCCGTTGCGTTTAACAACTTCCGGGCCTTCAATGATTCCATTTTCCCAGCCAGCTGCCTGGCTTGTCATCAGTGTAATGGGATGTGAGCCCCGTGAAAAGCGCACACCGGGATCTTCCATTTCCTGAACAAAGAGATGGCACGGCTTACCTACATCGTTGCCATCATCTTTCCAGAACAGGTACACACGCCCATCGTCATCTGTAAACAGCGTAGGATCAATCACTCCCATCGCTGATCCATCAATCAGTGGCTTATCAAATGTTTTGTATGGCCCATCCACCCTGTTAGCAATGGCACTGCCTATGCAAAGGTGGCCGCTCTTATCTCCAGCGGTGTAAAGCAGAATATACCGTTTGCCTACGCGGTGAATTTCGGGAGCCCAGAATCGGTTGTGTACCCACGAAGGGGCATTCTCGGCAGTGAGCAGATGGTTGTGGAACTTCCAGTGAACCAGATCGGTGGAGCGCCAGAGAGGACACGCGGGAATGCTACCCATGGTATGCGTCATCCAGTATGTATTGCCATCTTTCAACACGCCCGGATCCGGCATATCTACATCGATGATCGGGTTTGTGTAATTGCCCTGGGTTTGTGAATCCATGATCTCTGAAGCTCTAAAGTTCTATCCAGATCCACCCGTTAATTAACCGGCGGAGGAGGCATGCCTTCCGGAATTATTCGGCTGGACTGCACCTTGCGCGCAGTCTCTTCATACTGTTCTTTGCTAATACTTCCCCCGCCCCGCAGGTGGACTCTGCCATCTGATGGAGAGACTTCTGGTGTAGCAGCGCCCGGGATACGCATAGATGCCTTATCTATTTCGCGCCGAGCCGCATCCTCCAGCAGATCGCCTGCCGGTTTTCCTGCATCTTGCGAAGCATTGTCTGTGCCGGAGTGGCGTGATCCTAACCCTTGTTCGCCACCCCGTGATTGAGCCGCGACACTGGAATCCAGCGGTGAGTTATGTTCTGTTCTAGAAACGGTTGAGTGCTGCCTGGCATTTAGCATTATAACCAGCACTGCCACCACCGCTGCCATGCCGACAATAGCCAGCCACATGCCCCGAGGACTTACGGGTTGAGAAGCGGCATATTCCGGAGGGTGTTCAACAGATGGAGGGGGAACAAATTGCGATCGGAACTGACGGCCGCAGGCAGCACAAAATACAGCATCAACCGGCGCGGCCGTACTGCATTGAGGACACACCTTGTGAGCCATCCAGCTTCCTCCGTAATCTATGTGCCTGTGTTGATAATTATGACGCTCTAATCAGCGATCCGGTTCGCGCCCAAGCGGCAGCACAGGCATCTGCAAGTTACAAGCTCAGTGCGCCGCCACGGGGGTTAGCGCCTGAATATACCAGTCCAGAAACGGTTCCTTTTTGGGGTTGATCAAAAGCTCAGCGTTAACTGTGCCTTCCCCCTTAACGGTCATTCCATCATCTGTAACGTTGATGTGTATTCGGTCGATATCGCAGAAATTATGCCCCAGTGCGTTTGCTACAGCCATTACATCAAACTGGGTGGGTGTTCCGCCACCCCACAGGTTTGTAAGGGCCGCAAGCGCATCTGTAGTGGCTGTGCCGATGCCGAACAGCCTCTTCTGACGTTCGGCTTCAAACTGCATCATTGCCGTAGCTTCCAGACCTGCTACGGTAATAACGGCGCCACAGCCAAACACAGAACGCGCAGCGGGTGGATCGCATCGAATGTTCCACTCAATCTGTGGTTCCTTAGAGGTGCCATACCCAGAGTATACCGAGCCGCCCATAATTACAATCCGCTTTATTCTGGGAACGATAGCCGGGTACTTCGTAACCAGATCTGCGATGTTAGTAAGCGCGCCAATTGCGAGGATGGTAACTTCCCCGGGCTGCTTTTCAATCTCTTTTTTCAGAAACTCAACGGCAGAAGATTTCTTAATGTTGGCCCCAGTGTAGCTTTTTGCCCACTGATACTGGCGGCCAATGTCATGATTGGAGGCTCTGCCAGCATAAACAGGCACATCTGTTCTGCCCATAACTTTCAGCAGTTTCCCTGCAATTTGCGCCCGTTGCTCTGTATGGCCATAAGCAGTCGTAACTCCCAGGAGTTTGCATTCCGGCACAGTTGCAAGGCAGGCAAGAGCGTATGCATCGTCGATATCATCGCCGATATCGGTATCCAGAATGATCTTGATCTTGCTATTGGTTTCGGACTGTGCGGCGGCATGCGGCCCAGAGGCGGCCACACATAGCAGCGCTGCCAGGCATGTTAACAGGGCAATTTGCATGGGGAAATTATAATCTCCAGTAATAAGGCGCCGTAGATACGAATGTGCGGGCCTACCGGATACGATATTAGGCTGCGTAACAGCCGGATCGTCCGGTGAAGCCCGCACACTGCGGAGGTGAGCAGTTTGGCGGGCTTACGGAGCAGGACCGCTAAGCTTTGCGGAGCCCTTCTTCAGGCCCAGCACATATTCAAGGCCACCCGTGATATGCGCCTGGTAAAGTGGATCTGTCCACATTCCTTTACCATTAACCGGATCGTCCGGAGTGTGGCCAAGGATGGTGTAGAAGATGAGGCCTTTACCGTAGGTTTTTGTCCAGGCAACCATGCGCGTGCCGGGCGTGTTGGCAAGTGGGCTGCCATCGTTGGGGTACTTATCTACGGACAGCAGCACATGTAGCTTGGTGCGATCGTTATTCTTCAGAATGTAGATTTCATCGTACACATTCCACTTGCCATCGGCAACATAGCTGTGGCCGGATTTAATCTCATCCAGAGTTGGTACGGCGCCGCCCTTTTTGCCAGCTGCAACCAGCGCTCGGGTTGCCGGATGGTTGGGATCTTCGATAACGGGAGTGATAACACATCTCTGATGATGGGTTTCGAATTCGCCACCGAGCATTTCGCCGTACTCAGAAACCTTGCCATCTTTTCCGTGGAGGGTATCACTGCCACTGTGCATTGCTGCAAAGCCATGGCCGGCCTTCACATAATCGTAGAATTCCTGTGATGGCTCTGGAAAAGGCAAATCGCCTGTGGTGTTGGCAAACACTACGCCATCGTACTGCTTCAGGCTATCGGCCGTCATTTTGAGGGCCATATCTTCATCGGTCCGCACAAAATCGGTATCCCACTCGCCGGTTTTCTGCCCGAGCATCTCGATTGTGTGCTCTGCCATTGGAATGCTACCGTGTCGGAAGCCCTTGGTAACAGTAACAACAAGCAGCTTTTTCTTTGTTTTTTGCTTGCCGCCTGCGGCCATCGCCGAGTGTGGCATGAGGGCAGGCGCGGCAGCCAGGAGAGCCGCTATGGCTGCTGCCAGAATGGAGTATCGGATCTTCATCGAGCAGAGAGTCCTTTCGGAGAACGGAGAAACCGCGTGCCCTGGCAAAGGCACGGCGCGTAAATGGGAATAAGTACATCTGCCCCTGCCGGCAATCCGGTTCAGGGGCAGAGTGTTTAGGTATTGGCCAGTTGCCCCTTAGGAGAGCATTGGCGGATCGAAGCCTTTGAGGGCGTCGACCAGTTCTTTAACTGAAGCAGCAGATTTCTGGAGGGCTGCGTCCTCGGCCTCGGTAAGATCGATAGAAACAATCTCTTCCACGCCGTTTGCACCCAGGCGAGCGGGCAGGCCCAGGTAAAGATCGCTTACGCCGTAACCCCCATCGTTATCGCCTGTGTAAACGGCACAGGGGAGTACGCGTTTGCGATCGTTGATAACAGAATCGATCATCTGAGCGATGGCTGCAGAAGGAGCATAGAAGGCGCTACCGGTTTTGAGCAGGGCAACAATTTCGCCTCCACCCTTGCGAGCGCGGGTAACAATCTCTTCCAGGCGCTCGGCCGGGATGAGTTTGGTGATGGGGATACCAGCTACATTGGTGCTGCCAACCAGCGGCACCATATCATCGCCATGGCCACCCAGGACATACGCGTTCACATCGGCAACGCTGGCATTGAGCTCAGCTGCAAGAAACGCGGAGAAGCGGGCGGTATCCAGAATACCCGCCTGGCCGAAGACGCGGTTGGCCGGGAAACCGCTCTCTTGCAGAGCGATGTGGCACATAGCATCCAGCGGGTTGGTGAGCAGGATCAAGATAGAGTTAGGCGACTGTGCCACGGCGGCGCGAGTTACATCACGAACGATGCCCGCGTTGACCTTAAGCAGATCGTCGCGGCTCATTCCGGGCTTGCGCGGCAGGCCAGAAGTTATTACCACGATATCGCTGTTGGCGGTATCTTCCCAGGAGTTGGTGCCGGTGATTTTAGCATCAGAACCAATTACGGGCATTGCTTCCAGCAGGTCCAGGGCTTTCCCCTGCGGCATACCATCCACAATATCGAACAGAACAATATCTACATCGCCACGGAGGGCAAGCCAGTGGGCAAGGGTTGCGCCCGTTTGGCCGGCTCCGGCGATGGTAACTTTCTTACGCATCTCTTTGAATCTCCAGCTTAGAGTTTCGCGATAATGGCGTCTGCCATTTCGGAAGTGCCAACCGCGGTAGGATCGTTGCGATCTGGCTTCATATCATAGGTAACGTCTTTGCCCTCTGCAATCACCGCTGAAATGGCCTTCTCCAGGCGATCTGCTGCATCAATCTCGCCGAGGTGGCGCAGCATCAGCATTCCGGAGAGGATTAGAGCAACGGGGTTCACCTTGTTCATGCCCTTGTACTTAGGGGCAGAACCATGTGTGGGTTCGAACAGGGCAGAGTCTGCACCGATGTTGGCACCGGGTGCAACACCCAGGCCGCCAACGAGACCGGCGCAAAGATCGGAAAGAATATCACCATACAGGTTTGGCAGCACCAGCACATCATACAGCTCTGGCTTCTGTACCAGTTGCATGCACATGTTGTCTACCAGAACTTCCTGGTACTCAATGTCCGGATAGTCCTTAGCAACATCGGCACCTACGCGGAAGAACAGGCCATCCGTGTACTTCATGATGTTGGCTTTTGCGACTGCGCTTACCTTTTTGCGGCCATTAGCCCGGGCATAATCGAAGGCGTACTTGATGATTCGGCGGCTGCCGAATTCAGAGAACGGCTTGATAGATATTGCAGAGTGCTCGCGAATTTTGCCGCCTGCCAGTCCAATAATCTGATTGGCTTCTGCGGAATCCACATCGTACTCTACGCCAGCGTAGAGATCTTCGGTGTTTTCGCGGACGATAACCAGATCGACATCCTGATATTTAGAGCGAATGCCTGGATAGTACTTGCAGGGCCGTACGCATGCAAAGAGATCCAACTCCTTGCGCAGAGCCACATTAACAGAGCGGAAGCCAGAGCCAATCGGGGTGGTGATTGGGCCTTTGAGTGCAACCTTGTTTTTGCGAATGCTCTCAACTACATTGGGGGGCAGGGGAGTGCCAGCCGTTTCCATAATGTCTACGCCGGCTTCAACCACATCCCAGTTAAACTGTACGCCCGTGGCATCCAGCACTTTTTTGGCAGCGGCAACAAGCTCGGGTCCGGTCCCATCGCCCCGGATGAGGGTAACGTTATGCGCCAATTCCTATCTCCTTTGAACCAGTCAGATTAAATATTGCAGTCCGACAGCTATATTATGGTCCAAATATAAGTTTCCCTGCACGGATACCGGGAAAGTGCATGTTGGTAGATCAAGCTTTGCTTCTGGATGGGTGCGGTTTATTAGTGTGCCTGTGCTTTACCGGGCAATGCTCTTCATCAATTTCCCCATTTGCCGCCCGGCAGAGCTCTTCGAGCGTGTGCATGGCGTTCGCGAGCTTGCTGTTTTCTTCTCCGATGTAAATGGATTGAACCTGGTTGCCGGTTCTTACTTTTCGGTAGTAGTATTTGTGGTTTTCTCGTTGTTCCCAGGGCATGTGTGGTTTCTTTCTTTCTTCGAGGGGCAGCTCTCGAGCTGATTTTTTGCTTGATTTCTCTCTGCGAGGGCCAGACCGGTTCTGTTTTCTATCTGGTTTTCAGTTTTGTTTGCCTCTATTGCAGGGCTTCGCCCCACACCCCGCAACCGCGGGGATTTTATTGTTTGATTTTGTTGCAGAGTGATTGCGCTAATGAGTTGCTTTTTTTCTCTGTGGGGACCAGTGCGCATTCTCTTTCTCTATCTGGTTTTCACATTTAGTTTTCTTTATTGCGGGGCTCTGCCCCGCACCCCGCTACCCCGCCGCTTGACTCCCTTCGGGCGCGGCAGGGACCCCGGGA
>CAIONQ010000074.1 GCA_903859705.1 uncultured Chthonomonas sp.
AATGCATTTGTCGCGCTAAGGAAATGCAAAGCACGCGAAGAGATGCAGCGAAGAGGGAGCTGGTACGGCTCAAGCTAACCAAGGTTCAGGTACAGCCACGGTCTGAATTGCATTTGTCGCGCAAGCAAGCGTAGCGCGGTAGAATTGCTTTTCATGAGGATCCGCTTCTGCGTTGCGCGAAGAGATGCAGCTAAGAGGGAGCTGGTACCGCTCAAGCTACCTGTGGCTCAAGCAGAGCTATGTTCTGAAATGCATGTTTCGCGCTAAGGAAATGCAAAGCACGCGAAGAGATGCAGTGAAGAGGGAGCTGGTACTGGTCAAGCTAACCAAGGTTCAGGTACAGCCTTTCAACCGAACAGAATCAGAGGTTGGGTGTGGGCGGTAGGTTTTCCGGCACTACGTGCCGATCTGCTCTACCGTTGATTAGGCTGGGACTGATTTGACCGATGGGACCGATGGGACCGATGGGACATATAGGACGTATAGGACGTATGTGACGGGTACCGTCTGGCAAGGGCCTGGCGGGACCGGTAGGTTTTCTGGCAATTGTGGCGCCTCTGGCTTCTTACCCATTCCCTTTTCTGCCCTCTGCCGCTTCCCAACTTCCAATTCCCTCTTCTGCCCTCTGCCGTTTCCCGATTTCCAATTCCTGCTTATGTGTTCTCCAGCAAGTATTTTCCCAATTCCCACTTCCCAATTTCCGCTTCCCAATTCTCTGTTCTGCGCTACGGCCACTTCCCGATGTCCGAATTCCTGAATTCCTTTTCCCGCCTTTGCAGGAATTTTGCTTTCCGTTGTTTGAGTTACTGTTGAGTTTGTTTACGAGATGCTGTTGGGCCTAATTTGTTCGGAAGTTTGTTGCGCTTCGGCCAGGTGTTGAAGCGGTTTTAATCTGCACAGCGTTCTCGGTTTGTACTGATTGCCCTGAGATGTTTGCTTCAGGGATTCGGGCTGGCGAATGCCAGCCACCATACACAACATCACAACTTCAGATTGTCATGGGTTGGGCATAGCCCACCCCTGTTCGATTTTGCCGTGTTCTTACACGGCATGCGTGGATAGCGCCATCTCGTGAACTTGCTGTCTGGCATCTGCGCAAAACGCAGATTGCCTGTACGGGGCAGAAAATAGTTCGAAAATGTTTGTGAACTTGGATTCACTCTGCCATACAGTTGGCAGAGTTGGGTGTGTATGATGGCAGCAATCACCTATTTTTGCTGGAACCGCTGCTCTAAATGCGGATTTCGGCAATTCCCTAACATTGCCAACGGGCACTGTTCTTCTAACCGCAGCGCCATGTGCGCTTTCTCTCGATGGGAGGCTTCTTTATGAGGCTACGAGTGCTTTTCGAACTTAAACGAACAACGGCGATCGCTATTGATCACCAGCACGAACTGCAGGGGCTGGTATACAGCTACCTGGCCATTTCTGATGAAGGCTATTGTCGGTTTCTGCACGGCCGTGGCTATGCGCAGTCCGATACTTCGACCAAGGTGGCCAAGCTCTTCTGCTACAGCAGCCTCCGGGTTCCTGCAAGCAGAAGGCGTATGCAAGGCAGCTCGATGATTGTTTCGCCCGGAATCGTGGAATGGTACATCACCTCGCCGCTTAACGAATTTCTGCTCCACAGTGTTACCGGAATGCTGGCGACCGGTACCATGGTTCGCGTTGGCACAATGGAGCTAGAGGTAGTTGCGGTGGAGAGCCTGCATACCCCTGATTTCACGAGCAGCGAAACCTTCACTTGCCTATCACCGATAGTGGTTGCGCGTAGCCGCGAGGATAAGACCAGAGAGTACTTACTGCCCGACGATTCGCGGTTTTCTGACATGGTGATGAGAAACCTGCTGTGGAAACGTGAGCTGCTGCAGCTTAACGGAGTTTTGCCAACGGAAGGAACTGCGGAGCCGACCGTTCGGCTTGATTTCGACAGGGCCTATTTGCAGCGCCCGGGTGCGCATAACGGAACCAAGTTGGTTACTTATAAGGGCATCTCAATGAAGGGAGCATTTGCACCATTCAGGCTTACCGGCTCGCCGGAGCTAATCCAGCTTGCGTGGGAGTGCGGTGTTGGACGCAACAACAGCATAGGCCTTGGAATGGTGGAGCTCAAATCGGCAGGGGGCAGGCTATGAACACCCAGTTTGCACTTGATTTTGAACATGTAGGCTGCGATCCGTTGTATGTAGTGACCTTTGCTGGCCCTTTTGCATTCATCAAGCCGTGGACCGCAGTACGCGACGCAAAGACATACAGCCAGGCATTCTTAACGCCGTCAATAGTGGAGGGGATTCGCCAGCGCCTTGGCGTATCCCAGATTTTGCGGCACAGGCTGGCTTATGCCGGTATTGAGCTTCAATTGGAGCGAACGCAAACTGCCGGTTGGGAACAGGTTAAGGGCACGCTGAAACGAAGCCTTTCTATTCTGGAGCGTGGTGTGCTCATCCACCCAACCCTGCACCTGGCGTTTGCATCGTTGGAAGATGCTGAGAGCGCCGCTTCGGAGGCCATCTGCCTGTGCCGAAACGAAGACCTGCTGCTTCCTGTAGGCACTCAGGAAATGTCGGCTGAGGAATTTGATACTCTGGATGGGTTTGAGCTCATATTTGGGAATGGGCCGGGTTCCTTCCTCGTTGGCTACAACCGGTTTGAACAGGCAGCACCGATGTATGGAAGCCTCGTTATTGTCAGGGGTTCGGAACAATGACATTGGCCCAGGAGCCTCTGGCAAAGAGTGACGGAACGACACTGGCAGCGCATACCGACCACGTAGTTGCCGCAACTCTCGCCCTTGCGCCCCATATGCTCAGCAGCTGCACCCCCGAAACGCTAAAGACTGCAGCGCATGGCGCTGTGCTGCACGATCTTGGGAAGGCGCATCCCACGTTTCAGAACAAGCTTTACCAGACATCAAGGTACGTTATCGATCTGTTTGAGGCGCCACACCGGCATGAAATCAGCTCTATTCTGTTTCTTGAGCTATTTGACAAATCGGAGTGGCCAGCGCTTGTTGAGATGGTAATTGCGCATCATAAATCAGCAAGGCGCCTACCGGCCGGCCGCAAGGGCAAAGGAATTGTGGACCTCGTGAATTGCTATGGTGGCGAAGTGGAGGTTTTCAATACCCATTTTGAGGGTTGGGAGCGGTGGGCACCTCGCGTGCGGCCCATTCTTGAAGCGGCAGGCGTGACCTGGAAAGAGATAACGCACAAAACGGCACTCGATTCCTTCATGTACGCGCTGGAGCTCTGCGAAGATGCACCTACCGGGCGGAGCCAGTGGCGAGGGTTGCTAACGGCGGCGGATCATCTTGCAAGTGCGCTTCAAGAGGAGACTGATGCGCGGGTGGACAGGCTGTTTATGCCGCCCAGGCTTGGCTACTTTGAAAATCGGGCGTTCATATCTGACAAAGATCTGTACCCGCTGGCGGTAAAAGATGCCAGTTCCGAAAAGCCTCATACCATGGTGGTGGCACCAACCGGCGCTGGGAAAACTGATTTTCTGATCCGGCGGTGTATGGGCGGCCGCATCTTCTATGTGCTGCCATTTCAGGCATCCATTAATGCTATGTACCTGCGCCTTGAAGAGGCCATCAATCCCGCCGACGGGCTGGGTGATGAGATTGCATCGAGAACAGACATACGCCGCATACATGGGGCTTCAACAGTCGATTTCGAAGAAGGCGACTTTGAAGAGCAGTTGCTTCAAAAGCATCCGGGAGCAGCCATAAAGGTGATGACGCCGCATCAGCTTGCAGCACCGATATTTGGCCTTGCCGGGCATGAGGCAGTTGCCGCCGATCTCGCAGGTCAGCATGTTATTCTGGATGAAGTGCATGTGTACAGTGGCGCACTACAGGCAATGGTGTTTGAGCTTGTAAAGTACCTCGCCGCGCTTGGCTGCAAAGTTCACATTGGCTCCGCAACCATGCCCGCAGTATTAACGTCCGCGATCATTGAAGCGCTTGGCGGTGCTGATTGTGTAAGCGAAGTTACGTTATCGGCAGAAGAGCTACGCAGCTATGATCGGCATACACTGGTTCGCCTTTGTGATGAAAAGGCGGCCCGTACATATGTTGCAAGTTGTCTTGAGGCTGGCAAGCGTGTTTTGCTCGTTGCAAACAAGGTCTCGGATGCGCAAGAACGCTATCTGTGGGCAAAAGAGCAGTGTCCAGGCATCCCGTTGCTTTTGTTACACAGCCGTTTTCGGCGCAAAGACAGGGCGGCACTGGAAGCAAAGATATCCGAGTTTGACGCTGCCCCCGGCCCATGTCTGGTGATTTCCACGCAGGTAGTTGAAGTCAGCCTGGATATCTCATTTGATGCAATTGTAACCAATTGCGCCCCGCTGGATGCCCTGATACAGCGGTTCGGCAGGGTAAACCGTCGGCGTAGGCCCGCGAGCGAGCGGAAAATTGTAGAGGTAGGCGTTATCGCACCTTCAGGAGGTGTTAACGATGCTAAACCCTATGATATCAACATCGTTCAGAAAACCTGGGAGCTGCTTCCAGATGGTGGACCGCTTAAGGAAGATCGGTATCAACAGCTCATAGATGCGCTGTATCCCGAGCTAATGGTAGCGGAGATCTCAGCGCACATGCGGGTTAATGGCTCAGAGAGCACCCTGCCCCGCCTTTGCAATGTTGGCAAGTCTGTATTGTTTGAAAGCCTTGAAATAGAGTCGGCGTGCGTAATAACCTCCGCAGATGAGGACGCTTATGTTGATGGGGACAGCAACATACGCCTTCTGCTGGAGATTCCGGCCCCCATCCGGGCCGTTAAATCAAAGCGCAAAGAGTGGCAGCAGCTCGATTTCGGGAGCCGGCCACTTGTTTGCCCGGATGATAACTATCAGCCCGAACTGGGGCTCACCTTCGCATAGAGTAGAAAGGAGGAGCGTGTAGATGTATCAATCGGCTATCGGTATGCAACTGATCAACGCGGTAAATGCGCATGAAGGCAAGAGCCGCACAGCCAGACAGTTTTTCGACGAAGTGTATGCGCCGCTATTCTTCGGAAGTCCACGGTTTCTGCAGTTTGTGAATAACTGTCCGTTCGATCAGAAAGTAACCAAACAAAAGCAGCCTCTTACACCAGAGCTGTACGAGGAATGTCTTAATGCACTGCACCAAAATGTGCAGACCAAGCCGCCAGATGCGAGCTTTTACATTGGAGGGGCAGCATCTGGCGCAACAGAAACCACCTCTGGGCAGGTAACTGGCATGCGTATACCCATTCCGCAAGATGAGGTTTACGCCTCATGGATAGGAGCTGCTGCCGGTGCAATGGTTGCTGGAGGCTGGACGATTGCCATACCGGAAACCGAAGTGCTGCTCGAGATCTATCGTGGCTGGGCTGAGTACCGCCGATGGTTGGATCAGACCTCCAGTGCAAAACCGTGCCAGGTGAACACCTGGAATGGGCAGTGGCTGCGGCACCGGCTCGGGCAGTATAGAAACGATCCGATAGCGCTGGAAACCTCTGCCGATGGCGAGGGTCTTAAGTTGGAAACACTCGACTGGGTTCAGCTGATGTTCGCCCTTGCGTACAACTTCCGAGAGCGGCCCAAAACGGTGATTCCGGCCTACATTTACAACCTTGGTCAAAGCAACACAACTGTGGGGTTTATTCAGCTCAACCTACCTCAGGTGAGGCGGCCCTTCCAGCTTTTTCAACAGCTGTACTCGGTACCGGAAGGCCTACCTGCCAACGCCTTTGAGCGGCTTTACAACACGGAACGAGGACTTGAAGCGGCATGCCGTTTCGGCGAGATCGGCCTGCGTGCCATCCAGCCCAAAGACGTCTTTAAGTCCAAATCTGACATTCCAAAACTTCCTGATGCAACATCACCCGAAAGGCGACTGGCGTTCGATACCTACCAGACGTGGATAATCGCTATGTTAAACAACACCAATCTGCAAAACACTGCTAAAGAACTTGCCACCGCGCTTCACCAGTTTGAGGCAACCGGGCAACGCGGAACCAGCGCGTACCGCGCCATGGTAGGTGAATTGCTTAAGGCAAAAAACCGCCGCGAATTTATTGAGAAGCTCACGGAGGTGCTGGAGAAGCAACCTGAAACGTGCTCCCTGTTTGAGACTACCGTGGCTGAATTGCTAAACATGACGGTGGACAACACCACGTTGTTCTTTACACTCGTACGATTTCAGTATGCCGTTGTCGCGGCAAAAGGAGACAAAAACTGATGAAGCATCCCAGCATCTACATCCGTGGCTTACGCCAGGTGGATCACACCGTTTTCTGCGTGTCTCAAGGCCAGAAGGTTTACCGTGACCCTGCAACAGGCAGGCAACTTCCTTACTCCAGCGGGCAGCAGGTGAAGCGCAGCATAATGGATACGCTTGTTGGAGCACTTGGCGAAAACCGTGCCCCAATAACCTTCAATTTTACGCTTGCTGGCAAGGATGGCAAGAAAGTGCTGAGCAACGACGAGCCCTGGTCCCCCTGCGACCCTACTTATGCAGATCAGCTCATTGGTGGTTGGATGCGAGCAGGAAAAGGTTCTGCACCAGTAAAGCGCCGTAGTCCGCTCTCCATTTCCGCAATGCGCCCATTGCATCCTTCGCTTGCAAATATTGCTTCGGAAGCCGTGACATTCGATAGAAGTGACGAATCTGAGGCGCACATAGCACGTGTTGTGGATGAGAAGGGCATCGAGCTTACTCGCGAGGCCGTTGCGGAGTTCTTATCAGAAACCGGGCGTAACCTGCCGATGCGCCTGTGGATACCTGAAGATAAGGTTGGTGGCCGTGCCACAGGCCTGTTTGTGTTCGACGTTGCGATTGATCTGGCTACGCTTTTTAGCGTGAGCCTGTACGATTATGAGCCAGAGATATCCACGGAAGTTAAACAGAAGCTGCTGGAAGCCGGGTGGATTACTAGCCCGGATGGGCTCAGACTATTGTGCCCGCCTGCGAAGCGGGAAGCAATTATAGATGCGCTGGCAGAAGGGTTGGTTGAGTGGCGGATCACCAGCAACCAGTCTCGTACGCTTAGCCTCCAGAACACACTGGCAATAGCAATCAGTGAAAATGCAAACCACATAGGCACGGCTATACGTGCAGACCTGACCGAGCAGAGTGATTTTCAAAAAGCCGCAGCGGTATTGGATACCACTGCAGGCGCAACGGTATACACCGCAAAAACAGCACTGGCATGGATACCTGGTGCAGATGCTACGGCAGATGCCCTGGAAGCTGCTAAGGCTGATCTGAAGGCACGGTTGCTTGCATATGACTATGAGGCATAGGGCGTTGCCCGGTTAAGCAGTGCGGAGGCATGTGGGCTGCCACATGCCTCCGTAAACTGTTGTGTGGGCACTGGCCCGGTGACTTCGGTGTTGCAAATTGGAGAAACAAGCAGATGGATGCAGAATCACTGGCGGAATTGAGGATAACTGGAGGCGAGATAAACTACATTGTGCTTTGCCCGCGGAAATTGTGGTGGTTTGTGCATGGCATGGAGCAGGAGCATGTTTCGGCAGGAGAAGGCGCGGAGAATGTTGCTATTGGCAAGCTTCTGCATGAAACCAGCTATAAAGACCAGGTACGCAAAGAGGTGATGATCGACAATTTGTTGCGGCTGGATTTTACCGAAGACGGGCTGGTGCATGAGATTAAGAAGAGCAAGGGCGGAGAGCGCGCGAGCCTTTACCAGCTGCTGTATTACCTGTACTACCTGAAGCATGTAAAAGGCGTGGTGACAAAGGGTGTTATTGATTATCCACAGCAAAAACGCCGTAAGTTTGTTGAACTTACACCTGTTTATGAGCAGGACATTGCCGGGATGCTTGCGGGCATCGTTGAGATACGCGCAGCGAAATTGCCCCCAGTTGTGGATGTGCCGATGCCGCTGTGTGCGCAGTGCGCTTATCAAGACCTTTGCTGGGGCTAAATGTTAGGAGAAGGCAGTTGTCTAAGAACTATTACGTACTCTCAAACGGCAGATTGCAGCGGGAATCCAACGGGTTAAGCGTTATAAACGCAACCGGCATGAAACGTGCTATCCCGGTTGAAGATGTGGAATCGCTGTACATTTACGGTGAAGTGGATATTAACACAAAGCTGCTCAACTTTTTGAGCCAGAAGCGCATAACACTGCATGTGTTTAATTATTATGGATTTTACAGTGGGAGCTATTACCCTCGGGAGTATTTGAACTCTGGCTACCTGCTTGTAAAGCAGGTAGAGGCATATCAGGATAGTAGCCAGAGGCTGCATTTGTGCCGCGAGTTTGTGCGTGGCGCCGCGCACTCAATAGTTCGTAACATCAGCTATTACAGTAATCGCAAAGGCACGGGCGCACAAACAGACGAATCTGATACACCACGAGGTGAAGTCACGCCCATAACTGAGCCAGAAGCCAGCCCATACCACCCGGTTTCAGAAGAGGCTGAGGCGGCTGTGGACTCAGGACTGCAGCTTGCAAAATTGGATGAAGGCGGAGATTCAGACCCACTGGCCTGCATTGTAGATATGTTTCCTGAAGAGCTTCCTGGCCTTGAACAGTTACGCAACACTATTGAAGCGATAGTGCCGCTCATTGATACTCAGCAAGATGTTAACAACCTGCGGGGCATAGAGGGCAAGATCCGCGAGAGGTATTACCAGAGCTGGGCTCATATCCTGGCAGAAGACTGGGTATTCACGCGCCGGGTGCGGCGCCCACCAGATAACGAAGTGAATGCACTCATATCATTTGGCAACTCTATGTTGTACACGGTTTGCCTTGCCGAGATCTATCGAACTCAGCTTAGCCCAACCATCAGCTATCTGCATGAACCGGGTACGCGTCGGTTTTCGCTGGCGCTGGATCTATCCGAGGTTTTTAAGCCAATCATAGTTGATAGGGTTATCTTCAAGCTGATAAACACCGGGCAGTTACGGCCAGATCATTTTGATAAATCACTGGATGGATGTTACCTGGCAGAGGATGGCAGAAAGCTTTTTTTAAGTGCGCTGGAGGAGAAGCTTGCATCCACCATAAAACATCGCAGGCTTGGCAGGCATGTATCCTATCGGCACTTAATACGTCTGGAGTGTTACAAGCTGGTGCGGAGCCTTACTGGTATAGAAAGTTACCGCGCTTTCAGGGCGTGGTGGTAAAAGCAGGTGGGAGTGTTAAGCGATGTATATAATACTTGTGTACGATATTGGTGAGAAGCGCGTGGGCAAGGTGTGTAAGTTTATGAAACGATATCTTGCCCGGGTTCAGAACTCGGTATTTGAGGGAGAGTTGCCAGAATCTCGAGTAGCTGCCATGAAAGCTGGTTTGGAGCTTATAATAGAGCCTATGGAGGACTCTGTATTGTTGTATGTAATGCGCGACGATTACAGGGTGGACAGGCAGCGAATGGGCACAGAGAAGCTGCCAATCAGCCAGTTCTTCTAGCCTATTGATCAGTTATATAAAAACACCGTAATTTAGAGTCGTCGGGTGCCGATAGCCTTCAGCTGAGCACGAGCCCGACGACTCTTTTGTGCTTTCACCCCGCCAATTCACCCGGTTTTACCCGCACCCCCAGGATGTGGTATTCTACCTGTGCTGCATATAGTGCCCTGGCAACAGAACGCCACTAATGGTGGCCCTTTAATCGCACCATACTGGAATTGAAACACCAGAATACCTGGCGCATCCAGCAGTTCGGCGATCTGGACCTTTAATCGCACCATACTGGAATTGAAACAGCAACTTTTGTTGCGATAAGTATCTTTGACTTAACCTTTAATCGCACCATACTGGAATTGAAACTTAAATGGTAATAGGCGCCTTGCACAAACTCAAAGCCTTTAATCGCACCATACTGGAATTGAAACAGACGAGGTGGAACCCTGCCGCGATGGCAAGATTGACCCCTTTAATCGCACCATACTGGAATTGAAACCTGTACACCACGGTGCTGGCCTGCATGCTGCGCATGCCTTTAATCGCACCATACTGGAATTGAAACGGAATGGGGCCAGTTGCGGATCTGTCGAATCCGCAACCTCCTTTAATCGCACCATACTGGAATTGAAACTTGCGTTTTTGCCGCTTGCTACGCCCTTAATCACGCCTTTAATCGCACCATACTGGAATTGAAACCGT
>CAIONQ010000075.1 GCA_903859705.1 uncultured Chthonomonas sp.
AACCTATCCTCAACCTCAGGAGTTCTCCAGATGCACATCGGTCCTTTTGCTGCCGCAGGCAGATTTCTGCGTGGAAATCTGCATACCCACTCTACGCGCAGCGATGGTTTGCTCAGCCCGGCAGACGTTTGCGCGGTTTACAGGGATGCCGGTTACGATTTTCTTTCGTTAACCGACCATTTTATGGAGGTGTACGGCTACCCCATCACAGATATTCGGGAGTTTCAAACAGATGGGTTTGTAACCATTCCGGGCGCCGAATTACATACCGGCACCACCGAATTAGGGCACATCTGGCACATTCTGGCGGTGGGGCTCCCGTTTGATTTTGAGCCGAACAAGCCTGGCGAAACCGGCCCTGAGATCGCAGCGCGTGCGGTTGCGGCTGGCGCATTTGTTGCCTGCGCTCATCCTGCCTGGTATGGCCTCACCGAAGGGGATGTTACCTCGCTCGGGGATATCCACGCTATCGAAATCTACAATGCCACCTCAGCAGATCACAACGATAAGCCAGACAGCGTGTATATGCTGGATCTGCTTTCCATGCGCGGCAAATGCTACAGCGCCTGTGCCACCGACGATGCCCACTTTAAGCAGGAAAGGCATGACGCCATCCGTGGCTGGGTGCAGGTGAAAGCAGAAGCCAACGAACCACAGGCTATTGTAGATGCTCTGCGCGCTGGCAACTACTACTCCAGCACAGGGCCCGAGATTTACGATATCTCACTTGGCGGCCCTCAAGATGCCACACTCACGGTTAAATGCAGCCCGGCAGAGCGCATCTTTCTAACTGGCTTTGGCGCAAAAGCGCTATCTACCCCCGGCCATGGGGTAACAGAAGCCAGTTTTGATGTTTCTCAGTTTCGGAATAGCCCGTTTCTGCGGGTAACAGTGCGGGATGCAAAAGGCGGGCGAGCCTGGTCGAACCCCATCTGGCTGAACGAAACCACCGGAAAGTACGCGTAGTTTATGAACGAAGGAGTTATTTCGTTGAGATACCGCCTGCTTGTGCCCATTTGCGCACTCATGGGGTTTGTTGGGCCTGTGGCAAATGCAGACGCATTGCTGCACGCCACCGATTTGCGCTGCGAATATCAGGTAAACCCGGCTGCAATCGATACCACGCACCCTCGGCTTTCCTGGGTGTTACAATCCGAAGTGCGCGGCGCCGCACAATCCGCGTACAAGGTGCTCGCAGCCAGCAGCCTGGATAAACTGGCCAGGGGCAATGCTGACCTGTGGAATGGCACCATTCGGGAAGCAGATCCGTTGCGAGCCGTGTACTCTGGCAAGCCGCTTCACTCGGGTGATAGCGTGTGGTGGAAGGTGCAGGCCATAGATGCTGCAGGCAAACCTGGCGTATGGAGCGCTCCCGCACATTTCGAAATTGGCCCAATAACCTCCGCCGATTGGGGAGCAAAGTGGATATCCGATGGTAAGCCTCTGCCAACAAAGGATGAAGACTTCTATCTGCCAGACCCGGCACCGCTGTTTCGGCGAGAGCTGGCCCTGCCTGCAGGCGCCGTTAAGGCGCGCCTGGCTATCTCTGCAGCGGGATACTACGAAGCCAGTATCAATGGCGCAAAGGTTGGCGATGCCCTGCTTGC
>CAIONQ010000076.1 GCA_903859705.1 uncultured Chthonomonas sp.
AACAACAATGTGTGACTGTTTATTGATGGATTTATGACGGATCACGTATGCTTCAACCAGGCTTAACAGCATAGAAATTAATTAGTTAATACTTAATGATATTTTACGAGCGATGATATCGAAGCAGACAGTGTAGAAACAACATCCTGTATAGTCTATCAATAGTTGTTGTAAAAAATCAGTTACGTGGCGGTAACTAGAAAACCGATAACATTATTTTAAGCACGCAATACTTCGCTTTTTTCGCAGCGAAACATAGTCTCCCCATGCTTGTCCGTTACCTTCAGATACCAGGAAACCCGCGCTTCAGGCTCTGATACGGAAGGCAACGACGGCACACAATACTCCAATTCACAACTCCCAATCTGCTGGGAGAGAAAGGGCAAGACAATGAAAAGATCTGCCGTGAGAACAGGCCTTCGTCTGTCACTTGCCGCTCTTGGTACTGCCTGTGCCATGGGTTCCGCTTCAGCAAATGGAACGTTGAATGTTCTGTATGCAGTGGATAGCAATCACTCTAACATCGATGTATTTGACGCAACCCATACCCTGATTTCCACTCTGCACGATAGCACCAATGGAAACCTTGAGGGCCTCGCCACCACGTCAAACGGTACGGTTTATGTAGGGGGCACAAGCGGAAAAGTTGACTACTTCGATGCGAGTGGGGTATTGCAGGGCAGCCTCCACACCTTTGCCAATGAGGTCACTGGACTTGCTTCTGACAAAAGCGGGAACGTATATGTGGCTACCGGGAATAGTATTTACAAGTTAAACAGTTCCGGAACCATCTTAGCTACCTATACCTCCACCGTCCCTGGAATCCTGGAGATGTACGGTGTTACGGTAGATAAGAATGGCACCGTGTGGGGTGTTTCTCAAACTCAGGGCGGCGCAACCGTATACAAACTCAATTCCAGCCTTGGTGTGATACAAACGCACTTCCTTGCTGGTGGATGGGCGACCGCTAATTCAATCGCAGTGGACAACAATGGAAATCTGGTGATCGCGGACCGAGACATAGGTAGAATTCATACTGTAAACACCACAACCTGGTCCGACACTTTTTACGGATCGACCACTGGCCTGAGCGTTGCTATTGATAACAATGGTGTGTTTGGCCCTCTTGGCGCGCTTTATGTTGGGCAAGGGGCGATCCGGCAGGTAAACGAATCGAACGGTGCCGTTCTGGATACTCTTAACACACCTGGCCAGAACATTGATGCAATGGCATTCGGCAAGTTCCAGGCTCCCGGGGTGCCAGAGCCGGGGAGTGTTGCCCTGTTGATGTGCAGTGGTGCAATCGGCACATCGTTGATGCTCCGCCGCCGTAGAGCTAAGAACAGCGGCGAGTAGGGAGAAATCAATTCTCTGCTGGCCAGAACGCCGGCGATCAGCGTGTGAGCAATTCACACGCTAATCGCTGGCGTTCTTATTTGTTATGGATCTAAGAAACCGATGCCTCTTCACAGCCAATACATGAATATCGCATGCGCGCGTATAAACTGTACTCAACACAACTAAACCTTGCTTGCCCGGAGGAAACCAGCAGTTGAAACTTACTCGGCGGCAATTCGCAGCGCTTTCAGGCAGTGTTGCTGTATCAACCTCATTAAGGACGGAAGCCATGGAGAGGGCAATGCAGCCTGTTCCCGTTTTAGAGCACAATGCTGAGTTTGTGCGTGCGCCTGGCCAGGCGGCAGATTACAACCTGTGGCGGCTGGAATTGCAGAAACTGGTTCAGAAGCTACGAGCGGAGCTGCTCGATGGCTGGCAACAGCTCTATAATCGGACCGATCTGCAGTGGTCTTCAGGTAATTTCGGATGCTATTTCGCCTTTTTATACGATGAGGAGTTATACGACCGTGTTAAGCGCCGCTGGAACATTGCGGCATTCTTGAAACGCATGCGGTCCGATTTTTGCGGCATCGATTCGGTGGTGTTGTGGCATGCATACCCGCGCATTGGGCTGGACAACCGCAATCAGTTTGATTTCTACCGGGATATGCCGGGCGGCCTCACCGGCTTACGGGGCATTGTGCGCCAGTTTCATGCGCATGGCATTAAGGTATTCATCGATTACAACCCCTGGGATCAGGGAACACGTCGCGAAGAGCACGGCGATGAGGCGGCGTTGGCAGATCTTTGCGCACATATAGAAGCAGATGGTATTTTTCTGGATACTATGAATGCGGCACCAACCGCCCTGCGGGCGGCCGTTGATGCAAGGCGTAAAGGAGTGTTATTTGAACCTGAAGTACGCCCGGAAATATCGGAGTTGCCCGTTTGTACTGCCTCCTGGGCGCAGTGGTTTAATACGTTTCCAGAGCCTGGCTTGCTGCTGCACAAACTAATAGAGCCGCGGCATATGCAGCATCAGATACGGCGCTGGGATGCCGACCATTTGTTGGAGATTGAAACAGCCTTCTTTAACGGCAGCGGAATGCTGATTTGGGAAAACATATTTGGAAGCTGGAACGGATGGTCGGCAGAAGACAAGATGTTGTGGCGTCGCGCCGTGCCAATCTTACGAGGGTTCAGCCATGAGCTATCATCTGGTAACTTCCTGCCATACATTCCTACACTGGTGCCTGAAGTTTACGCAAACAAGTGGCAGGGGGAAGAAATAGACCTATATTTAATTACGAACCGAAGCGGGGATGCGCCGAGAGGAGATTTGCTACCTCTGGGAGCACTTACCCCAAACGATGCTGTTTGGGATCTCTGGCAAGGCAGCAAAATTGTGCCTTCCGCAAATGGGAATGTTGCTTTCAAAGCTGGTCGCCTCAGTGCGATAGCGGTTACGCACAGTAAGGTGGCCATAGAGCGAGTTCAGCGGTTTTTACGCCAAACCTCCGTTCGGCTCGGCACTCCGCCATTTGCTCCACGCACTGCGCCAGTACTCCTAAAACCTGCACCCCCTGCATCAATTGAAGCTGGCGCCGGTGCCACCATCCACGGAGCAATGCTTCCCGTTCCAGCGGGAACTGTACGGATGCAGCTTTCTCATATGCGGCGAGAGTGCGGCTGTTATCCAGATGCCTCTACAACGAAAGATCAGCTGGATACGTTTTTGATGGGCGTTCCGCATGATGGGCTGGTGAAGCATGACTCCGGCGAAATCCATCTTGCTGCATTCTATATCGATCAGCATCCGGTTACCAATGCTCAGTTTGAGCGCTTTGTGCTGGAAACAAACTACCGACCTGCCGACGCCACAAATTTCCTGAAGCACTGGGGAGGCAAACCGTGCCCGGAAAGCCTGCATAACCTACCCGTGGTATATGTTGATCTTGAGGATGCACGCGCCTTTGCGCACTGGATTGGGGGCCGCCTGCCTGCAGAAGCAGAATGGCACTATGCTGCGCAGGGGGCGGATAACCGCAAGTGGCCATGGGGGAATGAGTTACAACCACACTTTTGCCCCACAGATGGCAAACTGCATTCCATAGGAAGTTATCCGCAAGCAGCAAGCCCGTTTGGATGCCAGGAGATGACCGGCAGCGTATGGCAGTGGACCGAAAGTGAGCGCTCGGATGGCCACACCAGAAGTGTGACTTTACGCGGCGGAAGTTTCTATAAAGCCGATGGAAGCATCTGGTACTTTCCTGGAGGGCCACAGCCACTAAATTCCCACGCTAAGATGATACTGATGGCTCCGGGGCTTGATCGGTGTGCAACGGTAGGCTTCCGATGCGTACGGGATGCCTGATGGCAGCGGGCACGCGATTTCAATCAATTACAGAATCTCGCCCATGTTCTACCATGCTCTGTCGGTATACTTAATCCAGAGGCCCCGTCTGTTGGGGCCGGCACGGTTTGAAGGAGCATTGGTATAACAAATGAGGAGTAGATTCCTCGCGGCGGTCTTGGCTATGGGCATTTTTGCCTGCGTCACCGGACCCGCGGCACCCAGAGACGGGCAGCCGTTAAAGCGCGCTCTCGGTTTGCAAACGTATCGACTTGTTTGGGAATGTTATGTTAACAACAACTGGGAGATTTACACCTCCCGGGCAGATGGTTCAGGCATTCACAACCTCACGAACACCCCCGGCGTTCATGAGCACGATCCGCATCCTTCGCCAGATGGGAAGTACATTGCTGTTTCGGTAGATACAGGAGAAGGCCGCACAGCAATTCGCAGCCTGTGGGTAATGAACTCCGATGGCAGCAACCGTAAAAAAGTGGCTGATTACGCTCGGGAACCGTTCTGGAGCCCGGATAGCAAGCACGTTGGATATCTGCCACAACTGTATCCCAAGTTCTTCGTTGCAGAAGCCTACAATAAAGGCATGCTGTTTTACGATGTATCTACAGGCAAAACGGAGCCACATCCCAACTCTGCCGGTATTCGCAGCATCTACAATCCCAGCTATTCAAGAAATGGCAAATGGATTGCGGTTGTCAAAGATGGCGAGCCCGATGGCATCATTTTGATCGATGCGCACGGCAGCCGGTTTATCAATCTGCACTGCATTGGGTGCCGCCCAAACCTGGCCCCGGATTGCAAGCACATAGCCTGGGGCACAACCGATCACGAACTTTGCATTGCGCCGATAGATCTAAGTTCTGAAAACCCTGTTATAGGGAAGCCGCAACTGTTGATCCGAGATGCAGAATTTAAGATCTACCACATACACTGGTCGCCGGATAGCAGTTACGTGGCCTTTAGCCGCGGCCCGGAGGGCAAGGGAGATCTCAACAAAGTTGGTACCTTCCAGAGCCCAAATGAGATTATTGGCGTGTATGGTGAGGGGTGGAACGTCTGGGTGGCCAATGCGCGCAAAACAGGTGTGATCGATCTGAATCATCCCAATTCTACGGATTTCATCAAGATAACCACCAATGGGCTGAGTAACAAACAGCCAGAGTGGGTGAAGTAGCGACAGGCAATAAGCTTGCCATGAAACAAACACAAAAGAGTGGCGACAGGGCAACCCTGCCGCCACTCTTCTGTTTATTTTGTGTAGCCGTTAAACCTGCGGTTCGGGCTTCGGCAAATCTTCTGCGTGAATAAATTGCGCTTCCACCCAGCGTTTAAACTTCACGCCATCAGGGTTGGTAGCGATAATCTCAAACGAGTAGGGCGCACCTTCGTAGCTGCGGATTTTGGTGATGTGCACACGCACCCGCTCGCCAATGCGGTTCTTTTTAGTATCCAGCAGGTCAACAAACGCGTCGCAGCCAACCTCAAGCCCGGTCTGCACGCTCACTTCGTCACTCATAAAATCTCCTTACACCCCTGCTGTTGCCGCTAAGTACGCAACTGAAACCAGGGCTCCAAAAGGCTATGCGCAGTAAACGCGCTGCATGGTTATATTCTACGTTAACCGGGCAGGAGCCTGCCAGATCTTGAGGTGATTTACGGGATGGCGAATCTTTGATGGCTCGGGCTTTCTAAATCGATTGAATGCGTTCTGCCGAGCCCTTGCGGCTTTGCCTGCCTTTCATCCGAAGGGAGCGGGGGGCACAACCTTTCAGACCAAGAGCACCATCCATCCGCAAGGCGGCATTCACATTTAATCCTCTCCCACCGGCAGAATGGTGCTGATGCCGAATTGGCTTTCGACACTTAACTATGAATGGCTTATATCCCGGGCGAATGAAATACAATCTTGAGGACGATAACCCCGGCCGAACCTTTCCAGTGGAAATTGCTGTTTACCTGCCTCCGATTGATTGACGATATACACGCGGCTAAGGATGGCTATGCCGTTATATATCTCCGTATTGGTGCCACATAGTTAGTGTTTCCATAAGTAACACCCGGTGATTGGGCCGCCGGCCTGTATCGTCCCTGTTGGACTCCCCGAGTGTCAGATTGTATACACGTAACAAGCTGAAAACGAACTATCGAATACAGTTGATCTAATTGGGCTTGCACATATGCTGTCAATGGATGGCAGAAATATACAATTATACTTATCTGCGGAATTGAGCGTCTGATTGTTTTATTGCAATGTTATATAATTTTGATAACTATAATTTCTTAGCGTTTTAGAGCAAAGGTGCCGTTAGGAAATTATAGCCTGTCAAAATACATTGTGGAGGAACCGCGCATGCGACGTCTCTGGTTTCGTGTCCTGGCAAGTATAGGATTTATTTCGCTTCTGGGTGTTGGAAGTAAGGCGAACGCTCAACTCGTTAACGGCGATTTTGAAGCTGGATCTTATGTGTTTGATGGATTAGGTATTGATTCGCTGGCAGTTGGTTCGACAGCAATTACAGGTTGGACTACCGTCGGCGCTGAAATTGCCGTTATTACGCAACCCAATAGAGTTGCGGTGACCGCAGAATCAGGCAACATTAGCCTGGATTTAACGGGATACCATGACTCGAGCCCTTACGGTGGCATATCCCAGACTGTAAACACCGTTGCTGGCAGAAACTATTCTCTGAGCTTCTTCCTCGGTTCTCAATTCGGGAACGTAAGCATCGACGTAACCACGGGGCTCACTACAAAAAGGTATACAAATTCCTCTGGCGGCCCTGGCCCGGTGTGGCAACAGTATACGGACGACTTTACGGCCACAGGGGAGACGGTTATTCAATTTCTCGGAATCTCTGCGACCACAGGTTTTTATATACCTTTGGACAATATCAGCCTAACCGGAGATTTTGATGCGCCAGTGAACACACCTGAGCCAGGTAGTTTCGCGCTAATTAGCGGTGTTGCTGTCGCTGTTGTGCAAATTAGTAGGCGTAGACATTCGAAATAACTTTCGCCGTGAGCTTGCCTTGACTTGATATCATTCAAACAAAATGGGCCGACTTCAGCCAATGATTTGCGGCCCGTTTTCTCAACTGTGTTTTGCAGATAGGAGTTGTTTTCGGCACATTGGTTTCCGGTGAAATTTCCAGCATGGCAGCCTTCCATTCTAGATGTCAGGTGGTGTCGGAGCGTTTTATATTTAGATTCGCGTATATTCATCTATGATGCATCTGCAATCCCAAACAGTCTAATCGGGAGCTGGTTGGCGTAAAGTATCCCCTCACATATTCAAATTTTGAGAAAATGTTGGTTACCATACTCTGGACTCAAAGTAACTCTATCGGCGCCGACTCAACGAGGTGTTAACACTGACACAGGCCAGAATTGACACTGCGCAGACCTGATGTGATGCATCGCCATCTCCTGCGACAGCTCGGTAATGCGCTCGATGGAGGGCCGTAGGGCAGAGGTACTATGCAGATTAACGCGTTAGGAGAGTGAGCTTCTTAATAGGCATGTTCTTTGGATCAGTTGGCGTGGATAGTGGCTGGACTCCCCAGGATAGGAGGGCTGCTCCAGCCGCAAGTTTATCGTGCGCGGTGTGCGGCCCCACCGATTCCCAATATTGCGATCAGTCGTCCGGGTGCTGGCCTTCGCCCCACACTTCCAGCTCTGTTAGCCCCGCAAATGACTTTCCATGGTGCGTAAATACAACCCTTATTTTGCCTGTTTTCACTGGATCGATATTTACGGTGTTTACCGTTGATGCCTGCGGCTTACCGGGCGTTTGCTTCTGGCCGGTACAGGGTTTCCAGTTTGCACCATCAAAGTACTGTATTTCGTAGGCATCCGGTGCCTGCACACCGCCGCCATCTCCCCAGATATGCAGCAGCAATAGATCCACCGTTTTGGGAGTTCCGAAATCTATCTGAACCCAGTCGGTTTTATTAGGGGATTCGTAGGCAGTCCACCGGTTGCGGGAACTGGTGCTGAACTGTACCACGCCATCGTTCACTTCTTCCACACGATCAAATCTTGAAGTGAAAGATGCACTGGCCACAGGATAGCCTTTGCCGCGGGCGTTTAGTGCAAGGTTGCCTACCTTTGCAACAGGCTTTGAAAGTGGTAAGTTTGCTTCTCCCATGGCTTCAAACTCTGTTAGCCCGCTGCCACATCCGGGCAGGTTGGTGAAAACTGCCCGCACAGCAGCCGTAGTAATTACGGGAAACCGAAATGTGTTGCAGCGCCCACCCTGTGGAAGCGGATACTGGGCCTTTACCCCTGGGATAGGCAGCCACACTTTTGATGTTAATCCGTGGTACTCAAGGCGGATTGCCGAAGGCGCACGCACTGGTGCGGCCGGGCCATCATCCAGAATGTGCAATCGAACGGAACTTATGGGCCGATCGATGCCGAACTGCACGGTGCACCAATCCGTGGCGCTGCCAGAGCCTTTGGTGGTCCAGCGGTTTGGCGGCGATACATCGTACCAGGCATTGCCATCTATCACAGTGCTCAGGTGACTATCGGCAGCGGTGTACGATGCCGTTGCTCTCGGATAGTAGCTGCCTTCATTGTTGACCGCGAAATTGACCTCTGGTGCCTTTGTTATTGGTGCTGCCTTTGTGGCCAGATCCAGCTTTATCTTACAAAGCGTTCGAGATGAGAATATCGTTTTGCCATCGCTCTGTATAATTAAGCCCGTACCTTTGTGGTAGTGCTTTCCTGCCTTATCCCAGATGATAGAGAGCAGATGCCCGTGGTATGGAACTCTATCCAGCGCGCAGTACTCCCAGCTGTCCGGGATAATTGGGTCGAGCTCCAGCTTGTTGCCTTCTTGTGGGCGCAGCCCCATCAGGCCGGTTATAATCAGGTTGATGTAGCCAGAATGGAAATAGTGCTCGCTGTGATTAAAACTATCGGAACCTTCCCACGAACCCGTATCCGGGTTTGCGGATTCGGCAATATACGGGCGCCCCTTTTTGCGCTGGGTTAGCGTATACACTTTGAGCAGCTTGAAGTAATCTGCCTTAGTAACCACCGCCTGTATATAATCATGAAGCAGGTTGCCCATTGCCTCCAGAGTTTGCGTGGTGGCGTAGGGCCAACTTTGTCCGCTCCAGACGCAGCAGTTTTTGGAGATCAAGAAAAGTGGGTCGTGCCGCTCTGTAACGGTTGGGCCATAGGGGGAGTAGAAGTACTCTGGATCCATAAGGTACTTCCACGCAGATTCGTATCCTGCATCTGGCAGGTTGAACTCCCAGGGTACAAACCCAATCTCTTCTCGGCCATGCTCGTTGCCGGCATACTTGCCAGAATCATAGGTTCGCGTTAGGCCCTTTATCCCATCTTTTTCATCATGCCGGAACATATGTAAAAAGAAGCCACGCCGCTTATCCCAAAGCATGCTCTGTACTTTTTGTTTCAGAGATGCTGCTTTGCGGCTGTACTCGCCTGCTGAGGCGGAATCTCCCATCAGCTTAGAGATGCCGGTAATAGCATTTGCATCGGCATACATATAACTGTTGAGGGTGGGGCGGTATCCCTGGGCACCGGCAAACCAATCTTCCGTTTGCCGGCTGTTGATGTTGGTTTCCATGCCATCCGCCATGCCTGTTTGCCAGAACATGCCATTGTTGGCATCAAAATGTTCGCGCTCCCAGCCCTTGTAGTTCTCTATCAGCCCGTTGCGCATGCTGGTGGCGAAATCTCGGTCGGCATGTACCTTGTAAAGCGCCCACACGCCATCCGCAATCCATGCGCTGTAGTTCCGCGGTTGGGCTCCTTCAGTTTTCACCCAGTAACGAGCGTAGTCTTCGGCAATCCTCGGGTTCCGCAGCCAGCGTGTTTCGTACAAATGGTGCCCGGCAGCGCAGCTGATGGCGCCGTACCTGCCCGACCATCCGGGCCGATCCATAAACTCCGTAAACGTGTAACCCGTTTCGGGAGATCCATATACCAGGTGGCGGGTTATTAGCTCCCACCGATAGTAGTAGGTGGCATCAATATCTGCATCCGGGCTATCGAAGAACGGAATGTTCTGTTTGTACCATTCAGAATCTCGGTTCACCAGGAAGGCCTGTTCAGCAATCTTTGCTTCTGCTCGGATTACTCCTGGCGCTGGCGGGGAGGCGCCAGGGGCTGCAAGCGCACAGAATAGTGCTGGTAGAGCAAGCGCCTTAACCAGATTTGCCCTTTGGAACGATGCAGAGTTTCTCAACGTGTTTCCTGGCTCCCTATGGGTTTTGGGATATTCTTACTACGGCTCTTTTAGTCGGCCTTTATTACGCGTGCCTCAAACAGACCACCGGCCATCATGCCAGGGTGCGCTTGCAGCTTGAGCGTGAATGTGCCACCGGTACCCTGTGGCAGGGGGTACTTAACGGTAAAGAACTTCTCGGGCATATTGCTATTTAGCTTCTGTGTGCCCACCACTTTTCCATCGATCAAAATATCAAACTCTCGTGGGCCAACATCGCTGCCCCAGTAGGTAAGGTACAGAGAAGAGTGCGCGCTGTGCCGGAGCTTGTAGCTAAACCAGCCACCGTTGCGTGCATCGCGCCAGCCATGGCCATTAAAATCACCCGAGGCGCTATCTTGGCCTACATAGCCGTGGTCTCGCTCCTGCTGAGTGAAGTTCGGCTGCACTACGTCCACTGTCTGCCGAGCAAGCTCCCGAAGCCTATCCTGCTCTTTACGATATGCTGCCTGTTGCTCAGCCCACTGCACGGGTGTTCGTCGGTCCCAATACACCTCATACCGGCCATGCTGCAGCTGGTAAAACGGTTTCAACGTTACGGAAACGCTTATATCCGGGTTGGATGCCGAGCGGATGAGGCCAGCTGGAACCGTGAATGTTAGGCCCGGGGCAGCCGTTAGCTGCTCGGTAAGCGCGGTCACCGGTTTATCGGATACAGCGCTGAGCGTTGGGGCAGGGGTACTAACGGGTGCGCCAAGTACGATTGGGCCGTATAAAAAGGCAAACCGGTTGGGGTCGTCCGCAAAGCCTTCGGTGCGCAGATGCATTGGCAGCCGCACCTCAATGCGGTCTCCCTTTTTCCAGCCTCGCTTAATAACAGCGTAAGATCCCGGTGCGGAGGTCTCCGTTACTGGCTTGCCATTTAGCAGCATAGTGAAGCCACTGGTTGCCCAGAAAGGGTGCCGGATCTGCATGGCAAACGGTTTACGGAGTGCAGCCTCTACAGTAATTGTGGAGTAGGGAGTTAGCGGAAAACCCGTTTCCTGCCGGAGCTTAAGTGCGGGTGTTGTGAGCTGTGATGCAATGAACTGATTGACGAACAGGCTGCCATCGCTGCCGGATGCATAGATCAGTTCGCCGTAACGGGCATGGTTTTCAATACCGGTACCGGTACAACACCAGAAGGAGTCTTCGGGCGTGTTGTAAACCTTTTCCGAGCCAGACCGCAGCGGCACATAGTAACACATCATGCCATTATCCGGATTTTGCGAAGCCAGAATGTGGTTGAAGAGTGCGCGCTCATAGTAGTCTGCATACTCCGCTTTCGGCTGCCATTCAAACAGGCTGCGCGTAAGCTTAAGCATGTTGTAGGTATTGCACGTTTCTGTGGTGCTTGGCCCGAAGTACTTACTGAGGTGTGCCTTGGGCGAGAAGCCCTCGCCATCGCTGTTGCCGCCAATAACATAGGAACGCTCGTGGGTAACAAAGTTCCAGAAGCTGGACGAAGCTGTGTACAGCTCCTGCTTGCCAGTAAGTTCATACTGCCGTGCTGCGCCAATAATCTTGGGGATTTGTGTATTTGCATGCACACCATCCAACGGATCAATGCTGTGCTCCAGGGGGCCGACTATCCGCAGGTGGATCATTCTGAGAGAAGTATTGAGGTACTTTTTATCGGCGGTGGCAGCGTAGAGGCTCGCCATCGATTCGGTAATACCGCCCTGTTCGTTCTCTAACATCCGCTGAATTTGCGCATCGGAAAGGCGCGCCATTCTATCTGCGGTCCAATCTCCCATCCTGCGGGCAACTTCCAGCCCTTTGCGCTCCCCACACAGGTTGTAGGCATCCAATAGGCCAGCCTGGATTTTGTGGAGTGTGTACCACGGTGCCCAAACTGGTGTGCCAGCTATTACGCGATCAATAAAAGACTCAGGGAATGCGCTGAGATACCCTGTTTTTAGGGCATCCTGGCATTTGCCAAGTTCGGCACACAGGTAGGTAACACGCCTTCTCAGTTCGGGATCGCCGGTTGCCTGTGCCATTTGTGCGCATGCGGAAAGGTAATGACCCAGAAAGTGGCCCCGAACCTCCCCTGTTGGCTCTTCCCAACCGCCATACGGCTTTTTGCCCATATCGGGCAAGCCGGCATTGCGCCGAGCGGTTAGCAGCAGCCTGTCTGGATCCAGACTAAGAAGGTACTTTCGATCCAACTCTTGAGCGTGCTGAAAAGGGCCGGGCAGCAGACGGACGCTGTTAAGACTAAAGCCGGCAGCTTTTAGTGGCGCCGCCAGCGCAACCTTATCGGTGGCATAACGGTGCGTAAACAGATCTGTGGGTGCAGCCGATACGACTGTACTCACAATCAACCCGGATAGTGCCGTTATACCGGCAAGCGTCCATCTGCGCATCATCAATCTCCTCAGCGTGTGGATACAGGGCGAGTGGCAATTGCCTGGCGGATAATTCCCAGAACGTGCTCACGTTCGGTTCCCTCGATTGGGAGGCGTGGTGCACGTACGGTTTCGGTGCCAAATCCACATTCGGCATTTGCAAGCTTTATGTACTGAACCAGCTTAACATGGGTATCCAGGTGCAGCAAAGGCATGTACCATCGGTACACTTCTCTTGCTTCCAGCCACTTGCCTGCCTCTGCCAGATCCCATAGCAGTCTGTTCTCGGCAGGGAAGCTGTTAACCAGGCCAGATACCCAGCCCTCGGCCCCAAGCATTACAGATTCCAGTACCAGATCATCTACGCCGGCAAATATAGTGTAGCGATCTCCCACGAGGTTGCGCAGATCGGAGATGCGGCGAACATTCTCAGAAGATTCCTTGATGGCGGCCAGAGTAGGTTCATCGGATAACTCGGCAAACATTGCCGGGGTTATGTCTACACCATAAGAAACGGGGTTGTTGTAACACATAATTGGCAGTGGGGTTGCGCGTGCTACTGTGCGGAAGTGGGTAATGGTTTCCCGGGCATCCGACTTATAAACCATTCCTGGTAGCACCATCAAACCATTCACTCCGCACTGTTCTGCATCCTTTGCATAGCGTGCTGCCAGGGCCGTGGTGTACTCGGCAACGCCGGAGAGAACGGGGATTCGGCCCTTAACATGAGCAACAGCTGCCTTAAGCAATTCCAGTTTCTCGCTGTACTCGTGGGAGCAGTTTTCGCCAACCGTACCCAGGAAAATAACGCCATGAATGCCGGCCTCAATGAGCTGCTCCAGGTGCTGCAGTGTGCCCTCAATATTCTGAGATTGATCTGCATGAAACTGTGATGTAATGGCCGGGAATACACCCCTCCAATTGCTTGCCATAGAAATAGACTCCTCAGGTTACGAAATATGATTTTGCATACGATGTAAAGTATACTCATAGTTATGAAACTCAGTCAACAGCGAACCGCACTCTCCAGCACAATTGAATCGGATATGGCGCAGAAGATTTCAGGCGGAACACTTGCCGTTAGGCCTCTAACCCTTGCCGCCCTGGCCTCGCATTACAATGTAAGCATTACTCCTGTGCGCCAGGCGGTTGATCAACTGATAGCAAGAGGATTGATTATCCGCCAATCCAATGGCAGGCTCTGTGCTGCCGATGTGGCAGGTGGAGACGCACCAGTGGTGCCAGAGGCACACGTTGAGCCATCGACAGAAGCATTGGAGCCGCATTTGCTGAGGCAAATTCTGCACTTGAGCCTGCAGCAGCAAGAGATATATGTGCGTGAAGAGGCAACCGCGGTTAGCCTTGGCGTAAGCAGAACGATAATCCGCCAACTGTTCAGTAAATTTGCAGTGCAGGGGCTTATGCAGCATGTTCCGCGCTGTGGTTGGAAGGTGCAAGCACTGGATAATGCCGATATGCTGCAATATCTGGAAGCACGGGAAGCTATAGAGGTTGCGGCACTCGATCTTGCAATTCCCAAACTAGATCCCGCGGTACTGCGTTCCATGCATGCCGCAAATATCGAAAAGGCTGATGGGAGAGATGGTGGGGATGGGGCGCTGGATAATCGGCTACATGCCTACCTTCTGGAGCTGGCAGGAAACCGGTACCTACGCACATTTATTGAAACATATGGCGCTTACTACACACTTGTATTTGATGTTGCTGCGCCAGGAGCCCATGTAATTGCAGATATGGCGCAGCAGCACCTGGCGATTTTATCTGGATTGTTGGAGGAGAGGTGGGATGATGCCCGGGATGCGTTGCGAGCGCATATCCGCGCTCAGGCACAGGTTGTTGCTGCCTGTATAGAGGATGCGAGATTGCAGAGCCTTAACACAGATAATGAAATCATGAAGCATGTTCCGGCGGGTTAAACGGTTAATATAGCAACAATACAATTACGCAATGCTTGTTGGGAGATAAGAGATGGGAATTCTGGATCTGCAATCGGAGATTGAGGCTATCGTTGCTGAGCTTGATGGCCTGATGGGCGTCTGCGTGAGAGATATTGCCACGGGCATCGAAGTTGGGCTCAGGTTGGATGAATCTCTGCCGATGGCCAGTACATGCAAGGTTCCCATTCTTGTAACTGCATACCGCAGGGTTGAGGCTGGACTGCTAAACCTCACAGATAGAATTGAGATTACAGAAGAGACCCGCACGTGGGGAAGTGGTTTATTTAATGCCTTTGATACTGGGATAAAGCCAACCCTGCACGATCTATTGCTGATGATGATTGTTGTATCGGATAACGCGGCCACCGATATCGTGCTTTCTCAGTTGCCCGCAGGCGAAGTGAGCCGCACAATGGTTGAACTGGGGCATGCTAATATTCGGTGTGACCGAACCATTCAGCGGTTGATTGGTGATTACTTCATTGCGCTTGAGCCACAGCTTGAAACCATGAAGTACAGGGAGTGGGATGATTATGTCGAAAGGATTCCGGGCCTTGCGGAGCGTGGTAAGGATCTAAATATCATCCGCGAGGCAGTTAACGCATCTGCATCCGATAAAGACACGGCTACAGTTCGGGAGATGGCTCGCCTTTGTGCACAGATATCGGAGAATATCTGTGCATCCGAGGAGAGCTGCAGCGCCATGCTGGAGATTATGGACAGGCAAGTTCTCAATGGCAGGCTCCCCAGGCACCTACCACCCTTCACACGGTTTCCGCACAAAACCGGCACTCTGGGCAGCGGTGCCGTGGTAAACGACACCGGAATACTCTACATTGAAGATAGGCCCGTGGCATCCGTTTGTGTGCTGAGCCGGGACATGAGATGCCCCATTTCAGCCACAGAAACGGCTATGGCACGCATTGGCCGCGCAGTTTACGATGCGTATGGAAAACCAGCATCGTAGATTTCGTTTACATTACTCAGAAATTAAGGAATGCGAGGCATGCGAACAGGCAACTTGTTGGCATTCCTGAAGCGTTCTACCGCGGCCTCCGTCTATATGCATAGGAATAGCAGAAAGGTTTTGGCGTGATACCAGCTACCAATAGCCTCCGTACCGGCCTCAAATTGAGTGCCGCATTTGCTTTGTTGCCCATGCCCATGGTTATGGGCACTGGCTTTTTTGCGGTGAATGCGCAGGCTCAACTGCCACCTCCGGCCGCCAAACTGGCAGTAGGTGCACGTATGCCTGCCCTCAGCCCGGATGGGTCTCGGCTGGCATTTGTTTATCGTGGTGATGTGTGGATTGTAGATTCACATGGAGGCCACGCAACCCCGCTTACACGCAATGTTGAAATGGACGCATATCCGCAGTTTTCACCGGACGGTAACTGGATATCGTTTTCCAGCACGCGCACCGGCAACTGGGATGTTTTTGTGGTGCCTGCCGCTGGCGGTGAACCGAAGCGTATAACCTGGCACGATGGATTGGACGTTAGCTACGGCTGGAGCCCGGATGGTAAGAGCCTGATACTAACATCTCGCCGCGAAAGCGGCGACCCTGAGATGCTGACCGTAGATGTTGCAACGTTAAAGCTAAAGCACCTGGCACAAGATTACGTAGGTATGGCGATGCCTAACTACTCGCCAGATGGCCGCTCCGTAGTGTACGGACATTTCGATAGCTTTCCGTGGACTCGCCCTCGCTATCATGGTTCTGCTGCAACACAAATTGCTTTGTTAGATACCGCCACAGGCAACTCACGTTATCTCACTTCAGATAGCCATCAGCACCTCTTTTCCCGATTTCTGCCAGATGGTAAACACATAGCCTGTGTTACGTATTCCGACGAAACTCCTTCCAGCCACAAAGTGGGTGAGAACCCGGGTAAGTACACCGATACAGATAGACGCACCCCAAACCTGTGGGAATTTGACCTTAACGGTAAGGGCAAGCAGGTTACTCACTTTGTGGGTGGGGCCGTGCGTTTCCCGGCGGTGGCATCAAAGTCTGGCGATATTGCTTTCGAGTATGGTTCGGATCTGTGGATACTGAAGGCAGGCGGCAATGCGCCTACAAGAGTCGCCATAACGGCAACAGAGGATGATGCGCAGAATACCTTCCGCCATGAAACGCTAACAACCGGTGTTACGGAGGCAGAGCCATCTCCCGATGGAACGCAGTTTGCGTTTGGGTTGAAGGGCGACGTATGGACAATTGCCATAGACAAACCTAAGGGTGCAGCAGGCAAAACTGCTGAGTTTGCGCGCAGACTTACAGATTGGCCTGGGGATGACTCGGATTTTCTGTGGTCGCAAGATGGCAAGAAGCTCTACTACCGAAGCGATAGAGACTACGTAACGGGCATCTACGAGATGGACGTTGCAACGCGTGAGAACCGCAGCCTGTGGTCACGTAAAGAGAACGTCGACGAGCTATATCTTTCGCCTGATGGCAAAGAGCTTGCCTTCTGGGCTCATGGCACGGAAGGCGGTTTGTACCGCCTTACCATCCAGAGTGGTGTAGCTACCCGCATTCTGAAAACACCCGATGCTGTGCGAGAGTGGCAGAGTGGGGACGACATCAAGTGGTCGCCAGATCAAAAGTGGATTGCAGTATCTCTGCGCGAGGTAGATGGGCCCCAGAACATCTGGATAGCCGCTGCAGATGGCAGTGGACCTGTTAATGTTACGCGCCTTAATTCCGGCCACTCATTGCCGGCCTGGACTCCCGATGGAAAATATCTCCTGTTCTCAAGTGATCGCGATGGTGCCGGATTATACATGCTATCGCTTACGCAGGATACAGCCCGAGCAGTGGATGCCGATATTAAATTTGAGAAGCCGAAAGGCGCAGTTAAGACTGCAATTGAGTTTGATCAAATATCCCGCAGAATACGCAAAGTAACCGGGCAAAACCCGGAGGCAGATCTGCAGGTTAATCCCGATGGATTGATCCTTTACATCAGTGGCGGAGATTCCTGGTCTGTATCTTATGATGGTTCGGACCTAAAGAGGCTTACTGCTGGTGGTGGCTGCACGCATCTGCGCCAATCAAAAGATGGGCACAAGCTCTACTTTGCTCGCAATGGCGAGTTGTGGTTTATGAATGTAGATGGCGGCGGCCAAACGAAGGTTAACTTTTCGGCGGATTATGACCATGACATTCGGGCAGAGAGGGTGGCCGCGTTTGCGCAGTTCTGGAATGGTTTCAGCAGGCGCTTTTACGATGCAAACATGCATGGGCGCGATTGGGCAGAGGTTCGAAAACGTTACGAACCGATGTTGGATGCCGTGGAAACGCGCCAGGAGTTTGCAACTCTGCTGGGAATGATGGTTGGCGAACTGGAATCCAGCCATTCTGAAGTTGGCGCAGGGCAAGGAACAATTGCTACCGCTGTAACGCCTAATCTTGGATTTAGTTTTGACCTGACGTATGCGGGGCCTGGCCTTAAGATCGCCACGGTTCCTCCTGGTGCGCCGGGCTCTTATACTCAAACAAAGGTGACGGCCGGTGAGTATCTGCTTGCTGTGGATGGTGTAGACGTTACCGGCGATGAGAACTACTACAAAACTGTAAATAACAAGCAGGGGAGAATGGTTACTCTGCTTGTAAACTCGCGCCCAGGCAAGGATGGTGCCCGCACCGTAAAGTATGTTGCTCTTACCCAGGCAGAGTACGGTAAGCTGCTGTATGCCAGCCGTGTGGAAAGAGCTCGCAAGCAGGTTGAAGAAAAATCTGGGGGCAAGCTCACCTACCTTCACATCGCAGGTATGGGGGGAGATAACCAGGTAACGTTTGAGCGCGAACTGTACGAGTACTCCATAGGTAAGCAGGGAGTAATCATCGATGTGCGCCGCAACGGCGGAGGCAATATTGCGGATACCCTGGTGAACTGGCTATCCGCCAAGCCACATGGCTCTCGCGTGCCAAGAGATGGCCTGCCCGAGAGCAGCCCGGGAAGGGTGTGGAATAAGCCTGTAATTGTTTTGATGAATGAAACCAGCTTTTCTAACGCCGAGATGTTTCCAAACTTTATGCGCACATACGGGTTGGCGAAGCTTGTAGGCCAGCCAACACCCGGCTATGTTATATGGACGTGGGGCTTTCCGCTGATCGATGGTACTTCTGCACGTATGCCGGGATCAGGTGTGTACCGCAGCGATGGTACCAGTATGGAGAACAGAGGAGAGCAGCCGGATTATCGGGTTGCTCTGACGGCAGAAGATTGGCTAAACGAGCGAGATCCTCAGCTTGAGAAAGCCATTGAACTGCTATTGAAGCACTGATGCAAACCCGGGCTCGCATGTGCAAATGGAGCGTCAATTTCTCCATTTGCACATGGGAAAGCAATCATGGCAATGCATAAGTGAGCAGGCAGTGCGCTGGTAGGAAGCCGCTATGAGTGCAGAAATTATTTTGTTGCCTGACAAAAGCAAGGACCATGCTATGATTAGCCAAATCGGTGATTTCGATCTGTCTGACATACGGTGTGCGGTAGTTATCTTGAACCGCGAGGGGCGGCACGTATTTGCCAGCAAGTTTGCCTCGGAGTTTCTGGGGTTCGATGAACAATCAATTCTCGGTAAGACTATTGTTGAGTTGTTGGGTCCAGATCTCGAGAGCCCACTTTTTGAGATGTTGCAGCGTGCTCTGGACGGCGAAATTGTACACCACCTCCTTCGATTTCCTTCTGTAGATCCCTACACCCGAGATCGCTATCATGAAATATGTTTGGAACGGTGCATGTTTCAGGGTGAGGTTCATGTACTTAATGTTGTGATGGATATCACCCACCGTGTAGAGGGACGCGTCCATCTGCTTCGCCGTCAATCCGAACTTGAAAAAGACCTTGAAGGCAGGGGGGCAGAACTGCTTCGTGCCGAAGAGCGGATGCGCGTTGTGGGTGGTATCAGTGCGGATGGCTATTGGGAACGCAATCTGGTTACCGGCAAACGCTATTGCAGCGATAGTTTTAAAAAGCTGCTCAAATATGAAGATCAACCTATTGAAGAGGATCCCAATTTTTGGAAGAATCTAATTTTTTCGGCGGACTACCCGATGTGGAGCGAGGCATATGATAGCCACATTGAACACAATAGTCCGTTTACGGTAACGTTACGGCTGTTACGTTCAGATGAACAGCCCATCTGGGTTACTGTTCGAGGCATAGCTATTCGTGACGAAAACGGTGTGCCACTGCGGATTGTGGGCAGCGTTACCGATATCACTGCATTAAGGCAAGCGCAACACAAACTTCAGAATATTAACCAGACCCTTGAGGCTAAAATAGTTGAGCGCACAGTTGCTCTCACCGAAGAGAAGGAGCGGATCTCGAGGATTGCATCGCTCGTGCCAGGTGTTATTTTTTCAATATCAATTAATAAGAAACGAAACATCCAGTTTGAGTATATTAGCGATGGGTTTGTAGATATTTTTGGTGCTTCAGAAGAAAAAGATTCTTTTCCCGGTACGTTTGGCGATCTGCTGGGACTTATTCATATCGATCATCGAATGGAGATTGCAACACAGGTAATGCGGGCAGGACACAGCCTAAAAACCTGGCAAGGTGAATTTAAGTTGAGCCGTACGGATAGGGAAGTGTGGGCAAATGTTACTTCCGCACCGATCGCTCACTCAGATGGCACCCTGTGGTGGCATGGGTTTGTGCAGGATGTTACCGCGCGAATAATGCAGGAGCGAGAAGCCAACCGATTGCGTGCGGAGGCTGAAGAGCGCAAAATACAAGATTACCAACAGCTCGCCGAACAGCAGCGCAGCATGACCCACCGGTTTATCAACCTGGCTGAAGAAGAGCGTCGCGGGGTTGCGTACGATCTACATGATGGGCTCACTCAGCATGTGATGTCGGCCAACTTATACATGGAAATCTTTCGAGCGAGGGTAGGGGAGCTTGAATTGGCACCGCTTGAGTTCCTGAATAAAGGAATGGAGTGCCTGGAGCAGGCAGTTAAGGAATCCAGGCGGCTGGTAAATGGTCTGCGAGCACTATATCTGGATGACATGGGGCTGGCTGGCGCTATTGCACAGGTGTTTGCTGATGAAAGTACCGCGGCGGGGTGGGCCAGCACAATGTACGTGCACAACCTTTCTGATACACGCTTTGAGCCTGAAGTAGAAACAGCAGTGTTCAGAATAGTACAGGAGGCGCTGGTAAACATCCGCAAGCATGCCTCCGCACGGAGAGTTACAATCGAAATAGTAAAAACTGATGATGAGCTCCTACCGGAATTGGTGGTGCGAATTACAGATTATGGGGCAGGTTTTGAATACGCACCCGGCACATACAAACAGGGCCACTTTGGGCTCAGATCTATGCAGGAGCGTGCGTCTCTGCTTGGTGGCACACTAACCGTACTTTCAAAGCCTGGGACAGGCACACGTATCACGCTACATATGCCGTTGCATTGGAGCGATGCTCCGGTTGTAGCTGGATTTGAAATTTAGTGGGCATTCGGTGCTTCCATATCTTGTGTACCGGTGGGTTCACCAGGTGATAGATGCACAAACTTCCGCCCTTTCCATGTTCCAGATTTCCTGAACAGGCTGGCCCATTGTATAGTGATAACGCTTAGCGCTGAGATGGGCAATAGGAGTGCATTCAACGCATGTTTAAAGCGCGTTACCTGAATTAACCTTATTGTAAGTGCGACGGCCGCAACCGTTGCTGCCAGAGTTACCCAGGAAGTATGCCTCAAAACTCCCCATGCTAAGAGTATAAACGGCAAGCAGAACAGGGTGAACTCGGAAGCCGTTACAGTAATTAGTGCCGGAATGGAGCCTATGCCTTCGTAGGTGTTGCGGGTAAAACCATTCCACACATCACGGCCGTTTTGATACATTCGGCAGGATATCAGTTTCTCAAGATCAACAAGTTGAATTCGTTTCCCTGCACGTTTGAACTTGCGTGCAAGCTGCAATCCATCATGAAACGAGGTGCGGATTGAACTATGGCCTCCGACCTGCTCGTAAGCGGATCGACGTGTGAATAAGACTTGACCGCAGGCTGCAGCAAATGCTGGAGATGGATCTGTACGCACCTGCCGTACAGGCAAGAAACTCATCACTATAACCTGAAGCATTGGGAGTACCATCACTTCCCAAAAGCTCCCAGTAATCTGGCGTGGAAACCCACTTATGAAGTCAACATCGCTGTTGAGTATCTCTGCGTGAAGCGATGCCGTTAGTTCAGGCTGCGGTCGGGTGTCGGCATCCAGAAATAGCACGAACTCGCCCTTAGCATGCGCTGCGAGTTGTGCGCACGCATGGCACTTACCCGCCCAGCCGGCCTGGATTGGCGCACCCGCGATTAACTTAAATCGCGGGTCTGTGCCTGCAGTTTCCATCGCAATTTGCCGTGTGTCGTCCTCAGAGCCATCATCCAGAACCAGGATTTCGAGGTGCTTGTAGGTTTGTTGGCCAACAGCCTGAAGTATTGCCGCAATGTTACTTGCTTCGTTACGTGCCGGGATGCATATTGATATCAGGCAGTCTTCCGCGCCAGAAGGGCCACTGGGGTACCGATACTCGTTCAGGTTTTGAAGCACCAGGCCAAGGGATGCCAACTCAAGAGTCAGCAATAGGCAGAGAAGAAATATCATGATTGCACGTCTCCACCACGTCCCTTGCGCCAACCTGGTGTTACAATATCGCCGTGAGCCTTATCCATATTATTGCCAGTTAACTTTGCAGCAAGGGACCTCAGCACATCATAAACAGGCTGAATTCCGCCGCTTCCGCTAAGGATGGTTGTGAAGACAGAAGGAGCGCGCTGTTCCATTTTGATTGCCAGTTGGTTGCACTGCTCCTCAAGTTGTTGTTCCAGCTCAGCGGTGAACCTACGTCTGGAGAAATTCTTGTCAGCGCTGTAGGTGTGAGCCGGTGAAACCGAAATCGCGGCGACAGGCAACCTATCTTCCCAGAAGGCGTATTCGATCGCAACGGTAATTACCTCGAATGTACCTATTTCTCGAGCAATCCAGCCAGCACCAGGTTGAAATCGGATTGGCCGGTGTCTCGCACTCACCATCTCGCCTTGAACTGTAAGCCAGAGTGCCGTGTTCTTGTGCCCACGCAGCAGCTCTGCGCAGTGCGCAGTGAACTCTCTGGCTCCCTTAAGGCAAGTTCTATCGACCCCAATTACCCCAAGGAATGAAAAGAACCGGTAGCGTTTGAGCTGCCTTTCGTCCATAGCTGTGTATGAGTTTCTTGCAGGCATCCGCTCTTCAAGCAGCATGCCAACCAGCAGATCCCACCAACTGGTGTGGTTCATACACACCAGCAAAGGCACGCCAGTTTGGGGAGCCAGGGCATCCAGATCCCCATCCAGCATCACCCTGCGAAAGTGTCGCTTGAGGTAGAAGCGGTTGTACCCCCGGAATATTCTTAAGAATACAGGGATCTTATGAGCCCTGATCATGCTGTAGCCAGCTTTGGTGCGCCAGAAACCGCTCCGGATGTTATATCTTCTAACACACAGTTGGCTGCAATTTGTCCAGACATCAATACCATCGGTACACCAGCTCCCGGGTTTACGCTGCCGCCAGCAAAATACAAGCCTGGCAGTGGGCTGCGGTTACCAGTTTTGAAGGCGGAAGTGAGCCCTCTGCGAGTAACTACGCCGTAGATAGCCCCTTTGTTCACCCTGTAAAGCTTCTGCAAATCGAGAGGAGTGATCCACCTCTCGGTTTCGATAGATTCCTCAAGACCGGTAAATCCACATCGCTCCATCTTTTTAACGATGATATCTCTGTACTCTCTGGCGCGTGTATTCCAATCGTACTCTGGTGAAACGTAGGGCGTATGCACCAGGGCGTATACTGCCTCGCACCCTTCTGGCGCTACGGTAGGATCTGTGATAGAAGGGATGGCAAGGTATATGGATGGGTCTGAATGTGGAACACGCTTCTCATAAATGTCTCTGAACTCGGCATCAGAGTCCGATGAGAAAAGGAAGTCATGATGGAGAAAGCCCTCAAACTTCTTTTTACACCCCAGGTATAACACCATCCCAGAGCAGGCAGGTTCCAGCGCAGAACCCTGACGCTTAACGGCCGTGGTGGCATCTCTTTCAGGCAGCAATTCGGTGCATGTAAGAGTGATATCGGAGTTTGCAATCACAATATCTGCCGGATGTATTTTTCCATCGCCATCCGTTATACCCGTAGCTCTACCATTGCTTACATTGATTTGAGCAACCAATGTGTTGCAGTGAACTTCGATGCCTAGCTCCAGGCACAGCTTTGTAAGTGCAGCTGCAATTTTGCCAGTTCCACCCATTGGGTACCAGCATCCGTAACCAAGTTGTACCCATGGAATGAGGCAGAGGATGGCTGGAGCAACGAAGGGTGATGAACCTACATACTGAACGAAATGCTCAAACAATTGGCGCAATCGTTCATCTTTAAAGTGCCGGCCAACTGCTTGATGTATAGATGACATTGGGTCTATGGCTGCCGCAAGGCTCAGGCTTTGTGGCCCAAACGTGCTGGCAGACATCACATCTTTCAGAGAACCCCATGGCTTCCAGAAGAACCACTTTTCCGATATCTCATACATGCGCTGGCAGTACGAAAGAAAATTGAGGTAGTTGCTGATTTCAGCGGGAGCGGTGCGGCTTAGCTCTGCCGTCATCGCTTCCAGTGAAGAGCACAAATCGATGTGGCTTCCATCTGAGTAAATGGTGCGCCATTGTGGATCGAGCGATACCATGTTCAGGTAGTCCTGCACATTTCGGCCGGCACTCTGGAACAGTTGCTCTAACACGGCAGGCATGGTGATGATTGTTGGCCCCATATCAAAGGTATAGCCTTTGGATTGCCATACATTCATCTTGCCGCCGAGATGGCTATTCTGCTCAAATATTGCCACCTGATGCCCTTTTGCAGCGAGAGGGATGGCTGCCGCCAGGCCGGCGAGACCGCCACCTACAATATTGATCTTCATCGCTTCTCCTCGAAATTAATAACAGTTGCTTTCATCTCTGCGGACCACCGGATACAGGCTTGCATCAGATGCTTTGTTGAAACTGGCCCTGGCTTGTGGCGTATATCTATAAGCGCTGTGAGAATATCAGAACCAGCAGGCATATAGGGAAAAAGGTGCCTGCGGGTTCCCTTGCTTTTATGCCTGTATACCATTTTCCGTACTACCATGGCCTCCAGTCCAAGAGGGCCCCGGAGCTTGCCGTTACCGCTGGAGCGCATCCCACCAAATGAGCAATCTGCACGTGCAGCATCCAGGAGAACCTCGTTTACGCTCACAATGCCGCACTTTAGCCCGGCAACTGCGCCCGAAATCTGCTCATCATCCCGTGACCATATGGAAGCTCCCAGAGCAAGCTCACTTGAGTTGGAGCGCGCAACAGCCTCTTGCACGCTCCCAACCTCAATAACTGGAAGAATTGGGCCAAATACATCCTGATTAACCACCCCCATCTCATCGTTGCAATTAGCTAACAAGGCCGGATGCAAGTAGAAGCCGGTGCGACTGCTATCCCGGTATCCGCCAATTAAACAGGAAGCTCCCTGCTTCACCGCCTGATCTACTAAACTGATGCACCGATCCACCTGTTGTTCAGTACGTAGTGGCGTAAAGTCTCGATGATTGATTTGATGTAATTGCGTTTTCACATTTGCCAGGAATTTATCCACCACGCTATTTACAACATAAAACCGCTGGGGTGCTACGCAGCTTTGCCCCGCATTAGTTACTCGTGCCCACACGGCACATCGGGCGGCAGTATCAATGTCTGCGGATGAATCTACAATAAAAGGATCATTGCCGCTCAGCTCCATAATCGATGGGGTGCCTGTTGGTGCGAGGTTTGCCATTATCTGTCGGCCGGTTGCAACACCGCCTGTAAACACGATCAGATCGCATTTGCATTGTGTTAGGGCCCGGCCGGTTTGCGTGTCTCCAGGGAGCATCTGAAACACGCCATCTGGTAAGCCACACTGCTGTAACAGTGAATTAAGAGCCTCGGCACTGTGCAATGCGAGTTCGGATGGCTTCCATAAAACGCAGTTGCCCGCTGCAATGGCCTGGCAGATACTAATTACATTCAGGAAAATAGGGTAGTTCCAGGTACCTATGATGCCAACGGTTCCGTAGGGTTCTGCCACGCTGTCTCTGGATGAGTTTTGCAATATTTTGCGTGCATGGCTCAGCAGGTAATCCAGGCCGTTGATCGCAGGCAATAAGTCGGCACCCAGGCACTCCTGCAATGGCCGCCCACTCTCCTCAACGAGGGCAGCAGAAAGCACAAACTGACGCTCGCACAACAAATTGCGAAGCACCTTGATTGGCTTCAGACGGTGTTGCAACTGTGTTTCTCGCCAAATATTCTCGGCAATGCGTGCTCTGTTTCGAGCCGAGTTTACATCGGAGTCGGTCATGCAGACAGCTGTTCCCATCTGTTTTCCAGTCAGTGGGCTAATAAGTGAAAGTCGTCTAGAGTTTAGATCTGGTTCATGCATAATTTGCGGGCAATCAGACGGCATGTGCGGTTCTCGCAGATTTCAAGTAGTCTGCCTGCATGCATTCTGCGGCAATCCGGCCGGATGTCAGAACTATGGGTACACCTCCGCCAGGATGCGTGCCTGCCCCGGCAAAGTAAAGTCCATCTAGTTCTTCACTCTTCATGCGGGGGCGGAAGTAGCTGGATTGCATAAATAAGGGGGAGAGGCCGAAGGCACTTCCGAGATAGCATGAATAGCGGGTATCGAAATCAGCCGGCGTAAACTGCTGCTCCATAACAATTTTCTGGCGCAAACCGGGGAACCCGCACTGCTCCAGCCTATCCAACACCTTCTCGCGAATTACCGGGGCTTCTGTTTCCCAGTTAATTGCACTGCCAAGATGAGGGCATGGTACCAGCACGTACAGCACATCATGATCTGGCGGTGCCAGGGTTGGATCTGTGCGTGTAGGCACGCATGTGTAAATAGCTGGGTCTGATGGAAACACACCTGTAGTGGTGATTTCTGTAAGCGTCTTCTTGTAGTCGGCACTGAGGAACACCTCGTGGTGACGTATGTTATCCGGCAACCGGGTAACCCCCAGATACAACAGGTATGCAGAGCACCCATACTCTCGCTGTGCAATTCTGGTGTCGGAATGGCGTTTGCGGGTGAAATCTGCAAGCAATCTGGAGTACGCGGATGGCGTATCAACATTCGCAAGTACATAGTCTGCTGTGATGTGTCGATCCAAATTCGATACGGGATCTTTGATGACAACACCAGACACGCGTTTATTGTTGGTTGTGATCTTAGTAACGGGTGTGGACGTATGAACTTCAACTCCAAGCTCACGAACTAGTTTCTCGAGGCCGCGGGCAATGGATTGCATTCCGCCTTTAGGAAACCACACGCCAAATTCCATTTCGATGTATGGTAGAAGCGCATAGATAGATGGGCAACGCGTTGGGCTGATACCGAGATACAGCGTCTGAAAAGTCAATGCCTGTCGCAATCGCTCGTCTTTAACAAACCGTGCAACAAAGCTGTATACATCCGTAAGAGGCATGGCTTCAAGTAAGCCACCAATTGTTTGTGGCCGCAGCAACGATGAAAAGTGCACAAATGGCTTCTCGATGAAATTTGTGCGGGCGTTTACGTACTGTTTACGCATTGCCTCAAATAGCCGTGGCAACTGTTCTGCATCTTCTGGTGCAAAGCGAGCCACATCCGCCATCATGGATTTTACGTTGCCGTGCATGTCCATTGATTCGCCATCGGCAAAATGAACCCTATAGGCGGGATCAAGGCGCGTTAGCTCAATGTAATCAGCAATGTTCCTGCCACATACTGCAAACAGTTGTTCCACTACTTCAGGCATCATCAACAGCGTTGGCCCCATATCAATATGGAATCCATCTTGCTGTATGGCGCTCATTCTGCCCCCACAGCTTTCGTTTTGCTCATAAAGGGTAACGCGCCAGCCTTGCCGCACAAGGTGGATGGCTGCGGATAGCCCACCGAGCCCACCACCAATTACTATTGCGTGCTGGCTAGAGTACCGGGCTTCTTGCGTGGTTGGTGATGCGGGGACAGATTCGATGCCGGCAGAAGCCCGGCTACCTGCAGAAGGTGTTGAAACAGTAAAGTTACTTTTCATAGGTTAAGCGTGCCCTCTAAATTACTACCGCCACTGCGGGAGCCTGTTATAACTGCAAGCGATTGCAATGCCCTCTGCCGGGCTTCGTTGTGATCAACAATAGGATAAGGGTAGGTGGCTCCAAGTTGGATGCCACAGGCGGCAAGAACACTTTGCGGTGCCATCCACGGCTGGTGAATATACACTGCTGCCAAGCTTGAAATTTCGGGTATCCACTTTCGGATGTAACTGCCGTCCGGGTCAAACCTTTGCCCCTGTAGTACAGGGTTAAATATGCGGAAATACGGCGCTGCATCGGCTCCACAGCCAGCGGTCCATTGCCACCCTAATGTGTTGTTCGCGGGATCGGCGTCTACAAGAGTGTCCCAAAACCAACTGGCGCCTTCTTTCCAGTCAATTAACAAGTGTTTCACCAGGAAGGAAGCAACCAACATTCTAACGCGATTGTGCATCCATCCCGTCGCCCAGAGCTCGCGCATGCCAGCATCCACCATTGGATACCCTGTGTTGCCTGTTTGCCACGCGATCAATGATGCATCATCTGGCTGCCACGGAAACTTATCGTATTCTTGCCGAAGTGGAGACTTCAAGGTGTGTGGGAAATGCCAGAGCAAATGCGCCGCGAATTCGCGCCATGCAATCTGCCGTACATATGCGGTTTCTGCATCTGTGGTTATCGGTGGGCCACCACGCCGTTGATAGATGCCACGAATAATCTGAGCAGGGCTTATCTCGCCAAATGCAAGATGTGGAGAGAGGCGGGATACACCCTTTGCAGCAGGGAAGTCTCGTTGCTCCGGGTAGTAATCAATTGAGGACTCCAGAAAGCGGTTAAGAGAAGCGCGTGCTCCTGCTTCACCTGGTTGCCACTGTTTGTAAAACTCGGTATCCCAGCCACTGTTTGAAAGCAAATTCAGATTACTGAGCGGTATGGAAACTGGCCATACAACGTTTACGGGAGGATTGATTTGGGCAGGCATGATAATGGGAGCAGGTGGTGGAAGCACTGTACGCTGCAGTGCCTTCCAGAAGGGGGTGAAAACTTGAAATGCCTTGCCTGCATTGTTCAGCGCATCTGACGGGTGCCATAGTAACCCGTTCAAGATAGCACGATAGGTTACGCCGCGTGCCGCGAGAGCCACCTCAACGTCCGCTTCATTCACTCGTGCTGCCGGCTCTACCCGTTCCGATGAGTAAACCGAACTTGCACCACATTCAGTGCAGAGCTCTGTTAGGACATCTGCAGGGCTGCCCTGCCTGATAATCAAGCGGCTACCGCGCAGTTCAAGCTCGCGAGAAAGGCTGCTAAGGCTCTGGTGCAACCACCAGTCTGATGCGCCTGAGGGCAATTCCAGCCCCGATTCATCGCAATGAATATAAACCGGTATCACTCCATTACTGGCCAGAATACAGGCGGCCAGAGCTGAATTGTCACTAATTCGGAGATCGCGCCTAAACCAGTAAATTGATGCCATGCTTCCCCCGTGCACATTTGGCCCAGAAACCATCATGTCTAATATACGTCTATTATTTATACGCAAAACATAGCCAATAATGCAACAGTATAATAAAATTCAATATAATGTCGATCATCAGGCCTCTTTGGGAAGACGTGATAGCGCGCAAGTAAGTTCCTCATACATTTGAAGTAACTTCGGGGATAGTGTGAGTAATGGCGACTCACTAAAAAGCCCGGGCTCCTAAATAGGAGCCCGGGCTAGCATCTTAATCTAACTGAAGGTCGTCAGTGCTTAATGAAGAGCGCCTGCGAAATCCAGAATGCCTGCACCAAGGCGGCCTGCATAACCGTGGTTAGCATAGTCAACCGAATCTGCAGTTGAAGTCATTTGGCGAGTAATCCGATAGGCACTCCAGGATGGATGTACAGCGGCAATTTCTGCGGCCTCGCCCGCTGCGAATGGAGCGGCGAAGGAAGTGCCGGACCAGGTTGCGTAACCGCCACCAGGATAGGCAGATCGGATACCGGAACCCGGTGCTACAAGCTGAACATTCACGCCATAGTTGGAGTAAACCGACAGTACGTCGTTTGCCTCAACCGCACCCACACCGATTACGCTATCGTAAGCGGCCGGGAAGTGCGCTACGCCTGTTGCATCGTTTCCAGCTGAAGCTACAACTACTACTCCGGCCTCTGTTGCAGAGTTTACTGCGTCCAGCAGAGCGGCAGAGTTCACGGATGTGCCGAAGCTCATATTGATTACGCTGGCGCCATGGCGGACAGCGTAGTTGATTGCATGAACCACATCAATAATGGAACCTGTGCCGTCAGCATTAAGAGCCTTGAGTGGCAGAATAGTGGCATCCGGCGCGACCTTGGCAATTATGCCTGCGATCATTGTGCCATGGCCGTAAGCCGCGTTGTTAACGCCATCCAGAATGTCGTTTGGTGCCGTGCCGCTCTCAACGTAATTTCGCCCGGCAAGCAGGCGACCCGCGAGGGCAGGGTGATTAAAGTCAACACCAGTGTCGATGATTGCAACGATGGGGTTGCTCTGTACTTTCGACCTGGAAGGAAAAGTTAAGTCTATCTGATGATATGCGCCCTGGTTGGCGTAACCGCCAACTACAGAGTTTGCATCCCAGACAAGATAAACCGGGTTGGCAGTTGCCTCAGGGAGTGCAACGGTTGCTTCCGGCTCACTGTACACAACTCGCGGGTCCAACGCTAGTTGTGCACGGAGCTGCGAAGCGAAGCCCGGTGCTGCGTTTATCTCAGAAAGGCTGAGCCCTGAAACGGTTTTGCTGACAGATGCGCCATAGGTGCGTGCAACGTCATCCGCTGACGCGCCCACTGCAACTTTGACGACAAACGATCCGGTCCTGCCGGACTGTGCTCTTGAAGGGAGACCTACTGCAACGACACTGAATGCAGCGGCCACAGTTGTCAGAACTCGGAGTGCCCTGGCTCCTCGTATCATAAGAATCTAGCTCCTTAAAACTATTTCTCACCAAAAAGCGCGAAAGCGGCCCAGTGGTACGGGTGTTGCCACATTTCGCGAACGCCGATCTGAGCGGCTCTTAGAGCCGCAGATTTGGACGAGCCGTCTGCCAGTTCATCATGGAAACTGGTCATTAGCTTTGCAGTTGGTTCATCTTCTGCGGGCCACAGGCTGACGGCTACTGAACGAGCACCTGCAACCAGGAAACCACGAAGAAGACCAAACATCTCATCTCCTGATTCCACCTGTGCTTGACCAGTTCGGCAAGCAGAAAGAGTAACCAGATCGCAATTTAGACGCATGGTATACAGGTCGCGAGCAAGTAGCCAGCCATCTGTAAATTTCAATCCAGAGAACAATGGGTTATCTGATCGGAACAGTGCGTGAGTCGCCAGATGGATCAATGGGGCCGAACCTGAATATTGCCTGAAGGCGGCCACCGTTGCGTCTTTCCCACAGTATACCCGAGAATCCGGTATCAATCGCTCAAGTTCGCGAACTTCCGATTCGATGTGCTCCAGGCCTTCGTTCGGAACACCTATCAACAGTGGACGACGGTCCCCGCTACTTCCATCTGTTACCGATTGTGCGAAGGCTTCACTGTTGCTTCGCAGGAAGCGAATTGTAGCGCTGGGCGCATACGACATTTCCCAGCGGTCAACAGCGTACTGTACGCCATCGAAAAATGCATGAAATGGAAGACCATGAAGCGGTCCGTGCGGAACCACGGTAATAACGTCGCGCTCCAGGTACCCTTCAAGTGGTTCTAGCAACAACTGATACAGTTGCGTCAGAACTTTTTGAACGCCTCGCAGGTACTGATCACGATGCTTATCTGCAAAAGGCGTTTCAGTTGCAGCGCGCATCATCTGGAATCGCAGCTTTCGCGCAAGAGAATCGATGTGTTCTGCGGTGGTAAGATCGCGAATTACATGGATTTTTGAGTCGGAAGTTACGATAAAAGCGCAGACGCTACCGTGAATAATGTAGTACTCGAGAAGTGCTTCTTTGTGGTCTATGCACGAGCATAGGTCTTCTGCGTCAGCAACTCGTATAAGGGATAGCAAGCCGTTTGACCGCTCTGCGTCGGCTGCATTCAGTGCTTCGTTATACGCCTTCTCAACATCTTTCAGCGCGTATTTTTTAGCCAGGAGCGAAGGGCCAAGGAAACGAGCATGCCCTGTGTTATCATCTGGCCGGATTTGATTATAAAGCTCATTTAGCTGGTTTCGCAGATCAGTAACTTGCTGCGATTGACCTTCATTGTTGTTGCCAGATGAGAGTTCTCCAGACAGTGCAGCCTGAACACGCTCGAGCAAAAGGCGGGATTTGGATCTTTCAACAAACTCAATTGCCTCGTTGATGTCCTTAGGTCGACCAGAGCTTACAAGTACCGCAACAATGTCTTCGTACACGTCAAGTTTGTTGCTGATGAAAGCTGTATGCAACTCTTCCCCTGGGACAAGGGATCGGGCCGATTCCAGCGACGCAACAGATGCGCGAAGATGTCGCAATGAGCTTTCTGTGTTGCCTACCGCGGCGTAATACTTTCCCAGAGAATGATTCGCACGGCACTCCAGCCAACCGAGAGCATACTTGCGTGCGGCTACGCGTACCGAAATCATCTTGCGAGTAGCATCTTCGCCTTGTTCCAGAGCGATACGAGCTGCAAGATACCGTGCATCTGCAACGCGCGAGTACAGGCGAAGCTTAGTCAGGGCTACATCAGAAGACTCGGCCAGGCTACGAGCACCGGCTATATCGCCGGAGGTATAGAGCCAATATGCTCGCAATAAGCCAGCAACTGCGAGCTGGGTGTTGTTTCCGTCTGCAGCAAACTCTTTTTCTGCGGCATCTATGTCGGAACCCGCTGCAACGAGGTCGCCTTGAGACGCTTGGATAGCAGCTCTACCCAACAACGCGCGGGCAAGCTCTGCTTTCATGCCATGCATCGAGGCGTACGCATCGATAGCGGCAGTGTAGGCATCCAGGGCTTCGGAACGCAGGTTTAGCGCTCTGTATACTTCGCCAATATCCAGGTCGGCAGCGGCTACTTCCTTGGCTTGACCAACTTCTGCGAACTTATCCCTCGCCTGTTTTAACAGAGACAGAGCGCTGGAGTATTGACCCAAAATAGAGGAAATGTAGCCGAGGTTGAGATCCGCGCTCGAAACATACATTTGATGGTTGGCCTGCTCGAAAACAGACCGTGCCTCGCGGATAAGATCGAGGGCCCGCTGTGGTTCTACCAGTTCTGAGAGAACCAGGCCGCGATTAAAATTGAGGACTCCAATGCCAAATGGATCGCCAGCTGCTTCAAAGTCCGCTGCAGAACTATCATAAAACTTAAGTGCAGTTCTGAAATCACCTTTGCGCTGAAATACGTTTCCAAGATTGTAAGTTGCCTTGGCAGCGTCAAGCGGTAGGCCGAGCGTTCTTAATTTTGTTGATAGGTCCTTAGCCAGAGCTTCAGCACCGTCGAGGTCACCGGCAACTGCAAGGCAGTCAATCTTCCCGAGCAAGCTTCGGGCAGCCTGTGCCTCGTCGCCAGCCTGGGTTGCCTCAGCAGATGATTGCTCAAAAGCAGCAATCGCTTCGGCTGTGCTTCCTTTAACGCGCAATGCTCGGCCATAGGCGAGCAACGCAGCAGAACGAGCAACATGGTCTTCTGTGGAATCGAGAATGCGTGTGGCAGCATATGAAGCTGTGAACGCGCGCGCTGGATCTGACCGGGACAACTCTGCAGACCGTGATGTCAGATATACAGCAGCTTCAACGTTACCCAGCAACAAAGTTATGAGCGGCTCCGCCTGCTCGGGCGGTGCCGCTAATAGGTTATCGCAAACGTCAGCGAACGCCATTTTGTCTCCGGAGTTTAGGCGCCTACGACCAGATCTTCAACAACAACATCATGGTCGTCCCAGGCAATTTTTAAAGAGTAGGTGCCAGACTGAATTGGAGGAAATGAGAACTCCGCATCATCTACTTCCGCACCGATCTGATGAGAATCCGAAGAAATGAGGACTACGGAATCTGGGCTAAATACGTCCTCACCATCCTGGCTCATGGCTTCACCAAACAGATGCCACTTGCCACCCGATGCGGGTTCCTGCATCATGTCGATATCTAGCTCGTCGGTTTGATACATGGCTCTAAGAGGAGCACCCGATAAATCTCGAGCTCCAGCGAACGCCATGCCGTTCGACCGGTTATCCATGAGAAGACGCGCCACAGAAACTGCGCGTTTGATCGGGTTCTCACGAACTACCTTCGGTGGCATTATAGCGAACGCCCTCTTGAGCGCTCTCTGTGAAACAGAAAGCTGCCCCATCATAGCACTTTCGTGCATAGCAGGAAGAACCGACCGCATCCAGACAAGGGACCGGGCACATTCGTTGCACCCCGAAGAGATATGATTCGCAATCTCCTGCGCCATGGCGGGAGACACATTACCTTCGTGGTAATCCAGTCTGTTTGCAAAAGTATATGGGCACTTGGCTGACATAGTTGTCTCTGCTTGCCTCGCATCAGAATTCGTTGTTCCCGTTTGTATCGAACTGCAAGGTCCAACGGGTACAACCTCGCAGTGTTAAGATGCACTTAAGGTTGCTGGAAATACATCGATCTCCATTTGTTATTTTGTACTGTTTTCGTGACAATTGCAAGTGTTTTTTTGTGACTGCCAAAAACTATTGTGATTGTTGGTCACAAAGGAGGAACAACAACTAGATGAGCGGAATCTCTGGTGCGAGCGCTTAATAGCGAATATCCTCTAAGTCGCCTGAGTGACACAAACGTGACGGAATCTTTATAATGGCTTTTGTGCCATTTTAGTGCCTAACGTCCACTCCTCGGGAGTTAATTGCATGCCGGGCGAATCCTCCGACTCAGAATCCATAAAGGTTACCGGAATCGTTGCCGCGTACGGTCGAAGGTCCGATCGTGAGCTGGTATCAGCCTGTTTAAATAATAACCAGGCCGCCTGGGAAGCTCTGATTCACCGGTATCAGAACCTGATTTTTGCAGTTGCCCTCAAGCGCCTGCAATCGCGTGCCGATGCAGAGGATGTCTTCCAAAACGTATGTTTGAAACTTCTGGATCATCTCTCAGAGCTCCGAAGCGCAGACAGCCTGAAATCCTGGATTGCTATGGTTACTACCAGAGAGTGTGGCCAGATTTTCCGTAGATCGAATACAGTACTCTTAAGTGATACCGTAGAGGATTCGGATATGGAAGATCGGTATGTTTCCATACATGCGGATCCGTCGGTTTCGCCAGAAGAAGAGGTGTTAGCGGGAGTACGTCGGTTTGAAATTCAGCAGGCGATGCAACAACTCTCACCTGAATGCCGAAAACTCTTAGAGCTTCTCTTTTCTGAGCAGGATGAAGTCAGCTATGCCGCCGTTGCGGAAGAGATGAATACGCCCGTTGGTAGCATTGGCCCAAGGCGGGCGCGTTGCCTGGAACGCCTCAGAGTTATTATGGATCGGCTGAACGGCTAGCACAGGCATTCTTAATCTGTATCCAGATACAACGAAATCAGGGCCCAGCGATCTATTCGCTGGGCCCTGATTTCGTTGACTGGAGTAGGCGTAATTGACTACTTCAGGGCTATTATGCCCCCGTATGTAGCGGCATACACGATTCCATCGGAACCAATAGCGCTGGCGCCATTGACTTCTCCGGATGTAGCATATGTCCACTTCACGGTTCCATTTGGGTTTATGGCGGTATAGCCGCCATTTCCGGCATTATCGTTGAAGCCGGTATATACAACACCGTCTCCGCCAATTGCCGGCGCTACCACGTAGTTTCCGCCGATTGTTGCGGTCCACTTCGGTGCCAGGTGATTGGTGAAAGCATACAGATTTCCATCTGTAGCACCAAAATAAACAGTGCCATCGGGTGCAATTGCCGGTGCAGATGGGTGGATATTGGTGCCAGTTGTAATGGTATAAACCCACTGTTCGGATCCGGTAGCCGGATCCAGCGCGTGTACACCGCCATCGTTTGTTGCGATATACACGGTGCCATCACTTGCAACGCCTGCTGCTGAATCGAAGCCATATGCTCCGCCATACTGCCACTTCTGGCTTCCATCCGGGTTAATCGCGAATAGAAGGTTGGATGGTGTCGAGATATTCGCAGTTGGCGAATCACAACCAACATACACCGTGCCATCGGCAGCAATTGCAGGCGAAGCAAATATGTAATTGCCCGTCGCAAATGTCCACTTCTTGGCACCTGTCAGGCCGTCAATTGCATTCAGTGTTCCCTTGTAGGAACACACGTAAATGGTTCCATCGGCTGCCATTGCCGGGTTGGAGTAGATACCGCTAACGGTAGTGCTGGACCAACGCAATGAGCCATCTGGATTCAGAGCATAGAGGTTGCCGTCGCCAGAGCCGAAGTAAATTGTGCCGTCATTACCAATTACCGGGCAACTCGCCTGCCCACCCGTTGCATAAGTCCACTTCTGGCTGCCATCCGGATTAACTGCATACAAGCTACCATTGCTGGAACCGAAGTAAACAGTTCCATCTATGCCGATTGCTTCTGCAGAGTAGGTTGGGGCACCGGTAGAGAAGCTCCACTTTAGCGAACCCGTAGCACCAGTACCAGAACTGTAGCCAGTGTTCTGAGCACTACCCTGGTACTTAACCCATTTGGTAGTACTTGCCAGGCCGGGAGCAAACACATTTACTGTGTAAGTGGAAGATGCCGCCGATTCACCTTCTGTTGCGGTAACTACAGAAGAGCCAACCGTAAGGCCGGAGATCTGCGGTTTGTCTGTGCCCGTGGTAATGGTGGCAACGCCTGTTGACGCACTCTTCCAGGACCAGCTTGCTGGGGCCGTAAGCACCAGGTTATTGTTGGCATCGTAAGCCGCTGCAGTAATCGGCACCGATCGATTAGTCCAGAGAGTATAGATTGGATTAATCTTTATGTTCGTAATAGTAGTGCTCATCGTAAGGCTGAAGTTGGTGATCTTTCCAGCCTGAATCGTAATTGGGGCCGATGCATATGCCTGTGCAACACCAGTGCCATCACGGTTTGGGTACGCCGATGCAGCCAGGGTAAGGGTTCCCACCGGCAGAACATCAAAGGTTACCGTAGAGCTATTGCCAGTAGTGGGGCGGCTCACAACCTGAGATGTATACTGAGTTGCACCCTGCATAACCACAACTTTGATACTGTTACTTGCGACGGGTATCAATCGTGTGGTTCGCTGTGGCCACTTGATGGTAAATGTTACGCTGCCATTAGCTGATTTTGACCCAGTAACAGCACCATTGGATGGACTACTGCCTGTTCCACAGCCAACCAGGACTGGCAGCAAGAGCAGTGCTGAGACTGCTCGGATTACGTTACTTATTTTCACGGTTACCAGTCCTTTCAGTTAATTGATCCTGAGGCGCCGCCATAACCAACGGCGATAGTTGCAACATCCGCTTGAGCAGGTTCAAATACGCTGGTGGCAACAACATGATAAATTCCAGGAGTGGCAGGCGCCACGTAATTGCCACTGCTGTCAATTGTTCCGCCAGCAGCGCCTTCCTGAATAGACCATGTTACGTTTTGATTTGGAGTACCGGCCACACTCGCAGAAAACTTAATGCTCTGGCTAACGGATGATGTAACAACATGGGGTGTAGCAGACACCTTAACATGTACAACGACCGTTGAAGTGGACTGTGCATTGTTATAGAGTGGCCCTGATGCTACTACATGGTATGTTCCTGCAGAAGCAGGAGCAGTGTAAAGCCCGGAAGTATCCACCGTGCCGCCGGCAGCACCTTCCTGTACACTCCACACAATTCGAGGAGTAACAACATTTTGGATAGCCGCCACGAACTGTGTCGTGGCGCCCGGATAAGTGCTTGCCGTTGTTGGTGTTAATTTGATCTGGACGGTGTATCCACCGCCACCGCCTCCGCCACAGCCAGTCATAGCCAGCATTACCGCCGCTGTAGCCAGAATTTTAACCCGCATGAGGGTCATCTCCCTTCGCGCCTCTACAATTCACACAACATGTATTCGTAATCACTCACCGAATTTGAATCGATCATAATCGGTTCTTGCCCAAGCAGAGCCCGCTGCTGGTAGTTACGAATGAGCGATATAGTCGATTGCCAAATCTGGGTCCGCAGATTTTGACGAAAATTCTGGCTGAAGTGTTCAGGTTTTTTTGCCACCAAACACCTGCAATAATGCAGAGATAGACGGCAAAAAGACCCGGCGACTCACGTCGTCGGGTCTTCATGGACCAACTAACAGCCGGCGACTGCAGGTCAGCCAGAAGCTCAGAGGATTTATTATACCTCAGGCATTGTGACCATGGTCGTGATCGGCAGTATTGTAGTGAAGAGCGAGCAAATCAACCCCAAAATCCCCGTGGAAGTCTCTCCAAACGGTGTGAATGTGATTCGCATCATTCTGGGTGCAGTCATATTCTATCAAGAATGAAGTTCCCTGAATACGATAATAGTGTGGCTGGCCTTTCTCGATGCCACCCATCCACGCAAACTTCAGGTTCTCAATGCCAGATTTATTGATGGCATCAAGCCGTTGTCGGGCTATTTCTTCTATCTGAATGTTAGCGTACTCATGCAGCAACGTCATAAACATTCCCTGCTGCTCTGCGGTAAGCTCTTTAAAGGCAATACCATTGTCTTCCAGAATAGACGTTTTGCGTAGTGCTGCAGTAACTACATCCGCCGGAGCGGTGTCGCTTACAATCGCTAATTTCTTCTGATCAGCACTGAGAGCTTTTACGAGCGCACGTCCCAGGTCTTCCTCAGCTGCCAAAACACGCGTGCCCTTTTGCGGGCCCTGGCGAACTTCAGCTGGATTGGTGCCCAGAAACTGAGGGCTGCTGGCAATAATTTTGCCCTTAATTGAGGTCCAGTTTAGCGAAACATGGTGTCCCTCATAGCGCCAACCCCAGGTGCCTTTGCTAGACGGATCGCCGAATACTGTGAAGTAATAGAGTTCGGGATCGCGGGTGGCGCTGCCATTTTCCATGGCTTTCAGCACTAGCTCAAGCTGTCGGATGCCTTCTACTTTACGGTACCCCGATTTGCTAAGGCTCACTTGTAGCAGCTTATGTGCTGCTGCCTGCTGCTCTGGAGTCATATTCTTATAGCGAAGGCCGTTACGCTCCTTGGGAATGTAATGCCAGTTAAACCGCTCTTCTGAGTTAAAGGGAAGTTTAGCCTTTGCAAGCCTCTCGGGATCCAGCGTTGCCAGAAATGCCTGTACGGCACTTAGAATTACTGGTGCCTTCCTGGCACGGGCCGAAGCTCCCTGTTCGGTTATAGCTGCGGCGGCCACAGCCGCTCCGCCAATCAAGACCTCTCGTCGGTTAAGCATAACAACTCCTTGTGCAAATTGCCCGGATACATATTCAGCATTGCTGAATACGACGCTGGCATCAATTCCACGCGGGTGGCAGCAACTCCTGTGCCAAACAGATGCATGTGTAGTGATTTATATGTGAACTGGCTATTCGCTGGATTTTGATTCGTTCTTATGTGGTGAATTGGACTGGGCCGCAATCTGCTGTTTAAGTTGTGTAGTAGCCGCGTTTAAACGCAAGCCTCCCACAACGTATATTGCAAGATAACCCGCTATGCCTGCACGCAACATTGTCTTAACAAATCGAGGACGGTGCGTACGCAGGTACTCTAAGCCCAGTAATGGCACGAGGAAAAATGCAGATTTAACTACAATAAACCATCCTGCACCGCGGTTCAACGCTGGTATAAGCAGTGGATTTGCTTCTACGGCTTTCCCGGCTCTGAACAGAAGCACGGTTGATACCATATCCGCAACGCAAATCAGACCGAGTATCCATGTTTCAACAGATAACCGGAATGGCGGACGCTCTTCACTATTAAAGTTTGGATCCGTACTCATGATCTTCTGGCTCGGTTCCAATACGAAATGTTGGGATAATTCGGTGTCAACTGGCGGCCGCAGTCAAATCTGTGCAATACCGCCAGTATCTATTATATCTCGTTATTGATAATTGCGCTGGTATATCGCTATGCAAGCCCGTGCAACTTCGTGCCAGCATCTGCTTTCACTCTTCTACAGTAGGAGCTACGCCCTCGTTCGTCTTGCCCCTTGCTAGCATCTGGCGTAGGCCCGTTACGGCATCATCCATATATGTATGCATTATAGGTATATCAAAGAGGCTCAACACAGTGCCCACGGCCAACCCACCCACAACAGCGGAGGCCAGAGGCTGATACGCATCGAGCCCAGTTTTGGGCGCGATCGCGATTGGAAGCATCGTTATCAGGGTAATGCCGGATGTCATCAGGATTGGTCGCAGGCGCTCCGGGCAAGCTGTCTTAATAGCCGTATCGCGCGGTATACCGCGGTCTCTGTACTTCATTATCATGTCTATTAACAGCACGGCGGTTGTGATATCCATGCCAGTTAACACGATGATACCCAGGATGCTAACTGTGGAGAACGACTGATGAGAGAGCCACAGCGCAATAAACACTCCTGAGAGCTCAAGTGGAAGAGATGCTATCATTTGCAGAGGCTGCAGAAATCCACGGAACTGGATTACCAGCACCAGATACATCAGAGCAAGGGCCAGTGTTAGCCCAGATATCATTCGGCGGAAGGAGTCCATCATCTCCTTCATATCGCCCCGAATTTCCATTCCATAGCCAGTTGGGAAGTTTACAGGCTGTATCCCGAGGTTCTTGTTTCCACCATATATGTTGGATGCAAGGTTCATAACCACATCCATGGAGGGCAGGCTATTGTTGCGATAGTAGCCGGTTAGCCCAATTACTCTACGAAGTCCATCATGTTCAATAACCGTTGGCGAAACCGCGCGTTCTACACGCGCCACGGCCTTTAGGGGTACCTGGCGGCCGCCGGAGCCGCTAAGTATCATATCGCCAATGTCTGAAATCGACCGGCGGTTTTTAGCTTCGTACCTAATCTGAATGGTGTTTTGGCGAAGATTCGGCAACCTAAAGTACTCTGCAGATAGGCCGCCGCTTAATGCGTAATATGCCTGTTCAGCAATGCTATCTGGCGTTAGCCCGGCGGCCTGTGCCTTCGCGTAGTCCGGCACAATTCTAAACTCTGGTACCTTGTTGCTCCACGTTAGTGCGGGCTGATACAACTCTGACATTTTCTGAGCGGCAGCCATGGCATCGGTACCTATTTTATCTAGCTGATCCAGCTCTGGGCCAGTTATGTTCACATGTACCGGAGCCGCAGCTGTAGCCATAACATCGCTGCCCATCTCCTTTATCTGCAGCCTACGGATGCCGGGAATTCTCTGTAGTGCCTCCTTTTGAATTCCATCAATTACCTGAAATATTGTGCGTTTTCTGGCATCTTTGTCGCTCAGCGTCAGCATCATGCTTGCGCCATTCACCTGCGGCATCTGGTATCCCGTGTAATACGGGCTGTAACTCTCGAACATGGTTTCTGCACCAAGCTCGATGCTTGCCTTTTCAACCTCAGGATACTTTCCAACAATCTTTTCAATCTGGCGAACAGCATTTTCTGTTTCTGCAAACGAGGTGCCAGGCGCCATCTCAAGCACACCACTTGCCTGGCCAACATCCGCCAGTGGCATCATCTCGCTGCCGATAAAGTAGTAAAACGTAAACCCAAGTACAAGTGTTGTCAGTACCCTCACCATATTTGCAAAACGGTGCTTCAGCAGCCACTCTATAAGGCGCGCATATCCTGCTTCCATTCGGTTAAGTGTTTCCTGGAAGGGATCTAGTACCCAATATAGCACTCGCAAAAACCAGTGCTTTCGGTCAGCGTTTCTGTCTTCGGTGTGGCGCAGCAGCTTTGAGCATAGTAGGGCTGTGAGGGTGAACGAAACCATCATGGAAGCCAGCAAGCCGAAGATCAGTGGCCATACCAATTCACGGAACATTAACTCAGTGATTCCACCAGAAAATAGTAGAGGGGAGAGTGCCAGCACAATCATAAGTGTGGAAGCAATAACGGCAACTCTAACTTCAGCTATTCCGTCGATCGTAGCCTGTTTGGGAGATTTTCCCATTCTGAGGTGGCGTTCCACGGCATGGATGTCGATAATGGAATCGTCTACGAGGCGGCCGATGGAAAGCAGTAGGCCTACAAGGGTACCGCTGTTGAACGTCATGCCAAAGGGAGCCATCAGCAAAATTGCGATCGCAAGGGAAGTCGGCAGCGTGATCATAGCAATCAGGGTTCCGCGCCACTCGCCAAGAAATAACAGTACCGCCAGGCCAGTAAGAAGTACCGCTACAGTTAGTTCTTCCCAAACATTGTGAAATAGTATTTCTACGAAGTGAGAGTTGTCATAAGAAGTATCGAAATGTATGCCAGGGTTATCCTGTTCCAGCTGCTTTAATACCGCACGAATTGCCGGCATAACACTCGCAGAACTGGCTCCAGGGTCCTGGATCACGGATACTTCAATGGATTCGTCAACGGAAACTGGTGTTCCGGGGCTATGCTTAAGGTAATGGTATCCGCTTCTACGCTCCCATACTCCATCTTCAACACGCGCCACATCGCCCACGGTAACAATACGTGCCGGCGCGGCAAGCGATGTAGTATTCGTTGATGCCCCCGCTGTGGCACCGCCCGGCATTCCGGATCCCGATTGAGAACCCATTTCCTGAGATGCCGGTGCCGCTTGCGGCTTACTTCCGGGCTCATTTGCGGCTATAGTGTAGCGCTTTACATCTTCTGGCGTTGATGCGTGCGTATCCAGCCTCACAATCGCTTCCGATGCGCCGGATGTAATTGTGCCAGCGGCCCGAGCTGCGTTATGTCTATCTATTGCATCGCGCACATTCAGGATCGATATGCCACGAGATGCCAGCGCTTCCCTGTCTACAGTAACGCGCATCTGGCGGCGATATCCACCGAACGGCACCACCGAATAAACGCTTGGCACCGATTTTAACCTGTTTACAACCGCATTGTCCGCAAATTCGCGCACTCGGGCTTTGTTCCAACCAAGGGCGGCATCACCTTTTAGGCTAAGGGTAACTACCGGCAGGTTCAAGGGGTCAATCAACACCACCCAGCTTGGCTTCATGTTGGCCCCAGTTTGGGGCAGGCTGGATTGCGTTACATTCATCAGGGCTTGAACATCTACAAGCGACTTCTGCATGTTGGTGCCGTACGGAAACTCCAGCGTAACTATCGAGAAGCCATTCTGGGATGTAGAGCGTACATATTTCACACCCTTTACATGTACCATCTGCTGCTCTATTGGCCCGCTAACATACTGTTCCATCTCCCGAGCGCTGTAGCCAGGCATCATGGTAACAACGCCAAGCATTGGGCTCTCAACATAGGGCGCAAAACGGCGCGGCATGGTGCGTGTTACGGTAATGCCACTCAAAAACAGCATGGCAACATAAAATGCAACAATCGCGTAGGGGTGTTCTATGCTCCAGCGGTGGATCATATGCAGGGCGTTCTGGTGCTCTGGCTCCTGAGCGGGTATCTGATTCTCCGTGCTCATCGCGCTGCCTGCCTTTCCTGCACACGTTCACCCTCGTGCAGATAGTCTTCGCCGCTCACAATCACACGGTCACCTGAATGCAGGCCACCTTTTATGGCGGTGAGCTCTCCGTTTGTTTCTCCCGTTGTAACCTCTACCTGGTGTGCTGTTACATTGTCTGGAGAGCCAGAAAGTATCCACACAGTGGCCACTCTTATGTCCGTTCTGCTGTCTGAAGACGGAGAAGTGCGGGTTTGGATGGCTCTGGATGGTACCCACACACCTGGGCGAGCATCGGTCAGGGAAATGGATACCTTAACGGATTCTCCCGGACGGATTTTGCGATCGGGGTTAGGAATAATCACTTCCACTGCCCCCGTACGGGATACCGGATCTACCTGACCACCGGCCGAACTGATACGTGTGTTTATCGTTTCCCCAGAACCAAACTGAATTTTTACAGGAGTTCCGGTATGAATTAACCGCAAGTCTTGCTCGGCAGGATATGCCTTTATACGTAGACTGCTGACATCGGATATCTGAAGTATTGGTTGGCCCGCACCAACTGTTGTGCCCGGGCTGGCAATGCGCCTGGTAACGACACCTGCTGTGAGCGCGCGTATCTCGCTGAATGCTTGCTGATGCGTTGCCTGCATCAGCATGGCTTTTGCCTGCTCTTCGCCGGCACGGGCCTGGAGTATTTTCTGCTTTGCAGAATCTGCTATGGCTTGTGAAGATACTACATGTGCAAAGTGAGAATCCAGTTCGCTCTGTGCTTCTTTTAGACGTGCTTTCGCAGCTTCTACCGATGCATCAGATTTCTTAACGTTCGCCTCGGCGGAGCGTATCTGTGCTGCCACCTGCATCGTGCGAGACTCTGCCTGTTTTTGCCGAGCATCGGCAGCGCGAGCCTGCGATTCTTCGCGTTGCAACTCCTCCTGTGTAATTGCGCCTCGTGCATATAGTGAGCGTTCTCGTGCTATTTCTGAGCGCCAGTACATGTTATCTGCCCGAGCTGCTTCCAGGCCAGCGTCTGCATCCTGACGCATAGTTTTTGCAGCTGCCAGGTCTGCTACTGCAGCATTCCGCTCTTCAGCTGCAGAGGTTCTTCCGGCCTGTGCGCCCTCCACAGCCCCCTGTTTCATGCCAACTTCTGCGTGTGCCTCTTTTATCGAGGCCATGGTTTGTTCATACTCGCGTGTGGCAACGTTTACGCCCTGGGTTGCCATCCTAACGCCTGCTGCCTGCGCATCTGTTTGAGGAGCGCTTACTGATGTATCCAGCTTTACGAGTAACTCGCCAGGCGTAACTTTATCGCCGACATACGGGATTATGGAGAGAATTGCACCCTGCACCCTTGCCGATATATCCTGTTCATTGAGCCCTTCCACAGTGCCGGTAAGTGTAATTCCAGAGGCCTGAATGCTCTCTCGCACTTCAACAGACTCTACGGGTGCCGTTCCTTCAGGTGCAGGCATTTCCATCTGCATGCCCTGAGCCTCGAGCGGGGTCATGGCACCCTGGCGCCTGAAGTGGGTTACCGCGTAATTTGCTGCTCCAATTGCTGCTACAAGCAGTACAATACTTATGACCGCTGAAAACAGCTTACGCTTATCCATGCGTTTTGCGGATCGCACAGCAAGTACTAGAACAACTAATCCTACAATAACCGCTCCAATAAACCATATCCTGGTTCCGCTTACAGTTGCAGGTTGGGCGCTAAGTTGATCGGTTTTATCCTCCGTCATGCCTCCCACGGTTTCGCCTGTTGCAATTGGTAGCTCAAGGGAAACTGGCTTTACCGCTGACGATGCCACCGTCACCTTTGTGGAGTAGGTACCTTCCATAGCAAAAGCGGCGGGCACGCTGTAAATACCGGTATGGCCTGGCATTTCGCTTGCGTTATTCTCGTGCTCCCCCATGTTCATGCCGGGCATGCGCGTAAAGGCGGTAACGTGCGCTCCAATGAGAGGTTTGCCCTGGCTGGTGGTTACATAAAGGTATAGAGTGGCTTTCCCTATTCCTATTACTTCCGGGTTGGCCCGTATCACCACATTCACCCCACCAGCGGTTGCGGATGGAGAGGCCATTGCAATCCCTACGAGGCCAGCACCAGAGAGCAAAAAAACTCCCAGAAAATAAATAAACTTTCTCATCGGGATATTCCCTCCATGCCTGGCTCATCGCCGCATGCCCTACGAATACCTGCAAGCGCGAGGCGCAGCTCATAGGTGCTTCGTGCTTCCAGCGATGTTGCAGCCGCAACGGCGGCGTTTGCATCCAGCATCTCAACAATAATTGCTTTACCGCTTTGTAGCCGAAGGGCCGTAATATCACGCGCCGCGTGGGCCGCAATGCTCTGCCTGTGTGCAGCCTGTAAATTTTTTAATGCGGTATCCGCATCAAGCCATGCCTGCCTAACTTGTGTCTCTATGCTCAGTCGGGTGCGTCGCTCTTCCTCTGCCGCCTTAATTGCCATAGCCTTTGCAGCATCGGTTGCGGCACGCCGCATGCCAGAATCAAAAACTGGCAGGCTCACCATAATCCCTATGGTATATCCGGCACGCCTCTGCATTTGCGTTGCGGTAAAAACGTCTGCCATCGCCGTGCCATAAATCTGCGGAGCTCTGTCGGCTTGCACAGCTTTCGTCTGCTCCTCGGCCGCTTTTCTGCGTGCTTCGGAGGCCATTGCATCGGGGCGGCGGCTTAGCGCTCCCTGTACAAGCCGAGTTACTTCCGGTAATGCTCCAGGCGATATCGTGCTATCTACGATGGTAAGAGGGCTATCTGCTGATACCCCGGCAGTGAGGCGAACATCCAGCAATGCTCTGGCTTCTGCGTTTATGGATCCTGTTAGCATTCGCCGGGCGTCCTCCAGCTCTGCTTCCGCTCGTAGTACAGAAGCCCGTAAGCCTTTGCCACTCTCAAGCAAAGCCTCAGCAGTGTTCAACATCTCCTGATCCACTAATATGCGTGAGCGCGCGGTATCTGATTCAGCTCGTGCCATCAATGAGCGATAGCACGCTTCCTGTACTCGCAACCCTACATCTAGCCTCACCTCATCAACATCAAAAGCTGCAGCTTCAGCACGCTTCTGTGCTGATCTCTGTAGGGCTTCAAGTCTGCCGCCAGTAAACAGGGGAGTCATGATAGTTAAGTTCTGGTCTGCGAAACCACCGCCTGGAACAAGGCTGGAGGCAGCAGATGGAACCATACTGGAAGCAGAAAGGATGGCAGTGCTATCACCATCAGAAAGATAGGAGCTTGCTGTTACCTGAAATCGGCGCACAGATGCGGTTGCACGTGTCTCAGCCCGTGCTGATATTGCCATTTGCTCAGCGGATTTTATCTCCGGGCTGTTTTTTAGCGCCATCTGCACAACAGATTTGATTGAGACGGCCTGCTGCTTGCTGGCGTTGTCATCGGGGCTGCACATGCCGGTAACTGGACCAGCGAGGCAGAGTATCGCGATAGCCAACCCCGGCTTGCGCCCTAATTGGCACGTAATATGGGCGAGCACTGTATTCATATTCGCGGTTCCTGCTAACGCGCGATTAAGGCGCGGAGGCAGTTTCAGTTTGGAATCCTGAAACGGGCTAAAACAGAGTAGTTGGAAGATGCGGCAACACCATGGTTCCGGTAAATGCGGTGGTGGTGCCCGTGGCGCAATCTGTAGCACACAAGGCGTGTGGCAGAAAGGCAGCGTGCGTTAGAAGAGGGTGGGTGGAGATCGGCCAAACAGAGAACCAGGGTCAAATCCTGGCGGAGATTGATGTGGACTAAGATGTATCAGGCGGATAGAGTGGGTTTCGGCACTAAAGTTTGTGCTGATGAGTGGTGCAGTAAGCTCACACATTGGCCCACCTGCCGTAGTACCACGGTATGTGGATGCCTGCATTCCACAAATACCAGCTGCCTGCAATATGCTAACTTTACATCTGGCACTAAGCCGTGTACCCTGCGCACTCTTCACGGATACACATCGAGAGCATGCTGGTTTTTGCACAGCTACATTTGCTGTAGTGGCTGTGGCACGCAACATCGGGCAACCTGGCGGGCATATACTCCCATCCGAGCATGCAGCCCGGGCAGTCAGCGGTAAGCTTGAAGCCAACAGGGCGAGGACCAATACCCACACTGATATGTAGTTTTTCAGTATTCGAGTATTCATGTGATAAGCGTTCACAAATAGGAATTGATTGATCCCAATTCCGTTCAACACACTCGGAGTATACCGGTGTTCTAACCATTTACGGTGCTCTTCGCTAGAAAATCCGCCGAAATGTGGACTGGTTTTGAGGTTGATCGGCCTAACAGGGCTACTCGTCGCCAATTTTGTACTTCACGTAGCAAAGTGTAAAGTTCGGAACAGGAATCGGCCAGCCAATAGCCTAATTCCTCTGCGGTAACGCTTAGTTAATGCTCTGCTTTGCAGCAGGTACGCCAGTATTGTGGTGCTTGCGCATCTCTATCCCCTGGCCCATAAGGAGAAAAACATGTCTGAGCCAGCACGCGGATTTCACTTCAGACCCGGCCCTGCAGCCCTCTATAAACATGATCACGCTCCCGTAAGAAACGCGCAAGAAGCCGCAGATGCAGGCCTATCGAGAGGGCAGCGTGTGGCGGATAGAGTGGCAACTACGGTGGGCGGTTGGCCGTTCATTATCACTCAGTCTTGCATACTCGTCCTCTGGATGTGCCTGAATGTGTACCTGGTAAGGCATATCAAGGATGCAGCTTTCGATCCCTATCCCTTTATTCTTCTGAACCTCGTTCTTAGCTTCCAGGCGGCATACACTGGCCCAATTGTTATGATGAGCCAGAACCGGCAGAACGAGAAGGATCGCATGTCTGCCCAGTGCGATTACGAATGCAACCTGAAAGCGGAAGAAGAGATACGTGTTCTCATGGAGCATCTGGCACATCAGGATTCCATTATGTCTGAGATGATAGCCCACCTCACAGAGGTAGAAGCCAAGCTAGATCGCATCGCCGGCGTTGCCTCTGAGTAATAATAATTCGCACAGAAATAAAGAGCTCTCGGTGTGCAATGTGCACCGAGAGCTCTTTGCCTTTTTTAAGTACGAGAGCGGATCTACTCTCGGCGCAGGGCCTCTATTGGGTGTAAGCTGGCTGCCTTGCCCGCTGGCCAGTAACCAAAGAAGATGCCTATGCCAGCCGAAACTGCTACTGCCAGCACAGCACTGCCTACAGACGGTATGATGGGCCAGCCAGATACCTTGCCAGCAATGAAGCTTACGCTGCCGCCAAGTGCAACTCCCACCATGCCACCCATAATGGATAAGAGCGCAGATTCGATAAGGAACTGAGTTCGAATATTGGTTTCGGTGGCACCCAGCGCCTTACGAATACCAATCTCTCGAGTTCGCTCTGTAACCGAAACCAGCATGATGTTCATGATTCCCACACCGCCAACGGTAAGGGATATTGCGGCTATACCGCCCAGCAGCAAAGTAAGCACGCCGCCAATGGTCTTAATGATGCTCAGTAACTGGGCTTGATTGAGAACGTTGAAGTCATCATTATCCGGGAACGGAGGAGATAACTGATGCCTGTGGCGCAACAGTGATACAATCTGCTCCTGTGCTAGATCAATTTTATCAACCGAGCGGCACTGCACGCTGATCATGGTTAAATTTCGCTGGTTTAGCACACGGTTCATGGCCGTTGCAAGCGGCATCATCACCACATCGTCTTGATCCTGGCCAAAGGTGTTTGCACCCTTCTTTGCCAGTATTCCAACCACCAGAAACTGGACCCGGTTTATTGAAATCTCTTGTCCCAGGCAATTGAAATCCGGTGTGCCGAAGAGGTTCTGGATTACTGTACGGCCAACACATATCACTCTCGAGCGCGCGTCGTTATCAGAAAGGTTTAAGGCACGCCCTCGGTCCATGGAGTAGTTATTCACAGACATAATGGCCGGCAAGCATCCCGTTAGCTGGGTTCTCCAGGTTTTGGATGCGGACTTTACCACTACAGATGATCGAACCTGAGGCGAGACCTCCAGAACGGATCCCGAGCAGCGTTCTTTTATCGCCACTGCGTCGCCAGGCTTGAGAGTTTGCACACCAGGGCCAAGGCCGGGTTGGCCCGGGTTTACGCGCGGGCTACCTGGGATAATGGTAAGCAGGTTGTTTCCAAGCTGACCAATGGAGTTGGTAACGTTTGTGGAGGCGCCCTGACCAACTGAGACAGCAGTTACAACAGCCGAAACTCCGATAACCACGCCAAGCATGGTTAGGGCTGATCGCATTTTGTTGTCTCTAAGTGCCCTCAGGGCAAACCTGAATGTATCTATAGGTGTCATTTCAGATGCCCTTACAGGTCCAGAACCCCGGTACTCATCGCGTTTGAAGGCTGTGCAAGCCACTCTTCTGCAAGTACCCGGCGCTTAATCAGCTGATCTGCGAGTATCTTTCCGTCCTGCACCTGAACCAGCCGTGTGCCGTGCTGCGCGATATGCGGTTCATGTGTAACCAGGATGGCCGTCATGCCCTGAGAGTTGAGTGTCTGAAATATCGACATGATCTCTTCTCCCTGGCGGGTAGCAACATTGCCAGTGGGTTCATCTGCCATCAGCACACTTGGCTCGGTTGCAATAGCCCGCGCAATTGCCACGCGTTGCTGCTGCCCGCCAGATAGCTCGGTTGGTTTATGATGCATTCGGTTAGATAGGCCCACACGCTCCAGAGCCGCCTGGGCCTTTTCTCGCCGTTTCTTCACGCTGCCGTATATCATTGGCAACTCCACATTTTCAACAGCTGTGAAGCTTGGCAGCAGGTTGTAGCTCTGGAACACAAACCCAATTTCTCGGTTGCGTACGCGTGCCAACTCTTTGTCTTCCAGCCCGCCAACGTTTGCTCCATTCAGCATGTAAGTTCCCTTTGTAGGGGCATCCAACAGGCCGAGTATGTGCATAAGGGTAGATTTGCCAGAACCCGAAGGCCCCATGATAGCTACAAATTCTCCCTTATGTACCTTGAGGCTAACGCCATCCAGGGCCCGCACTTCCTGATCGCCAATGGAGTAGATCTTGTAAACCTCATCCAGCTCAATCAGGGGACTGACTGTGGCCGGGAGCGTCATCTTCCGCCTCCCTGCGAATCTGGTGCTTTTACACCGAGCTTGGGTAAGCCGGCAACCACAACGGTGTCGCCTTCAACGAGGCCATCAGTCACCTCCACTTTGGTGCCATCATCAAATCCAGTCTTCACGGGCCGTACTTCCACCCGTTCGCTCTCCGGCTTGTTAGCATGCAGCAGGTAAACCACATTGCGTGTAACTTCTCGGTGAACGCTTTCAGAGGGTACTAACAGAACGTTGCTCTTCTCACCAAGAATAACGGAAACATCTGCCGTCATATCCGGGCGTAGCAGGCCCTCTTCGTTGGATACAGCAATCGTTGTTTCATAGGTAACAACGTTATCTTTAGTGGTTGATGAAGCTGCAATTTTGGTGACATTACCCTTGAACACTTTGCCAGCAAATGCTTCAACGCGCACTTCGCACGGCTGGCCGAGTTTCACTTTGCCGATATCGGTTTCATCCACATAGGCCCGCACTTCAAGCCGAGAAAGGTCTGCCACAGTTATCAGCGTTGGGGCAGAGAAGCCAGCTGCCACTGTTTCACCCTGCTGTGCGGTAATGGAGAGAACTGTGCCGCTTATGGGGGAGCGGATGATGGTTTTGTCTGCCTGATCAAGCTGATATTTCAGCTGTGCACGCGCTTGCAGCAACACTGCTTCTGATTGAAGCAGAGCGCTGCGCGACTCGGCAATTGCCATCTTCTTAATCAAATCCTGCCGGGCACCCGTGCGTTGTAAATTGAGTGCTGCACGCATTTGCCGAACGGTTTCATTAGCGTTTTTGAGATCAGCAAGCTGAACCTGATCCTGAAACTTGCCAGCCCGTGCTGCCTCAACCGTGGCCTGAGCCTGACTAACCTGATCGTGTGCTGCCTGTAGATCTGCGCGAGTTTTTTCTTTTGCAATGTCGAGGGCCGCCTGAGCACTCTTGTTTCTGGCGGTTAGTTGCTGATACGTAGCGTCAGATTGATCCACAATGTCGCCGGCAATATAACCCTTTGCCAGCAATTGTCTCTGCCGATCCAGCGTCTTTTTAGCCTGAATAACGGCCGCATGTGCATCGTCCAGGCTGCTCTGCGCCTGAAGTATCTGTTGAGCCACCGTTTGCTTTGTCTGCAGTTCCGCAGATCTTGCAGAAGAAAGGGCTGCTTCCGCCTTCTTAATCTCTGAAACGGTTTGAATCGGCTGCAGCTTTGCAGATGCCTGGGCGCTTTCAACGCGCGCCTGAGCCGCACTTAGTGCTGCCTCGGCATCGGCAATCTGCGCGGCTGTTTGTTCAGCTGTAAAACCTGCCAGTTGCTGTGCCTGCTCAAACCGGGATTTTGCCTGTGCTACGGCCGCTTCGGAAGAAGCTACGCTGTGGCGGCTCTGGTCTACCTGTGCCTGCAAATCCGGCAAGTCCAGCACAGCCACAACCTGGTTCGCCTTAACGCGGGTTCCAACATCTGCGGGCAGTTCGCGAATGCGCCCTGTAATCTGGGAGCCGATCTTAACCTGGGTTCCGATCTGCGAGGCAACTATGCCCGTGGCAGCTATCTTACGCTGCTGAGTTCCGCGCTCTGCCTTCGCCACTTCCACTCCGGTAGGCAACGGGCCACCCGGTGCGGTAGAGGCCGATCGGCGTTGTACCATAACAACCCCAAGCAGTATTACAACGCCGGCCCAGGGTATCCATCCTAAGCGTTTTTTCTTACCTGCAGCAGTCATATCTCACTCCCAAATCCAGCAGGGGACCCGCCGCCTGTGTGGATTGCGTTGTTATTCATCGGTTTGTCGTTGCGTCTTCAGGCCCGAAACCAAGCCAGAGAGCGTCCACAGCACCACATGCCGTTGTCTGTATTTCCGCCCTGGTGGGCTTGGTTCCGAAATTGTATGTTACAAAGGCATGGTGCGCTATGCCGCCAAGCAAAAGTGCTGCCATTGCTGCAGCGTCTCCAGTTCGCATTGCACCCACCGCCTGCTGTCGGCGTATAAATGCCTCAACAACAGCGCGGTCCCGCGCATGTGGAGGCTCCTTCATCCCATCGAATGGGTGCGCATGAACAGATCCAACCCTGCTGCCAATTGCTGTTATCATCCTGGGAAACATCTCCAGAAAGTAGGTCAGCATCTCAATGGCAGCGCTTCGCAGCGTTGCAAGTGCGTCCGCGCCGTCACCCTCTTCCTTAAGCAGCCTGTGCCACTCTGGGAGCTCCGGAATTTCCAGGGCAGCAAAAAAAAGTGCTTCCTTGGTACTGTAGCGTTTGAAGATACTCCCTTCGGATACGCCGGCCAGTTGGGCAATGCGCGATGTAGGCGCAGTAAACCCATCTTCCAGAAATACTTTTCGCGCAGCTCGCAGGATCTGTTCGTCCGTTATTGTAACATGCCGGGCCATCATGATCCTCGCTAATTAAAAATTGAGGAGACACTCATTAATCCTACGTGCGAGCGGAACCTCTTGTTTCCAACAACTTACAGTATTTTTGAGAGTTTGTGCCAATATTGTGCATCAATATCGCATTTAGCTGTGCCGCCTCATGCGGACGCTAACACCTACTTAAGAGGTACCAATCATGGCAGATCTATCCCTTGTCGATTCGATTGTCGAGGAGTTGCGCGCTCTCAGCAGCCCGTCTATAAAAAAGGTCCTAGTGAACCACGGTGCCACAGAACCATTTTTCGGCGTTAAGATTGGCGATATGAAGCCGATAGTTAAGCGCCTTGGTATTGATTACGAGCTTTCGCTTGCGCTTTACAGTACGGGCATTTCTGACGCAATGTACCTGGGTGGCCTGATCGCAGATGACGCAAAAATGACCCGATCTGATCTAGAAAAGTGGTTAGACGAAGCACGTTGGTCTATGCTTTATGAAAGCACGGTTCCCTGGGTTGCAGCAGGCAGCCCGATTGGGCTCGAGCTCGCGCTGGAGTGGATAGAAAGTGCCGATGAACGCGTTTCCAGCGCGGGATGGCGCACACTTTCAACCATTGCTTCTATCACTTCGGACGACAAATTAGATCTGCCTCTATATACAGCTCTCTTACAGCGAGTGGCGGCTTCCATACACACAGCACCCAATAGGACGCGGAGTTGTATGTCTGGCTTTATCAGCGCTGTAGGCGTATTTGTTGCGCCGCTAACTCATGAAGCCATCAGCACAGCTCAAAAGGTAGGTGTAGTCATGGTAAATAACGGCAATACCGCCTGCAAAGCACCCTCTGCAGAAAGTGATATCGCAGCAGCAGCGGCAAAAGGGGTTATTGGCAAAAAGCGCAAAACCGCCAAGTGTTGATTAGCCTTCTGTTAATGCTGCGGCTGCTCGGCTGCCAGTTGTCAGCATAAGGGCAGTGCCTGCAAGTATAATCGCGCATGCAGCAATCTTTAGCGGGGTTATTCTGTCGCCAATGCACACAGCTCCCCATATTAAGCCAAAAACCGGGGTTAGAAACGTAACGCTCAACGCCTTTGCTGGCCCCACAGATTTGATCAATCTGAAGTACATGATGTATGCCACCGTTGTGCAGAGAACCGTGAGCGCCGATATGGATAACACGGCTGACACCGAAGCCGGTTTCATCATATGAGAGGTCGCCGCAAAGGGGGCCAGCATAATAGCGGCGGTCAACATCGAGCCTGCCGCAAGGCCAATCGGCGGCGCATCTGCCATTTTACGTTTAATATAGGCTCCGGAAAACCCGTAAGAGCTGGCCGCCAACAGGCACGCACCAATGGATAAAACCGTTTTAGGATCGTGAGATACGGGGCTGAGCCCAACCAGAGCCACAACTCCTGAAAACGCAACACCTATCCCGGCAATCTTGCGAATAGTTAAAGGCTCACCCAGAAAAATGGCAGCAACTACGGCACCTGCCAGTGGGCTGGTAGCATTTAAAAGCACCGTCATTGATGCATCTATTCTTAACTCTGCCGTTGATACAAGCATAAAAGGCATCGCAGAGTTCAACAATCCCAGTACAAAGTAATTCCAGACATGTTTGCGGAATCCAAGATCACTGCCAGATAGGGCCCCGTAGCCTGCAAGCAACAATCCGCCAAACGAAACCCGCATCTCCACCATGATTACCGGGCCAAAAACCGGAGATGCAACACGAATAAATACAAAGGAACCGCCCCACATGGCGGCAAGCAGAAGTAAGGTACGGCGTTCAGAAGCAGTCATTATGCCTACATTATAATGCCATCCTGTGGCAAACCTGGCTGTAGCCTTTCAGAGTCAGATATCGAGTGTAACCTGCTCCCTACTTCTTGCATGTTTTCGCTCGTGGTTGAGCAGCCATGATTTTCGGTTTAAGCCCCCACCAAAGCCAACCAACTTTCCAGAGGTTCCAATCACTCTGTGGCACGGCACCACAATAGATATTGGGTTTTTTCCGTTCGCCAGCCCAACCGCCCTGGAAGCATTGGAGTTTCCAATCCTGGAGGCAAGGGTTCCATAACTGATGGTTTCGCCGTAGGGTATATCTCGCAAAGCGGCCCACACCTTTACCTGAAACTCGGTGCCACCACCGGCAAGCGGTAAGTTAAAGTTCTGCAACTCTCCCGCAAAATAGGCTTCCAGTTGCTCCCGCGCACACACTAAAATAGGCAGGTCGGATCCATCTGTCCATTTCGCATCGAGTTCGGGTTTTCCGTCTGGTCCAGACATATAAAGGCCAGTAATGTGAGATCCGTCAGACAGCACGGTGATGGGGTCAATTGGCGATTCCACAACTATATACCAGGTCATTGATCTGTCTCCTTCCGTTGCCACAGGTGCATCGCAGCATATGCTCTCCATGGACGCCACTCTTCGGCAAGCGCCTCAGCATCCCGTTGCCTGGTTACTTTCAGGCGTTTCATAATCACCAGGTCTGCCGCAGGGAATGCATCTGGCCAGCGCAGGGCACGCATACATACATATTGCGCTGTCCAATCTCCCACGCCCGAAATAGTTTTCAACCGTGCAATTGTACGTTCCGGGTCGGCTGTTGGGCTCAGCCTGAGGGTAGCGTCGCTAATCTGTTTTGCCAACTCTTGTATCGTTACCGCCCGCGTGCGTATCGTGCCGCAGGTAATGATCGATTCCAGATCAGCTGCGGCCATAGCATCCGGCGTGGGGAAGTGGTACCTGAGGTCGTCAACCGTTGGAGCCTGTTGCACACCAAACCGCGCAGCAAGTTTGCCCGTAAGTATGGTTGCAGCCTTTACTGATATTTGTTGACCGCATACCGCGCGCACTGCCACTTCAAACCCATCCCAGCATCCCGGAACTCGCCTTCCTGGTGAAGAAGCTGCTATGGTACCAAGCCTTCCAGATATAATTTGCGGGTCTGCATCCAGGTCAAATAGATCGCGTATGCGGGCGCAGATTTCCAGTGTGTACTTTGCAAGTGCATCTGGTATCTGTAGCACAACGCAGCTTTGTTCATGGTTATCTTCTGCTGTAATAACGCCAGATGCACCGCCGAATGTAACCAGGCGCCGGTAACTCTTTTCCGTTACTGCCTCAACACCATCAATGCACCTGTAACTCAGAAATGCCAGCAAAGCCGTCCAATCCATCGGAGGCCTGTACGCCAGTTTGCACACAACAAAGCCATCCTCACTGGCAGCGCGTAAGCGCCGCATTTCAGTCGGATTTATTCCATACCTCTCCTGAAAAAGGGCATTCAATCTGCGCGGGCTCCCGAAGCCGCTCGCAAAGGCAATTTCAGTTATGGATAACCGTGTATCCGTTAGCAACAGCTTTGCGGCAAGAAGTCGGCGCGATTGTAGCAGTTCTACGGGGTTTACACCACACGCTTTCAGCACCACGCGTCGCAGTTGTCTTTCACTCAACCCGGCTTTATGAGCCATTTCGCAAACAGTCATATCAGTTCGGAAACCACGCTCTATAACAGAAACAGCCCTGTTTCCCGATTCTGTTGGTGTCCGGCCCGGGGATAGCTCTGGTCTGCACCGCATACACGGTCGGAAGCCTGCCATCTCCGCCTGTTCCGGACGTTTGTAAAATGTGCAATTCTCCTTCAATGGCAGCCGGGCTGTGCAAACTGGTCGGCAATAGATTCCGGTTGTCTTTACTGCCGTAAAGAACTTGCCATCGAAGCGCGCATCGTGCGATCGAAGCGCTTCATAACACAAATCTGCATTTAGATCGTTGGCAATAGTCATCATAGCGTCATTATAGTGCAGCGCTTCCACCAATGCCAGCCATTTTCGGCCATCGACATCGAATTCATGCAGGTACGAGGTTGCCCAATATGGAATGGAAACGGCGCCTGGATGCAATCACCGGGGTAAACTGTAACATCCTGTTCTGTCATCCGTCAGAGGATTTGTGCCCGTGCATGTTCTGCGCGCGCCTTATGCCTTCTTTCATCAATCTACAGCACGCTATGCACCATTCGATAAATAGAAAGAACGAGTTCATGCAAGTACCGTTTGCTGCGTTTCGAAAGCGCCTCCGTTTGCGCCATCCATCAGCAACAGTGTCAGGTCTGGTTCTTTTTGCTGCAATAGCTGGGGCTTCGGCTTCGGCGCAAACGGCACCGCCATCTGCGCCCGTTACTCCTGCTCAGGAAAAGCTCTTCGAAGCATCAATTCGGCCAGTATTGAGTGAAAAGTGCTATAGCTGCCACAGCGCCACCGATCAGCGTGCGGGCCTGCGCCTGGATAGCCGTGAGGCAATCCTTAAGGGTGGGGCACATGGCCCCGCAATAAATCTTACCGATCCAGATAAATCGCTTATTCTACAGGCAATTTCCTACAATGGCAAGTTGCAAATGCCGCCTGCTGGTAAGCTGCGCCCGGCCGAGCTTGCCGCTTTTACGGCATGGATTAAAATGGGAGCGCCCTGGCCAGCAGCGAAATCTAAAGCTGCAGCAGCCGGTCAAGCTGCCGAAATGGTTATTACTGATTCGGCACGCAAGTTCTGGTCGTTTGTGCCGGTCCGCAAGGCGGCACTGCCTAAAGTCAGCAATCCCGCGTGGGCAAGCAACCCTGTCGATCGCTTTATTCTGTCCGGCCTTGATGCGCATCACTTGAAGCCCGCTCCAACCGCCGATCGTAAAACCCTTATCCGCCGAGTTAGCGTGGATCTTACTGGCGTGGTGCCAACGCCCGCAGAGGTAGAAGCTTTTGTTAACGACAAAGCTCCCGATGCATGGGCAAAGGTGGTGGATAGGTTGCTTGCATCGCCCAGATATGGTGAGCGATGGGGCCGTCACTGGCTGGATCTTGTTCGGTACGCCGACTCTAATGGCCTGGATGAAAATGTTGCATTCGCCAATGCATATCGGTATCGCGATTATGTTGTCAACGCGTTTAACGCCGACAAACCATACAGCACATTTATAACGGAGCAACTTGCGGGCGATCTGATGACCTCGCGAGATGATGTTCAGCGGAACGATCGTCTTGTTGCCACCGGGTTTCTGGAACTCGGACCAAAAGTTCTTGCCGAGCCAGATAAAGATAAGCTGGTTATGGATATCGTGGATGAGCAGATAGATGTTGCCTCCAAAGCATTTATCGGGCTTACCATCTCCTGTGCACGCTGCCACAACCATAAGTTCGATCCTATTCCAACACGTGATTACTATGCCATGGCGGGCATCTTCAAGAGCACACGCACCATGGAAACGCTCAATACAGTGGCCATGTGGCGTGAGCGCCAACTCTCCAATCCGCAGTTTGCAGCCGAAAAAGAGGCCCATCAACAGAAGCTGGCAGATGCACGCAAGGGTGTGCAGGAGGCCACTGCGCGCGGCAACGATGCTCTGAAGGCGGAAATATCGCGCCGTTCGGAAGACTACCTTCTCGCGGGTTGGATGGCTTCGCGCTCGATGCTGCGCTCCCTGGCCGAATCTAAAGAGAACCTTTCATTCAAATCGATGATCGAGGCCGAGACCTTCACCAAGGGCTCGGGCATTGCTAAGGATTTCGAAACCTACGGGAAAGGCATCGGAGTTATCCATACGGTTGGCCAGCCAAGCACCGCCGAATGGAATGTTGAGGTGCCCGCAGCAGGTATGTACCAGGTAGAACTCCGTTATGCCTCTGCCGAAGCACGGCCAGTTAAGCTGTTGCTCAATGGCAAGGTTATACGGGAATCCACCGCCGGAGCCATCACCGGCAGCTTTCAGCCAGAAGGTCAGCGCTGGGAACCCCAGGGCGTGTTTGAGTTTAAGGCGGGCGTAAATACCATTCGCATCGAGCGGAATGAGTCTATCCCGCACTTCGATCGCCTTTTTGTAGTTTCTCCGCCAGTAAACACGGGTGAGGTAGTAAGCAAAACTCCAGAGCAGATTGCTGCTGAGCGCAATCTGAATGCCGGCCTGGTGTTTGCATCGGCCGCGGTTGTTGGTGGCATTCCATCCAATCCGGAAAAGCTCTCTGCTGCCGAGCGCAGTGCAGAGGCCGCTAAGCTGGCAGCCAACTTTAAATCTCCTGATCATGCTGAAAAGTTCTTCAGCCCTGAGAATGCCGCTGCTCTAAAGTCCGCCGAAGATAAACTGAAGGCTGTGGAGGCTGCTGCCCCGCAGGCACCCATGGCAATGGCTGCCGAAGAGGGCAAGGTAGAGGACTGCCGTATCCATATCCGGGGAGATACACAGTCTCTGGGAGATTCCGTTGACCGCCATTTCCTTACCGTCCTGAATGGCGACAAAAACGCGGGCATATCAAAGCAGCAAAGCGGTAGGCTGGAGTTGGCGGCATGGTTAACCCGGCCAGAAAACCCGCTTACGGCGCGTGTTGCGGTGAACCGCATCTGGCAGGAGCACTTCGGCTCTGGCCTCAGCAAAACACCGGATAACTTTGGCCTTCTTGGAGACCGGCCATCCAACCAGCCGTTGCTGGATTGGCTTGCTGCAACCTTTATGGAGCAAGGATGGTCGTTCAAGAAAATACACAGGTTACTGCTTACCAGCAACACCTACAAGCAGTCTTGCAATGCCGATGCGATAACAATCAAAAAGGCAGAAACTGCAGATCCAGATAACCGCCTACTGTGGCGCATGGATCGCCGCCGTATGGATGCGGATGCGTTTAGAGATAGCATTCTGGAAGTCGCTGGTACCCTGGACGACCGCATGGGCGGCAGCTTGCTGATGACCAAAAACCACGATTACGTTACCAACGATCAGTCTGCAAATGCTGCAGTGTATGATAGTCCACGCCGCAGCCTGTATCTGCCCATTATCCGAAATGCGCTGTACGATATGTTCCAGGCATTTGATATGGGCGATCCAAGCATGGTGAATGCAGTTCGATCTTCTACAACGGTTACGCCGCAGGCCTTGTTTATTATGAATAGCCCATTTGCGCTAACACAGTCCAAAACCTTTGCGCAGTCGCTGCAAAAGGTTCAGGGCGCAACCGATGCGGCACGTATCTCTGAGGCTTACATGCGGGCATACGGCCGCAAGGCAACTGCTGCCGAAACAGCAAAGGCATTGAAGTATATCTCCCGATATTCAGATGTGCTAGCCGCAAAGCAACCGGATGCAACTGCGCGTAAAAACATGGCATGGGCAAGCTGGTGCCAGGTTCTGCTGGCAACCAACGCTTTCATCTATCTGGATTAACTGCGATCGGGTTTGAAGGGCGGCTCTGCCACGTGCACCTGCCCCTGTTTTGAAAGGCGAGTGGAATGAAGAAACACTTTATGGATGCCATAACGCGAAGAGAGATGCTGCAGGGCTACAGCGCCGGCTTCGGCATGTTTGCTCTTGCCGGATTACTGGGGCAGGAACAGGCCATGGCAGATGCCGCCAAAGCGGCAAAAACCCCGCTGGCACCACGGCCACCCATGTTCCCTGCAAAAGCCAAGCGCGTTATCTTTGTCTTCATGCACGGTGGCCCTTCGCAGGTAGATACCTTCGATCCCAAGCCGCTCCTAACCCGGGATCATGGCAAACCACTGCCATTCGCAAAGCCGCGCGTGCAGTTTGCGCAAACCGGCAATCTGCTAAAGTCCCCGTGGGAATTTAAGAAGTATGGCCAGAGCGGTATTGAAGTTAGCGATCTATTTCCAGAAGTTGGTAAATGTGTAGATGATCTCTGCGTGGTGCGCTCAATGTACGGCAGTAACCCCGCGCATGGTGGCGCTCTCCTGGCTATTCACACTGGCTCCGATCGGTTCATCCGCCCCAGCATGGGCTCGTGGATAACGTACGGACTCGGCACTGAAAACCAGAATTTGCCCGGCTTCATCACTATCTGCCCAACACTCGGGCACGGTGGCGTTCAAAACTGGTCCAGCGCATTCCTGCCAGCATCGTATCAGGGCACGCCCATAGGCAATGCCAGCATTCCGGCCAAAAATGCCTCGGTTTCATATATAAAGAACCCTGAGACCAGCACCGATCTACAACGGATGCAATTGGATGCTCTCAAGGATTTAAACGAGGATCAGATACGCCACTTTGGAATTGATCCGCAGCTGGAAAGCCGAATCCAAACCTTCGAGCTTGCCTTCCGCATGCAAACCATTGCACCAAAACTCATGGATATTTCAGATGAGAGCAAGGCCACCCTGGATATGTATGGCGTGGGCGAAAACCCAACAGATAACTTTGGCCGTCAGTGCGTGCTGGCTCGCCGCTTCTGTGAGGCCGGTGTGCGGTTTGTTCAGGTTACACATAGCTACAAGTGGGATCAGCATGGCGATCTGCGCAATGGTCACAGCCGCAATGCCAAAGAGGTGGATAAGCCGATTGCTGGCCTGCTCAAGGACCTGAAGGCGCGTGGCCTGCTAAAAGACACGCTTGTATTGTGGGGCGGTGAATTTGGCCGCACCCCAACAGCACAGGGCGATGATGGTCGCGATCACAACCCCAACGGTTACACCATGTGGATGGCCGGCGGTGGCGTGAAACCGGGCATGGTTTACGGTGCCACCGATGATTACGGCTACTATGCCGAAGTGGATAAAATGCACATCCACGATCTGCACGCCACCATGCTGCACCTGCTGGGTATAGAGCACAAGAAGCTCACCTTCCGCCATGGTGGAAGGGATCATCGCCTCACAGACGTTGCGGGCGAGGTGGCGCACGCAATAGTTTCGTAACACCAATAGAGTTGGAGGGAGCCTACAACCGGAACCGAATTCCGGCGCTGAGGCTCCAGCCGCTTAAATCAAAGCCTTTAACCGTGGTTGTGCCGATGTACCTTGCCTCGACATAGCCACGGTTTTTGTATGTAATGCCGATAAAGGCGCTTGCTGCAGCTCCATTCCGAATTCCGGAGCCGATGTTGTCCTGATCGGATATTAAGTCACCCACCATTAAGTCCAAACTGCCTCCAGCATAAGGAATCCACGCTGGAAGCGGCACTGGTTTGCTTTTGCCAGGCTTCTTCTCATCTGGTTGTGTGCGATTTGGCAACAGGGCCTTTCGGTACTCTGCTCCAAGCATCACAAACAACGCCGAGTTCCACCCATTGGCCTTACCCAGTATGTGAATATCTGGCGAAAACCGCCCATTATCGCGTGCAATATCAACGGAACCAAAGCCCGGGCCAATGTCAAACCAGGTGCTGCCAAATCGGTTGCGTGTAAGCGCGTTTGAAGGAATATACACACCCACATCTGGCCCAAGTAACAGGTGATCGTACCAGTGTGTTTTGCGTGGTTTCTCTGTTTTGTCTGCACTTGTGGAGGGCTGAGAAACGGTTGTATCGGCTTTCGTTTCCTGTGCCGTTACCGGGCACGCAATGGCAACCAACATGGCAACCGGGAGAGGAACCCAGAGGATTGCTTTTGCGCGCGAATAGCTTTTATTAGAGTGGTGTTGCATCTGGGAGGTCTCCTGGACAAGAGTACGGCCGAAAATACTTTATTATTATCGATACTGTAAGATACCTTTGTACAGCCAGTTTACCAGCGTTTTCTCTCCGCTTTTGCCCTTATTTCTGGTATTATGAGCGAACGCAAAGTTGCTTTCATTCCTCCTGGGCATCCGGGCACTGTTGCTGTGCCTGCGTTCCAGAGCTCCCATTCCCGTTTATTATTCGGAGGTTTCCCTGTGCAGTCATCAGTCTTGAAACTGTCGGTCTGCGCGGCCATTCTGGCTGCCGCAACGCCGTCTACGGCTCAAACACCGCCATTTAGCGGTGTGTATGCCGTTGTGGGCGCGCGGATTGAGGTTGGAGACGGGCGCGTAATAGAAAAAGGCACCGTGGTGGTTCGCAACGGAGTTATCGTTGCAGTAGGTGCCGATGTAAAAGCTCCGGCAGATGCCGAAGTAATTAAGGGCGACGGGCTCACGGTTTACCCGGGCTTTATAGATGGTTACTCCAGCAAGGGAGTTACTGTGCCGGATGGCCAGCCTGCACAGGATACTCCACCAGATACCGGCACCGAGGCTCCGCCCTTTATGCGCGAAGCAAACCGAAAGGGGATTCGGCCAGAGGTTAAGGCGGCAGACCTTCTTACGATTACGGATGATTTTGCAAAACCCGCGCGTTCGGCCGGTTTTGTAACAGAAATGATCTCTCCTTCTGGTGGAACCATTAATGGCCTCGGTGCCCTTGTTAATCTGAATGGCCTGCCCCGTCGAGATAGCGTTGTGCTTCCCACAACTACCATGGATTTTTCGTTCGGTACAAGCGGCTCTGGTTACCCGGGCAGCCCGATGGGCATTATTGCTCTTACCCGCCAAACGCTGTACGATGCACGTCGATTTCGCACTCTCAAATCTCAGTTCGCTTCTGGAGGCGCTGTCCGCCCGCCCGATGATCCCGTTCTGCTTGCGCTTCAGTCCGTTATAACAGGGGAAGTTCCCGCTCTTTACGCCGCCAACAGTGAGCGTGAAATTCGGCGAGCATCCGCAATGGCAGATGAATTCCGCTTAAACCTCTGGATCAACGGCGGTCTTGAGGCCTATAAGGCAGCAGACCTGCTTAAGAAGAAGCAGATACCTGTAATCGTTAGCCTCAACTTTGGTCAGGATCCGGGCGCACCACCTGCACCGGCCCCCGCTCCGCCTGCTGCGGGCGGCCCTCCTACTATTGCTCCACCGGCAGGCGCGCCAGCGGGTGCTCCTACTCCGGGTGCTCCCGCAGGGCAGCGACCCGCCGGCGGCCGAAGAAACCGTGGCGCTGGCGGCGCACCACCTGCAGCCCCCGGCGTACCGGCTGTGCCTGCGGCCCCAGGTGCCGCGCCCGCTGCAGCTGCAGAGCCAGATCCCACACCAAAAGAGGTGCTGGATGAGCGCCACAAAAAGTGGGAAGAGAAGACAGCCAACGCGGCAAAACTCTATGCTGCCGGGGTTCCCATGGTCTTCTCTACACAGGGCGTTCGAAACCCCGCAGAGTTTCTTACAAACCTGCGCAAAGCCATTGCCGCTGGCCTGCCTCGTGCCGCAGCACTCAAGGCACTTACCATTGATGCCGCCCGCCTGTTTAAGGTGGATAAGCACCTTGGCACCATAGAAAAGGGCAAAACCGCATCGCTGGTTGTTATGACCGGTGATTTTGTGGATGCCAAAACTACGGTACAGGCAGTGATAATCGACCGCGTTAAGTTTGAACCTGCCAAAGACTCCGGTCCACTGATCCAGATGCCGGCCAGACGCCGACCGGGAGGCGACGATGAGAACTAAGAAAAACGTCAAGGGCCAAAGCAAATCTGGAACAAACACCGTCCGAAATTTGATAGCTAACAGGAATTCGAGCAGAAACTTGAATCGAAACAGTTCCCTATGGTTGCTTCCGGCAGCCCTCTTAACGCTAGCTACTCCGTTTGCAACAGTGCTCGCACAGGCACCCACAAAACCGGCTGCTAAACTGCCATTTGAGCTGGAAGCAGACCGCATCCCGGCAATAAAAACAACCGGTAGCTGCCTTTTAAAGGGTGGAACCGTAATTACGGCAGGGCAGGCAGATCAGGTCTCCACAGATGTTTTGATTGTTGGCGGCAAAATCAAGCAGATTGGCAAAGGCATCAGCGTGCCGGCAGACGTGCCGGTGATTGATTGTACTGGCAGGTTTGTTACGCCCGGTATCATCGATGCGCACTCGCATATCGGTGTGGACGGAATTAATGAGGGATCGGATAGCATCACTGCCGAAGTACGAATGAAGGATGTTATCGATCCAGATCAAATCTCCTGGTATCGCCAGCTGTCTTCTGGCGTAACCTCTGCGCTTGTGCTGCATGGCAGCGCCAACGCCATTGGTGGCCAGAGCGTGGTGGTTAAGCTCAAGTACAAGCATCCCGTGGAAGACATTGTCGTGGCAGATGCTCCAAGAATGATCAAGTTCGCGCTTGGGGAAAACGTAAAACAATCTAATCGGGGTGGGTTTAACGGCCCAACACGCTTCCCATCTACTCGCATGGGTGTTGAGGCCGTGTATCGGCGTGGATTTGAGGCGGCCAAAACGTACGTTGCTGAATGGGATGCGTACAGTAAAGAGCGGCTAACCAACCCTTTTGCTACGCCGCCCCGCAAAGATATACGGCTGGAGACACTTGCGGATATTCTGCGTGGTGCAATTCGGGTTCAGTGCCACGGTTATCGCGCAGATGAGCTTGCAATGATGGTGCGCCTGAGCCAGGAGTACCACTTCAGCCTGGTGCTGCAGCATGCGCTTGAGGCGTACAAGATTACGCCAGAAATCAAGGCTGCTGGGGTGGGGGTTTCCACGTTTGCCGATGCATGGGCATATAAGGTGGAAGCAAACGACGCTATTCCGTTCAACGCAGCCCTGTGCTTAAATGCGGGCATCATCACTTCGGTAAACAGTGATAATCCGGCTGGCACTGACAGGCTGAATATCGAAGCCGCCAACTGCATGAAGTTTGGTGGCGTTACGGCAGATGAGGCGCTGCGCCTCATCACCATAAACCCTGCAATCCAGCTGGGTATTGCGCACCGAACGGGCTCTCTGGAAGCAGGCAAAGATGGCGACGTTGTTGTTTGGAGTGGCCATCCACTAAGCGTCTACTCCAAGTGTGATCTCACTATTATCGAAGGCGAAACGCTGTATCAGCGCCGTGATGCATTCAAATTGGATAGCCTTTCGGTGCTTGCGAAGGCATTACCCGGTGCAGCGCTGTCACCAGCTCTCCCGATGTACAAAACGGGTGGTGCGGATACCGTAACTCCGCCGGTTTTGGCAGATGCCGCTGCCTATGCAATTGTGGGCGCCACCATCCACCCCGTTGCGGGCGCAGACATTCCTGAGGGAACTGTTGTTATTGCTGACGGCAAGATTGTGGCCGCTGGCAAGAGCGTTAAGATCCCTGCTGGCGCGCTGAAGGTTGCTGGCAAGGGGCTGCACGTTTACCCGGGCCTAATTGATGCAGGTTCTGGCATAGGATTGATGGAGATTGAGTCGGTAGCGGCCACCATCGATGCATCAGAATCTGGCGAATTTCAGCCCGATCTGCTGGCGAGCAGCGCCGTAAATCCTGGCAGCGAACACTGGGCTATCGCCCGAAACAACGGTATCACCACAGCCGCAGTAACGCCATCTGGCGGCACCGTATCTGGCCAGATAGGTATTCTCAACCTGGCGGGCTGGACCCCGAAACTGATGCAGATTAAGCAGGCTTATGCCCTGCGGGTGAACTTCCCGGAGGCACGCGTTTCCGCCCGGTTTGCTGCCTTCTTACCGCCGGATCAGCTTCAGCAGATCAAAGACCGCGATACCCAGAGGGTGAAGCTCCTCAAAGATTACTTTGAGAAGGCAAAACGCTATGCTGCAGCACGTGCTGCAAGAGCTACTGCGTTTGATCCGCAGTTGGAGGCAATGGTCCCGTATGCGTCCGGCAAGAGCCCCATTGTTTTCAATGTAAGTTCAAGGGCCGGCGTAAAACAGGCCATTCAGTTTGCTGAAGATAACGGCCTCAAGGCTATACTGTCCGGTGGCTCCGATGCGTGGAAAGAGGCAGAACTGCTTGCAACCAAACACATCCCGTATCTTCTTTCTATCCCGGTAAATAACAGCATCGCAGAGGTTAGCCCCACAGAAGACTACGATCCCGTTGATACCGTGTGGTCTGCAGCGGCAATCCTGAAACGAGCGGGAGTAAAGCTGGCTTTCCAAACAGGCAGCGCCTCCGAAGTTAAGAACCTTCCACGCCAGGTCGGGATTATGTGTGCCTATGGCCTCAGCCAGGCTGATGCCCTGAAGGCGCTTACGCTGGATGCAGCCGAGGTTCTGGGCGTGCAGGATCAGGTGGGAAGCATCTCCGCCGGCAAAATCGCCAACATACTGGTAACAGATGGGGACCCACTGGAAGCGTGTACCCACATCAAGCACCTGTTCATCAGCGGCAAACCCATTCGCCTCGAAAGCCGCCACACGCAGCTGTACGATCTATATCGCCAGCGCCTGAAAGATATCAGGTAAGGGAAAAGGGAACGAGGTAAGAGGGAACGAGGAAAGACTCGGGAACTGGGGGAACGAGGGGAACCTGGTTTAACATAACATTCAAAAGGCGCGCACTATGCATCCAGATGCAGAGTGCGCGCTAATTTGCGTTTTTGTATCGCATTCAGAACTACCTATTACCATACGGCGCGCGCGTCCTGCGTGCAAAAACAGTGCCCTCCCAATACGATTTATAGATTTATCTCAAAAGCGCAGTTAGGGTTAATGGAAAACAACTACACCTGCCTAATCAAAATCACAATGTTGACAATCACGTGTCGCGTAATTATAATCACATAGACTGGTGTCGGTAGAACGACATAGATTCCAGATTCCAAAGTATCGGATTGCACTAATACCGGCTGCCTCCGCGACTGCGGTGTTTTGTGCCAACCGGAAGGCGTTTAACGCACCGATTGCGTTGGCAGGTGGCATGTACAACTGGGGATTGTCCTAAAGTTACGCTGACATTCATCAATGTCTTTTTTGCAGCCGCCGTGCGAACTTCTCGGCGGCTGCACAGTGATTGTCTTCTTTGGGAAATAGGAGTTAGACACCAGTGACTGCAGGTTTTAAGGCGATCCGGTTAGTGGCAGCAGTAATGCTCATGTTTAGTAGTTTGAGCTTTGTGAATGCAATTGTGCATCGCAGTCAAGCAATACACTTTGGAATTGCACTTGCAATCTTGGCAACACCAAACGCCGTATTCCTCAGGCCCAACAACAGTTTATTGCAGCCCGAGATTCTGCCTGAGATAGCCATGGCATTTGTCTTTGCGATGTTAGAGATCACATTCGGGATGTGTCGAGCAAGCGTACAATTGAGTATGTTATCGATGTCGGTATCATTTGTTGTGCGCTCAGTTCTTCGGTTACGCAGGCTGAAATAGCACATCTTTCGTGAGGCGCTACGCATCTATTGATTAGTTATCACTCCATGTTCTTTAGTGCCTGAGTGTGTATAAAAAGCGGTATGCCTCCATTCATTGAGATCTTAGAGCATTGCAGGTTGGAATTCCCAACTGATGCTGCCTGGAGAAAAAGCCTCTGACTAGAAGCGGGTCCGAAAAGGCTGTATTTTTGCTACACCGCCTTGCTGAACGCCTGCGAACTGTTACTGATTTTCGAAGCTGTGGTTTCACCTGTTTTATTGGCGCGTCGCCGATCCCGTCAATTTTTTGCTTGCTGGTCGCTTCGCGACCTCATGAATTCAGCGCTGAAGGCGCGCCATACGATAGCGAAGGGCGATAGCCCTGGTAATCCTCGGGCAAAACCTCTCCCCTCCCTGTTGCAGCGCCTGTTGCCGCGCCTGTGGCGCGGCAACAGGAAGGGGATTGAATTATTTGACCATCTAATTTCCAGCCCTGCCGGGCTTCGCTATCGTATACAGCCCCGTTGGGGCTGCCGGCCAGGCCATACTGTCTTTCTTCACTCAGAAGCGCACATTGGATGTTCTTTCGTTAGGTATACATTGAAAGGTGGACGAATGAAGCGGCAAGCGATTTATGTTTCAATTGCAATTGCAGTAGTTATATTGGCGATTGCAAGAGTGGCAAACAATGAACCAGTTAGTCAAACGTTCAGCGCTGAAACACCGGAGTTCAGTTACGGTTTGCGTATCTCCAGAGATACTGGCAAGGCGCAGGTATTTATAACTTCTAAGCTTAGACGCCCTGTTGTACTGGATGGTTATAAAAACGCATTCGAGATCAACATTATACAGCCTGGCGGAAAAACGGTGACCGTTCCAGATCTGCAGGTAATTGATGATGTTGGGCCCGGCGATATCGATTGGGTAATTCTCGGCAGTTATACCGAGTTCACCTGCAACTTTGCATTACTGGGTGCCGAACACATAACCCACGGGACCATACGGCTGGTATCCAGGCAGCGAGACTTTACCGGGAAGTCAGCGTACTTTGCGGACAAAGGGTGCATACGCGTGAAAATACCAGCATCGACAGAATGGAAGCTGTAGCAGCCCGACCTAGTAAGCAGTCCTCATTCAGGCATTGCCCAGCCCCTGTGTCGGTTCCTTCATGCAATATCACTGTATCCAGGAATTTCACAGTTTTTAGGTGTGGAGAGAAAATGTCCCGGGTATATAGAAACCACACTTATGTCTGTACAATTCAAACGTATCCTTGTTGCATTGGCATTGATGGCTTCGCCCTGTATTCTGTTGGGTAGAATCGGCTTTACACTGGAGGGAGGGCTGGCAGTCTATGTCTCCGTCCCGGTGATGATCTGGTATATAGTGAAGATGTTCCGGTGCTTCAAATTACAACAGCTCAGCGTTGTAGCCAGTTTTCTGAGTGTCTGCATGGCAGTAAGCTACCTTGGTGCCGCTGCGATGGTTGTGGGCGCGAGCGTTGCAGGTCACTATACCAAGATTGAGTGGGCGGTTCCATTTATTGGTTTCTATATACTATTACTGATTTGTCAGGTGAAATCTGTCGGATTTCCAGACGCACTGCAGCGGACCGTGTGGGTTATGACCGTGCTTGCTATTATCGTTTCAGCCAACATTTGGTTAGATGTTGCATTTCCTGAGGCCATGAAGTAATTCAGGCTCCCAGGGAACCGTCATTCACTGGTACACCTTGATTTGACCCAACCCCTCCAAATTTAGATTGCACGTTGATCGCTCGGATTCATTTCGGCCAATCCTGGGCCTATCGACCCAGGCTGCAGTACACCGGCCTATCGGGCCTTAATGCACAGTAGCGGCACTTCCCTTTGCCTCATTCCATCGCTCCTATATTAACCATTTTGTTCGAGGTACGGCGTCTTAGCTTGCTCAAAAAGAGCCCTCATGCCCGTACCCCGCTCATCCGTCATGCGGCATTTTCCTTGACACCAACACCCAATACCGTGCATGCCGCCGCCCCCTCCTTGACATCCCCACTCCGCATCTTTATAATCCACTCAGAGTTCGGCTCGTAGTTTGCGCCGGGTATTAATCGCATAGTGGCGGGGTACACAGGTATGGGTTCCGTTGTTCAGGCTGGTCAGCAGGCATTTCGCAAGTGGCGCGTTGCAGGCATCAATTTCGATCACATGCATATGGGCGATCTGCTACGGCAGGTGCATGAACATCCCGCCGCAGAGATTGTTGGTATTGCTGATCTCCAGCCGGAGCGCATGGTGGCTGCGGCTGCCAACTTTGGCATCCCTGCCGATCGGCAGTTTACAGATCTTAGAGAGTGCATTCAAGTTACACAGCCGGATATTGTGCTGTTGTGCCCAAAAACCGGTGAACATGCCGATTATGTGGAGTGGGTTTCCGAATTCGCCGTAAATGTGCTGGTAGAGAAGCCAATGGCGGCTACCCTTGCCGATGCCGACCGCATGCTGCGCGCCATGGAACAATCTGGCAAAACCATGGTTATCAACTGGCCGCTGGCGTGGTATCCGCCACATGTAACCGCGCACCGGCTGGTTACGGAGGGCGCCATTGGTAAGGTTATTGAAGTGCACTATTACGATGGCAACCAGGGCCCTCTGCGCCACATTGCCGATAAAGTTGAGGTAGATGGTGCTGAGGCGGCACGCCTGAAGTCTTCTGCGTGGTGGTATCAAAAGGCGGCCGGTGGAGGATCACTACAGGATTATCTTGGATATGGTGTAACGCTAGGCACCTGGTATCACGGGGGTGAGGCCCCTATAGAAGTGACCTGCATTGTGGATGAAACCCCTGGCCTTGAGGTGGATGAGCACAGCATTACGGTTGCGCGCTATGCACAAGGCCTCTCTAAGTATGAAACCCGCTGGGGCACTTTCACAAATCCGTGGACATTACAGCCACAGCCAAAGTGCGGATTTGTAATTGTTGGGGATAGGGGCACCATTGCAAGCTACGATTATGAACAGACTATCAGAGTTCAGACACAGGATTCGCCTGAGGGATACGAGCTGCCTGTAGATACCCTGCAAGCCCCTCATCAAAACCCAATTCAATATCTAATTCATCTATTGGAAACCGGGAGCAAACCCGTGGGTCCGCTGGATCCGCATCTGTGCCGAACGGCACAGCGCATCGTAGAAACAGCCGTGCGCAGTGCAGCCGAGAAACGTACACTTCCGCTCGTGCCCTGACGGATCGCCAACATTTAGCAAAGGACAACCCCGATGGCAGATAAACAGGCCTCTTCCGATGATTACAGCCTCGGTGGCACTCAGGCACAGCCGCTTGTTGCCGCACCGGAGTTGCCGTACAAACCGCGTGATCCGGTGGCATACAACCCTCAGATCGGCCTCATTGGCTGCGGCGGCATCTCTGAGTCTCACCTCAAAGCCTACAGCAAAGCGGGCTACAGGGTAACGGCACTATGCGATCTCATTCTGGAGCGCGCAAACAAACGGCAGGAACAGTTCTACGCACAGGCAACGACTGGCACCAACTACCGTGAGCTGCTGGAACGCCCTGAGATAGAGGTGGTGGATATTGCAACACACCCAGCAGACAGGCTGCCGATTATTGAAGATGCTATCAAAGCGGGCAAGCATGTGCTCAGCCAGAAGCCTTTTGTGCTGGATCTTCAAGAAGGAGAGCGGCTGGTGCGCCTTGCAGATGAGCATGGCGTAAAGCTGGCAGTAAATCAGAACGGCCGCTGGGCACCGCACTTTAGCTACATTCGGCACGCAATACATGTCGGGCTTATTGGAGATCTCATCAGCGTGCATCAGGCGGTTCACTGGGATCATACCTGGACCATTGGCACAAAGTTTGAGGAGATCCGGGATCTTGTGCTCTACGATTTTGCCATTCACTGGTTCGATTTTGTGAACCACTTGCTTGGCAACCGGCCGTGGCAAAAGGTTATGGCGGTTCGCACGCGCTCGCTCGGCCAAAACGCCAAACCGGCATTGCTTGCGCAGGCAATTATTCAGTTTGAAGGCGGCCAGGCTTCGCTGGTTTTTGATGCTAGCCTGAAGTTTGATTCTAGAGATACTACCTATATAGGCGGCAGCATAGGCTCTATTCGCTCCGAAGGCTCCAATCTTGGCGAACAGTTAGTTACCATAACAACTGAAGCCGGTGCCTCCTCGCCAGTGCTCGAAGGCAGTTGGTTTCCGGATGGGTTTCACGGAACAATGGGTGAGCTTCTCTGCGCTATAGAAGAGAACCGCGAGCCACTGAATAGCGCCAGAGAGAATTTGCGTGGGCTCGGGCTTTGCTTTGCAGCCATTGCCTCCGCAGATAGTGGGGAAGCAGTGGCCCCCGGGCAGGTGATGCGCCTGCAGGATGGCAAAGCCTGATGATTGCGGAGAACGTTGCCGGAGTAGGCATAGACATTGGCGGAACCAACATTAAGTATGTTGCTGCGCTTCCTGATGGCACCACGCTGGTTTCTGGAGTGCTGCCCACTTCGGATGCGCCTGAGGCCGCAGCATACTGGGTAAAGTGTGTTCGCACGCTACTTGCCGACCTGAGGCAAGAGCTGGGAATAACGCTCTATCCGGGCGTAGCCTCGCCTGGGCTACCAGCCGCAGATGGGAGTTCCATCCACTGGATGCGAGGGCGAATGGAGAGCGTACAGGGCTTGAATTGGACGCAAGCGCTTGAGGCCATGCATTCCGTGCCTGTGCTTAACGATGCCCATGCCGCCCTTATGGGAGAGGTTTGGTGCGGTGCAGCACTTGGCAGCAAAAACGCGATAATGTACACGCTGGGTACCGGCGTGGGCGGAGCATGCCTGGTAGATGGCAGGCTGTTGCGTGGGCACCTAAGCCGAGCAGGGCATTTGGGGCACGTTAGCCTGAATGCGGATGCTGATCTGGATATTGTAAACACACCGGGCAGCCTGGAGGATGCAATAGGGGAGTGCACGCTTGCAAGTAGAACCAGCGGCAGGTTCAGCAGCACGCGCGCAATGCTGGAAGCTGTGGCAGAAGGTGATGCTGATGCAGAAGCTGTTTGGCAGATTTCTGTAAAGGCGCTTGCTGCAGCCGTGATATCGGCCGTTAATGTGCTGGACCCCGAAACAGTAATTATTGGTGGTGGAATCGCTGCAGCAGGGGATGCCCTGTATGTGCCGTTAAAGAGGTGGATGGAGGCGTTTGAGTGGAGGCCAACTGGCACCACTGTCAAGGTTACGGCTGCCAGATTGGGTGAGTTTTCCGGTGCCTCCGGGGCGGCCTGCGCCGCCCTGGAGGCCGTGGGTATTATTCGCCCGGGTACTTAACGCCCCACTGGTTTCGCAGAGTATCCATAATGCGCATAATCTCAATGGTTTGAGCATGCGGCATGATATCGCTCTCCAGCTTGCCTTCTTCCAGGCACTTCATCACTTCAATCGCCTCGTAATTGAAGCCATTGCCTTCCATGGGTATGGTGATGGTTTCTGTATCTTTGCCAGATCGGCTGAGGGTAAAGGTTGAAGGCTTCCACCATGGGTTGTGGATGCGTATGGTGCCTTCAGAGCCAGCGATAACCGCCTCCTGCGGAGTATTGGTGCGAACAGCAGTAGAGAGGAGCGCCAGGCGGCCATCCGAGTAACCCAGGTTTATGGTTGCCTGCTCATCCACGCCCGTTACGCCAATGTCCGCAAGGCCAATCACCACATTGGGTGTGCCAAGTAGCATTACTGTAAGAGATAGCGGGTAGCAGCCAACATCCAGCAGAGCACCGCCTCCCAGGGCCGGGTCGAACAGCCGGCTATCCGGGTTAAAGTCTGCACGGAATCCGAAATCTGCCTGCACCATGCGAATATCGCCAATTGCGCCTTCAAGTATCAGCCTGTGAACCTCGCGCATCGCCGGAATGAATCGGCTCCAGTGAGCCTCCATCAGGAAGAGATTGCGCTCGCGAGCCGTTGCAATGACATTGGCGGCCTGAATGCGGTTTATGGTAAACGGCTTTTCAGTAAGGACTGCCTTACCGCCCTTCAAGCACAGAATAGAATCGGCCTCGTGCATGGGGTGGGGAGTGGCAACATAGATGGCATCCACCTCTGGATCGTTTGCCAGTGACTCGTAGGATCCATGGTGCCGTTCGGCTCCGTGCTCTTTAGCAAACGCCTCTGCCTTATCTGCAGAGCGCGAACCAACTGCCGCAAGTACGGCACCCGGAGCGCTTTTGAGCCCGGTAGCAAAAGAGGCGGCGATGCGTCCGCATCCCAGAATTCCCCATCGAGTGGTTTTCATAGGTTAAATCGTCCTCGGTATCGTTGATTACTGCGTTGCTGCCCTGGCAGCAATTCATACAAACAGGTCTCGCTCAGGCAGCTTTGCTGCATGCTCAGAGATTTTCCACATTAGCTGATCTAGTGCCAGGTCCATCCCACTTCCCGGTTTACGCGTGTTTGTTAATCCCGCCCAGCACCAGTGGCCAGAGGTTCGCACCGCAATCGTGGTTGTGCCCGGCAGGCTGCCAGTGTGCCACCAGTTGTTTGCCGAGTTCACGCTCCAGCCATGGGCATAATTGGGGCTAACGGCCGGTGGAGTGGTCATTTCACGGATCGATGCTCGGTTCAAGATATCTTTGCTTACGGCAAATCCATCCACCTTTGTCAGAAAGCGCACAAGATCCGTTGCTGTGGCCAGCCATCCTCCATGTGAATCCATTCTGGCGGCGGGCAAGCTATATGGGTCTCCCTTGCCTGCATCGCTAAAGTACATTGTTTCGTGTGGTGCGCGTTCTGCCAGTGTGTTGCCGCATATGCGCATATCCTGAATGCCGCACGGTTTAAGTACCAGGTCCATCATAGCTTTATCATACTGCTTGCTGGTTAGCTTCTCTATAACACGCCCTAACACACAATATCCGAAGTTGGAGTATGCAAACTTCTCACCGGGTTTATTCTCAAGTGGATGCGTTTTAAGGGTCGTTGTAATTAGCTCCTGATGGTTCATCTGTGGGTGTTGAAACATCGGGTCGGAGCCATTATTTGCCCATCCGCCGCATGTGTGAGTTAGCAAGTGGTTAATTGTAATGTTGGGTACTTCGCCGGAAGCGACGCCATACTGATCTCCGAACAGAGACGGGGCGGGGCCAAAAACCGTATCCGATAGGCTGAGCTTGCCGGCCTCGATCAGCTTGAAAATAGCGACTGAGGTAATTGGCTTGCTGATACTTGCTATACGGAAAAGTGTATCGGTATTTACCGGGGTGGGCGTTGCTGCATCATCGGCCACGCCATAACCTGCTGCAAATACAAGCTTTTCGGCGCGTGCCAGCGCAATTGAGATGCCTGGAACCTGAAACCTATCTGAGAACTGTGTAATCAGCGCCCGGATTTCAGATCCTGGTGAGTTGCGATCTGCAGTGGTCGGTTCCAACATTGCTCCTTTCGCACGCGAAAGCGCTGAACCGGCTGCCACTGCGCCGGCAATAAATGTGCGTCTGCTGAGGTTCGTCATTGGCGGCCTCCAGTGCGATCCGTGGTTACTTACAGGCTCAGGAAGTTTCTTAGCAGCTGTTTGCCATCTACTGTGAGTGCAGATTCCGGGTGAAACTGAACACCTTCCACAGCAAACTCACGATGACGAACACCCATAATTTCGCCCTCTGCAGTTTCGGCAGTAATCTCGAGGCAGGCCGGAAGCGTCTCTTTTTTGATTACCAGAGAATGGTATCTTGTGGCGGTCATCGGATTCGGCAGGCCCCTAAACACACCGATATCAAAATGCTTGATTTCGGAAGTTTTGCCATGCATAACGCGGTAGTTTCGGATTACATCGCCACCGAAGGCCGCGCCAATGCTCTGATGCCCCAGGCACACACCGAAAATTGGGATTTGGCCTGCAAAGCGTTTGATGAGCGGTACGCACACTCCTGCCTCTTCGGGAGTGCAGGGGCCGGGAGAGATGAGGATGCGTTCGGGAGCAAGAGCTTCGATCTCATCCAGCGTGATCTGATCGTTGCGGTGTACCTGAACATCGCAACCGAATTCACCCAGGTATTGCACCAGGTTATAGGTAAAGCTGTCGTAATTATCGATGACCAGAATCATACGTTGCGGCCGCTCCAGAGTGCATATTTGTGTTCTCTATAATACCATGCGGCGGTTGCGGATATTGACGGCGCGAAGATTACCGGTGCTATGTGAAACACCAGGTATTCCCCCGAACCTCAGTGACAAATGTACTGTGTGCAATTGCAATAAAGTAAGTATTGACGTAGTCTTGAAATTGGTCTAAAATGTGCCATTGCAATACATTCGCAGCGTCGACTGCTGCCCAAGCCTATAATGTATGCAGTATTGTAGCTCAGAGCCGAGCAAGAGGAGGCCACGTTGCATTCTGTGAGCACCAGCACTTCATCCACTGTAATTGGGAGATTACTTCGCAGGGTTGCTATCAACTCTCTACTATCTATTGGGCTTGTATCCGCTTTGGCTGCGGCTTCAAGTGCGCAGTTTCCCGTGGCCAATTGGAAAGGCGATGCCAACTTCCTGGATTCGTCTGGCAATGGACACACCCTTACCGGGACTAATGTGCAGTTTGCCGATGGTTTGAACCAGAGAGCGTTTCTCCTGGACGCAACCTCATCGCTGTATACAAGTGCGCCGACACTCTCGGTTATAAACCCCGGGTTCGCAGTCACCGCGTGGGTATATTTCAATCAGTTGGATTACTCTTCCAATTCAGCACTGCCGAACACGATTCTTGCTCAAGACAACGGCGGCGGCACTCAGGAAAAGTTTGTTTTCTACTACAACGCAACAGATCATGCTCTGGGTGTTCACATGAATGGTGGGAACGGGGCATCCTGGAACGAAGTAGTATTGCCAACTGCAGTTACTATCGACACCTGGAATAACTTTACCGTTAGTGGCGATGTATTCGGCAAAACGCTCACCTTTTACGAGAATGGCGACTTAATTGGTGCTGTAGACAACGTTGTTTTCAGCAACCCAACTGCGGAAGTATCGATCGGCTCTGCCGAAGGAATTGGGCATCTGGTAGGGGGCATGCAGGACGTGGCCATATACGGTGCAGACATTACCGGCTATTACGCCGTTCACGACTCCATGCCTATCCCACCCATATTCCCAATCCCACCGCGTTTTGGTCCACTTGAGCCGATAACACCAGAACCGGGGACCGTAGCTATGTTCGCATCCCTTGCGGCTGGCGCTGCCATTAGCCTGCGACGCAAGCGCAAGAAGTAGTACCAACTGACGCGCACCTGCGAGAGCCCCGCCGCTGGAAAACCCAGACGGTGGGGCTTTTTTGATTTGCTTACCTGGCATGGTTCTGTACTGCTTACTGCGCACCCTGTGCCTAAGTATAGTCAAACGAAGTGGAATTTGTGGTGCCTGTGGCAGCGAAGGATAACGGTTGCAGTGTGAAGTACTTGATGCTAACAATTTCAGGGGAGTAATCCACTACCAATGTCTTCCAGACGTGCGTTCCTATCAGGCTGTGCCGGTGTAGCTGCCGCCGGGTTTACCACATTATCATCTGCTAATCCGCGTAACGGCAATTCCCGCGAGCGCACTTTTCATTTCAGCACGAACCGGTTTGCCCTTGAGGAAGATCCTGAGCTGCTGCCTGCGGTTATTGATGCAGGTGTTACGGATCTTTGGCTTGCCTCTTATTTCTTTGGATATTGGTACGATAAACCAGCAGACCTGATGCGGATGGCCCGGAAAATCGAGGCCAGGGGTTTGCGTGTGCATGTGATCAATGTACCACTGGGGCATCCTGGAGATTCTCTCGGTGCAAAATCTGGTGGGGTACCGCTTACACCTCCCGCCCACTGGAAGATGGGTGTGAAGCCGAACGGAGCAACCTTTAGCGGAACCTCGTTGCATGCCCCGGCCACCGCAGAGAATTGTGCCGCGCTGAAGGAACTGCAGGCAGCGGGTGTGCGCGAACTTTTTGTGGATGATGATTTTAGGTTGGCTCAGGGGCCCGGTACGATTGGTGGCTGCTTCTGCTCCGAACATCGTAAACGCTTTCTCACACTCCATGGGTATCCAGAGTCAAGTTGGGATGAACTGCTGGATGACGTGAGCCGCCGTGATCTCACACGTTATCTTCGTCAGTGGGTGGAGTTTAGCTGCGACGAGCTCACTGCCAGTTTCAGGGCTCAACAGCGCGCCGCACCCCAGATACACCTCGGCAATATGATCATGTTCATGGGTGCAGAGAAGGCTGGGATTCGGCTGAAGGATTACCACAACTCTCTTTTCCGTGTGGGCGAACTGATGTTTGAAGACCGGAGCTTTGCATCCGTACGTGCTAAAACGCAAGAGCTGTTTTCCGTGTTATTCCACAGGCGATACGCTCGCCCAGAGCTGGCCTATAGTGAAACTACAGCGTTCCCCGCAAATCGACTTTCTGCGAGCAACATGGCGGCCAAGCTGGCAATATCCACCATTGCTGATGTTCGAAATACCATGTACATGAGTGGGCTAACGGCATTCCCAACAGCCCACTGGCCCGTGCTTAAACCTGCGATGCGGAAGCAGCAACAGCTGCATGCACGGTTGGCGGGCCATAAACTGAAGGGGCCATTCAAACATTATTGGGGAGATGGCGGGCGCTATGTTAGCGATGACAACGCTTACAGTTTGTTTCTGGCGGCTGGGGTGCCGTTTGAGGTAGTGGATGAGCCTGGCAAAGACGGCGTAGTTTTCCTTGGGGACCATGATGCCGGGCTCGCGCGTAATGGCCTGGTGCAAAGCTCCGGTGCGCTGCTGGTTCACCGGCCGGGGAGCGACAACCCGCGTGAGACCTCGAGAGCGGTCGCCGAGACACTCCCGGATCTATTTGCCCTGAAACGTACCCTGGACCTCACCAATGTGCCGCATGTTCTGGAGGATATCCCCGTTGTGTGTGCCTGGTACCCAACGGTGAATGCAGTGTTTCTATGGAACCTGCAGGAAGAGCCGGTGAAGCTTACGCTTGCGTACAAGAATATGAACAGGCAAGTGAATATTGGGGCGCTGGATTCGGAGTTGGTTGAGTTGGGTTGAGCATGCGAGGCGAGCGCAGCGCCCTAACTTCGTCGCCAACATCATTGCCCAAAGAAGTTATAGGTTCTCGTATTAAGCAGCAGGCTGAGCAGTGCCCAGATGCTGCCAAGCACACAATCACCAAGTACCATCCCAAGGAAGAACGGCACAGCGCGCCGGTAGGCTGTTAACCCGCCGAAACGCATGGTAAGCGCTTTGAGTACCCATGCAATGAGAAGGGGCATCCAACAGATGCCAATAGCCCAGGAGGAGGAAAGCGCAAACCCCAGCGGATGCAGCGGAAACGCATTAAACTGCAGCCTACAAGCTGCCAACAGCAGTGTTACTGCAAGGCCAAACCCCATGGCACCTGCCGCCTGTTTATTGGGTGTGGCGTGCAGGCTTCCACCCATCCAGCTTGCCATACGCACCATGGCCTGCTGGGCATGCCCTGTGCCCTGGTTAAACTTTGCAGCCGCGCCAAGTGAGTATGCCTGATGCTCAAACGCCCAGAAGGTGGCAATTGCCGAGAGTGCCGTTGCCGCAGTTATCGCGGCAAACATGCGGCGCGGCTCCATGCCCTTCTGCTTCGCCATCTGCAGCCCCTCCAGCCCTACGGGCATGGCGTCGGATCGATGGGCCCGCGTAAGGGCGAAGCTAAAGGTATAGAAGGCCATATCAGCTGGCTTTAGCACCGCGCTGGAGAATACTCTGGGGATCATGGCATCCGGGCCCATAAAGTGGAAATCGTGTACAGGTGCGCCAAGTTCCGCACGAATGCGGGTTACTACAGAGATGCTGGCCAAATATATCAGGAAAAAGGACACACTTACCCACAGCGCAACATGTGCTGCGCTGCAAAAGCCTATTAACAACAGGAAGCCAATTAGCACTCCGGTTGCAGCCTGGCGCTCTGTAAGCGCTTCTCCGGTATCTTCTGTGCCTACCTCGCGATTCTTAAGTGCAGAGAATAAGTTTCTTGCTATGCGTGCATATGTCTTGCGGCCCGTGTATAGATAAAACAAGAACAACCCCATGAGGCTTCCAAAGCCCTGTTCTGGCTGAAAAGGGAAGTCTGGGGTGGTATCCCAACCCATAGCAGAGGTTAGCACAATTTGCCCGCGCCAGTAGAAGTAGAATATCCAGCAAGAAAACAGCAGTTCCAAAGGCAACAAAAACCCCAGCCCGATAACGATGGGATAGAAGGTAATGGGTGCCCAATCCAGTGCCGACCATGGCTTGGTATTAAGCATTGGTCGGAAGTCTGTAACCCCAACCTGAATTGCCGGCAGTGACGGATACATAAAGCCGATGCCATTCCAAAGGCTTATAGCCGCCGCAATCGCAAAACCTGCCCACATCACCCGATTGCGATAGAACGAAGTGCGCTCTCGCGATGGATCCGTCATCTCCATGGGCAGCCAGATGATCGGGAAGCTCAGCTTCTCACGGTCCGCCCATTGCGGCCGTACAAGCACGTTGATGCAGTTGGCAACAAACAGCAGTACAGTAATAAACAAAGTCCAGCAGAAACAGGGTATCAGCCATGGCCGAATATACTGCCAGTGGTAAAACGATGTGCTCCCCAGATAGTGCGCCCTAACCGCCTCCGGATCTCTCACTACCAGCCAGGAAGGAAAAGCATCCAGCCAACTACCCCAGTGGTTTGCGGCACCAAACCAGGTGCCATGGGGCATTATCTGGCTAAGGATTGCTGCGCCATCCAGGCCAGATATGGCTGTGGATACCGCAAGCATGGTGTAAATGGTGAGCTGTTCTGCCTGTGTAAAGCATGATTTGGGCGATACACGGCGCCAAAGAGCATTTATGCCGTTAAGGATAAACAGCAGGAACACCACATTGGCGAATAGCGAAATGGTGGAAGGGTAGGGGCCAAACATCACACGTTCCAGGCGAATTACCCAGAACACATTCAATGGGATAAGGGCCAGGCCAATGCCGATGGCACGTGCAGAAACGGCATGTCTCTGGGAGGAAGAGACAGTGGCTTCGGCAGCCATATCGCCAGGTGATGGTGCTGCCCGGGGTTTCATCATCAGAAGCGTTCGAAGCGTTCTACATCCATCACAAAGCAAACGGCCCCGCCAACCAGCACTCTCACCGGGCTGGCCATAAAGGTGCCAATAGGAGCGGCATCCGGCGGCATTACATTGATAAACTGCTCGCGCGTCTTGCAGCTATCGCTGATTACTTCCATCAGGCGCTCAACTTCTTTTTCTTCAACGCCAATAAGCAGCGTGATATTGCCTTCTCGCAGAAAACCGCCTGTACTGCCAATTTTTGTGAATTGAAAACCGTTGCGCAACAGCGCCTCTGTTATGCGGTTCTTATCCCTATCATGAGCAACCGTAACTACCAGTTTCATGTGCCGCACCTCCAATGATACGCCAACAGACGACTACCTCCAGTGACCGTTTAAAACCAGCAGAGTATTGCTTAGCCTGCCGGAGCTTCCTAAACCCGACTTTCTAGGATTTTGAGAACGCGATTGGCGATGCTAAAGTGGATATCTGCGAAGCTGCCCGAAGCATTCAGAACGCAGATCCGTCCGCTACTGTTCTCGGCCTCAGTAAGAAATCCCTTCCGCACCGTTTGATGGAATGTAAGAGACTCTGCTTCCATTCGGTTTCGGTCTGCCTGGCGTGCAAGCCCAATTGCTGGGTCAATGTCCAGCAAAAAGGTTATATCTGGATAGAGTGCCCCCGTGGCAAATTCATTCAAGGCAGCAACGGTATCTCTGCCAATACCACGAGCAAAGCCCTGATAGGCAACACTGGAATCTATAAAACGGTCACATATAACTATCTTGCCAGCTGTAAGTGCCGGCAGAATCACCGTCTCAACATTTTGAGCTCGTGATGCCAGGAACAGTAGCAGTTCGGTACGCGGTGCAACATCGTTTTCCAGCACAATGTTGCGAATAGCCTCTGCGGCAGGGTCTCCGCCCGGTTCTCTCGTAACCAGAACACTATGGCCGGCAGCCAGAAGCCACTTACGTAGCATCTCGATCTGTGTGGTTTTGCCGGATCCCTCCACACCTTCAAACGTGATAAACAGGCCGGTGGCCACCATGCAAACTCCATCCCGGGGACAGCTACATGCTGCCATCGGTTATCCAATTCAGGCGGTAATTGGCAGGATACGTACCCTGCGCTGCGGTTCAACCCCAACACTTTCCGAAACAAGTTGGTAGCGTTCTATTAGCTGGTGCTGCAAGCGGCGGGTGTAAGAGTTAGCAGGAGCGAGGTCTATCGCATGGTTTGTTGCCTTCACCATCTCTATAGCCTCCTGCGTTTCTACCAGTGCAGTTTCCATCGATGTTTCTTCTGCACCTTCCGTTGCTGGCAGGCCAAACATCTCTCGTATACAGCCTGCAATCTGTGCGTAGGTGTTGCTCTTAACTGTGTAGATTGGCAGTCTGCGCTGGGTTGCTTCCCTCATTTTACCGGGCTCACGCTGTGCGGTAGACTTAAGCGCAACCACTACGTCTGCATCGGTTACATCTCGTGCAATGTACGCTGGTAGTTTGCTTTCAGCAATAGCGCGTTCCATTCGGCTGCGACTAACTCCGTATGGGAAAATCCGAACCGTTTGTTTCTGAGACTTTACCGGTTTCTCCGGCCTCTCCAGCTTTTCTGCCCGATCGATGGGCTTTTCTGTGGGCTCAGAGCGGGTTGGGGCAGGTTGCACAACGCGCGGTACCAGGCGAGGTGCTGATTCGCGCTCTTCCCGTTGAAGGCTGCGGCTGAACTCAGCTTTTGGAGCGGGGGCTCTATCCCTGCGCTGGCCGTTAACATGCACAAACGCATCCGGCACTTCCCGAATCCCATGGCTGGCGTCGGCCTTCTGAAGAACTTCTATTGTGCCTTCTTCGGTACGAACCCGAATTTCCGGGCGGGGTGGAGTGCCGCGCAGCAAACGATCAACTGTGGCGGGAACGTCCAGGTGAATTGCGAGCTTATCCACTTCGATAATCTCGATAACAACATCAAACGTTGGCGGCGCTTTGCGCTCTAATACGGTTTTCTGAGTGCCCCTGCGTTTTGCCTCGTCATCCGAGAGTGTTACTGCCTGTATTCCTCCTACCAGATCTGATAGGGTTGGGTTCATCATCAGGTTTTCAAGAGTGTTACCATGTGCAGTGCCAACCAGCTGTACGCCACGCTCGGCAATGGTTCTTGCGGCAAACGCCTCTTGCTCGGTGCCGATTTCATCGATAACGATGACTTCTGGCATGTGGTTTTCCACCGCTTCAATCATCACGTTATGCTGCAGTATTGGCTCGGTAACCTGCATTCTCCGTGCTCTGCCGATTGCAGGATGTGGGATGTCGCCATCGCCAGCAATCTCATTACTGGTGTCTACAATTACAACCCGCTTCTTCAGCTGATCCGAAAGAATGCGCGCAACTTCACGCAGTTTGGTTGTTTTGCCCCTGCCGGGGCGGCCAAGCATCAATATGGATTTGCCGGCCTCAACGATATCCTGAATAATATCGATGGTGCCATACACCGCGCGCCCAATGCGGCAAGTTAGGCCCACAATCTTACCCTGTCGGTTTCTGATTGCGGAAATGCGGTGCAGAGTGCGCTCTATTCCTGCGCGATTATCTTTTCCAAAAGCACCAACATGGGCAACCACATAATCTATCTCGTCGGCGGTGATAGGTGTTTCGCTAAGCTCTACCACTCCAGACGTAAACCGTGCTTCCGGGTTGCGGCCGAGGTCCAGCACAATTTCGAGAAGTTCTTCCATATCTCCGGAATCCGGCAGTGCAGCCTGAATGCGTTCTGGCAGGGCGCATACCAGCAGTTCCAGGTTGTCGGTTACTTGCTGTTGAGATACAGCAAGGGGAATTTCGGCAGCGGGCTGGCCAATGGAGTTATCCGTTGGAACAGTGCTGATTGATTCTGTATTGAGGGCAAGCCTTGGTGTCATAGGTTGGAGTTCGATGTTCTGGCTTTCGGCTGCTACAGCAGCACGGGCTTTTAGGTTTTGTTGCTGATGAAGCGGTGATCCGCCTGTAACTATCATAGATGATTATGCATGCGCAATGCAAGCACATATAGTGTAGCTTGGTTGGGCCGTCCGGCACATGTAGGGTTATCGGTGAGGAATGGCACAGCAAACCACTCCTGTTTCGGCCCAGCGCGCTTTATGCTAAATACTGGTTAATACCTATTTTCCCTTAAGTTGCACATGTACCTTGCCCTGGAAGGCACCGGGTAGTGGGATGGTAAGGTCGTGCGTGGTAGCATTCCACTGTGCTGCGGCAGATTGCTTACCATTTACTGTTACGGTAGCAGGTTGCGAATTAACACCCTGAAGCTTCAGCACATAGGAAGCCCACCGAGGCGATGCGTTGCCATGGCTGGGATCAAAGGTTAACTCAACTGAGGAGGCTTTTTGCATGTAATGTACACGGGTTTCGGTGTATTCACCGCTGCGGTAGCGCAGGGAATCCCCATCGTCATCATAAATGCCCGTATTTGTATGGATGGCCGTAGCGCCACTTCCAACAGAGGCGCGTAGTTCCAGAGCGAAGCCACGTTGCGCATCCGAGTATTGCATGGCGGGTTGCATGGATATGATGCCACCGGAACGCACAAATAGCGGAAGTCTATCCAGCGGGGCGGTTACACTTATCTGCTTACCACCGATGTAATGTGCTCCTGTCCACCAGTCTGCCCATTCCCCAGCGGGCAGATACACCTGCCTGGTGTTGCCAGAAAATACGGGCGCAACCAGTATATTCTGTCCGTACATAAACTCATCGTCGATGGAATGCGTATTGCGGTCTTCTGGCCAGTCCATCGCCAATGGCCGTACAATCGGCAATCCTGAGGTGCTCATCTCGCGAAATGAGGAGTAAAGCTCCGGGATAAGCTGCATCCTGAGATCATCGTATAGCCGGAATATGCGTTCTACTTCCGGGCCCTTTTCCCAGGGAGTAACGCCATCGGCCCATGCATTGATCATTGCCAGAGGGCTAAAAAACATGGTTTGGAGACGGCGTACAAACTCCTCGGTAGAGTCTGTTTGCCGCACTTCCGGGCACCATAGCTGGCCGCTAAAACCGGAGTTGCAAGCTGCGCGCACGTAGTCTTTGAAATCGTACCAGTCGCTGTAGATTGCCGTTGGGTAGGCCTGTCCGCCAGCATAACTACCCCTGCACAGGAAGTAGGCCCGTTTGCCCAGCGATTCAAACATATCGTGAAAGGATCGCTGGTAGAGGTAACCAAACACGTTGTGCATCTGAGCGCCGCTGAGGCCAGATGGAAATTTCGTATCGTCTGGAAAGAACCAACCGCCAGTGTAATCGGAGCCATCACACTCATCCAGCTTGTAGCCATCAACCCCAATATCGATGTGCTCTTTCTTATGCAGACTCTTAAATACGTTGGTGGTTTCTGCCTTTGTAAAATCGGGAACAAGGCCGCCCCAAACCTCTTTATCGGCAGCCAATCCCTTTTGCTTCAGCTCTGCATAAATTGGCGACGTGGGGTGCACATATGCATGCTCCCACAGGTTGAGATGGAAATTTTTGCCACGCATATCACCAACAAAACCTGCAGGATCCGGGAACTGCGCATGGTTCCATACATAGGAGCATGAGTATGCCTGCGTTTGCCATGCGGGCTCCAGGCCAATCACATCACAGGCAATATTATTCGCCCGAAACTTTGTTGCTACTTCTGTAGCTTTTTCCGCTTTCCAATCCGATTTCATTCGGTACCAGAAGCCAAGCCCCCAGCGCGGCGGCATCTGCATACTGCCAGTTAGCTGAGAATACCTTGCCACTACTTCTCGTAGAGAGGGGCCATACAGAAAGTAATAATCCAGATCAGAATCTGGGGTGGAGAAGGATAGCTCGCCAGCAACCGTTTTACCAAAATCGAAATGTGAGTACTCTGTGGTGTTAACAAAAAGCCCGTAACCGTGGGTGCTCATAAAGAATGGCGTTACGGCGTGGCTGTTGCCAATATCATCTTTTGGATCCGCATTTACCTTAAGATCCTTTGTTTTGCCGCGCTGAGCAAGGCTGTGAAACTGTAGGCCACCACCAAAAAACTCTTCGCCATCCGCCAGTGTTGCGTGCTGCACCCATCTGGAATTAATGCTCTCAGCTGTAACACCTGCAGAGGCATCATACAGCACCTTGCCATGCCTATCTTTGATAATTAGCGGCGCAGCATTGGCTGAATTGCCAGCGGGCGCAACAATCTGCAGCAGCGAGCTAGTTAACAGCACTTGAGACGGATTGCCAGTAACTGGTGTTGCGTGGAAACTATCGGAACAGGCCGGTTGCGGGCGCACTATTTGAACGGGCGACATCGGTACATTTGCGCCGATCCGACTGATGTGGATGCGCACTATTTCTGGCGATACCAGAGTAAGTGTCAGGCTGGCCTTAGCATTCGGAAGGGGAGTTGAGTAACTATTTTGTGCCACGGCAGCTGTGCCTCCATGGATGAAAAAAGTTGCTCCGGCGAATAAGGCCGGGGCCATCCTCAAGCACAGCCATCTGTTAACTATCCGCTTCATCACAACCTCCTGGCAGGCAGCTAAACCCTTACTTATCTTCTGCTCTCAAGCTCTTCCCAGCGCGCATACAGATCAGTAACTTTCTGCTGTGCATCGTGAAGATCGCGCCATGTTTTATCCATCAGAACATGATCTGATACAACATCAGAATCGGCCATTCTCGCCTGTATAGCAAGCACTTTCTCTTCTGCAGTAGTAATCACACCTTCAAGGCCCGCAAGCTCACGCTGTTCTGCTGTGGAGAGTTTGCGTGTGGCGGAAGGGCGAGGGGCAGTTGCGGCCTGTTTCGCAGCCTCTTTAGTTGGCTCGATATTCGCCCGATGCGTGCGTTCCCATTGAGAGTAATCGGCATAAATGGCTGTAATCCCTGTGCCGGTACCATCCAATGCCAGCAACTCGGTGGAAACATTATCCAGCATGTAGCGGTCGTGTGTTACGAGGATAATCGCCCCGGGGAAGTCCGTTAAAGTATCCTCTAACACCTCAAGCGTTGGGATATCCAGATCGTTAGTAGGTTCATCGAGTATGAGTATATCGGCTTCCTGAAGCATCAGGTTTGCCATCATTACTCTGGCTTGCTCTCCACCAGATAGCGCTCCAACAGGCATCTCCAGCTGTTCTGGCCGGAACAGAAAACGCCGCGCCCAGGCAGAAACGTGCATCGTTGACCCGCGGAAAGTTACATTGTCACTCTCTGGTGCCAGAGACTTTCGCAGTGAGAGATCACTACTGAGAGGAGCCCTGTGCTGATCGAAGTACACAACTCGCAGGCCATCCGCCATAAATACGGTGCCGCTCTCTGGTTCCAGTTTGCCGGTAAGTACCCTGATAAGCGTTGACTTGCCGCTGCCATTTGGCCCCAGAAGCCCCAGTCGAGTGCCGGGCATAAGCGTTACATTCAGTCCAGAGAAGAGGGTTCTGCCACCAATAGAGTAGCTTACGCCCTTTGCTTTCAGCAACTCCTTCGTTTTTCGGTTGGATGCGGTAAAGTCCAGATCTGCAGATCTATCCTGGTTGTTACGATACTTAACTTCGGAGAGCTCATCTATAAGTTTGTGTGCAGCGTCAATACGATACTGTGCCTTTGTTGTGCGCGCCTGTGGTCCGCGGCGTAGCCACTCTACCTCGCGTTTAACCTGGCCTTCCAGGGCATGCTGCAGATGGGCCTGCGCCTGCATAAACTCATCTTTCCTAACTAAGAAGTTTGAGTAAGTACCCTCAAAGCTAAGGTAACCTTCGGGATAAGCGCGGTTCATCTCCACAACACGGTTGGTTACATTCTCCAGAAAGTACCTGTCGTGGCTGATAACCACAAATGCAAAGGGAGCAGCAACCAGGTAGGCTTCAAGCCAGAGTATGCCTTCCAGATCCAGGTGGTTGGTAGGTTCATCCAGCAGCACCACGTCGGGCTCTTGCATAATGGCGCGAGCAATCGATAGCCGCTTTCGCCATCCACCAGAGAGTGTATCTACGCGCACAGAGAGATCCGTAAACCCAACCTGTGCTGCAACACGCATTACGCGTGCAGAAACTTCATAATCTTCCAGTGGGCGGTTTGCAATGGGCTCAACCAGCGCCTCTTGCACCGTAAGTGTCCAGGGCAGGTCATCACTCTGAGCCACATTGGCCACTATCAGATCACGCCTGCGGGAAACTTCGCCAGTATCGGCCCGTTCGCCGCCCGCCATAATGCGCAGCAATGTGGTTTTGCCGCTACCGTTTGGCCCGATTAGGCCAAGGCGCTCGCCGGTTGAAACCCCGAGTGTGATGTTGGTAAACAGTGGTCGCGCGCCAAAACTCTTTGAAACGCCGCGACAGGTGAGCAATATTGCCATGCGAAAGTTGATCCGTTAAAAAAGAAAGTTACTCTGTTGAGATAGCCACAACAGTGTACCCGCATCCACGAATCTGGCAGAGGGCTACATTATTAAGCCCGGCCGGCGTTCTATGCCTGTTGGGGCAGCAGTGGCAGGCTAACAGTTACTTTTGTGCCGATGCCAGGCTGACTTTCAAACTGAATGTTGCCCCTGTGCGCCTCCACAATACTCTTGCAGATGGCAAGTCCCAGGCCCGAGCCTCCGCGTGTACGAACCCTTGATGAATCCACGCGGTAGAAACGCTCGCCGAGGTGCATCAGATGCTCTGCGGATATGCCTTCGCCGGTATCAACCACACTAACCTGCACTGTTCCTTCGGAACATTCAGCATGAATGCAGACTTTGCCGCCTGGTTCTGTATGCCTTACTGCATTTTCCAGCAAGTTCTTAAACACACGCATTAGCTCGTATCGTGTTCCAATAACGAACGTGTCTGCTAGTTCAATTGCCTCATCAGCTTCCGGCAGGAATATAGGTGCTGTACCGGGCTGCTTTACAAGCTCCGTAGCCTCTATTAGCAGCTCAGCAACAGATATATGTTCTGTTTCGGCAGCGAGCTTTGCTTCGTCGGAGCGTGCAAGTATTAGCAGGTCATCCACCAGAATGCGCATATGGTTGGCTGCTTTATCAATTGCCTGCAGGCGCTTTACATACTCCTCTGGCTCTCTATCTGTACGCAGTGCCAGGCCAGTGTTTGCCTTTATAACGGTAAGTGGCGACTTTAGTTCATGCGATGCATCCGACGTAAAGCGCCGTTGCTGCTGAAACGAGCCTTCCAGGCGAGATAGCATGGCGTTAAATGTTCTGGAAAGGTCTGCAAACTCATCGTCTGCAGCCACTGGCAGTCGCATAGACAGGTCCTGTGCACTGATGTTTTCTGCAGCACGCGTAATCTGCCGTACCGGGCTCAGAGCCTTCGCAGTCAGGAATGCACCACCACCACCGGCGAGCACCAGCACCAGTGGGATGATGGCAAGCAGAGTAAGATCCAGACTATGGGTTGCACGCTCCATCTCAGCCAGTGGAAATGAGCACTGTACTACCGATTGCGATCCACCGGGAAGCCTAACCAAGCGTGTGAGTATTCGGAAGTTCTTTCCCGTAGGGTTGTTTATAACGGAGTTTACATCAGCTCCATCGGTTACGGTTTTATCGTATGCCGCAATATCCCATGGGGGCTCATTCAAGATAGTTCTTGGGCCATTAACAAACACTCTTGTTGCCGGCACATTTGGCAATTCCCAGTTACGGCCACTATTGCGCAAACTGCCATTGCCTGGTAAAGAATTTGGCTGGGTAACGCCCTGCCGTTGTGAACTATTGAGTGCCTGTGAGTCTGGCAGTGTGCTAGACTGAACGCCGATGCTTGTATCTAGTTCCCGAACGCTATTGTTGAAGCCATTGCGGCTGCCTCCGGGAGTGCGTTGAAAAGCACCACCAGGATAGCCACCGGGCGCAAAACCCCAGCCGCGCCGCATTGTTCTGCTGGCAAAACGAGCCATCCCTGTGAGTTCGCCATCAATGGAATGCATCAAGTTGGCCCGCACGCTCATCCTAATTTGGAAGCTCAGACCAACCAGTGTGATGGTAAGCACGCACACGTTCCATAACGTGAGCCTGGCTCGTACAGATTTTAGTCTTCCACTAAATGGGTTCTTCAACTTTAGCTCTCTTTGCCGAACTTACGGGCACGGCAGATGTGGGCTCATGTTCTTCCGGGCTAAGCGGCGAGCGCAGTACATAGCCCTGGCCATGTACCGTATGAATTAATCGAACTTCCTGGCCCGCATCCACCTTTTTACGAAGGGCCCCAATGTACACGTCTACTGTGTTGGAGTAACTGTCTTCATCCATCCACACACGTTCCAAAATGATCTCACGAGTTAGCGTTTGCCCTTCCCGTGCCGCAAGAGCCTCCAATAGCGTGTACTCGCGAGGGCTAAGGAATATCTCTTTAGACCCTCGAAATACCCGTTTGGTGCCAGTATCTATCTCCATATCGGCAATTCGAATTACGCGCCGTTTATGAACTTTATCGCGGCGGAGCAACGCGCGTACACGGGCAACCAGTTCGTCAAATTCAAAGGGTTTTGGCAGGTAGTCGTCTGCTCCATCCTCCAGGCCCCGAACCCTATCCTGTACAGAATCGCGCGCAGTAACCATCAAAATCGGAGTAGTGTCGCGCCGGTCTCTAAGTGCCTCACAAATTGCTAATCCATTTGTGCCGGGTAGCATAAGATCAAGTACAATGAGATCATAACTGTCTACCGTTGCTGCCTCCAGGCCCTCGGTTCCATCCGCAAAGTGCAGCACGCTGTATCCGGCCTCTGTTAGGCCGCTAATCATAACATCCGCAATACCAGGGTCGTCTTCTATTAGGAGCAACTTCATGTGAGCACCGGCTTTCCACGGGAGCGCTGTTAGCAGGATGAACACTAGAGGTATGCAATTGCGCATACCATCGCGCAGATCCTGGTCAGAATAGACCATAAAATAGTGTCATGCGCTTATGAATTACTTATGAAATAATCCTGCTTCATCGTGCATATGTCAACTCATACGAACAAGAATCGCTAAATAAACGTCTGGTGTATTGAAGTCAACTTTAAAAGCTGTAAGCCAGACTATGAGTATCAACGGAGATAGTGACCACTGTGTTTGCCAACAAACAGGGCGGTATTAACCCAGAACCTGATGCGGATGTGCTGCCTCCTGCCGGGTACGACGTAATTTCAGTACTTCTGACAGAATCTCGAATGTCGATGTATCGCGTAATGGATACACCTTCGGGGCAAATTCACCACGCTTACAGGATTAGTTCGCCGGGGCCGAAACCGCCGACCCAACCCGAGAGTGATGCTATTTGGTACGATGCCTTGTCTCTTCAAAAAGAGCTTGAGGCCAGTGATCGTATGGAGCACATTATATCGGTTCAATGGCATGGCGGTTTTATCTGGGCTCTGAGTGGCCCAGAACGCGGTACCAGCGTCGCATCTTTTGCACGAAACGATGGGAAGCGAACGGTTGACTGGTGCGCTGCCCTGTTTGAACCCCTCGCGGGTGTTGTAGATTTCGCGGCATCGCGCAACATAGCACACGGCGGCATTGTTCCTGAACTGGTCTACTTCGAGCCCGAAACCGGGCATGTAGAACTCGCCGGGCTTTTTGCCCGCCGGTTGGCAGCACCGGATATATCTGCATACACGGCACCTGAGTGTGTTCACGGCGAAGCAGCATCACCCTCTGCAGATCTCTATGCCTGTGGGTGCATTCTTTACAAGTGCCTCACCGGGCGCCCACCGTATACCGGGGCAAACACTGAGGAACTTACCAGGGCAATACTTGGACCGGTTGGCCCGCCTCCGCTACTTACTCAAGACTGGATGAAGGCCATCATAGGCGTATTGATGGCACGCTCCCCACGAGATAGGTACCGTGTTGCCGTGGATGCAGCAAGCGATATGCGCAACCGCAAGGCACCCGCCATCATTTTGCCAGAAGGCCAGGGTGGCCAGGCCATTCTGTTGCCAGATGTTCCTGAAACAGGTGAAGATCTGCCAGAGCATGTGCTACCTGGAGAGCCCGGCATGGCAGACCCATACGCCCGTGCAAGTTTGGATTTGCTACGCCCCCTTCGGCTGTTGCTTGTTTTGCCTGGTCGCCTGCTAAATGGGTTGTACGACGTTGTAACCATGCCCTTTAACCGGCAGCCAAAGGTTACCACTGCCGATGGCAGAACTTACCGCCCACCGCGTAAACGCTCTGCTCTAGAACTGCGGATTCAGATGCTATTTGGCAAGGCATGGAATGCAGCCATCTGGTGCGTGCTTGTGTTTGGCGTAGTATCTGCAGCGCATGGCGCCTATCTAACTTATCGAGATCGCTCCGCAGTAGTTGGTGATATTAAAGGCCTTCCTATGCTGGTTTTAGAAGGAAAGCGATCGCAATTGGTGAGGGGAGATGTGTTGGAATCTGGCCCGCAACCCGAGATAGATACCGGAAAAGGCGGATCGGTAACCCTATATGCCGGCGATGCACGCATCCATTTGGAAGAGAATACCAGCGTAGTAATTAAGCGCATAGATTACGATGAAGGCCGCATACGTGTATTTGAAGTTAAGAAAGGGCAGGTTTCTGCGTACTGTCCATTTCAACGCATGCCCTCCGCACGGTTCGAAATTGTATGTAACGGAGTACGAACGCATGTTCCTCGTTCGGCCCGTATGCGCGTAACGTGCAGCGATAACGGTGGCGCTAATGTGCAGGTTGCAATGGGTAGGGTGCCGGTAATTACAGGGGCTGCCAGAGTAACGCTTCCAGAGGGAAAACAGGCCTGGGCTACAGAAGATGATGGCATTGATCATGTCGCCGCTGTTCCAGACAAGAGTCTCTCCGCCCTTATCGATCAAACGGGAGGGCTACCAGAGCAACGCCCGTGGGACCCGGTTATGGAGCGCTATACCGAACTACAAGAAGAGAAGATTGTGCCAGGGATTAACCGAATGCTAACATTCTTTCACGCAAAACCGGCCAGCAAATCAACTCTTATGAATGCACGCGCTGTGTCAATGGCAAAAATGTCGCTCACAGCTTTGCATGCCGCCTTAATGGCCGAGGGCGAACCGCCATCTGAGCTGGACCTGAAATCACTTAAGCAAACCGAACTGGATAAAGATACCGTTCGGTCTTTGCTCACGCCTTTTGATGGTAAGAAACTGCTGGCCTACTACCGCATGAAAGGCGATGCCTACATTGCCTTCGCCCGTGGCCTGGATGGTGTCCACTCATTACTGAGACTGGATACCGGGAAAATTACCGTTCTCAAAGAGCAAGATGAAGAAGAAGCACTTGCAATGGCACGTAAAAAGTATCGTGATCTTCATGGTGATTAACAACCTGCAGGCAAAGTCTCCAAACAACAAAACGGCCCTTCTCATCCAGCTTGGATGAGAAGGGCCGCTTTATTTACTTGCGCAGCTACTTACACGCCTTCGGCACTGCGTCGCAGCTGGTCTGCTGCATCGCACGTGCGTGATATTGTGTAACCGCTCAGCGGCTGGATATACTGATGAACCGCATCCAGAATATCGTTCGCGAATGGGAAGAACGAGTCTTCAACCTCATCCGGTGGGGTAATCCAGTTGCGTGCTCCAACAACAACGGGGGGGGCGTCCAGGTAGTTGAAGGCAAACTGAGTAACCTTTGCCGCCAGCGTTTGCAGTACAGAACCGCGCTCGCAGGCATCGGATGCCAGCAGTATGCGGCCCGTTTTCTTAACGCTCTCAATCACCTTGTCATAATTAAATGGCACGATGCTGCGAGCATCAATTACTTCCGCCGTTATGCCATACTTCTCGCTCAGGATTTTTGCTGCTTCCAGTGCGCGGTACAGAGTGGCACCAACGGTTAGGATGGTAAGGTCGGAACCTTCCAGCTTAACATCTGGCTCACCAAATGCAACCTCGTAGTATCCGGCAGGTACGCCTTCGGTACCATGGAACAGCTCAGGCTGATCGTATATTCGCTGGCTCTCGAAGAACACAACAGGGTCTGATCCAGCAAGGGCTGCGTTCATCAAGCCTTTGGCATCGTAGGGTGTTGCCGGGAATGCTACCTTAAGGCCGGGGATGTGGGCGCACAGTGCGGTCCAGTCCTGGCTGTGCTGGGCTCCGTACTTACTGCCAACAGAAACCCGCAGAACAACTGGCATTTTTAGCAAACCGCCGGACATAGACTGCCATTTGGAGAGCTGGTTGAATACCTCATCGCCCGCTCGGCCCAGGAAGTCGCAGTACATCAGTTCAATAAGTGCGCGTCCGCCTTCCAGCGCATAACCCACCGCAGTGCCAGTAATCGCAGCCTCGGCAATTGGGCTGTTAAACAGGCGATGGTACGGCAGCAGCTCTGTCAGGCCACGATAAACGGCAAATGCTCCGCCCCAGTCGCGGTTCTCCTCGCCGTATGCCACCAGGGTAGGGTCGGTTGCAAATCGATGTGCAATCGCTTCAAACAAACCATCTCGGATGCCAATGGTTTTGCTCTTCGGCAGCAGTGCGCCATCCGGCCCAATGCCACTTCGGCTACGCGTAGCAAGTTGCTTAACACGCGCGTTCTCCTCAAGCGGGTGGTTGAGCTCTGGTGTGCGGTCGGGTGCAAAAGACTCAACATGCTCGTTGGAGAACATGGTTGATTCCAGCAGGCTGCCAACAGAGTAAACGTCTGCACGCGGGGAGAGATCAAGGCTGATTGCGCGCTTGTAGGCTTTGAGGATAGCAGCATCTATAACCGATCGCACACCTTCCAGGTCGGCTTCTTTTGTAACTCCGCCTTTTGTAAGTTCGGAAGCATACGTTAGCAGCGAGTCTACCTTCTGCCACTCTTCCACTTCAGATTTCTCACGGTAGGAAGATGCATCGGAGGGGGAGTGGCCGCTGTATCGGTAGGTTACTGTATCGAGAAGCACAGGGCCTTCGCCCTTTTCGATAATGGCCTTCTTTCGAGCCATTGCATCAATTACTGCAAGAGGATTGTATCCATCGATGCGCTCTGCATGCATCTGGTCTGGATTCAGGCCAGCACCCAGGCGCGCCAGCACACCAAATCCACCTGTTTCTCCTACAGGTTGGCCACCCATACCGTAGAAGTTGTTTACAAAGTTCATGATAAACGGCAAGCCGCCACGGTGTGCTTCATCCCACAGGGTCCTAAACTGATCCATGGTGCCGAAACAAAGCGCTTCCCAAACCGGTCCGCAACTCGCCGATGCATCGCCGATGTTGCAAATTACAATGCCGCGCTGGCGATTAACGCGCTTATACAGTGCCGCACCAACTGCGATGTCTGCCGAGCCGCCTACCAGTGCGTTGTTCGGATAAATTCCGAACGGCGTGAAGAAGGCATGCATTGAGCCTCCCATGCCTTTGTTAAACCCGGGTTCGCGGCCAAAAATCTCGGCAAGAGCGCCGTAGAGCAAGAAGTCGATGGCAAGCTCTTTAACGCTTGTGGAGGATTTGGACTGGCCATCCTTCTCAATTACCTTGAGAATTGTGCCGCCCATGTAGCCTTCCATAATTCCCAGCAGGGTGGCATCGTCCAGCTTCTGAATGGCGGAAAGCCCCTTGGCAAGAATTTCGCCATGGCTGCGGTGGCTGCCAAAGATGTGATCGTCCACATCCAACAGGTAAGCCTGGCCGACCGCCGATGCTTCCTGGCCGATGGAAAGGTGAGCGGGGCCACGGTGGTTGTACTCTATGCCCGCATAGTTGCCTTTAATCTTTACCTCGTTAAGCATGGTCTCGAAGGCGCGAATTACGGCCATATCTCGATAGATGCGTACAAGCTCCTCGGATGAGTACCGCTCTTTCTCCTCTTTGAGGGTCTTACCGTATTTGTTTACGGCAATGGGAGATAACTTAACCTGTCCGCTTTTGCGGACTTCTGCCGGCCGGATGGCGATTGACTTGGGCATGCTCGGACTACTCCTGCTGTGGTTTGCGGCTGCGCTGCCGATCGCGGAGCACAGTGGGAAATTCAGACGTTAAACCTGGAAATAAGTATAGCCGATATCAAAACGAAAGAAATAGTTAATAAACGAAAACAAACGATGTTCGGCCACTTTCTGTTGAACTTCGTGCTTAAAGGTCACTTACTCTGGGTGCCAGCACGCGAGCGCGGAATGCGCTGGAATCGGTTATTGCCAGAAACCTTGAAATTGGCTCCTTCGCAATCACCGCAAGAAGCTTTGATCTAAACGGCTCATCTATTCCAGCCAGATCGTGCAAATCTGTCTCTCCAACCTCCAACAAACGTGCATAGCTGTATATTGTTATTGCCCAGCCATTCTCCAGGTTTGCATCGGTGTGTAGCACAATCTCTTCGCTAAGCGCCACAGACCGAGAGAAGTTCTCATCCACAGCATCGAAGGTTACTTCAAGCACATCCTCTGCTTCATCGTATATCATCTCAAACGAATACATGTACTTGGGCTCCTCTCGCCACCGTCTCATTAGCGCACTCACTGTTGGCGATTATATCACAACTGCAAGAATGCAGATGGCGTGTTGCACTAGAAGAAACCTGGGCAGATACGGCATACCTCTCTAACAGCATGGTGTGCAGATTCCAGCGCACCTTGAATCCACGAACGATTGGCAGAAGTGTGCTCCCCGGCAAATACTACGCAGCCGAATGATCCACGCAATGTGGCCAGTTCGGCAGCAGAGGCACCTGGCTGCGCAAACCCACCCTGAGAATAGGCGTGATTGTCCCAACTCCAACGTGCCCATCGGGTAATAGCCCCATTGGCAGCCAACTCTGGATGCAATGCAATAAGTGACCTTTTTACTGCCGATATCGCCTGTGTTTCGGTTTGCTGAGATAGCCATGATGCCTTCTCGGCGAGCGCGTAGGAGGCCAGCAAACACCCCGGGCCACGGGATACCGATGCATTCCGCGAGGCCGCATTGTCTGAAGGGTAAAAGGTCATGGCAGAGCGTAAATCGGTATAAGATCCGCCGCCGTAAATCCCATCCAGTTGTTCCCACGGGCGCTCCCTGGTGCCGGCAATCACCTTATGGGCCGCTGTAATGTTAGTGTGCAGTATTGCTTTTGCCTGAGCTTTTGGCAAAGGCGGCTCAAAACGCACCTGTTTTAGTACTCCAACAGGCACCGTTAGCACCACGGCATCTGCCTCCAGCCAGGTACCGCCATGCGTGGTTTCTGCAAATACCTTTACCCGTTTCCCATCTGGGTTTTGAGCTACTTTTGTAACTTTTGTTCCACATTCGGGTGCCCTGTAAAGTTCTCTGCAAATAGCAGTGGTAAGCGAATCCATGCCGGCAGTAAGCTCGTAAAAGGTGCCAGCCCAAATTCCGCCATGGCGGCCATCCATGTTACGCGTAACACTGAAATCAAACTCATTTACTGTGCGATTGCGCCGCCGATTTCCACTTGTTAAGTAGTAGGCATCCGGATTGAACTGTACAAACTTTCGATACGGCAGCTTAAAGTGATGCACGTAATGCATGGTTAGTTTGTGTGATGCAGGCAAACGCATGGCACCAAGCTCCCCATGTTGCCCGGTTTCATTTCGGTAGGTGTAGATCCTGCCGCCAATCCGGTTCAGGTCAGCCTCTAACACCCTCACGGTATATCCTCGATTTTGCAGCTGCCAGGCGGCGGCCAGGCCAGATATACCGGCGCCCACGACTATCACACTCCGGGGCTTATTAGCCACCATCGCGTTGGCAGCATGCGCTGCTGCACCCGGCCAAATTAGTGTGGATAGTACCTGTCTGCGGGTTAGTACGGCCGAACTCAAGTTGCCTTCCATGCTGTCTGCCTTCCACAAGTTAGTAATAAAACCATACGAGCTGGCTCGAAATTGGCTCCACAAGATATCCCAATGTGGCAATTGTTGTTACTGTAAACGTTACTGGTAGTAAAAACCGGGTTAGTTGGTGAATTAACGGTGTGTTATGCTCAGCATTGTTGCCTGCATGTTAAGGAGGTGGGTCTGTGGATTCTATCTACATCCTCGCATTTAAAGTGGTAAGCCTTGCCGCAGTACCATTCTGGATCTTGATGATTTGTGCTCCTAACTGGCCGTTTACTCGCCGTTTCATGACTTCGCTTGTGCCAATGCTAATAATGGCGCTGCCATATGCCATTCTGGAATTGCCACTCTACCTGCCTCACTTGCCACACTTTCTCAATCCGCAGTTCGAGTACATCCAATCGATTCTTGGTCAAACAAAAACGGTTACGCTTGCGTGGTCTCACTTCATCGCAACGGATCTATTTGCTGGCAGATGGATCTATCTGGATAGCAGGCAGCGGGGAACCAGCCCACTTGTGATGGCACCAATTATCTTTTTGTGTGCTATGTTTTGCCCCGCTGGCATTACCGTGTATCTATTGTACAGGGGCTGGCAAACCCGCTCTGGCAAGGTCGCTCCATCTGTGGAAACAGCTGTCTGAAACATTGCTGGCCCGCCCGCCCACACATGAGATTCGCCCGCTCGGCGATAACGCCCTGCTGGTATACTGTCTATCTGCTTCCGGATAGTCCGGCGGCGAGGCAGGTTGCTGTGAGGTAATTGTGTGGCTGGCTGGGACGATTTAAGCGCAGGGCAAAAAGCGGCAGTTTTTCATCAGGATGGCCCTGCCGCCGTGTACGCAGGGCCGGGCAGCGGCAAAACCAGGGTGGTTACCCTGCGCACTGCGCGTATGGCGCAGGCCGGAGCACGCCTGCTGGTAACCACATTTACAAGCGATGCAACGCAGGAGATGCTGCACCGCATCCAGTCGATGCTGAGCAAAGATGCCATCCAGCATGTGCGCGTTACCACTCTTCATGCGTATTGCCTTCAGTTTCTAAAGATTCATGGCCGCCACTTTTCGCTCCTAACCGATGACTTCCAACGTAAAAACCTGGCAGAATCCGCACAGGCTGGCGAGTTAGATGGTGGTGTGCTTGGATTCTTAAGCAACCTATCTTATCAGAAGAACCTTGGCGTAACGGCGGAAAAGTACAAGCATGATGGTTCTTCGGAAGATATGGACTTCATGCGCTGTTGGCGCACATATGAAAAAGAGAAGGCGCGCAAGGGCCTGCTTGAGTTTGACGACCTGATACTGGAAGCCGCAGACTTGCTGGAGAAGAACGAAGAAATTCGTAAGGCAGCGGCTGCGCAGCACACACACATTATTGTTGATGAGTGCCAGGACATGAACTTCCCACAGTATCGCGTGGTGTTTGCTCTTGGCCGAGATCACAAGAACGTAATGCTCGTTGGTGATCTGGATCAGTCTCTGTATGGTTTCCGAGGAGCCGATACGCAGACGTTCAAACGATTTGCAGCCCAGCCAAAGGTTGCCGTATTTGAGCTGCAGGAAAACTACCGATGCTCTAAACAGATTTTGCGTTTTGCCGATAGCCTTATCAGGCAAGATGCCGATCGCCGCGCAATAAGCTTCCTTCCAACCCGCCACGAGGGCGAAGAGGTTACGTGGGGGCGATACACTGATCCAGATATCGAAGCATGCGCCGTAGGCGAGGGCATTCTGTGGCTAAATAAGGCCGGTATGCGCTGGAGAGACATCGCGGTTCTGTACAGAACCAACGCACAGGCAGAAGCAATAGAACGCAATTTTGCAGCTTTGGAAATTCCGTTCACCATTCGGGAAGATGGCGATTTCTACGCACGCCGTGAAGTTCAAGGAATGCTTGCGTATCTCAATTTTTTTGCACCTCCTTCAGAAGCGGCAGCTAAGCTCCAGCCAGCAATTGATCCACGGATGGCAGACTATGCAACAAATTTTGCCCTGCTCCCAGATGAATGGCTGCTGGCTTTATTGAATGTGCCAAACCGCAAAATTCCGAAGCATGTAGGCTCGCAGCTGAAACATCATGCAGAAGTGCGCGGAAGACGCATCTGGGATATTTTGCCTGAGTTTCACGCGGACGATATGAAAACACATCGTGCTTTACGAGAAGTAATGAACGATTTACAGTCAATCAACACAAAAATTCCAGGAGCGAAGCATGCAGGCGATGCAATACAGATTGTACGGCATGTAACCGATTTTGATGGCTGGCTGAGAAGAGATGCTGGCGACGACCGGGACAATGATCGCCTTCAGAACGTTCAACGTATGCAAAGTGCTGCCTCGCATTACAAAACCATCCGCGAATACCTGGATGCTGTTCAAAAGGTGCGAGATGAAGCTGCCCGCCGCAAAACAGAGCGCCAGAAGAAGCGCCGCGAGCTGGACGAAGTGTGCCTTTCTACCGGGCACTCTGCCAAAGGCCTTGAGTGGAAGTGCGTATTCGCAATAGGGTGGTCAGAGGAGATACTACCACATCATCGTGCGGAGGACATATCAGAAGAGCGCAGAATAGCATATGTGATAGCCACGCGCGCTAAAGATATTCTTCGCATATCCTCGTTGGAAACGTGGAACGATGCCATCACTTCACCATCCCGATTTCTTACCGGGATGCAGCTAACGCCGCCTCCCGCTGATGCAGGTGCTTCCAGCATCGCATCTGCGGCCGAACCCGAAACCCCGGGAGAGCTCGGCGGCCTGTTTATGCCTGATTAACGTTTTGTTAACACGGAAATCCTCGCCTTTGTTTGAGATTACAGGAGATTTTACATGGCCCGAAAACCAGTGGGTAAAGCGCGACCGCGCAAGGCAGAGACTAAGCCCAATCTGCCACATCATAACCTACCGCCGCACCTGGCACCATTGCTGCTGCTGGGGCGGGATGAGGATCCAGAGTACGGCTTGGATCTTCAGGAGAAGGTTCCAGATGAGTTCAAAGGTGAGCTGATAGAGCAACTGCTGGCAATTGCTGCAGACGAAACGTTCTATACCTACAGTGAGGATGAAGATCCCAATCCTGATCCTCGCTGCTTTGCCCAAGTAAATGCCGTGCGTGCTCTGTGTTATGTTGCAGAAGGCAATGATTCCATTGTTGAGCCTGTTCTGGCGCTATACACTTCGCGAGACTACCTGATTCTAGAGGAACTCCCGGTGCTGTTTGCCAGCATTGGCGAAGGGGCATTCCCTCGCCTCGCAGCTACCGTAGCCGATGAAGATGCAGACCCATGCCTGCGAGACGGCGCCGCTGAGTCTATGGCTCAGATTACAGAACTGTATCCTGATCTGTATGAGAAGGCAGTTGAAGTAATAGAGGCAGCCCTGCAGAAAAGCCCGGATACGGAACTCTGCGCCTACTTTGCATCTGTTCTGCTGGAAATGGGCTCCGAGCAGTCCGTACCAATAATCCAACAGGCATTCCTGGAAGATAAGATCGATCAAGAGATCCTGAGCCATGATGAGTTCAACTCTGTGCTTGCACAAATCGCAACTCTCCCTGATGTAGATGGCGAAGAAGATATCGACGTAACCATTGGGGATGTGCCAGGCGATCCTGAAGAGGAAGCCGTTGTTCAGGCGCCGTTTGTAGCAGAAGAGAAGGTTGGCCGTAATGATGCATGCCCATGTGGCAGCGGCAAGAAATACAAAAAGTGCTGTGGGGTAGGTAAGTAACCCATCGCTTTCTGATCAATAAAGCACAAGAGCCCTCTGCCAAAACTTCGGCAGAGGGCTCTTAATCGTTACACTTACTATTGCCTACACTTCGGCGCGAGCCTTTATAGATGCCAGGGTAGACTGCAGATTGTCTGTCATCTTCTTCTTTATCAGCGCCTTAATCATGGGGCCAATAAGCGGCACGTCGTACTCATACTCCATAAGAGAATCGAAACGCGTTCCAGCCTCTGTAGCGGTGAACTGCCAGAACCCGCTCATACTATTCATGTCGCCCTTCAGCATTTTGAAGTCGTCGCGATGCGTAACTGGGTCCCAGATATCCTCCTGAGTCCACTTCACTTCCATCTTAAACTCACGGATTAAACCGGTCCAGTCAGTAACTGTCCGCAGTCCATCTTCAGATCGCTCCGAAACAGTCAGGGATTTTAAATCGGCCATAAACTCTGGAAAAGACTCAACGTCTCTCGCAATGGCATACACATGTTCAACCGGCGCATCAATATCAATGCTCAGCTCAATCCTTGGCATCTCTTGTCTCCATTAACCCTGCAAAGTCAATCGGCCCGGTCTCCTCTTCCGAGGTGCTCCGGGCCGATCGTCACACAGTTGCCTTATGCGGCCAGCAATCAGTTGCCAACCTCACGCCATGCCAGTTCGGCTGCACCATAGATGCCAGCATTGTCGCCAAGCTCTGCGTGCACAATGCGTGCCGATGCCAGTATGGAGCCCACGGCAGACGCCTTAGCAGTGCGCAGCGCAGTACCGAAGAGGGTTTTGGAGCGGGAGATTTTACCGCCAATTACCACAACCTCCGGGTTAAACACGTTTACCATGCTTGCAATTCCCAGCCCAACATAGTGGCCGGTTTCCTGAAGAACCTCAATGGCTAGCGCATCGCCCTGCTCGGCCGCTTCATCGATAGTTGCGGGCGAAATTTGTTGCTGCAGTGCATCGGTATTGTTGATGTAGTTCCACAGAATGGTATCACGACCGCTTTCCATCTTAAGCGCTGCACGCTCAATAATCGGGTCCCGGCCAGCAAGGCTCTCTAGCCTACCGTGGGCACCGTTTGCGCTACCGCCAACGCCATCGGCAATAATGATGTGGCCAACTTCGGCTGCACCGCCGGTTGATCCACGCAGCACTTCGCCTTCAACCACGATACCGCCGCCAATGCCAGTACCAAGGGTAAACATCACCAGGTGACGCGTGCCACGTCCAGCGCCATAGCGGAACTCGCCCAGAGCTGCAACGTTTGCATCGTTATCCATTACCATTGTAAGGCCAAGCTCGGCCTCCACCAGGTCGCGCAAGGGCACGTTCTTGTAGGGCACATAGCTGCCATCTACAAAATCTCCAAAGTTAGGAGCCCACACCACAACGCCATTCGGAACATCAATATGCCCGGGCACTGCGATGCCAACTGCGCCAATTTCATCAATCTTAACGCCGGCATCCTCAATGGCTCCGCGAACGGCGGCGCCAATCTGTTTGACAGTGCGTGCTACGCCACCCTTGGCGTCTGATGATACTTCAAATCGGCCCAGTTGCTTTTCGTCGCGATTTAGCACAGAAGCGCGGACGTTGGTGCCGCCAAGATCGACTCCAACAACATAAGGGGCATTGGCTTTCGCCGGTACACGAGGATTGCTCACTCGAACTTCCTCCAGACAAGGATAAAAATTGGGTGCTTCCAACCCCCTGTTTGTATGCACAAAGCAGGGAGTCTCCGCCTGCTCAGAGTATAGCATCCGGTATCTGTTTCGTCAATTATGCTGCCGGGCAGAAAAGTGTTCCTTGTGGCGTTAAATTTGCTGACAAACCTGCTCAGATTTGTTATTTTCCACATGCACTATTTGTTCTGTATGTATAATCTGGTTGCTTGGTTTCATACCGGATGTGGCAGCAGTTGTTCGCACGAAAAACGAGCGTCCGGCGCTAATTGGGACATCTGGTTAAGTGGCAGTTGAGTCAGATTTGGAATGTAGATACTCAATTCTCAGTCCTTCTGGCCGATTTACAGCAATTTCTAAGAGTCAGTCAGGAAGTGCTCGAATGCGCGGATCACCTGCTTGGTGCCGTCGAGCCGGTTTCGTTGAGCACGAGCGTTATTATGATAGTCTGGGCGATGTTTCAACTACAAGTAGTTACCTTGATGCTAAAACCAACGTTGCGCAAGTTTAGTTAGCTTCAAATAGATTCCCTATAGTGCACCGATACTCAAATACAGGTTGACACAACACTTACTTAGGCATTATTATTAACAATATGGTTAACAATAGTGGTGCGGAACTATCTGCAGTGTTCTCTGCACTCGCCGACCCAACGCGGCGAGCTATCCTGGACAATCTCAGGGTGAGCCAGGCGCGCGTTATCGATGTAGCGCGTCCATTTGGCATGTCTATACCGGCAATATCCCGCCATCTTAAACTTCTTGAGCAGGCCGGCTTAATAGAAAAAATTCCGGAAGGGCGTGAAACCCTCTGTAGAATCAAGCCAGGAACACCTGCGATGCGCCTTGCAAGCAGCTGGATTCAGACGCAAACTCAATTTTGGAACGACAGGCTGGATAGCCTTGAAATATTTCTTGCGTCCAATGAGCTCGTTGAAACGGAGGAAGAAGCTAATGAACAGCAATCCAATGAGTAGCATGGATTTGACCGTTGAAGGAGAAGTGCTGGTAATAACTCGGCATCTGCATGCGCCCGTGCAGCGAGTGTACGATGCGTGGACAAAGGCAGACCAACTGGCTCGTTGGTTTGCACCCAACCGGAGATGGAAAAGCATAACTGCTGAAACAGACGTACGCCCCGGTGGAAAGTACCGTATCGATATGTACCACCAGGATGGTGATGTGTATACTCTTATCGGCAAATACATCGAAGTGTTGCCGTGCCGTAGGCTGCAGTTTAGTTTTAACTGGCTGCAGGGCATGAGTGGGCAGTACGAAAGTATTGTAACGCTCGACTTTGCGGGTTACGCAGATGAAACCGAACTGCGAATAAAGCATGTAAACCTGACTGCTGTTGAGCTTGCGGAAACTCGCAAAGGCTGGGCTGGGTGCCTGGATATGCTTGAAACCTTGATGGTTACCAACGAGTCTCCATTTTAAGTCCTGCGTGTGCCCTGTCGCATACCCATTGGGCTTAAATCTGTGTGTGGTGTGTGTTAAATACAAAAAGCGTGGAGGTTTGCCAATGTCAGAGGTGACGGAACAGATCAAGTCTGAGTACACAAGGAATGAGAAAAAACTCATATCCCTGCTCAATGCAACGCCTGCAGATAAGCTGGAGTGGTCTCCATCACCTTCAGCGCGAACCGTAATTGAGCTTGGTGCCCACTGTGCCATGGGTACCACTGGAATAACAGGATTGCTCAAAGGTGAGCCGATGCGGTTTGAAAATACCGCTGAACTGGATGCCTCGCTTCGCCAGATGGAGAAGCAGTTCAAGAGCCTGGATGTAGTACTTGGGATGGTTAAGCAATCTGGTGAAGAGTACTTTGCTTTTCTGGATTCGCTGGATGCAGATCAGATCCATGCAATCGTCAATACTCCAATGGGCGCGATGCCGCTTTCTGTTGCCGCAACATTCCCCTGCGAGCACATGAAGTGCCATGTGGCGCAGATCGAGTACGTTCAGACTATCTGGGGCGATCACGAGTGGAGAAGCTGAGGCTAAGCTCTCGGCCAGGCCATGTAGCAAGTTGCGCCCATGCAGGTAATCTGCATGGGCGCAACTTCATTTTCAGAACATCACAATCTGAAGCATCAATCTACACTCTCGAATGCCACCACAGCTGCGGCATACACCTCACGCACGGGTGCACCGGTAGCAAGTGCGGCCGCCTTTACGTCGCTATACTCCGGCGAGGCTGCAATAACCCTGCCACGGTATGTTCCTACCTTCACCTTAATTGCACCAAAGGGAGTTTCAACGGTTTGCCAGCTGCGGGTAACGGTTATTCTTTCATGTCTGGCAAATCGGACACCAAAGCTACCTGTTTCAGTAAATAAAACCTCGGCCAGCTTGCCCCGATTTTTAGGCACAGTAATCACCGTTACCTTTATAGCCGGGCGTTGCTTCTTCATGATGATTGGCGTCAGTGAAACATCCAGAGCCCCGGCAGCAAACAGGCGCTCTAATAGCAACTCGTAAACTTCTGGTGAAACGTCGTCTAAGTTCGTTTCTATCACGTCTACTGTCCGAGGAGTCGTGTCAGTAGAAACCGGTGATCCCCCCTCAGAGTGGTCGGTTGGTTCATCTTGGATAATGCCGCAGGCATGGCTTAACAGCGGCAACAATGTCTCGAGGCCATCTCGCACTCCACCAACAGAACCTGGCAGGTTAATTATTAACGTAGAGCCTGCAATTCCACATACCCCACGGGAAAGCACGGCGCGCTCAAACTTTTGATAGCCTTTCCATCGCAAAAGTTCGGCCAGGCCTGGTGCCTCACGCTCCAACACCATTTTTGTGGCCTCTGGCGTCACATCCCGCGGCGAAAACCCCGTTCCGCCCGTGGTAACAATCAGGGCAATACCCGCATCTACCGCAGTCTGTAGGGCCGAAGCAATCTCGGTAGCATCGTCCGGTACTATTTCCGGGCCTCTCACCTGCCATCCAGCCTGCTCAAGCCCCGCACGCAGAGTTGGGCCAGATATATCTTCGCGTTCGCCGCTGGTACAGCTATCACTAACAGTAATCACATGCGCAGTTTGAACTGAATTCACAACAGCCCCCTCAATAATACGGTAAACTTTGGAATGGATTCGGCAGCGACCGTTGGCCTTCCTTCGAAGATCGCTGCTGCACATAGATTTGCCTTCGGTTAGATACGGAGAACTCCCACAAAAATGCGTTGGCTGCTCGCGATGCTTTTGTTTGTACCAGTCAGCCTGGGGCTGCATCTGTCACATGCTCCCGAAGTGTGGGTGTTCGTTACCTCTGCACTCGGCATTGTGCCACTCGCCGGATATATGGGTACCGCTACTGAAGAGTTAGCGAAGCGCTTTGGCCCGGGAATTGGTGGTTTGCTGAATGCTACATTTGGTAATGCTACAGAACTTATTATTAGTATTATTGCCATACGGGCCGGGCAAATTGAGGTTGTAAAGGCCTCGCTCATAGGTTCAATTATCGGTAATGTGCTTCTGGTGCTTGGCCTTTCAGTTCTGCTGGGTGGCCTAAAACACAAAATACAAGTCTTTAACAAAGATGTTGCGCAGAGCCATTCTGCAATGCTCGGTGTTGCTGTCATCTCCCTGCTGGTGCCAGCTCTATTCGTAAGTGCAAGCCATATCAGTGGTGCGCAGGGCGAATCACGTATACAATCGCTCAGTACTGGCGTATCTGTTGTGCTGATGGTGCTGTACTTTGGCAGCCTGGTATTTTCGCTGCGCACCCATGAATCCCTGTTCCGCAACAGTGAAGATTCGGATGCTGATCCGCCTCTGTGGAAAAAGAGCAGGGCATTTGCAGTGCTTGTTGCTTGCACACTCGCGATTTCGCTGGAGAGCGACCTCCTGGTGGGCTCCATCGACCCTGTTATCGAACAGTGGCACATCAATAAGGTGTTCCTCGGGATCATCCTCATACCGCTTATCGGCAATGCCGCGGAACACTCAACGGCCGTGATGATGGCTCTTAAGAATAAGATGGATATATCGCTGAACATCGCTATTTCGTCCAGTACGCAAATTGCAATGTTCGCAGCTCCGCTCATCATCTTCCTGAGCCCGATGCTCGGGCATCCGGTATCGATTCTTTTCAACACCTTCGAGCTTGCAGCCGTTAGCGCTGCTGCGGCGATCGCCGTTCTAATCTCAATGGACGGCAAAAGTCACTGGCTCGAAGGTGCCCAATTACTGGCAACATATCTCATTGTTGCCCTCGCATTCTATTACATTGCGGGCTAACCTGGCACTCGGTGCCGGCCCGTATCCTGGAGACTTCTGTTGACATTCGACCTCAAAGCCTATTTGTCGCAAAAGCGGGAAGCCATAGAAACAGCCCTGGCTGAGTACCTTCCAACGGCGGATTCCCGACCTCAGACATTGCACGAATCCATTCGCTACAGCGTGCTGGCACCGGGCAAGCGCCTTCGTCCCACCCTGGTGCTTGCTGGCTCCGCCGCTGTGGGTTGTGAAGACAAACTGGTTATGCCCACTGCCTGTGCACTCGAGTTCATTCATGTGTTTAGCCTGATCCACGATGATTTACCGTGCATGGATAACGACGATTACCGCCGGGGACGCCTTACCAATCACAAAGTGTATGGCGATGCAATGGCTCTGCTTGCTGGCGATGCCTTGCTTGCGCTTGCATTTCAGCTCATTGCCGAGAATGCAAAGCTCGTACCCGTGGAACGTGTTTTACCCACGCTGCATATGGTTGCTGTTGCCTCGGGAACCTGGGGAATGGTCGGCGGCCAGGTAGTTGATATGGAGAGCCAGGGGCAGGATGTTAACACTGATACGCTTGCGTACATACATGCTCACAAAACGGGTGCTTTGTTAACTGCCTCGGTACTCGCCGGGGCTGTGATGGCCGGTGCAACGGATGCAGAAATTGATGCTTTGCGCAAGTATGGTGGCCACATTGGCCTGGCATTCCAGATCGCAGATGATATCCTGGATGTTACCGGAGATGAGGCCAAAATCGGCAAGCCAGTTGGCAGCGATGAAGAGCGCGATAAGGCGACCTTTCCCAAGCTATACGGATTGGAAGAAAGCCGTCGGCGGGCACACCTGGAAGTGGAACTTGCCGAAGAAGCACTCTCCATTTTTGATGAACGCGCCGAACCGTTACGCGCCATCGCCCGCTACATTGTCGAACGCGATCTGTAAACTAACCGGAGAACCATGCGCGTTATTGTAGCTGGCCTTGGTGCCGCCGGATCCATGACTGCCTGGCAGCTCGCCAAACGAGGCTGTGAAGTGATTGCGCTCGAACAGTTTCATATCGGGCATGATCGCGGCAGCTCACACGGCGAGAGCAGAATTGTCCGCTCTGTCTATCCAGATGCGCTTTTCACCGGTTTAATGAACCGGGCTTTTGAGCTGTGGGAAACGTTTGAGGCGGAAGAAGCCTGCCTACCTTCGCCAATCTCTGAGGTAGTTGGCAAACTGGTAGAGCGCATCGGTGGTCTGTATGTCGGCGATGTAGCCTCGCCCAATTTGCAGCTTGCCGAGGTCGCGCTACAGAAGGCAGGTTCGAACTTCGAACTTCTCTCAGCGTCGGAGATACGGGCACGCTACCCGGCCTTTCGCGTTAGTAGCAGCGAGCGCGCTATTCTGGATACCGGCATGGGGTACGCTCGTCCCGGTGCCATTGTTAGAAGTGCGGTTGCCCTTGCGGCAGCGGCCGGCGCAAGGGTGATGGAGAACGCACCGCTCCGCCTTTGGCAAGAAACCAGCAACGGCGTATCAGTGCAGCTGATGACAGGCGAAACCATAGAGGCCGATCAGCTGATACTTGCCTGCGGCAGTTGGATACAGAAGGCATTGGTGCACACCGGTGTGCATTTGCCGCTGAAGGTAACTCGCCAGGTATATGCTCACTTTCAGCCACGGGAGCATGGGGCGGATGCCTGCAACGCATACTTGCCCGGCGATTTCCCGGTTTGGATTGATGCCGATAACAACACATATGGTTTTCCGCTGTTGAGCGGTGAAACGGGCGTTAAGCTTGCAAGCCATGATCTGGGTTCAACCACTGATCCTGATTCGGTGAAGCGAGAAGTTTTGCCCGTCGAACTTGAAGCCATGGTTCATGCGGTAACAGAGCGGCTACCTGGCCTGGATACGGTCCCGAGCTATGCCGGGGTATGCCTGTACACATCAACACCAACTGAAGATTTCGTGATAGACACGCTGCCAGAGCAGTGCAATGTACATGTGCTGAGTGCCTGTTCCGGGCATGGCTTTAAGTTTGCACCGTTAATTGGCGCATTCGGTGCATCGCTGGCCCTGCGAGACGGTATCGCAGTGCCGGATAGGTTTCGTCTTGCCGCCCATACCACCAGCCCGGCGTAGAGCAGTAACGCTTTGCTGTGTTTGTATTCCGTGAGATTTCGACGTTAGCAATACCTATGCATAAAACCAACCCACCTCTGTTGAAGCTTGTTTGCACTGTGGCACTCTGCCTCAGTGGTGTAATGGCATCCACCTTCGCGCATGCAGCACAGCCACCACAGCCGGCAATCCAGCCTGCGGTTCTGGCATCTGCCATGTTTCCGCCATCGTCCAGCGTGGATTTTACCGCCACTTTGCAGGCTCCTGTTGGTGGACATGGCTTTTTAGGTGTTGGCAAAGATGGGCATTTTGAGTGGGCGGATGGTACACGGGCCCGGTTCTGGGGTGTTAATATCTCAAGCACGCGGCTGAACTTGCCGGATGATCAGATTGAGGCGGTGGTAAAAACGCTTGCCTCTGCTGGCACAAATATGGTGCGCCTTGAGGCTATCGATAACCGCAACTGCCTGCTGGGTAGAACCGATGCTCTCGTATCCTATGATCTTGATGATAAGTACCTGGATAGAGTTGATAAATGGATAGATACCCTCCGCAAACATGGCATCTACTACTATCTGGATCTGTTGGACTTTCGTACGTTTAAGGCGGGCGATAAAGTTGTGAATGCGGAGGATCTGGATCGTGCTGCACGCCCCTATGCAATTTTTGATACCTACCTCATTCAGCTTCAGCAGGAGTATGCAGCAAAGCTGCTAACGCATCGCAATCGGTATTCTGGATTGCGGGCAGTGGATGACCCAGCTCTTGCATTGGTAGAGATCTGCAATGAGCATGGGTTCTTCCTGTATCCCGAAAAGCTCGAGAAGCTCAGTGAACCGTATGCCACCAATCTGAAATCACTGTGGAACCATTGGCTGCAGCAGCACTATGGCAACCTGGATGGGGTGGTGCGTGCCTGGGCCACAGCGGCCGTGCCGCAGCCATTGCGGCCGGACGAAACCCTGGATATGAACGGCGTGGATCTTCCAATGCTTGCCACCCCGCCAGATGCTTTTGCACGCCAGAATGCCATACCGCGCAAACTGCCCATGAGGATGCACGATGGAGTTCGGTTTCTGGCCGAGCTTCAGCGCAGCTACTTTAAGCAGATGCGAGATGCCCTACGCCAGATTGGCTTAAAGGTGCCCGTTACCGGCGTTGTGAGCGGCGGCGAACCCGCCGACGTGGCCTCGGTAGCCGCTGAATGTGATTTTACGGCCGAAAACTGGTATGGCGAAACAGATGGCCTGGACCCTGCGCACCCGGCCATGCGGTTTGTGGGAGGGCGAAACTCCCTGCGGGCCGATTCGCCGTGGGGCCTTGCACCCTCGCTTGCATCACTGCGTTGGTACAACAAACCCGTGTGCATTCGTGAGTGGGGATCTTCCTGGCCCAACAGAGCAAGGGCGGTAAGCGTACCCCAGATGGCTGCTTATGCGGCGCTGCAGGATGTGGATTGCCTGCTGCTTTTCGGCTACCAGACTAATATCGATTCCGATGGTTCTACGCCAGATAGCCTCAGCGATCTTGCATTTCAATGCGATCCAACCGTATGGGGGCTTTTCGCAATTGTGGGCCAGGCCTACCTCAAGGGGGCCATCCACCGGGCACCCACCATGGTAAACCTTGTCTATCCGGATGATAGGCTCAATACCTGGCCCAACCATACCGGGGATGCATATAGGTTATCGTGGAGTGTGCGCGTAAACAGCACCCCGGGAGACAAACTTTCCGGGGAGTACAGCTTCGTGCCTGCAGGCAATCGTTCAGATCTGGCATCCATGCGTGATATTTTGGATAGGCTCAGCAGAGACAATGTTACGCTCAACTCCGATTTCTCCAACGGAGCATGGAAATCGGAAACCGGCGAGATATCGCTGTTTGCGAAAGAGGGACGCATGGAGGTGGAAGCCCCAACCTTTTGCGCACTTGCCGGCGAGTTAACCCCCGGGAAAGTTTACGATCTGGGTGCGTTCCGCATAAGTACGCCATCCCCAATGGCCGCTTTTGTTGCCTACTCGTTAGATGGCAAGCCACTCTCAGAATCCAAACATGTGATCATGAAGATGGTTACACGTGCTGGCAACACGGGAGAGGTACTTGAAAAGGCCCCTGCAGGTTCTATGGATAACTTTGTGCTGCGCAAGCATGGCACAGGGCCAGTAGTTACATTTGGCAGGCCCTCCACCACGCCTGTAAAGGTGTGGATGCTTAGAGATGGCAAGGATACTCCGGATCAAGATCCGGTGCTTACGCTTGGGATGATAGATGGAACCTGGGAAGCAGAAATTATAGATGGCACTGCACGCTTCGTAAATGATACTCCCGGTATCGCCGCGATATTTGGGGCCGGAGTTACGGATGTTTCTCCCAGAAGTGCAGCTTCCAACGGTAACAGAGATTCAAACAGGAATTCACCTCCGCAGCGTGGCATGTAAGCCTATAGCATGCGGAGTATTCAGAGCGCTGGCGGCGGCCAGTTCAGATTGGAGCGGTTGCGTTGAGTGATGTGATTGATAGACAGATTCAGGCCACCTGGCCAGAGGCCGTGCGTGATTGGGTGCAGATGGATGCGGGTGGCTTCCCGGTTTGCCCCTCTATCCCACAGTTTACTGCCGCCGGTACACCCTACCTTACGGTGCCGGGCGTAACCGTTGTGGCGAAGCCACAGGTGCGCGTACCCAACATACTGGGTTTTCTTGATGGGTTTAACGACGATCTGAACTTCTCCCAGTATGTGGAAGATCCCACGGAACTGCCTCCGGGAGCCAGCGTTTGCAAGATGGCAGGCCAGCTCTGCTATGCCTCGTTTGGCCCTAAACGCACGATGAACGTGGATGCAAAACGCTACTTTGATAACATAAAAGAATCTGGCCATGGCAGTGTGCTGGAGCACGCCAACTTTACACTGCTGTTTTATGGCATCTCTCGGTCGGTTACTCACGAGCTTGTTCGGCACCGCGCCGGGGTAGGGGTAAGCCAGATCTCCCAGAGATACGTATCCGGGCGTGTGTTGAGGTTTGTGGAGCGGCCAGAGTATCAGGCAATCCCTGCGCTTCACACATCGTTCAAGAAAAGAATCGATGCGGCGGCGGCAGATTATAACTCCATTGCGGAGATACTGCTGGCAGAGCAGAAAGCTGGCTCGGAACTGCTGTCTGCAGACGCGCGCACCGATCTGCGTAAGAAGGTTCAGCAGGCGGCACGCTCTGTATTGCCAAACGAAACTGAGGCACCTATAGTGGTTACCGCAAATGCAAGGGCGTGGCGGCACATTCTTGAAATGCGCGCAAGCTCGCATGCAGAGGTGGAGATACGTGCGATGGCTTTCCGGGCGTATCTATGCCTCTCAGCAATCGACCCGATAATCTTTGGAGACTATCGGGTCGAAGAGCTAAACGATGGAACCTACGGCCTGCAAACCGAATACCCGAAGGTATAGCTGCAGACCAACAATTCTGTAACCTACTCTGGTGGCAGTGGGCTTAACCCACTGCCACTATTTTTTCGCGGTTGTGCATGTACGGCCGAAGTACTTCCGGAATGGTGATGGTGCCATCTTCATTCTGGAAGTTTTCAAGAATGGCAATCATCAGGCGGGGCAACGCAAGGCCTGAGCCATTTAGAGTATGCACAAATTCAGGCTTAGAGCCGGCATCGCGGCGGAAGCGCAGATTGGCCCGGCGTGCCTGGAAATCTCGGAAGTTGGAGCAACTGGATACCTCCAGCCATTCGGCACCCTCTTCACCCTTGCTGGCAGGGGCATACAACTCCAGATCGTATGTGATGGCGGAAGAGAACGTTTTATCGCCGGTGCAAACCTGCACCACGCGATAGGGGATATTTAGCTTTCGGATAATATCTTCGGCGTTATCCAGCAGGGCATCCAGTTCAGCGTCCGAGTTTTCGGGAAGCGTCAGCTTAACCATCTCTACCTTATCAAACTGGTGGCCACGTTTAATGCCGCGCACGTCGCGCCCGGCAGACATCTTCTCTCGGCGGAAGCACGGAGTGTAGGCAACGTACCGTTTGGGAAGCTCTGCGCCGGTAAGGATTTCATCTCGATGAAGGTTGGTAACTGGCACTTCGGCGGTGGGCACCAGCCAGAAGTCTTCCTCCACATCGTGGTAAAGGTTATCGGCAAACTTCGGCAGGTTACCGGTGCCATAAAGGCACTCCTGTTTCACCACGAAGGGCGGATAAACTTCGGTATATCCGTGCTCCTCAATGTGTACATCCAGCATCCAGGTAATCAGGGCACGCTGCAGTGCAGCGCCCTGGCCCTTCAGCACATAGAAGCGGCTGCCGCTGATCTTAACGCCGCGCTCCAGATCGAGAATGCCAAGCGATTCGCCAAGCTCCCAGTGCGGCTTCGGCTTAAAGTCGAATGCACGGGGCTCTCCCCAGGATCTTGCCACAACGTTATCGCGATCATCTTTGCCAACTGGGACCTTCTCATGCGGTAAGTTGGGGATCTCAAGAAGGAGGTTCTGAAGCTCCGTCTCCTTTTGTGATCGCAGAGCATCCGCCTCGTTAATGCGGTCGCCAACGCCGCGCAACTCCAGCCGCTTCGCTTCAAACTCCGACTCGGATAGCGATTTGCGCTGTGCACCAAGCGCCTTGTTGGCCGTATTCATCTCCGCCTTCATAGATTCGGCAGATGTCTTCAGGCCGCGCACAAGATCATCCAGCGATCGGATCGTATCAACAATCGTCGGATCCACACCGGCCTTATCCAGGCCCTCTTTCACAAACTCTGGCTGCTCTCGAAACAGGCGAATATCAAGCATGAAACTGTCCTCACTCACAAAGACTGATTGTGGCGTATTGTCGCATGCAACAAGAGACAGTGTCAAGCAGCGGAAAGTATGCAGCTCCACTCATCGAAGCAGTTAGGGCGATTCACTTTGTTGAGGCTCGTTGCAGCCGCTGTTGTGCGGGCTTGCAGAGCAAAGTCTCTGTTCCCCACTTCCATGTTTCCTTGTTCCCTCTTTCCCAACTTTTCCGTGTGGCTTAACTCTTCGGGAGGATGTAGCCAAGCTCCCGAATGGCTCTCGCAAAGGCGGCTTCTTTTTGTGTTGGTACAGCTATTAGCGTATCACCCGCAGCATAACAAGAGTTCCTCGTACGCTTATCGTGCAGTATCAGGGTTCGAACATGCGGGTCTTTACACTCAAAGAGTATCGCCGTTCCGTATAGGCTCAGTTTTTGAGCCCGTTCTGCTGTCTCTTCAAACAGCCTTTTGACTGTAGCTGGCAGTTCATCAACGGAAAGTTCTGTCAGGCGCGTACTCAACTGCTCTATGCTGTGTCCCTGATCCAGAGCTGAAATAACCTTGTCACGTCCCAGGTGCCACACTCCTTCTGAAGTTTGCAAGCCATAAGCATTCAGAAGCAATACGTCACTTGCAAACAGCGGAGGATCTATCACAACCACATCGCTATTTGGCAGAACTCGGAGGCACTTTCGAATGGCCACTGCCGGGGGCGTATAGGTTAACGTTTTACCAAGGCAGTATGCGCCCAGCGCGTTCAACCTGAAGTATTCAAACCCATCGTATCTGCTAAAGTACCAAAGATCGTCTGTTCCGTACTCACACTGGTAATCGTCTGCAGAACCCTCAGGATGAACGAATGCCACATCAATTAGGCCTAGCGTGGCTGCGTACTCAAACAACATACACATGATATAGCGGCCGTCAAGCAACTGCCAGTTATCGTCCATTTGCGCTAACGAGCCATAGTTAGGATCTGATACATACAGCGTCCACAGGTTCGCAGAAACCTCAAAAGTGAACTTGGATCTGATATATCTCCAGAATTCCTCAATGCTTACCCACCTACCTACCGGACAATCCATTAGCCCGGCAGCAATAGTAGAGCGTCGCTTATGAGGTGCTGTGAGTGATTTCTTGCCCTGGCCCAGCTGACCTTTAATCACATCGATACGGCGAAGTTCATCATAACCCGAGTACATTAGCCACTGTTTCCACATCGTTCTTAGTGTATCTGCAGGAGGCGAAGTAATAGCTGCAGATCCCTTAGCTGTAAGCGTTAACTTGCCAGATACATTGCTTACAAGATCCGAGGCTTGCATCAACATAGGCCAGGCAAACGCCTTAATTGCATCAATTTCCGCAAGTCCCTCGATGGCCTCGCTGCCTATCGAGTCGTACCAATCCCCGGAGGGCAACATGCCTGCAACCAGTTTCTCTGTTGCCCCAGATGGAATATTCGTTATTGCACTGCAACGTAACTTGCCAGTGTGAGTCAGGTGCAGCATAGACACAACCTCGGCTTGCGCCTCCAATTCCGTATCTCGATGCCAGCCATGGGCAACGTTACCGGGCAACGGCGGCACATCAATCTTATTATCGTAAATGCTATGTATGCGAATAAAACCATCCGGAAGAGCATCTGAACATACGATTTTGTCTGATTCTGGAATCGGCACAAATTCAGTTAGTTCTTGCTTCAGGGCCGCAGGCATTGAATTATCGTATAAGAATAAGTGAATAAGGACCAGCCGATACCGTTCAAGAAGCCCGGGCTTTTTGGAATATTTAGCCAGGAACCTATCAAGATCCAAAGCAAAACTATCGGAATGAACAACCTCGGCAACTGCAAACTGATCAATAGTAGGCAAGCTCTTGTACAGTGATTTAAGCCGTTCGCCGGTTAAGTGAGGGATAATTTCAGCTATGATCTCAGCCTTGCGTGTGTAACTTCGCGTTTCTGGCAGAATGGCGGAGAGTTGCTTTAACTCGGTTACATTAAGGTTGTTGAGTGCTTCCAAAACTGAGCGATATGTTGGCAGAACCGGCATCTGAGTAATGTCCCTGTTGTTTTAGCTACAAAAATCGTGATAGCTAAACATTGTATCCCATTATAAGTAACAACGCAGGAGGTTGTCGGTATCCCACTTGAATTCAAGCATGTATAACCCGCTGCCTCTCATTCTGTCGCCTAAGTACGGCACAAGTAGTGCACATCCCTGTTGGAACACCCGACCCCAAACTCTTTTTCACCGTTGACATGAGCCCGCTGGCTGGCTATAATCTCATAGGCTTGGATCCGTCGAAAGATAGAGATCTTGAGCCTGCATAATTGGTGTGCAGAAATACCCTTTGCCACCCATGGTTTTCGTTTAGGGCTCCAACCCGCAGGCGGAAACCGTACAGACTGCGCGCCCGCAAGCTATGTTTGCTAACAAATTCAAATATGAGTACCTGAAACCGGACCGTAGCTACTCCGGAGCCCGATTCGGTAGTACATCTGAGGTGGCTGGGATACTCAGCCTGCTGCTTGAGGTGGCTGAAGCCATATTGCCGGAGTTGCATTGAAGAAGTTAGAGCCCAGAATCGGCCAAAATCCAGTTACCGGTTCTGCGTTGAACGGGCATGGGTGTTTGGATGCTTAGCATGGTTACCGTTATCCCGACTTATCACCAAATTCGTACTTAGAGGTTCGTAGTTGCAATGAAGCGAGGTCATCAACTCAAAATCGGATCGCATCGTATCGGCAGTACTCGTGTATGGGTATGTAAGAGAACTTCCGAGAGAAAGCGCAGAGTGTGGATGGGCTTCGTTCTTGCACGCCCTATGCCTTATGCAAACCTCGATGCAATAGGAGCTTACGTATATGTATCAGTTTTGGCCAGGAACGCAAGCGAAGCCACGCGACTGATAACATATGTGCTTAACAAATTCCACTTTTGTATCGATGAAATAGAGAGCTTATCCCCAATTGGGCACTATCCGCTAAACGACCGAAGGAGGTCGCTTTTTGTTCGAGCGAGGTGCACTCTACGGTGCAGAGGCTCTGTACTCTACAGTCCGTTCTATACATTTGCCAATGAAGATGAGTGACCTCTTTACTCAGGCGATAACAGTTACTTCTGCATCAAGCACCTGAGGTTACCAACGATCTCAACGGCTATCGACATCTGCGATCCAGGGAACATGTGCCATGACGAGATATAGATGAGAACACCATTGGGAATTCGAACAAAGGGAAGACGGAAACGTATCAGGCAGAGCACCGGTGTTACCGAAGATAACTACGGGTCGCTCTCATCATTGCTGTTACTTGAAACGCGGCAGTCCGAGCGGTTTATTACGGCAGGTTTCTGGCTTTTGCAATTTGGCATGTGGGTTGCCTTCCTGTTGGTGATCCGAGGATATTGGAGTGTGAGCTGCTGGGTTGCTTTTGCACTTGTGTGGTATCTGTTTAGCAATCTGGCCTGTAAAGCAGTTCTGAGATCGGTATGGCGCCACCAGCCAGTGGCAGCGATCCTGGAAGAAAAGCTGACTGGCGCATACGTAGATGAGCTAATCGGACTTCTGAGCCATCCGCAACAGTGTATTCGGGACGCAGCAAGCGGCAAATTGGCGGATGAGAACACTCGAATTCGTGTTGCGCCGCAGTCTATAAAAGCAAACATACAATCTCTCTATTCGCTTCCACTGCAACCCATCGTCTGGAAGCGGGCACCACGCAAGGGCGTGCAACAGGATAGGCTGAATAAAGTTCAGTTGAGAGTTGCCCGGGTTATCTCCGAGATCACTCCAGACAACGAGCTTGCTGCGATTGAAGCAACCGTAGCCGCAGCAATCAACGAGCGAATCCAGCGTAACATAGATGCCGACATTGTAGAGGTGCTAACAATGGCGCATACCATACTGCGACAGAGACTGGCGCGTCAAACGCATACAGAAGGTCTGCTACGTGCTGCAACAGGTCCGCAGGCAGAAGCAAGCACCCTTATGCGCGCCACTCACAGCGAAGACAAGCCCGAGGAATGTTTGCTGAGAGCAAGCTCTGAGGATTACTGATCTGAGCCAAGCGCCCGAACTCTTTGAAAGATTGCTTTACCATGAATGACAGCAGGCAAAGACTAATGAATCTCTTGCTTGGTGACAAGTTTGAGTCCTTCGTATTCGGCGAGTTCAGTGTGTCCTTAGGACTTGCAAACAGCGTCTTTGCAGTAGGTTGTGATTGGCTGCTTACTGGCCCAGATGGCACTGTTCTGGATCAGAGGTTGGAGCTTTCGCACAGGCAAGATTGGAAGCTTTGGATCCTAATTGGAAAAGTGATTTCTCACGTATCTATATCCGATGAGCCGCCGGTGGTTCTTGCTATCTCCACTACAGACGGGTACACACTTAAGGTTCTATCCAGCCTATCTGTTCATGAAGATTGGAGTATACTCGCACTGCACGGTGGTCCCTTTTTTGTGTGTGATGGAGAGCTTTAGAGCAAGAAGTGCCTTTTCAGTTTTGAGGAATCTTGTAATGCATCCCAATACAAATTCACCAATGGCTATTGCCGCGCTGCGTGCGACAGTGGGCGAGCAGTTTATCTCAGTGCGGTTCGATCGCTACTATACAGAGCTGGCAATAGGCTTGCTAACGCTTTCGCCACGAAGCGAGTGGCGCTACAAACACCGCAAACACCGCATTGCTGATCAAAATTGCCGCTTAGAAGAGCGCACACATTTCGAACTATGGCGACTAATCGGCTGTACGGTGACGTCTGTTGAAATTGATGAAATCTGCGATGTTACGCTCTTCCTTTCAGATGGTGCCTACTTCTGGTTTAGAGGAAAAGGCACGGGTATGCACACGAAGCTTTGGTAGCCAGGAAGGCAGATGCGCAATTAACTCTGAAGGTGCCCTGCGCTTTTTCTCCGTGCCTTACGCAACTAGTTACATGAACCTCTTCTCCGTTGTTTAGATGAACGTTAGTGGATACTTAGACTGTTTGTATCTCATGCTAAGCCGCCAGGTCACAAAGATATATTGAGAGGTTAGTGCATCGTAATGAGCTGTGCAGATACGTCCGGTTTTGAGTACGTCTTTTCCTGGGGAGTTGAGCCCTGGTGTATGAATGAACAAATTTCCACCTGTTACCAGCAAAAGGCGCAGGTGCGCATCGTTCCCTTGTTTCCCTGTTCCCCGAGTGCTTACCGCATTTTCCTGGCGGCTCCCCGTCTTTGCGTCATTCTTATAGCTCTCCGGTTCGGTACCCGCGCTTATACCTCAGGAGCGCACTCACCAACTGCTTCACCTTACGCTGCTCCCGGGGTAAGATAGCGTAGGGCGGCTGGAAGAAGAGGGAAAATCTCAGAAAGAGATTATAGATAGCATGATAGCTAAGTTCTTCAAACTCGTATTCATTTTCTTGGCTGCACTTCTCTGGGGCTTGCCATCCATAGGTTCGAACGCCCAGGCCAAGCTAACCGTGGCAACCTCGCCAGACGAAAAGGCGCTAATAGCCGCATTGCAATCTAAAGACCTTCGTGCAATTACCCGCGTGCTGAAAACTGGCTGCAACACAAACATCATCAACGACCTGGTAACTTCGACATCCGCATTGGAACTCGCAGTTTTTTGTCCTGGGGACGCAGCTGTGAGGGTGTTCCTGAATAACGGTGCCGATCCCAATGCGCGTATTCCGTATCTCGGCCAAACTGCGCTGCTTACAACTGCGAGGTATGGATATCCACGTATTATGACAGAGCTCCTTATGAAAGGCGCTAACCCCAAGGTCACCGATCGCCTCGGTGATAATCTACTCATTTGTGCTGTATTGGGGGGCAATCAAGCCGCAATTAAACTTGCTATGCGATACAACAAAGTTAACTATCAGAATTCGCAGAAAGAGACTGCACTGTCCAAATCGATCGCTTGTAATAGGCCAGCAATTGTAGATTTGCTGTTGGCACATGGAGCAAAACCTGACGTATTGGGAAGATACGGCATGTTGCCTATCCATGATGCAGTCTTAACTTGCCCGGTTGCTATTCTGAACTTACTTAGGCATGGTGCAAGGATAGATGCCAGATCCGAGGACGGCTACACGCCACTCATGCTTGCCGCAGCAAACGTGAATGAGTCATCGGTGAAGATATTGATAAAACATGGCGCCGATCCCAGTCTTACAGCGCCAGATGGAATGAACTCTCTAATGCTGGCGTGCGCCTACCGGTACGACAACGATGTAGTGCCATCGCAAGATTGGGAGCAAACAATTGCTTCAATAGTCAAGATACTCGCCGCGAGGACGAGGTTGGGTTTGAAAGCAAGAGACGGAGGAACGGCTCTTGACATCGCACGCCGAGAGCATCACAACCTGGCTGCAAAAGTGCTTGAAGAGATGGCTGCCCAAAGAACAACCGAGCCCTAATCCTACCTGGCTTCGGCACGTTGGTTTTGATTAGCCAACACCCTCCATTCTCTGTCACAATACAACCAACAAATATTGAACAGTGGGCGAATCTCATCGGTGCTAACTGATAGTTTCAGCACTTATTTAGAGTCGCGACTGCAGTACATCACATTCAGGCTATTCCAAACATGTCCCAGTTCTCCAGCATATACGGCCAGGCACCTGCAGTAGCCGCTCTCAGGCGGGCGTTGGCTTCCAATCAGCTTCCCGGGTGCTATCTGTTGGTAGGCACACCAGGAGTTGGCAAGGGAGCGATGGCACGTGCGCTGGCGCAGGCCGCCTGCTGCCTGTCGCCGATTGTGGAGCCGGCGACTGAGTTTGATTCCTGTGGAACCTGCTCCTCTTGTCGTATGGCAGAAGCTGGCACACATCCTGAGATCATAACCTTCTTGCCATCCGGGGAAGCAACCCAGATTTGGCAATTTTGGGAGCGTGATAACAAGCCAGGATCCGGGGCTCTCTCAAGAACGATGGCCTATGCGCCGAGCATTGGCAAACGGCGGGTGTACATTGTGGAACGCGCCGAAACGTTAACGGAATCGGCAGCAAACAGCCTGCTTAAGGTGTTGGAGGAGCCGCCACCCTATGCGCTCTTCATTCTTGCTGCACCGCATCAGGCCAGGGTGCTTCCTACCATCTTTAGCCGCAGCCAAACAGTGCGTTTAAACGCTAGCCCGCGCGCCGGGTTGGAACAGTTTCTTGTATCAACAACCGCATGCAACCCGGAAACAGCATCTCTGCTTGCCTCGATATCGGAGGGCAGAACGGGATATGCCGTACGAATGGCACTTTCGCCTGCGGTTGGCACCGAGATTGAACGCATTCTGGAGTTTGCCGAAACACTACCAACGGCGCCGCGGGTGCGTGCCCTTAAGATAGCCGAGCAGATGCGCAAACTGGCCGTGCAGGTGAAGGCTCTGATAGGGGAGGAGCCCTCTGCTGCGGAAGATCCTGCCGACGGGGAAGGCGGATCTGCGAAAGAAAAAACCTCGCGGCGGCAGCTTGCTGCGCTATTTGATCTGCTAATGGCTTACTATCGGGACCTGGTTGCATGCTCTGCCGCCAATCCGCAACAGATGGTGGATGTACACATCATCAACAGCAACCGGATTGATCATCTGCTTCGACTGGCGGCTGGATCCTCTGCATCCCGCTGGATGCGCTGCCTTGATGCGCTAACGGTTGCGCGCCGCAGGTTGGATGCAAATGCAAATGTTGCCCTGGTTACCGAGGTACTCGCTATGACCCTTGTTGAACCCTGATGAGGGGAGGGTGCCCGGGGATGGTATACTTATTGCACTAAACGGCGCGTTCCTGGCGCCTTCATATCCTTGTTCGCACCGGGAGAAACATCCATGGCAGAGCCGCTTAAAGAGGGAGATCGCGTAGTCGTCTCCAACCGTGAAGTAACAGATGACGATGTAAAATCGGGCCTGTTCTATAACCACTACCGTGGACTTACAGGGTTGGTTCAGAAGGTGTATGAAAACGTTGGCGAGATGGCGATTACGATTGATGATGCCAGCCTGGCTGAAAGCGTGCGTACACGCCATTATGAAGTGCGCGATGCCATGAAACAGAAATGGCTGGATGGCCTTTCTGAAGAGCAGCGCAGCAGACTCTCCGATGTTGAGAAAGACTTCAATCTTCGATACAGCATTGTAATTGCCATATCGGATGTGAGCATCAGCCACGAGCCCGCCCCGGTGCTGGCCGCCGTTGCACCGGCACCAGTAGAGGCAGTCCCGCATCGCAAAACTGCCGCCGAGATAGAGGCTGAAGAGGCCGCATACATAGCCAGCAAGCTGGAGCAGGCGTAGCGCGCACTCTGATTCGCAGTACTAATTGATTTTCAGGAGCTCACACTCCTATGAGAACTCCCCGTAAAGGCGCCGCCTCACCCCAGGCGGCGCGTGCTCTTGCAGATGTGCGTGCCGCAGAACGCATTCTGCCAGAACCCATCCAGGGCCATCTTGTAGCCTTCATGCAGTACCTCCGCCTTGTTCGCAATAGCTCCGCCTGCACTCTGCGCGCCTACCGCGCCGATCTCGAACAGTTCCTCGGTTTTATATCATGCCATCCCGATCTTGGTAGCGATGGTCTCTCCCGGCTTACCCGCCAACATGTGCGCGCTTTTCTGGCAGATTTACAGGTTTCTGAGTACCGCAGAACCAGCCTTGCCCGCAAGCTGGCCGCAATGCGTGCCTTTTGCAAATGGGCTAACAGGCAGGCGCTGATGGAGGGCGACCCCACCATTGGCATACAGACAATTAAACAAGAAAAGAAGCTGCCAAAGTTTCTGCGGGGTGGGGAAGTGGAGGCCTTGCTTGCCGCACCAGATACAGAAACACCGGATGGCCAGCGAGACAGGGCACTGTTGGAACTGCTCTATGCCAGTGGGTTGCGCGCTGCGGAAGCGCATCGGTTGGATGTGGGAGATCTGGATCTTTTTTCCGCAGAAATCCGAGTACGGCATGGCAAAGGAGATAAAGAGCGCATAGCTATGCTGGGCGAGGATGCAATTGCAGCCCTACAGCACTATCTGCAGAATGGGCGTATTGCGCTTGCAACTGCGGGAGCAGCGGCTGCAGAGCAGGCCGTATTCCTCAATAAATTCGGGCAGCGCCTCTCCGATCGTGGCATACGGCGCACTTTTGATCGGTATGTAACGCAAACTTCAGATAGGCTAAAGATTACTCCGCATGTGCTTCGCCATACGTTTGCAACGCACCTGCTGGATAACGGTGCAGATCTGCGCTCTGTTCAGGAGTTGCTTGGGCATGCTAACCTTGGCACAACTCAGATTTATACGCATGTTACTACCGAGCGAATGAAAGACTCTTATGATAAAGCCCACCCCCGTGCGAGCAAGCGAGATGGGGATGGGCAGGGCTAATTGTTGCTCATGTGTACGACATGCGTAGATCCGTGATTTAGTTAAGCTTCACGCCCTATCTGTGTTAGCTCGGCGGCGCAATTGCTAATTATGCCATCCACGCCAAAGGCAAGCAGCTTCTTAGCAACCTCCATATCATCCACGGTCCATGCAAATACTGCCAGTCCACGGGCTTTCAGTGCATCCACGATGGGGAAGTTAAGCAGGGGATGCTGCCATGTAACGGCTTCGGTATCTATGGCATCCAGCAACCGTACATTGTCAAAACTAAGGTTTAGCTTATCGCCTTCGCCGGCATCCAGAGATAAGGAAAGTGGCAGCTCTGGATCAGCGGCTCGAAAACGCTGCCTGCTTTCAAAACTGGCTCCGGGAACAACCTTAAGGCCGGGTGGCAATATAGCAAGGGCAGCTGCAACCCTCAGTTCGGTATCTCCGCCGCCACATTTCATATCCGCCATAATGGCACAGCCACTTTCATTGCACCACTCCACCAATTGCTCCAGAATGGGGACGCCTTCTCCCGCACCAAGGTCCAGGCTGGCCAGTACGCTGGCTTCGGTTTCCTGTATAACATAGACATTGCCCTGTGCGTCCTTAACATACTCATCGTGTGCCAGAACCAACTGAGCATCAATCGATAGGCGAATATCGCATTCCACCATGGTGCATCCCAGTTCTCTGGCACGCTGAAAGCTGCGCATCGTGTTGGCGGGATATTCTCGTGGTGCGCCGCGGTGCCCAACTCGGTGCCAAGGCTGAATAATTTTCTCACTCATTTCAATTTCATCCCTATTGGTCACTATAAATGCGAGGAAACGTGTGGCTCATTGTGTGGTGAGTCTACCTCAGTCTGTAACACCCACCAACAGCACCTGTCATTCATGAACGAGCCCAATTCAAAAGGAAGTGAACTTTTTCATTCTCTGGGCCGTTACTTAGAAAGTAAAGGTTACTAAACGGCTATGCTGGTCGTCCTATAAATACATATGCTGTTAGTTATGCCTCTGCGAGGTCCTGGCGCGGCTCTGGTATCATCCGGATCCACCACGCTGCTGCGGCTCCTCACCGGTGATGATGGCGAGGCACTGGTAATTGCACGCTACGAACGGAGGATATCCGAATGAAACGCGCTATCGGATGGTTTGCACTTTGCACAGCGGTGATTGGATCTGTTGGTATAACAGGCTGTCAGAGCTTTTCACCACCGCCCACTACTATGGTAACCGACCATGTTGGCGAAAACTGCACCATATTTTATCGGCACAATATGCTGGGTACCTCGGGCATTATGGCCTCTCCGCTTGCCGAAGAAGTTAACGGCACCCAACTATCTGTGCATGGCAAGTTAATTGAAGAGGGTGCAGACTGGGTACGCCTTCAGGTTGGCACCGACGAGGTAACGATTCCACGTGAAGTGATACTTACCATCAAAACCCAGACAAAATCTAAATAGCCTGCATCTTTACGCATAATAAGATTATTTCCTCGCTTCCTGCGGCATGGCGGGTAGACTATATGGCGTGCCACAACGGGGCAGCCAACCAACGCTGTTGCCTGAGGGCGCCACAGCATTACAGGGAGGAGCGCAGATGCGTCCCATCGTTCTTCTGATCGCTTTCGCAGCGATTGCAGCAGGTACCGCCGTTGCGGCGGATGATACCAACAAAGCACCTAAGCCAGACAGGCAGGGCTTTTACAAACTATTTAATGGCAAAGACCTTTCCGACTGGAAGCCGAGTGAGAACCCCGAAACGTTCAGCGTTGAAAAGGGCAATCTTGTAGTTCATGGCAAGAGATCTCACCTCTTCTACACGGGGCCAATTTACAACCATAACTTCAAGAACTTCCACCTGAAGGCCGAAGTTATGACGTTTCCGCAGGCAAACAGCGGTATCTACTTCCACACCGAATTCGAAGCCGACAACTGGCCCTCCAAGGGCTTTGAGTGCCAGGTGAACGAAACCCACGGTGATGTAAAGAAGACCGGCGGCCTGTACGATATTAAAGATGTTATCGGCGAATCTCCGGTTAAAACCGGCGAGTGGTACACGTACGATATCATCGTTCAGGGCAAGCATGTTGTTCTGAAGATCAATGGCAAAGTAACTTGCGATTGGACCCAGCCCGATGATTTCGTGCCCCCGTCAAACCACAAGGGCCGCATGATCGATACCGGCACCATTGCTATTCAGGGCCACGATCCTAACTCCAAGATCCTGTACCGCTCCATCAAAATCAAGCCGCTGGATTAGTTCCGGGTTTGAGGCATGAAGGGGCCATGGCGGACTATAGATGAGTCGCACGTAACCTTTATACGGTACGTGCGGCTTTTCTCTGTTTTAGTGCACTGTTTGCCGACCGTGATGCTTCCAGAAATACCAGAGATAGTGTGCTTACTTGTTGTGTATTAAGAGTGGGCTGTAAACTGGCCACCAGCCTGAGTATGTCTTTAGCCAGTACTGCGTGTACTGCTTGAAGCCCCGGTGTATTTAACTGTTGCGTTTCGCAGAAAACAACACTGCAGTAACAGGGAACGGGAAATTGTGCTGCTGACGGCGTGACGCCAAGCTGTTGCCCAACAAACCGGGCTACGGATGCCTCATTGCGTTTGGCCTGAGCAGATGGGTTGGCCCTAAGGGCAATTCGGTAGTTGTTGCTGGTGCGGCGATACCATTTGCCACTTTCAAATTCTATGCAGCCCGCATAGGTTTTTACTTCCATCACCAGCACGCCGTGCGGGCCAATGAGCACGGCATCGGTATCGCCCTGTTTAGAATTTGGTGCGGCAAATGCCGTTACCAGTGTAAAGGTATCTGGCAGTGCAGAAAGCAGCATCTTAACCTGCTTTTCACCCTGGTAGCCGCGTACCCAGGTGCTATACCCGGCACTCAGAGCGTCGCCGCCTTCTAAGAGCGCATATAGCATCAGGAATGGCACCGCTGCTAATAAGATGTGCGCCACAAATATTGATAACAGGCATAGGATGATGCCAGCAATAATAGCTAATGCAAGAATATTCTGGGCTTTGTTCTGGGTATAGGATGGATACTCAATAAGCCTCATTCCTATCTCTCCTTATGAGATTACCGGGGGAATCCCATCTGCAGGTTATCTGCAATTAGCAGTGTGTTTGGCTGCTCTTCCCCAACTATCGTACTTAAATGCAAATGGAATACGGTGCACAACCGGGCATGGAAGAAGTTAGTTCGCGGTTGCAGCAATGCGACAATCGCGCGGTGAAACGCCCATCAGTTCCCAGAATTTCCTGCTGAAGTAGGCGGAATCGCAAAACCTGCATTCACATGCAATCTGCCCGATCGATAATCCCGCTTGCGCCAGCAGGCTGCACGCTTCCCGAATACTTTTCCCAGAATGTGCTTCTCTGGCCCGGTGCCAGACACCTCCCCAAAAACCCCATGTTCCTGGTATGTTTGGGCAGAATCGCGCAGTTTAAACGGGTTGAGGTGTTGCGGCGGCAGGAACGCAACCTGCAATTTGAGGGCACTGCGCCATTCTGCAAGTGTTGCCGGTGAAATGTGGTGTTACGAGTTCAAATGGAGGGGCGGAATGCGCAGCAACCAAACACGCAGGGAGCTTTTGGCGGCAACTGCAGCGGTTATGACAGGAGCAAGCGCAGTGCACGCAAATGACAAACCAGGCATAAATGAAATTGCTGGTGGCGGGGAACAGTGGGCGGCCCGATGGAGAAATTGGCACTACTGGCGAGATCATGTGGTGCCTGCTAACCCGGCGATACCTGGCCACGAGGCGTTTCACAATACGGATGGCCCATGCGTGTTTCGTATCCCGGGTGAGAGCAATTGGTTCATTAGTTACCTGGGATTTAACGGCAGTGGCTACAACACATTTATTGCAGAAAGTGATGACCTGGTCCATTGGCATGATCACAGGCTCGCGTTTGGGTTTGGCCCGGTAAATGAGTTTGATCACGGTGGCAGGGTACTGGGAGCTTATCTATTTACAGACTATGGTGCCAGTGGCCAACGCTTACTAAAGCGCCATAAGGGGCTGTTTTGGTCGCTTTATGGTTGTTACCCAAAGCAGGGAGGGTACGAGTTGAGGCCCGGGTATGAAGGAGTTGCTTGCAGCGAGGATGGCATACACTGGAAGCATGCTAGAGAGGTGCCCATACTCTCAGTGTTTGATGCAGATTGTGCGGATTGGGAACAAGAGTGCATCTATCAGCCCTGGCTGTTGGAGCACGGTGGCAAGTATTACAACTTTTACAATGCCGCGCATGGCCATGAACAGACCGGGTTGGCAACATCTGATGACTTGATTAGCTGGAAGCGGTATGCCGGGAGTCCCATAGTTCGCAACCGCCCCGGTGGGTTTGATGCGGAGTTTTGTTCTGATCCAAAAGTGTACCGGGATGGCGATCACTGGGCAATGTTCTATTTTGGAGTGGGCAAGGGTGGTGCACACATCATGGTTGCCTTTTCACAGGACCTAATCAACTGGGATGCACTACCGGAGCCGTTATACCGCGCCGGTGGACACCCTGGCGGGTTGGATGCTACCTATGCACACAAAACCTCGCTGATCTTCAACCCAAAGAACAAAACGTGGTATCTGCACTATTGTGCTGTAGGCAACAGAGGTAGGGGAATTGGCCTGCTAACAAGCTTGCCAATTGAGGGCTCTCTGTAAGCCAGTACCCATAGTGAGTATGCCTACTTTACACCCGCTGTGCGAAGCTCTTCATATTCCGTGCGAGAGCTCCAGGGTCCAGACTCTGGCAACCATGACTTCAGCGTAGTACCAATCTGCTGCCAGGTATGAATTCCGGCAGCAATCCCGCGATCTCTTGCGGTGAAATTGCCGCGTGTTTCAATGATATGTTGCCAGTGACTTAGCGTGCCATCCGGTATGTCTGCAGCCCTATCCAGTGCCCAGGTCTTACTCCAAAAATAGTACGTGTCACCAACCTGTAATGCCTGGTAGTTCCATGCATCGCAGATCCGATTACAGATTGCTTCAAACGAGCCAGTGCTAACATCTGCGAGAACTTGATGTGGCGTTCCATCGGTGCCGCACTTGTAAAACTGCTCCACAATTATGTATTTGTGTGCAGAGGCTGCTATCGCGTGAAATAGCATTCCACAATCGCGCAAATCCCTACCATGTACGTTTGCCTTTTGGAGTGCCTGGGACGGATCTATTGAGGTGGTGTTGCCATCTTGCGCAAGCCTGAGATCTGGAAGCGTATCACGCACCGGGTTCAATTTCACCTCAGATATAACAGTGCTTGCGGGTGCATCGGCCATAAGGCGTAGAGTGTATGAAGCTACCCTATCCGGGGAGTTGCCATGGTTATCATCTGGCAAGAACTCCAGAGATTGCGCTTTGCCAGTGATTTTGGCCAGAGGAACCGGGTGATGAATGCTCATGCTTGCAAACTGCCCATCTGTGATTGCGCCGAGGGACTCACGAAGCTGCATGCTTTCGGGCGACTGCAACCACCGCTGTTGGGGGGCCGGCAGTGCAAAGAGTGATTGCCCGGCTTGCCCCGAATGCAGTTCGCGCGCGGCTGCCCTCATAAGCTTTAGCAGTTCGATTGCTTTTTGTCGTGGGTAATCTCGTGCATCACCTTCTGATGCGACAAACGCCTTAGAGCGGGCCATCACATATGCAGGATCGTGGGTGGTACCATCGGTCAATGCCCAGCGCCAACCGTTGGGGGCACCGTGGCTGAGTGCATTCGCGATTTGGCTCATCACGTCCGATGCAGGTCGATCTGTAACATCCAGCGAGATTCTCTGTTCTCTGTCCCAGGATACCGCTCTCATTTCGGCATGAACCAAATCGGCAATCGTATAGAGCACTTCGCCCACGGGCCGTGATGCGATGTGCAATGTTATGTGGGCACCCAGGCGGTAGTCTCGGGCCAAATCCAGTTGGGTTAGCGCCACATCACTGCCCGGAGCTGACTGGGCAATGCAAGCATATGATGCAGCCAGGCCGGCCAGAGCCGCTCCGAGGCTAAATAAGCTTACAAGCTGGTTTCTTACCATGTTACGTGCCCAGATCGCTGTTACTTTAAGTTTAGGCGGATAAGATGACGGATGTTCGAAATGCCAGGACATTAGAAAAGAAACCGCCTTTTTGGGATGGATCTGAGCCATACGGTTTTATTGAAAGTGTTTTCAGTTTACCCCTGTCTGAGCAAACGGCGGGCAAACACATTATTCGTAATATGCCGCCAACCTCTGTTGAGTATCTGCCAAATTACACAGTGTGCGCTCTCAATATTCGCTGCGCTTATGGTTCAGATGTGTGTCGTACTAAGTTGCAGAACACCCACATGTAGCAGGGTGTCTGGAGGAATAATTCGTATGGCATCTTTACGACCGTTGGCTCGGCGCGAGTTTCTGGCAGGGAGCCTTGCACTTTCGGGCACGCCTGTTCTCGCTTCGCACCATCAAGATTTGGCAGTTGGAAAGCTGCCGCTGGAAGTTACAAACAGGAAGCAGCTGTTTATCGACCGTCGATTTATCGATGTGAGCGACGCCGTTACGCTTTCGTTAAACCAGGCTCAGAAGATGGGGATTGTGCTGAATAGTGCCGATACCAGCCTGGAGGCGGGGCTTGGTGGTTTTTTCAGGGTTATTGAGGATGCCGGCAAATTTAAGATGTATTATGGTGCCTTTACGCAGGCGGGGCACTCGTTGTGCTATGCGGAGAGCACCGATGGATTGAAGTGGAATAGGCCATCGCTTGGGATTGTACAGGTTAACGGCAGCAAGAATAACAACTTGATAGTTGCAGATAATGCCATAGATGCAACCATCATGGTAGATCCACATGATGTGCCACAGCGCCGCTACAAGCTGTTTCGCTCAAGCCTTTCCTCAGATCCGAAGCATGCCGGGATACATGCCTCCTATTCAGCAGACGGGATTCATTTTACGGAGGTAGGGCGGGTATTTCCGATGTGGCCAGAAACCTCTATCGTTGCCGATTGGGATACAAGAATCGGTAAGTATGTTGTGTTTTTGCGCGGCTTTGTTCGCAACAACGAAAACCAGCGCCGTATTGCTCGCATCGAAACAGATGACTTACTGAAACCATGGCCCTACAATCACAATGTCCCGGTTATCAGCCCTCCATCACCAGAACACATAGCTGTTGTCCTATCGGCAGACCAGGCAGACGACCCATATTGCGATTTCTACACGAGTGGTGCGCATGTGTATACGGCAGCCCAAGATGTGTACTTGATGTTTCCCACACCATTTCGGCACTTCTCGCCTTCACCTGGTCGCCAGCCCTGGTTCAGGTTTGAACCAGGCAACGACTATGGCCTGATTGAAGTGCAGATGGCTGTGAGCAGAGATGGCATTAACTGGAGCAGGCCAGATAGGAGGCCTTACTTTCCGATGGGCTTTCCAGATGAGTGGGATCGCTGGTTGAACATAATGGGGTGTGGAATGGTGCGGAAAGGCAACTATATTTATCAGTATTTCTGGTCGCCTGGCAGGGTACACGATGGAGGGATTTTGCGTAAAGAGTATGACCATTCTGTCCCGAATGGAAGTGCCTATGGGGCTGTACGCCAGCGCGTCGATGGTTTTATGTCTGCGGACTTTGCCTATACAGGCGGCTCTTTAACCACCCCGCCTATGGTGTTTACAGGCACGCAGTTGCAGCTAAATATCGACACTGGTGGGATGGGAACAGCCTTTGTAGAAATTCAGGATTCCACCGGGCGGGCAATACCGGGATTTGCCCATGCAGATTGTGAGGAGATTGGCGGTAATTACCTGGATACCGTTGTAAGGTGGAAAGGGAGTGCGGACCTTCGGCCCCTTGCAGGCAAAACCATTCGCCTGCATGTTTCGGGTAGGGGCACACGTTTGTATGCCTTTCAGTTCGTATCCATCTGAGGATATTCCACCGCATAGCGCGCGATCACTATGCCGGAGCCCTGCCAGTTTCTGTTTTCAACCAATCTCAGATTCACGCACGATTGACCTTCAAAAAGCGGCGATCCACCGCCTGCCAGCATCGGGAATATGCTGATCTGCAGCTCATCTACCAGGATTCGGCAAGCAGTATGTGCCACAGCCTACGGCAGCCAGGTAGCCCGATGTCCGTCGTCCCATGATGTTTGAGCTACAGTAGTTTTGCTAAGGTTTCGGCGTGGATCACGATCTCGGTGTTGTTGTATTCGGCGAGATCATCGGGCGAAAGGCGGTTAGAAACAGCTACTTTATCAATCTCTTTCATTCGAACGGCAATCTGCCTGCGAACTTCCGTGGCGCCGGCATGGCTCGGAAGCGACAGGCCGTGGTCTCTATTTTCCAAAAATTACCTGTGTCCGTTTATCCTCATCAGGTCTGCAGCCCGCAGTCGCTCCTAGTTGTAGGAATCAAAAGTTGTGTCTCTCTGGTATACGGGGTCAAAGTAAGCAAAGAGTGCCCCAAGATCATTTTCTGGGGCCACATAGTAGGCGTCAAGGCTCATAATTAGGGCGCTAACTATCAATTTACGAATGGCGTGCCTCACTTGAAAGGGACAGATTTTGCGTGTGTATCAAAATTCTGCGTAAGTTATATTCTAGAGCTATCAAACCGGTTCATTGATGCATCTTATTAATTAGTATTATCAGAGTACCAATTTTGTTAAAGCATGCATATACGCCACTTTTCATACGAAGTTTGGAACGGGTTGAGTGGAACAATACTCTACAGCGGAATCAACATAACTTCGGTGCGGACAACTAGAGGAGCGATAGATCGATGGCCCAGCCTCCAGATAAAACCAGCAAAATGGTGAAGGCGATGAACCTTCCTTTGCTATTTTCACTTATCATAGTAACTATTCTGCTTTTTACTTTGCTTTCAGCATTTCATGTTGCGGCGAGCCACGTTAGTAGGATCTACGCGGCACTCGCACTAACCGGCCTTGTGGTTGCTGCCGCGCTAATCGCTACACTACATACAAAGGTAGTCCGCCTCAACCCACTGTTGACTATGGTCAGCGAATATGCCCTGGACTGGGACTACGGCTGGATGATGCATTCCGCATTTTTCCTGATAGGTGCAGGGGCCATTTGGCTGGCAATAGCCACCTGGGTGGTGCCAATTTCGTCACTGCTGTTTCCAGGATTGTTAGCTGTAGCTGGAGTATTTGCTGCGGCAATGGGTTACTTTTCAATGAAGTCCAGAACGCCGGATGAAATGCCATCTCCTCCTGAATCTGGAAAAAAGCACGATCGATGTGTACTGTTCAGCTTTGGGGCCGGAACCGTTTCTATGTTTGTTTTCGCGGCAGCCCATGGCAACGGAGTTCTTGCCGTTCACAGTTGGCTGCACGCAGTGGGGATGATGCAGTTTCACATTACATTGCTGGGCGTAATCTTTTTTGCTATCCTTGGCGGTCATACTCGGAACGAAATTAAACATCAAACAGGCACTCGCGAGTATGTCCCTATACTAAGTGGCCTCGCTGCAGGCAGGTATGCGGGTGAAGCCACTGCTGCAATCGTCGGCGGTGCAGTTGGTGCTGCATTGTCTGCGCCGGCGCCAGGTGGATCCGGCAAATCGGGCAGGGCACGCAGGCGCGGTGCGGGCGCAAACAACTATGGTCAGGGCGTTGTAGAAAGAATACTCATCTTCTTGTTCATTGAATGGGGCTTTTTCTTGAGCCTCGTAATGATCAAAGGCAGCTGAATTTTCGGTTTGCTTATAACGTTGGATACCCAGTTCAGGAGAATGCTATGACAGACATTCAGTACGATATTGTTATCATCGGTGGCAGCCTTGGCGGTGTATCTGCCGCACTTAGCGCCGCAAAATCGGCCCCTCAATTGCAGATATGCCTTCTCGAAGCTACAGGCTGGCTCGGGGGGCAGTATACAGCGCAGGGCGTAACCCGGCCAGATGAAAACCGGTATACCGATACCGTTGGCAGCACTCTCTCGTACAGAATGTTCAAACACAACGTTCGTGCGTTTTATCGTAACAACTACAAACTCTCCGTAACTGGTGCAGCACAACCTCAGTTCGATCCCGGTGGGCCATATCCTGGATTTTCTATGGAACCCCTTGTTGGCCACCAGGTTTTGCTGCACGAGCTTTCAACGCTTTCCAACGTCCACGTTTACCTGAATACAACGGTAACAGCTGTTGAGATGAATGGTGATGCCATTAGTGCCATCTCTACAACCGATACATCTAATGTTGCATCGAGGTTTACGGGCGCCTACTTTCTGGATGCCACAGACCTGGGAGACCTATTGCCGCTGTGTGGCACAGAAGGGGCAGATTGGGTTATTGGGGCAGAAAGCCAGGCGGATACAGGGGAACCGGGGGCACCAACCGAGGCACACCCGGAGTGGATACAGCCCATTACGCTGCCAGTTGCAGTAGAGCACAGGCCAGTGGGCGAAGACCATACAATAGCTCGCCCTGCGGAATATGATCAGTTAAAAGCCGAGCAGAACTACACCATTCAGGATGGCTACATCAGCAAAATGTTTACTGCAGGTAAGGATATGTGGAGCTACCGCAGTATTATTGCAGCAGCCAACTTTGCGGATCCGCGCATGCGCTACGATGTAACTATGTTGAATATGGCTGCAAACGATTACATGGCCGCCACCATACCAACGGGCGACCCTGTACAAGATGCAGCCATTGTGGAACGTGCGCGTGAGGCATCGCTGGGGTTTGTTTACTGGCTGCAAACCGAGTGCCCTCGAGATGAAAACCCCGCAAAATTAGGATACCCAGAACTTAAGCACCGAACCGATCTGTTTAATACGCCGGATGGCACTGCAGCGCAGCCTTACATCCGCGAGCCCAGACGCATAAAGGCGCAGAAACGCATTGTTCAGCAGGAGATAGGGGATGGTGGTCCAAGGGCCGCACTCTTTAAAGATTCCTGTGGAATAGGCGACTACGGTGGCATGGACGTGCATGGATGCACGGGCAATGGCTGCCAGCAGATGTTTGCTACTGCATTGCCGTTTCAGATACCGCTTGGCGCACTGATACCAGTTCGCCTTACCAACTTGCTGCCCGCATGCAAAAACATCGGCACAACGCATATCACAAATGGAGTTTACCGCCTTCATCCCGCGGAGTGGAATATTGGAGAAGCGGCCGGCGCGCTTGCTGCACTCTGTATCAATTCCTCTGTAACGCCTGCCAGCGTGCCCACCACTCCAGACCTGTTGAAGCAGTTCCAACATACCTTGCTGGATGCTGGAGTACCGCTATACTGGTGGACCGATGTGACGACCGATATGCCAGAGTTTAAGGCGGTTCAGCTACTGGGTGTAAATGGTTATGCCAGTGGATATGAGGATATGAGCTTTCGGCCAGGAGCATTACTGAGCGATCCGGACAAGCAGGCGCTTAACAGCAGTACCGGTGCGCAGCTGCCATGGCCCTCGGGCTCGTTAACGCGGGGGCAGGCAGCGCAGTGGCTAGTGCAACAACTGAACCTTTAGGTTTAACCTTATAATCGCAACACACATTGCCGTTTTATCCATTTATGCAACTTTTTGGTTGCTCATATTTGAAATATGTGATATAGTGCAACTATATGGTTGCGTAATTACTGCAGCCATTGCTATTGTAGCAAAGGAAGGAAATTCGGCATGAGTGAATCAACCGATAAGATTGAGCGCGATGTGTTGCTGAAGGCACCTCTTGCCCGGGTATGGCAGGCGGTTTCAAATGCGGAAGAGTTCGGCAACTGGTTTGGTTTGGATCTGAACGGTAAGGCATTTATTGCCGGGCAGACAACCTCCGGACGCATAAGTTTTTCCGGGTACGAGCACCTTGTTTGTGATATGGTTGTGGTAGCCGTTGATCCACCTGCACGGTTTGCTTATCGGTGGCACCCATATGCGCTCGATGAAACGGTAGACTATAGCCAGGAGCCGATGACCCTGGTTGAAATCCTGCTATCGGAAGAAGCAGGTGGCACCCGCCTGCGTGTTGTGGAATCCGGCTTCGATCAGGTTCCCCCGGAACGCCGGTTTGAGGCATTCCGGCAGAATACGCGGGGCTGGGAAGTGCAGATGGAAAGCATTGCGGAGTATGTATCAAAATCCTGATAGGGTTGCGCCGACCGGCATGGGCCGGTCGGCAGCCATCTTTGCCGCCCTGGGTGATGCAACTCGCCTGCGCCTGGTAACGATACTGTGCGCAGGCGGGATGCTCTCAATTACTCAGCTGAGCACCGGCATGAACATCACACGGCAGGCTGTAACTAAACACCTGCACGTGCTTGCAGATGCCGGGATAGTGCGCGACCATCATATTGGACGGGAAACAAAGTGGGAGCTTATTCCCGAGCAACTATCAGAAGCCCGACGTGCCCTGGATTTCATTTCTCAACGCTGGGATGAGGCGTTGGATCGCCTGAGACTAGCCGTTGAGGAGTGATGTGGCCAGGCAAGAGCCCTGATCCTACCCAACGTTACATAGATTGGATTGCCAATGAAGCCCGATGTTACCCCGTTCCTCTGGTTCAATGATCAGGCCGAGCATGCCGCGATGTTCTATAAGACTGTTTTTGGCACAGATGTAGAGATTATCCATATCTCACGTTATCCGGCTCAAACGCCGGGCGAAGACGGGCCAGCGATGACCGTAGTGCTAAGAGTTCTTGGCCAGAAACTCATCTTTCTGAATGGCGGCCCAATGTATCAGTTAGATGAGGCGTTCTCGCTTCAGATTTCTGTGGATACACAGGAAGAGATAGACAGGTTTGCGGATGCTCTGACTGCCAATGGTGGCGCAGATGGCCATTGTGGCTGGCTGAAAGATAAGTTTGGAGTGAGCTGGCAAGTTACTCCTCGCTGCCTGGGTTCTCTGTTATCCAATACAGACCCACAGCAGGCAGGGCGAGTGATGCAGGCGTTTATGGGAATGAAGCGAATTGACATAGCAGCGCTGCAGGCTGCAAACGCGGCCCCATAACCGGCGAGCTTACAGCAACATTAGCTCGGCTTCACTACAATGGAGTCGAGCACTTTACTTATCCGCCGCAGACGCGTTTCTTCAGTTTTCGCCTCTTCTACCTGCCGCACAAACTCTTTCTTGCGGGAAGGTGCCAGTGCGTCAAACGCTTCCGCTTTCCCAGCAATTACAAGTGCTGATTGAAGATCGGCAGGTGTTGCGGTAACTCTGGGCTGCAGATCCAGGTCAAGAGTTATCTCTACAAGTTCGCCGCCATTGTAGCCCGTGGCCGCCCTGTGCTCGGAGCTGAACGGAATCATGAACAACCCATTCATAGTGCCAACTGTCGACCGGTATGTGTAGTTGTTGACGGTGACCACAACCGAAGGGCGTTTGCCGCCATCAAGCTCCAATATCGCATCTTCGGGCACGACAATTCCAACCACATCCTTCTCGGCACTCTTGCGCAAAGTTGTACTGAACTTCGTTGGCATGAGAACTGCTCCTATTGTTATAAGTTACTCTCAGAAATTACACCGAAAACATACCTTGTTTGCGTTTTGTTATACCGAGTTATACCTGAGGCTTGAGGCTTCCATATCAGTAAGCGCGGTAACACCCCTATCCGTCAGAAAGTCGCTGCCAGTAATGAAGCCACCATCTTGCCCCATGAGCAATGCGCCGACATTCGCGACCTCATCCGGTAACTAAGCCGAGCGCGCCAGGCGCAATGGGGTAAAACCACTTACGACTGGCGCGTATTTGCTGGGATCCCTATTTGTTAACGATTGCTGGCACCCAAACGGGAACATAAGGTGGTATGCAGCCTTTGGAGAGTGGCCAATCTTTGTAAAGACCCACGGCTTCCCCAATTTTTATCGCTCGATCTCTATGTTCTGGAAAGTTAATACCAATTTCACCAAGGCAGAAGTTCATGGTCCACTGCGTTGCTGGCGGTGCGCTTGCCAGCTCGCTCTCAATCCTATCCAGTAGTGCGGCAATCTCCAACCCGAAAGGGTTTTTGCAAACACGTTCGGTTGTAAGGCTCCATGCTGCGCGGGCGAGCATGGCATGCTCAGTCTCCATCCATTGCAGGCGCAGAGCCTCTTTGTCTGGATAAAGCTTAACAACGTTAGTAATCAGCGTATCGGCAAGTTGAGCGTAAGTTATGGATTGGACCATTTGCTGTAACTCTGCGGATGAAAGCAGTTTTGGCTTGATTACAAGCGTCGCCAAAATCATAGCATCAGCATTTCCAGTTTGCCACAGCTCCATGCCAAGGGTATGGTTAGACCTTATTGCTTTCGCAATTGTCCGTATATCGCCCATCTTTACCCCGAAGTGGTTTTCTGGCGCGTCGTTTCTTACATTTAACTCGCGCACCTTTGCGCTGCCCAGAGCCTCGAGCTGGGCCATAATCTCTTGAACGGTCATCCGTTGCTGCTCCCTTAAATTTTAGTAGATTATTGCGTAGAAGCTATCCCTGTTTTGGGCCTTTACGATCTTTGAGCACCCTGGAAATACGTTCTCCCAGAGCATTCAAATCCACACCAATTCCATACAGGTTTGGATGCATTGTGAGTATAGCCTTTTGTGCCCCAGTTTCCGGGCTATCTCGCTCGGTAATGAGCTTCTCAATTAGCTCCTGTAACTGCTGTTCGGTGCGATTGGCCGGCACGGTAACACTGCCCAGAAGCTCTGCAACCCGGTAGGCATGCTCAGCTCCATCTGGAAAGTAATCAGCGATGCCGCTTTGTTCCAGCCGGATAAGGTGCTCGTAGGATACACCAAGATCTGGATTATCCGGTAATACAACAATTTCTCGGCACCGCATGGCTTCAAAGCGACGATTAATATCCAGAAATGTAGATCGCAATACAGCCAGGTAATCCCGACGGCGCTGGCCAGTTACAAATATGTCTATCTGTCGGGCGGCGGTATCCGAGCGCACAAGTGCCTGTGCTCCAAATGATGCATCCTGCAACAGGGCCCCGGTGCGCCAGACAAGGCCATCCAGAATATCCTGATGCTTGCGAACAATAAACCGGGGAAGAATAGAACCTGGCAGAAAATCGTAATCCAGGCGGAAGCGCAGCGCTTCATCCGTTTCAAATGTGAAGTCTGGCTCCTGAATAGGCAGCAGATCCGGGATCAATAGTGCATTGCTATCTACCGGGAAGCAAAGCTCAAACTTTTCCATTACATCCAGAATGAAGCCACGTGTTTCCAAAGGATAGGAGAGGCCATCTGCCGATGTGGATAAGGTAGTTGAGAGCGATGCCAGCTCCAGGATGCCGTTGCGTTCGGTAACCAGTGGGTTGTTCAGTATTCTGTAAACAGCCCCAGTGAGCCAGCGCGGTTCCAACACGTGAAGGCCACTGAGGCGTAGTTCTGGGAAGTGGGCAACTGTGCCAAGATCGCGCAGAAAAGTGATCAATGTTTCCTGCGCATCATCGTCCACGCCGCACTCTTTGCAGAGCGCGGCATACTGAGCGTTGCTGAGGAACGGAGCCGGGTTTCCAGCGATACGAGCTTTGACGCGCGACCAGGTTTCGGGCCATACGGTGCGCGTTATCTCCACTTCTTCCAGTGCCTTGCAGATGCCTCTCCGTGCCGGTTCAACGCCTTCCCCGCTTGCGCAAGAAAGGCGGTAGAAACCCACAATACCCGGATATTTATCGGCAAGAAATCTGCGGTTTACATCAAACGCCGGGTTCTGATCCATCTTATTGAGGACTACAACCACCGGTGCATCGCCGCCAAAGCTCTCAATATGTTTCAGCCAGTACTCGGGATCCTCTTCCTTCCGGCCATCAAGCAGAAGCACATAGAGGCTGCGCCGAGAAAGGAAGAATTGGTGGGTGGAGTGCATGATTTCCTGGCCGCCGAAGTCCCACAGGTGTGCGGTAAGTTCGCCCTCGGAGCTATCCACGGTCCATGTATCAATCTTGATGCCGCCGGTTTGCTCCTCGCCCGGGTTAAACTCACGGCCAAGCAGCCGATTTACAAATGAAGTTTTGCCAGCGCCCCCGCCACCAACCAGCAGTACTTTAACTTCGTTAATTGGTACGGTTGCGCCGGTGGTTGCGGTGCGGTACTGATCAACGGCTTTGCGACCCAGTGCAATGATCTCAAGTGGCGGATCTTCCAGCGGATTATCTGCTACATACAGCACGCGGTTGGGCCGATAGCGCGTATCGTGGTTATCAACACTTAGACGCCACCGCTCATCCAGGCACCAATCCGGCAATACTTCAATTTCATTCCCACTGAGGTGCATGCACCGCATATCGCGCGAGGCAGGAGGATCGGCGGGAACTACGTTAATCTGATTGCTGCTTGCGTGCAATTCACGCAGCTCTGGCAGGTTCCAGAGAGCAGCCGGAATATCGATTAGCAGGTTTCTGTTCAAGCTCAAGCTGCGCAATTCTACCAATTGCCCAATTTCAGCAGGCACATCTAGCAGTTCGCAATCGTTTAGTATGAGGTGAACCAGGTGTGAGAGATTCAGTATCTGGCTCGGAAAACGGGAGCACTCTGCATGCATCAGGTTCAGGGCTCGAACGTGAGCATTCTCATCAATAACAGCCCAGTTTAGGCCATTTACGCTGTTCTTAATGCGTTCAATGAGTGGCCTTCCAGTTTCGGTGCCGCAATGGAAGAGTCCGTCCAGCCACTTTTTCTCATCTGGTTTCATAGCGCGGGAGGTTATCAGAAACCGATCGATCTGAATTCCAAGTTCGCTTTGTAGGCTGTTAAGAAGTTCGATATCAGAAGGCAAGTTAGCTGCTCCCATATAATAATCTGTAGGTACATACTTAAATACTGGCGATACAATTGAGCTTGTGTGGAGAACAATTTGTTTGAAGCATAGCGGTAATCCTTCTGCTCACGAGGTAGGTTTGTTATGAACACAGAGGGCGAGATACAGATACGACCGGCAACAGCCGCAGACCATGTGGCGATATGGGATATATTGCAGCCGATAATACGAGAGGGCGAAACATTTGCCCTTCCGCAAGAGATGGGTGCAGAAGAGGCAATTGGACACTGGTGCGGGGGAGACCATGACACATACGTCGCACTGATTGGCGCAGAAATCCTGGGTACGTTCTACATTCGGCCGAACCAGATGGGTGGTGGATCGCACATTTCCAATGCAGGTTATGCCACTGCACCGACAGCCCGCGGGCGTGGAATTGCACGCACGATGTGTGGTTATTCGTTGGAACTGGCAAGGCAACAGGGTTATAGAGCCATGCAGTTCAACTTTGTGGTTAGCACAAATCACCGTGCCGTTGCACTGTGGGAAAGCTATGGCTTTGAGGTGCTTACGCGGCTATCGGAAGCATTTCTGCATCCTATGCTGGGTTATGTTGATGCGCTGGTGATGTTTCGGGAGTTATAGATGGATCACAATGGCCAGGGAGCCAGACCGTCCATTACCTGTGGCATCCCAGTCGGGCAGCTGGATCTGGAAGATATCGCCATCTTTCACCAGATTTCTCCTATTCGTAAACAATCTCGATGCGTTACTTATTGATGCGGGATCCTCATACTCGCCCGGCAATGGCTAACAAATATTTAATTCTCTAAAGCATGGCGTTAAACCGACCCTAATGGGGATCGCCACAAATGCTGCTCACACGTTAGCACCACGGCCCGTGGCCACAATTTGAGTGGCCGCGGGCGATAGTGCATCATTTACGGTGTGTGGCCATATAGGGTGGTATTACTGATTGCAAAGCCGCCAAGGATGGAGTTGAAATCGCCTCCATTGTGATTGCCACCGGTGTAACAGAAAGCCCCGCCAGAGATCGTTGAATCCCACCCGGCCGCATTGTTTTCGTATCCACCAAGTACGCTGGCTTCAATTCCGCTGGCAACATTGTTGTCTCCTCCGACAACGGAACTGCTCACGCCAGATGATATGTTGAACTCACCTCCCGATACGGTTGCCTCCAGGTTTTGCGCAGAATTTCTGTATCCGCCGAGGATTGCGGAACACATCCCAGAAGCGCTGTTAGCCCACCCGCCAACCACAGAAGCGTATGCTCCGCTTATTGCATTGTCATACCCGGCAACAATTCCACCGTAACCAGAGTAACTCTGGAAATCTCCAACAATCAAGTTGTGAGATCCATTGTGTGGGAGGCTATAACTATTCGAGTTATAACCGATTATGAGGTTCCCCAGGCCCCTTAGCATATCGTGGTCGTCTGTATATCCAGAGCCAGATTGAACCATTACGTTGCACCCGGAAAATGTGGTTGTTTTGGCACCGCTATCTGCAGACATGTACTGCGTGCGGTTCATTAAGGTATTCACCTGTGCCTGAAGGCTGGTAAGCGTGGTTCCGTAAGCGCCCTGCGCCCCAACGGGGCGTAAAGTAGATACACCAATTGCACCTGTCACCACCAATAGCGCCAGGCCACTTAATACCCTGGCTCTGCGGGTAGCACGCTGCATTATTGCAGTTGCAGTATTAAGTTCATTTCGAAGGGATTCGATTTCAGTTTGCATGGTTAATTGTTCCTTGAAGGGTGAGCGACGACACATGATTTAGAAATATGGTTGTTCTTACGCAGCTAATCGCTGAGTTTATGGGCTATGACCAAATTGTGTTGAGTTGCTGATACCGTATCCGCCCAGTATCGAGTTGTACACTCCGTTCAGGTAGTAACCCCTAGCGTAACAAAAGCCTCCTCCACTAATGGTTGAACCAGTTCCAGCGGCGTTGTTGTTTTCTCCGCCAAGCACAGAAGCATAGGTACCGCTTGCAACATTGCCGTTGCCACCCAAGATCGTGGCCCAATTGTTGGTAGCTATGTTGTAATAGCCACCGCAGATTGTGGCAAACGACGCAGACGCGCTGTTGCCATTTCCCCCGCTGATCGAGCACCAATCGTAACTAGCAGTGTTGTAACCACCGCCAGATATGGACGAAACAATGCCAGATGCCGTGTTGTAATCGCCGCCAGTAACCGAGGCATAATATCCTGATATGGTGTTGTTGGATCCACAAACTATGCCGCCAAAACTGGAGTAGTTGTTTGCATCTCCAAGTATAAGGTTGTGCGATCCGGTTCGTACGTTGCCGGTGCCTCTCTCCTCGTTGTATCCTACGGTGAGATTGCCTAAGCCGGTTGGAGTATAGTTATCGCTTGTGTGCCCTGAACCAGACTGTATGTAAACATTGCAGCCCGTAAATTTCGTTGTTTTGGATGTAGCATCGGCACACATGAACTGAGTTCTGTTTAGTACAGTGTTAACCTGGGCTTGCAGGCTCGCTAATGTAGGGCCGTATCCGCCCTGCGCGCCAACGGGCTTCAGCGTTAACAATGTCACCGTAACGGTCAGCAGCGTCAATGCAGCACCACAGATCGCCTTCGTGCGCCGTATGGCTTGTTCGAAACGTTTTGCTGTGGCTTCTTCACGCAGCGTTGCTGCCTGGCAGGATTCAATTGCCTGAAGTAGTCGCTTCTCAAGATCGGCGTTCCCGCCAGGAGTTTCTATTTTGTATTGCATGGCTTCACCCTCATTTCTATCAGTGCCTTCCTACACATGCGTGCAAAGGCTTAACGAGTTATCGTTGGGAATGTTACATGGTTGCGTCAAACAGGTTGCTGGCTTCGTTGCTTACGCCGGAGAGCTGCAATGCCACTTAATCCAAGGCTTACAATAAGCGCAGTGTTGCCTGGCTCCGGTGTTTGCGTGGTAACGCCAACATTGTCGATGCCCTGGTTCAGCGTGAATTGGTTGTCGACTTCCGCAAAGCGAAGCTGATAGGTGTCGCCTGCGTTAACAATTGATGAAATATCAAAGCTGTAATGGGTGTAAGGATTGGCTGGATAGCCTGTGTCTTCTCCAATGTACAGAGTGTCTAATACATCGCCAGTATTTACTGAAAATGCATCGGCGCTAGCCGTAAGTAAATCCACCCGGGCAAACTGAGTAGGAATGAGGTTGCTCATTCCATCCAACTGGTTGTGATCCAGCGGCCCGTTCTGGTTCATTACGCCACCACCGTACCAGTCGTTGGTGAACATATCGAAGGATAACCGCACAAGTGAGTGGAAGCCTATTGGCATCGTAAAAGATTGAAGCAGCACATGTGTGCCAGGGCCAAGGCTGTCTGAAACTGCATAGTAGTTTCCTGTTTTGGCGCCAACAGATGGCAGCTCGGAAATGGGTGTCGATGGCCCTGGTGGCGTAAGCAGGTTGTCTGTTATGTTGTTGCCAATAGCAAATGTACCGGTGGTATCACTGCCGGGCAGATTGTGAACGGTCCAACCTGTGAAGTCGCCGGTTTCGAAACCTCCGTTCGTCAGGAGGTTGTCTGCCATCGCGGAATTGGGTAACATGGTAGCAACACCAACAAGTGCTGCCAGCGTGCAAACGGGCTTGATCGATGAACTGGATTTCAAAATGGTCTCCTTTGAGCTTGTGGGCATTCGGGTGAACAATGGTTGTTTCTGTCTCTGTAATTATCGCTGTGCCCCGTACCACCAGATGTATCCAAATCACAGGCAAAAGCGTATCCACATTTCGGAAAGTCCTTAGGATGTGGGTTTGCAGTATTTATCGCGAAGGAAGGGCCGGTGTGAGCTGTGCAGTCTCGAGGTGAAACCAACCTGTGTGCACGCCTATCGCTGCGCCTATTTGGCATATTTGAGGCCGCAATCAACGGTGTTCCCATGCCTCCAACCCGAACTCGGAAGGAGGTATGGTTACTCTGTCTTCTTGCTTTGCGTCAGGGTAAATCGGTTGAGCGAATGTGGCTGGCCGGAGTACTTTGGCCGGATTGTGAGGAAAGTCGGTCGCTTGCCAATCTGCGTCGGAGCCTGAACGACTTAAGACGGTGCCTGGGGGATGCCTCGGATCTGCTTACCGCCCCAACGCCGCGATCACTTAGCCTGGCAACTGAAGGAGTTGAGATAGATGTTGTGCGGTTTGATGCCGGCATCTGTGCCAATGATCCCGGTTCTCTCTTGAGGGCTGTTACCCTATATAACGGATCGTTGCTGGTAGAGTGTGTTGAAGACTGGATTTTCGTGGAACGAGCTAGCAGGGAGCAGAGCTATCTGGCAGCGCTCTTGACACTTTCAACGCAGGCAAAAGATAACAAAGAGTGGGCTAACGCTGCGCGCTTTGCACGGCTGATGGTTGCTGTAGATCCATTATTGGAAACCGCTCATTGTGCGCTGATTGAAGCTCTTGCAAATGATGGCAACCTATCTGCGGCCACGCAGGCATACAGGGATCTGCGTGTAAGGCTACGAGAAGAGCTTAATGCCGAGCCAGACTCCACAACAAAGAATCTCTATGAACATGTGAGGGCAGAAGCAAGAAAACGTGCTGCGCTTCCAGCAAGCACGCGCCAGCCCCTGCACAATGCTCCGGTACAAGGATCCGTACAGCCAGCCAGTGACCTGACGCATCTTCCAATTCCACATACTCGCCTAATCGGCCGGGAGCAGGTGTTTGAAGAAACAATGGAGCTGTTGAATGTGTCGCGGTTAGTAACGCTTACGGGGGCCGGGGGAGTGGGCAAAACTCGCCTCGCAATTGAACTTGCACGCAGGGCTTCGGGGCAATATGCAGACGGTGTGGCATTCATTGACCTTGCGCCTCATTCCGATGAGAAACAGGTGGCTCTGGCAATGGCCGCTGTGCTTGGAGTGCGTGAAGCAGGAAATGTGCCGCTCATCTCCTCACTCGTCGCTACGCTGCAGCCCAGGAACATGCTCTTATTATTAGATAACTGCGAACATCTGCTGGATGCGTGCTCCCGGTGTGTTGAGTGTTTGTTGAGTAATTGCGGCGGCGTTCACCTTCTCACAACAAGTCGTCAGCCGTTGGGGGTTACGGGCGAGGTTGTATGGCGCGTTCCATCACTGCCGTTTCCACTTGAGGCACCTTCTGTACCAGTAGGAGCCAGAAGCAAGCAAGATGCCGCGGAACTCCTGGAATTTGCATCTGTACAGTTGTTTCTGGAGCGCGTTCAGCAGGCAAACCCAGAGTTCCGGATCAAGCCATTCAATCTAGGTGCAATATCTGAAATTTGCCGAAGGTTAGACGGTATACCGCTGGCACTTGAGTTGGCGGCGGGGCGTGTGCGCGCACTTTCCCTGGAACAGATTGCCACACGTCTACAAGATCGCTTTCGCCTACTTGGTGGCGGCAATCGTGCGGCCCTACCGCGGCAGCAAACTCTAAGTGCGCTGATACAGTGGAGCTACCAGATCCTGGAGCCAGCGGAGCAGCAACTATTTGCTGCTGTATCGGTATTTACCGGCAGTTGGACTATTTCTGCGGCACGCGCAATTGCCTGGGGGCCCGCCGATAATTCAACATGCACAACCGATAGCAGTGAGTGGGAGCTGCAAGATCACCTGGCTTCCCTTGTCGACAAGTCTCTCATAGTGTTTGAGCCTGGCGAAACTGAAGGTCGCTTCAGGCTGCTGGAGTCTGTTCGTGAATTTGGCAGAGATTTACTGAAGGTGACTGGGAATGCGGAAGCATATTTCCAACGCCATGCAGATTTCTACGCTGCATTGGTTCAGGAAACAGAACCTGAGTTGCTAGGCCCAAATCAAGCCCTGGTTCTTGATATGTTGGATCGGGAACACGATAATATCAGGGCAGCGCTGAGCTATGGTCTCTCTAATCCAAACCACCTAAATGTAGCGCTGAAGATAACAGCATGGGCGTGGCGGTATTGGATGCAGCGAGGACATTGGCGTGAGGGACGCGATGCCATAGCGGCTGTGCTGGCTGAAAGCGGTACAATTGAGCCTCTGGAAAACCGTGCACGTTCGCTGCACGGGGCAGGCGTCCTGGCGTATCGTATGGGGGATCTCGACCATGCACAGCAGTGCCTGGACGAGGCGCACGAAATCTGGGCTTCGATAGGCGATGCTCGCGGAATGGCGGCAGCGCTTGCAAGCATCGGCCACGTAGCTGCTGCGCGCGGACAGATGCCAGAGGCGCGCGTGCATTACCTTAAGGCTGTGGAATTGAACCGTAGTATTGGGTGTAATTCCGGCGTTGCCTACTGTATGATGGGGCTTGGCAATGTATGTGTTTCTTTACGAGAATTGCCGAAAGCGAAAGAGTGGTTTGAAACCGCTCTGCCAATGTTCCGAGAATGTGGCGATCTCGGAGGTGAGCTGTTGTTGTTAGGAAATATGGGCACCTACAGTTTGATGACAGCGGAGTGGCAGAATGCCGTTGACTACGCCGAGGCATCCTTGAAACTTTGCCGTGATCTTCTACGCCCGGAAGCAGAAGGGCTGTATTTACCAATTCTTGGTATTGCGTGTGATCAACTTGGAAACACCGCACGGGCCCGGCAATGCTATCTTCAGGCACTCCGCGCATCGTTGAGGTTGGGTGATAAAAGAACCCTGGCAGCAACCCTCGCAACTATTGCTGCCCATCACTTGAATGTTAAAGAGTACGAAATGGCGGCAAAGCTATATTCGTGTTCTGTTATTGCTTATGCTCGAATCAACATGCTCGAAGCACCCCAGGAGAAGGTTTGGCGAGAAGAGGCAATGGCCCGGATGCGAGAAGCCCTTGGTAGCGTCACCTATGAACGTTGTTGGGAGGATGGGAAACGCCTCTCGGTAGAAGACACAGCCCGCCAACTAATTGACCAGGAGTATTAGTGGCGTCGACATATGATCTAAGGACTGATGCGGAGCGTGGGGTGCAGCTAGTAATTTCCGTTTTCAAAGTGAGGCAACCCGATGCGTTACCATCTATAAGTGCTCGTGAAGCTAATAGAAACCTCTCGCTCTATCGAGACCAGGGCCACTTTGAGCATACAGATTTGCGGTTAATATCAAGCAGCTCTGTTACTCCCGCACTTTTAAGCCGAGCGTGCAGATCTTCACTGCTCTTATTTAGTTTCAAGTTCACTTCATCTAAATAAAGCGGTACCAGTGCGTAAAAGTTAATGAGCTTACCTTCTTTAGTCTTCAGGGTATGAAGTCCAGAGGCAAACTTGGTGGGTGGTTTAAGCATCATACAACAGAGTTTTGTGTTAGGAGCAAAGCCTGAGGGAGGGTCGCCATTTGGCAGTGTGTGCCCATCTCCCAGCCAGGTGTTGTATTCATGCGGAAACTTTGCAAGTATTTTAAGCCATCGGATGGGCCAGTAATTCTCCTCACTTTCCGCAGCAGATGCCGTTGAGCCATTGCCTGATCCGGTTACAGCATCGCCTTCCAGAGGCAATATCCAATTTGGTGGCAGGCAGATTAGCAGCTCGGCAAACTGTGCCGATGGCAGCTGAGGCGGCGCATTCATTGGCAGGTCGCTCATTCCAGAAGTTATCAATGTGTAGAAATTGCGCCTGAACGTTGGCTTTACAACGTGAACGTCGATGTGAACTCTATCCGAAATAATCTCATGTAGCACTGTATCGGGCGGCCCGATGTAGTTTTCGATATGACGCGTTATAGCCTCAATATTTTCGCTGTCACCAATGGCTGGTATAAACTCCTCCGTTGGCGGAGCATACCTTATCATTGGCACTCCACTTGGTGATAGCTCTTCGTCACTGTTCGACAACGGCATTGCCTCCTTATCTCAGGCAGTAGCAGCAACCAGGTACCAGGTAGTTTTGACACCACATTTTGGTGGATGTGCATTTACCACGCAACTGCTCAATTCCTTCACCAGCAATACCCTCCGCACCGTCAATCATTTTCAGGCGTAAAATGACTGTGTGAAGTGTACGTTGTCATATGGATTAAAACGCGGTGCAATTGAAAGGCCCATAGATGTCCGATATCGGTTCAATAAATGTGGTTCCGGCAAGCAAAAGTACTCGGCGCAATTCAACGATTGCCGTGATTGTTATTCTGCTACTTTATGTGGGGAATGTTGGCTTTAGCTCTATTCGCAGGCAGCCCACATGGGTTTACGGGCGCAGCATGCCTGCATTGGAAAGGGCAATTGGTGTCTTAAAGCACTATCCGCTACCTGTGGGGGCATGCAAGGCGCTTCAGATTTCTCCCTCTTTAGATCCTGCTACAATATCACCACAGAGCAGTGAGGTTGAATCCAGAGGATATTACAGGCTCTTCGTGTATCGTGCAACAAGCTCCAAATATGTTGTCGAATTTGTAACTATTGACAACGGGCATGCGGGCATGAGCGGCCTGGTTTATGTTGATCGGCCAGAACAGCCAGAACTGCGGCACGGATCGCGGATCGTAGGTACATTCTGGCTGCCGGAGGTTGAGAAAAAACTATCCGCACACTGGTACTTATGTTATAACGACCTGTTTTGATTAGCCGTCTGTGTTTTAAAGGACACTCGCTATCCTGGCGCAACTTACTAGAAGCCTGATGAAGAACGGGTATTTTCCGGCACTCATGTGAATAATTATCAGGTTATCCCGGCATTCATCCCAGGGCCGCTAAAATTGCTTAATCATCGCCCAGAAAGGGTGTAGTGCCCTGCTACGGCGGTGTGT